>JARLJB010000166.1 GCA_031291415.1 Telmatospirillum sp.
CGTTCACACCATCCTGATCAATCCTGTGTACGTCGGGAAGGCGGTGTTCAACAAGCGGTGCGCCAAGACGCGCCGCGACAAGCCGGAAAGTGAACAGGTCGTGGTCGACGTGCCGCCGATCATCGCGCAGGCCGAATTCGATGCGGTCGCTTCTTCGCTCAAGATGCGAGATCCCCACGTTGCCGCTCCGCGCGTCGTCACCGGACCGATCCTGTTCACCGGCATCGCCACCTGCGCGGGATGCGGCGCGGCGATGACCTTGCGCACCGGCACCTCGAAATCAGGCAAAGTTCACAAGTATTACGCCTGCTCGACCAGCGCCCGTCAGGGCAAGACCGGCTGCAAGGGTAGGTCCATCCCGATGCAGCAGCTCGATGACCTTGTGACCGGCCATCTGGTTGAAAAGCTGTTTCAGCCGGACCGATTGACGGCTTTGCTCGCCTCGGTAGCGACCCGAGGAACAAGCGCGGGGACCGCAGGAGACGCCGCACAGTGGGGCGGATCGAGTGCGGCGGCGGGGATGGCGGCGACCCCGTCCGGAGCCCGCAAGGCCGATCGAGGTTTCGACGGCCGCGTGCCCAGTTCCCATGACTAGGCATGAAGGGGTGTGTGGGCGCGGTCACCCTCTATGCCAGCGACCGCGACGTGTTCTTGTTTCTCGTCGACGATACCCATCCCATTGAAGCCGGACGACTGCCCAATGGCGAGCCGGATCTGTATTTCAGGGGGTTCTATGCGTGGAACTCGGAAGTCGGATCGAAGACGCTCGGCATTGCGTCGTTCTATCTCCGCGCCGTCTGCCAGAACCGCAATCTTTGGGGAGTTGAGGGTTTCGAGGAAATCAGCATCCGGCATTCGAAATTCGCCGCGCAACGATTTGCCCATGAGGCAGCGCCGGCACTGACCAGCTTTGCTAATTCCTCGCCCGCCCCCTTTGTGGCGGGCATCAAGGCCGCCCGCGAGCGGATCGTCGCACGCACCGACGAAGACCGCGAGGGTTTCTTGCGCAAGCGCGGCTTCTCCAAGCCAGAAACCACCAAGATCATCGAAACCGTGCTCAGCGAAGAAGGCCGCAAGCCCGAGAGCATTTTCGACTTTGTGCAGGGGATCACGGCTCTTGCCCGCACCAAGTCCCATCAGGACAGTCGGCTTGAGCTCGAGGCCAAGGCAAAAAAGCTGATGGAACGGGCCGCCTGAAAGACTGAGATCCGTGCATCCGCAAATCCGGATGCACGGATCTCAGGTTTTACAAGACTACGGGATTGCGCATTGTCGCAGGCCATAGCCGTTTGCCCGAAATTTTGCGCCGATCCGGTATGCGGATCGGCGCGATCGGCCGTGTCAAAGCAACGGCCGATGCTCGCCGGGCAACGCCCGGCTCGCCAAGAGCAACTGAATCAGGTCTTCCCCAAACCGACAAACAGATGATTTCAGCGTCATTTCCACTCGATCAATCTAGCTAGAGCAACTATATTAGTCGTAGTTCTGGCGCGCCAGTTCGGGTCTGTAGGAGGTGATCATGCATGATCATCGCCCGACAGATAAGGGCCGCGCGCGCGTTACTGGGTTGGACGCAGGAGACGCTCGCTGAAAAGGCCCTGGTATCCCTGACCGCGTTGAAACGCCTTGAATCGGAAAACGATCTCAGGGTGTTCGAGACAACGCGTGATCAGGTCCGTCGGGCGTTGGAGGCCAACGGCATTGTCTTTTTGACGTCTGACCAGAGTGAAGGGGTCATGCTCGTTCATGGGAAAGCCGCATTTCGCGATCCGTCCTGAATCCGCGCCCAAAAGCGCAACACATAGCCGTCTCAGGCCCACATCATCCCAGACTTGTGGAACGCTCCGAAACGGGGAGCGCTATTCACAATTGGCTCAAATTTAATTAAAATGGCTCGCTGGGGACTGATATGGCGCAAGACGATTTTCTAGACGAACCGCCCGAGAGCGCGGAGCTGACGGCTTATGACCGGCAGCATATGAAGCTCTATATGCGACTGCTCGATGCAGCGACAGACGGCGCTGATTGGCGCAAGGCTGTTTCTGTCCTGTTTGGCCTCGATCCCGAGCACGAACCGGAACGGGCGCGTCATGTCCACGATACGCATCTGGCCCGCGCCCGCTGGATGACGGAACACGGCTACCGCCAGTTATTGCGCGACGGCAGCGTCCACTGAACTCTTGGTGATGCCCGAGTAGCACCACCTGTTGCGCACCCTGGGACTTCCGACAAACGTCTCATGCGGGAATCCTGCCCGGCCCAACAACCGAAGTCGGTGCGACGGCTGGAGGACAACGATGACGCCTGACGTTTCCCGGTGGCAAGTGTCTTCGGAGTATGATTTTCTCGACGACATTGCCGCCCCGGATCTGGCCTGGGAATGGCTCCGCCGCAATGCTGGGTACCAAAACGATTTTGCCGAGGCGGCCGACAAACATCTGTCAACTCGATCGCGGATCACGCTGATCCGGCAGAATTGGGGGTTACTTCCTCCCCGTTCGCCCAGATCTCAGAGCCAGCGAGGCGCGCATTTTCTGGTCGTTGGAAGACGACACGAGTGCTCTCTATCTGATCGAGGTTCCGGAATTCATCACAAGTGAAGGCAATTTCGGCCGCCAATTGTTAGAACTCGACGCCATCGAAGATGACGATGGTATTCACCGGCTGTTCGATCCGAGTAACGGGCAGCGCATCCACGTGATGCAACGGGCCGATCTCCCCGCGGGCACAGCATTGGCCGCCGTCGTGCCGCTTGATGCCCATGGCTTCGATCGCATCGAAGCAATTGCACGGCTGCTCCAAGGATTGCAAGGAAGAGCCGCGCCGCCCGACACGCGGCTTACGCCGCAGCAAGTCCGACGCGCTCGCCGGATGCTACAAGCGGTCGACGGCCATAGGAACGGCGCGACCTATCGCGAAATCGCCGATGTTGTCTTCGGCGCTCCCCGTGTCGCGTCGGAGCCCTGGAAGACATCCGCCTTGCGCGACGCGACGATGGCCCTGGTCAAGGACGCCCTCACCATGATCGCTGGCGGATATCGTTCGCTGCTTCGTCATCGACGACGAAAGTAACCCCGATGGTGCCGAACCAGGGGGTGGGTATTTAGGCCCTCCTAACTTCCCACTCCCCCATGCCGGACTTTCTCCTCCACCGTGGCCCTGGTTCGCCGCCAACCGGCAGCGAGCACCATTTCCGCCACGGAGGCCCGATCATGTTGCCCAACGCCACCAATCTGCCGCCGCGCTTCCTGCGAACCCCAGAGGCTGCCCGGTTTCTCGGCCTATCCGGCCGCACGCTGGAAAAACATCGGACCTACGGAACCGGTCCGGCCTATCGCAAGCTCGGCGGTCGCGTCGTCTACTCGGTCGACGACTTGCAAGCCTGGGCCGATCGCGGTGCAGTCACCTCGACCTCAGATCCGCGGGGATCGGTGCTGCCGGCGAAGCGGCACAGTCCGGCGCCGCAGGCTCATTCCGGCCGCTTCGCTCGCTGAGGTGCCGGTCATGACGCGCCGCCTCATCACCAGCGAGCGAACCAAGCTCGATCCCTTTGTTGTCGCCACCGGCGACGCCAGTCCACGCGATCAACGCGACCTCATGGAACGGCCGTTCTTCTCGCTCGCCAAGACAAGGCGGGTCACCCCGATCCTCTACGAGGCCGGTGACGTGAAGGTCGAGGTTTACGCCGTGCCCGAGCACGGCATGGCGACAATCTGGGACGCCGATGTGCTGATCTGGGCTGCCAGCCAGCTCGTCGAGGCCGAGAACGAGGGGCTTCAGACCTCCCGGTTCATGCGGTTTACGCCCTACCAACTCCTCACCGCCATTGGACGCGAGACAGGCGCCAGCGACTACAAGCTGCTGAAAAGCGCGCTGACGCGCCTGCAGTCGACGTCCATTCGCACCACGATTCGACATGGCGAGCATTGGCGCCGGCATTTGTTTTCCTGGATCAACGAATGGGAGGAGTGCCGCACGCGCAAAGGCCAGGTCGAGGGCATGGAGTTCGTGCTTCCCGATTGGTTCTATCGAGGCGTCATTGACCGCTCGCTGGTTCTCTCGATCGATCCGGCATACTTCCGGCTGACCGGCGGCATCGAACGCTGGCTCTATCGCGTGGCCCGCAAGCACGCCGGCCGTCAACCGAACGGCTGGGCGTTTGAGATAGCGCACCTCCACGAAAAATCCGGCAGCCTCGCGCGTGTTTCAGATTTCGCGATCGATATCCGCACCATCACACAGCGCCAGCCGTTGCCTGGTTATCGCCTTCGGATCGAGCGCGACGACAAAGGAGAGCTACTGCGTATCGTGCCGGTGAACTCCTCCACAGGCCCTGTGGATAAGGCTGTGGATACACTCGGGAGATCAGGCGCAAGGGGTATCGGGATATCAGGCGCAGCACTATCGGGAGATCAGGCGCAAAGTCGCCAATTAACCCTCTGGCCTGAAACGGTAATTCCGGGACTTAACTTATATAACCAAGATGAATCTAACTCTTTTTTGGCCCTCGGCCCTGTGGATAACATCCCAGGCCGGGCCGAGAAATTGGCTCAACCAAATATCTCTCTAACGAATACTGGGAATACGTCTTTCAGTAAATCCGCCTTTGCGGTTTCCGGTACCTCAAACGTTCCGCAGCCGCCAAAGAGAGCTAAGCCGGGAGAGAGACGATGATCGTCGCGCTCCTCAATCAAAAAGGCGGGGTCGGCAAGACGACGCTGGCGCTGCATCTGGCGGGCGAATGGGCTCGGCGAGGACAGCGGATCACGCTGATCGATGCCGATCCGCAAGGCTCGTCTCTCGACTGGTCGGAGCAGCGCGCACGAGAGCGGCTGCCGAGGCTGTTCGGGATCGTCGGCCTGGCGCGCGACACACTGCACCGTGAGGTGCCGGAGATCGCCAGGGATCACCACCATGTCGTCATCGACGGGCCGCCGCGTGTCGCGGGTTTGATGCGGTCGGCGTTGCTCGCCGCCGACGTGGTATTGATCCCTGTGCAGCCATCGCCTTTTGATGGCTGGGCGTCGGCCGAGATGCTGAAGCTCCTCGATGAGGCACGGGTGTTTCGTCCTGGCCTTACCGCCCGCTTCATCATGAACCGATGCGGCGCCCGCACGATTATCGCTCGCGAGACGGCCGAGACGCTCGGCGATCACGACCCGCCAGTTCTCAGATCGACCATCGGCCAGCGCGTCGTTTTTGCTGATGCCGCGCAGTCCGGGCGGCTTGCGTTTGAACTCGATGATTTCAGTCCGGCGTCGCGTGAGATCGCCGCACTGACCAGAGAGGTCGGAGGTCTAAAGCCATGACGCGCCCCGTCCGGCGCGGCTTCGCCGCTCGTCCCGCCAGCCCCGACGACTGGGTCAAGACCGCCGAGGCCGCGCCAATCCCGACATCATCCGCCGACGCCGTGTTCACCGCCCGGCTCACCATCGACATCACGCCCGCCCTGCGCGGGCGGATCAAGATCATCGCATTCCAACACGGGCAGACCGTCGCCGACATGCTGCGCGCACTGCTTGCCCGAGAATTCCCTGATGACACAGGAGACCCCACATGAACGGTCACCGTTCCGCCCGCCCGGTGCAGCCCGGCGACATTGCGCTACCCACGCCGCCGCAGATGCCGCCACGCCTGACCCACGTCGAACTGACCTGGGTGGAAAAGAAGATCGAACACTGGATCCGCTTCGGGCATCCCGTACACGATCAGATCATCGATCGCCGCCGCCGTGTCGTCAGCTTCGCCCCCGGCAGTATCTTTGCCTTTGTCCGCTGGGCATCGAACGATTTCGGCACGGTGATTTCGCGCATCGATATCGTGCGAACTGTCAATGAAGGCGAAGCCTATCAGACGCTACCGTTCGTACGGCCGGGCGGTGACATCCTGTTGAAGATCGATGGCTGGCCGAAGGTCGAACGGGTGCTGCAATCGATCGACGCGGTGGAGGCAGCCGGCATCGATCCGGTTGCGGCTGCGCCGGATCATTGGCGCCATGTCCACAACCGTCTGACCGCCGGTCATGAGGAGCTATGGGGGAAACTGGGTGATGACGGGCTGAGAAAGGCGGCGTATCGGGGAAGGTAACCAGCCATCCCGAACCTCTCTGAAGGAGAGCGATACGCCATGGAAGAGAATAGCACCGTTGTCCGACTTCGCCAGCCCGACGAATTCGACGATCCCCTGACCAGCATCCTGCGGTCGGGCGCGCGGCAGCTGCTGGCGCAGGCTGTCGAGATGGAGGCCGAGGCGTTCCTCGCCGCCATGAAGGATCGGAAGCTTGCCGATGGCCGCGACCGTGTCGTCCGGCATGGCCACGGTCCGGAACGTGCGATCCAGACCGGGATCGGCCCGGTCGAAGTGTCTCGGGTGAAGATCCGAGATCGCGGCGCCGAAGGCGAGGACCGGATCCGCTTCACCTCGGCAATCCTGCCGCTGTGGGCGCGGCGGACGAAGAGCCTGGATGCGCTGCTGCCGGTTCTCTATTTGCGGGGTCTTTCGACTGGCGACTTCCAGGAGGCGTTGACCGCGCTGTTGGGCAAGGACGCCCCAAACCTGTCGCCGTCGGTGGTGTCGCGCCTGACCGGCGAATGGCAGGGCGAATACGACGGCTGGCAGAAGCGCGACCTGTCGGCGCGGCGCTACGTGTACGTCTGGGCCGACGGGGTCTACCTTCAGGCCCGGATGGAAGACCATGCCGAGTGCATGCTGGTGCTGA
>JARLJB010000167.1 GCA_031291415.1 Telmatospirillum sp.
ATCGATGAGAGCGACCAGCAGCAGAATGGGCGTGATCGAAGTCGCAGCCTGTTCGAGTGCGACGATATCCGCCGGGGACGAGGTCTGCGCCATCCTTTCCAGCTTCAGCCAGGTCCGGATCTCGGATACGCCTTCGCCCAGCACCGACTTGACCGTCTGTCTGGACCGGGCGTCAGGCCATCGCAGCAACTCCGCCGCCGCAGTCAGTCGATGCGCCAGCGCGCGTTCGGCCAATCGGCGGGGTGACGGGCCGACGAGAAGATTGACGACGATGCAGACGCCTGCGGGAATTCCGATGAACAGCCACGCATAGAGCAACGCCCGCGTCGCGGCTTCACCAACCGGGGCACTGCCGAGCTCGCTGATTGCGTAGACACCAATCAGGGCGACGCTCGCACCGACCGGCCGTAATTTGCTCGCTGACGTGGCAAAGAGCAGACAGAACGATACAGCCGCCATCAAGACGAAGCGCCAGAGCGGTTCATCGATAGAAATCCTGGCGACAAGCATCAGTGCAGTAATGACGATCGTGACGAGTACGGTCATCACGCAGCTGATCAGGATGCTCGTCACCTTGTCCGTCTTCACGATGAAAAAGCCGAGATAGGCGGTCAAGGCGGGTTCGGGCGTCTGGTAGATCTCGGCGACCAGCGTCGTCAGCGCACAAACAATGGCGAGCCGGATGGCGAACTCGACCCTGCCGGCAGACGGCGCCAGCTGGGACAGAAATCGCCGGACAGGCACCGGACGGACATCAACCGCAAGCGCTGCCATGTTTCACCTCCACGACCGCGCTGGCACCCAGCCGCATCAACATCTGATCAGGTTTTTCGAGACGGACCCTGATCGGAAACCGCTGCGCCACCCTGACCCAGTTCAGCGATCGCTCGACGAGCGGCACCGAGCGCGGCAGATTGATACGATCGGTATCGAGCACGCCCCAGCCGATGCCGTCGACGACCCCTTTGATGGGGCGCTCCCGATCAATCATCGAATAGACGGTCGCACAGTCTCCAGCGGCGATGGCATGAAGATCGAACTCGCGAAAATTCGCGACAGCGAACCAGTCTTCCGTGTTGACCAATGTGAACAGTGTCTGCGATGGCGCGACAATCTCGCCTGAGGAAACGGTAAGACCGGCCACGCGCCCGGCATGCGCAGCATGAACTGTCGCATCTTCAAGGGCGCGTTTGGCGATAGCCAAAGCGACGCCTCGGGCCTTGACCGCGGCCTCAGTCGCTGCCGTGGTTCCGATGGCATGGACGGCGGCGACCTCCTGTTCGCGCGCCTGCTGGAGGGATGTGATCGCATCACGCCGCGCGACTTCGGCCTGATCGAGCTGTTGGGCAGGCACATAGCTTTTGACGGCGAGCGGGCGCAGCCGGTCGACACTGCGGGTGGCCAGATCGAGATTTGTCTCGGCTCGTTCGACCTGATCGTGGGCAACTTTTGCTGCCGATTGCTGCGTCGCGAGGGCACGTCGTTGCGTATCGAGCGACGCTTCGGCGAGATCGAGATCGGCCTGCGCCTGATCGACGGCCAGTTGGTAGGGCACGGGATCAATCTGGAACAGAAGATCGCCCTCGGCGACCAAGGCGTTCTCGGCGACGGCGATCTTCACGATGCGGCCGCCGACTGTGGATGCGACGTGGACGACGTCGGCATCGATCGTGGCATCATCGGTGGATGGGAGGTTGGCCGCCCGCTGCACGGCCAAATAGCCGGCATAGACGCAAGCAGCGACAATCGCGAGCGAGACGATTTTGCCGACGCGCCTCGGCGGGCGTCGGCCCGCGGTCTTCATCGCCGGCACGGGAGCCTCAATCCGCGCGCCGTCATCATTCAAGACCGGTTGTTTCGGCGCGAGCTCATCCTCGGCGACGAGCGCGGCCTCCCCACGGATTGGCTTGTGCGAGCCTTTGCGAACGGGAGCGATGCCCATGGTCATTTTCCGAACCAGGCCGACCAAGCGACCAGTGCACAAGTTGCTCCGAGCGCCGAGCAGACGAAGAGTTGAAACGGGAGGACGGCCGAAAGCCGTGTTGCGACGAAGACCGCGCGAAAAATGATGGCTGCGCAGATCGCGAACGCCACGAGGATCAACCACGCCGGGAAATACGCACCGAAGAAAATAAACGACGGCGCGCCCTCAACTCCGCAGCCCGAGAGGGGAAGCGCAAGCACGAATGTCGCCAGCGCCCCTAGGGACTTTTCGTGCGCTTGTCTTCGAAGGTGTCGCATGCTCAACCCTCATGATAGCCAAGATCTGCGCGCACTTTTCCGCGGAACACCCAGTAGCACCAAGCGGTGTAGATGAGGACCATGGGCAAGAGGAAAACTGTCCCAACCAACAGAAAGCCTTGTGTTTTTTCAGACGAGGCCGCCTGCCAGAGCGTGTAGTGATGTGGCACGATCATCGGCCACAGACTGATGGCAATGCCCAGAAACGACAGCGCGAACAGGCCGATCGATGACAGGAATGGCGTGAGTTGGGACTTTGAACTGCCGAAGGACCGCCACGCGACGGTTGTGAGCGCAGTGGTCAAGATTGGAATGGGCAACAGCAAGATGAGATTCGGGAAGGAGAACCAGCGGCTCCAGATGTCGGTCTCGGATAGCGGCGTCCAGACGCTGACGAGAACGATCGCCAGGACGACGCCGACCAGCGCCCGTCGACCCGATCTGCGTGCGAATGCCTGCAGATCGCCCTCCGTCTTGATCACGAGCCAGCCCGCGCCGAGCAACGTGTAGCCGAGCATCAAAGCGACACCGGTCACGACCGAAAATGGTGTGAAACAATCAAAGCTTGATCCGACGAACTGCCGCCCGTCGATTTTGAACCCCTGAATGTAGGCGCCGAGCACGACCCCTTGCGAGAAGGTCGCGACCGCCGAACCAAGCGCAAACCCACGGTCCCAAAATGACTTGCGTTCGATGTCGCGATAGCGGAATTCGAAGGCGACGCCGCGGAACGCGAAAGCAAGCAACATGACGGCGATCGGGAAATAGACCGCTGGAATGATGATGGCGAAAGCCAGCGGAAAAGCCGCAAGCAATCCAACAACGCCGAGAATGAGCCAGGTTTCGTTGCCATCCCAGACCGGCGCAATTGAATTCATGATCAAGTTGCGTGATGCGGTGGTGCCGACAAACCCGAACAGCATGCCGACGCCCAGATCGAAGCCATCCAACAGCACGTAGAGGAAGACACCCACGCCAAGAATAAGTGTCCAGATCAACACGAAATCGAGGGAGATATCATTCATGTCCGCTGCTCCTTCAGTGTTGCGGCCAAAGCAGCTATCGGTGCCTGCGGCGTTCCGCCTTCCACCGGTTCGAGATTGCGCCCACCATTCAGTCCTTGTCGAATGACTCTCGCCATCAGCAGAGCACCGGATGGAAAAACGATCAGATAGACAATCACGTAGCCAACGAACGACAACAGGACATTGCCGCCCGTCAGCGAGGGCGAAACGGAGTCCACCGTCCGCAAGAGGCCATAGACCGTCCAGGGTTGACGTCCGACCTCCGTCGTCGTCCAACCTGCGATGACAGCCACAAACCCGAGCGGCGCCGCCCACTGGCATGCGATCAAAAAAACACGGTTGCCGTAGAGCCGGCCTTTGATGCGCAGGAGATTACCGGCAATCACCAGCGTGAGCATCAGCAGGCCTGCACCGACCATGATGCGAAACGCGAAGAACGGAATCGCGACGGGCGGTTGCTGATCACGCGGCCATTCATTCAGACCCCGGATCGTGCCGTCCAGCTCATGCGTCAGGATCAGGCTTCCAAGCCAGGGCACCTCGATGTTGAAATGGTTGGTTTGCCTGGCTTGGTCCGGCAACGCGAACAGGGTAAGCGGCGCTCGCGACGCGGTATCCCACCGCGCCTCGATCGCGGCCAGTTTAACGGGTTGGTATTTCAGCGTGTTGAGCCCGTGCTGATCGCCAATGACCATCTGCGCCGGGACGAGAAAAAGCAGAAACCAGAGCGTCATGGAGATCATGGGCCGCTCTGCGCCGGTAGCACGGCCGGATCGGATCAGCCAGGCGCCGACGCCGAGAACGACAAAGCCCGTCGTGATGTAGAACGCGACAACCGTATGCGCCAATCGATAGGGGAACGACGGGTTGAAGATGACCTCGAACCAGTCTTTAACGAAGAAACGGCCATCGATAATCTCATATCCGGCCGGAGTCTGCATCCAGCTGTTCGTGGCGAGGATCCAGAATGACGAGGACAACGTGCCGATCGCGACCATGAGCGCCGCGAAGAAGTGAACCCACGGCGGCACGCGGTTTCGGCCGAAGAGCAGCACGCCGAGGAACGACGCTTCAAGAAAAAACGCCGTTAGGCCTTCATACGCCAGGAGTGGCGCCACGACATTAGCGGCAGCGTCCGAAAACCGGCTCCAGTTCGTCCCGAACTGAAAGGGCATGACAATCCCGGACACGACCCCCATTCCGAACGAGATCGCAAAGATCTTGGTCCAGAAGCTGGAGATCCGCAGATAGGTCGCATTGCCGGTAAAAAGATGCCGGCCTTCCATGAAGGCTATGAAGGATGCGAGACCGACCGTGAACGCGGGCAAAACGATGTGCCAGGCGACCACCCAGGCAAATTGGAGACGGGACAGGATCAAGGGATCAAGCATGGCGGCCACCTGACAGTTTGAGCGGAGGAAGCGTGTGGCGTGCTCAGCCGGCGACGTAGGCGATGCCCGTGAATGGACCGTGTCCAGAGAATATTGTCTTGTGATCACTTGGGTTTGCCAGATCGACGACCCGTACGTAACCGCCTAGGTCGCTGACGAAGGCGCGGTCGATTTTACGATCGATGGCCAAACCGATCGCTTCATGGAGTCCCGACAAGACGATCTCTCGCACTAGCGGCCGGCCGGCCTGGATCCTTGCACGGTTGAGCGTATTTCCATCCGGTGGATCGCCGCGGTCCGTCCAATAGAGGAAACCGGTATTAGCTTCCCACTCCAGATCGATCGGTTCGGGAAGATTGTCGAAGAGGATCTCAATGTCTTGCCGATTTGCTGGATCGGCGCCCGCGGCCAAATCGAGGGGCGCGCGAAGGATCCGCCCTTCGCCGCCGTTTGGCTTGCCTTTCTGTGTCCAGTAGATATAGCCGCCGTCAATATCGATCGCGACGCCGACACAATGCAGACGGCGATTATGTCGGTCTTCGTCAGTCGAACCAGTCTGCACGAGCACGGTGACATCAGAGCCGTCAGTCCGGGCCCGCATGACCCGCATCCCCTCGCGGTCGCACCAATAGATGAGACTGCGTTGCGGGTCGCATTGCATTTGCTTCGGCGTGAATGTTCCGCCTTCAGGAATGATGATGGCGCGGTTACCACCGTCAAGATCGGCCCGTTCGATCCGGCCGTCGTTGACCATAAAATCTTCGCCGTCGTGGCTCGTTCCCATGTAAGTCCAGAAGACATGGCCCTTGATCGGATCGATCGCGATACCATCGGGGGCAACACCGCAATCGGCGACGAGCGTTCGCAAATCGCCACCGTCAGGCGTTATCGAGAGAAGTCGTGACGGCGTTCCAATGTTGAGTAGAAGAAGCCTGTCGGTCATGGTTGCGATCTCCTGGAATTCAGGTTGCATTGGGGGCGAGGCGTAAGCGGAAAGCGTCAGCCGACAGTGACGTTTGCGCGAGCCAAACCATTGATAATGGCGATTTCGCCAGCATCCCGAGCTTCGGCCAGATCCTCGTATGACTGCGCGCCATAGGAGGCACTGAACTGATCGATCAGAAGCTTCTTAGTCGGCTCATCAAAGGATGCCTTGCCGAGCACTTTCCACAGCTGCTCCATGCCGACGCCGAGATGCTCGATGAAATGCGGCAGACCGGCCGGGCCACCGCCAAGATGGAACGAGAGGAAGGGACCGTTGGTCGCCCAGCGAATTCCGAGAGACTGGGTGACGACCTGGTCGAGTTCAACCAGCGTCACGATGCCGTTGGCGACGAGATAGACGCACTCCTGGAAGATTGCGCTTTGCAGCCGATTGGCGACAAATCCGGCAATTTCCTTACGGATTTCAACGGCGACCTTGCCCAGCCCCGTGTAGAATTCCATCACACGCACTGTCAGGGCGGGGTCTGTCTTCGGGTTCGGCACGACTTCGACCAGCGGCATCAGGTGCGGCGGATTAAAGGGATGGCCGATGATGATCCGGCCCGGTTCGGCCATGTCCGACGCCTGAATGGAGGCCGGAATGCTGGAACTCGATGACAACAGCAAGGCATCGGCGGGTGCGGCGCCCTCGATCGTCTTCCAAAGTCCCTGCTTGAAGGCCGGCCTTTCAGGACCACATTCCTGAACGATATCGGCGGAAGCAACGGCCTCGGCGATGTCCTTTTTGAAGCGCAGCTGATCCGTCATGCCCGCTGTTTCGAACCCGAGTGCCGCCAGCGCCGACCCGGCGGTCGCAAAGACATCGCGGACTTTGGTCTCGATATCCGGAGCGGGATCGCAGATGG
>JARLJB010000026.1 GCA_031291415.1 Telmatospirillum sp.
CGCGACTTCATGCTTGGTGCCGTTTTCGAACGCGGGATTATCCAGCGAATGGTACCAGGCCATTTCGGGCCGAAGCTCGATCGACGGCGAAAGCCAATGCTGATAACCGATCGCCTGGTTGAAATAGCGCGTCGCGGTGCCGGTGCGCTGGCCTCGCTCGTCGTTATAGAACTCGAGCCGGCCGGTGAAATTGTCCATCGGCCCGATCTTGTAATTGAGATAGCCGAGCGCTGAATAGGCCATCGCCGTGCATTCCGACTGACCGGCCGGGCAATTGGCCAACGCCGGCGGATTTGCCATGTATTGGAACGCCGTTCCCCCGTAACCCGCCGCGACGGAACTCACGCCCTTCTGATATTCGTAGTAGGATTCAAGGCCAAAGTGCCATTGGTCATTGAACTTATGGAACCAGGTGCCGCCGAACCATTGAAGGTTGTTATAGCCCCAATTGCCTTTATTGAAGTCGTTGCCGCAGAGATAGACATTGTCCCAGCCGGAATCGCTCTGCCATTGGCCACAAACGGTATAAGTCGGCTGAGTGCCCGGATCGCGCTGGCCGACATAGCCGTTGGGCAGGCTGACGGTCTTGGCATTCCACGGCACCGTCTCGGTCCCGGCGCTGATCCCGGCCTGAACCATCCAGTTCTTATTGATCTTCAACGTCGCCATCAGACCGGTGTTGGTGTAGTTGTCGACCACATAAGTAATGGAGTGCGAATACATGTAATTGTTCGGCGCGAGCTGCGCCTCGATGTCGGGCAGCGAGATGTAGCGCCCCATCCGCAGCACGAGACCTTCCGCGAATTGCGGCAGGTAAAGTTCGCCATAAACCATCGGCATGTCGTAGCCTTCGAAATGGTTGTGCTGGACGAATTGATTGCTGAAGACGCCGAGCGCCGTCGTATAGCGGTAGTTCTCGCCGTAGATGCCGCTGACGCGGAATCCCCAATCCCAATGCGTTTGTTGAACCGTATCGGGCACGCGTTCGATATAAACGACGGCCTGATCGAGCTCCACGATATTCGGAGAAAAGGCGTAAGCGGCGGGATTGTTGCCGCCATATTGATGCGAGGTGCTCAAGTTGCCGCCCGCCGCGACCCAGCCGTAAATTTGGATGTGCTGATCTTCCAGCCATTTGCCGGCGACCGACGTCGTCGGCAGCAGCGCGCTTTGCAGCGGCGTGTCGACCGAATTGGGCAGGGCGGCGGCAATCGTCGTCGAGCCGCCATAGGGCCATTCGGTAAAGGGATAGGGCGGCGAATCCTCGGGCTGCGGCGCGATCTGATCGGGGCCGCGGCGGTTTGGCGGCGCGTTGGGGTCGGAAACCGGCGCCGGCTTGCCCCATTCGTCGGCATAGGCATGGTAAAGCCGGCTCCAGACATTGTCGGCGACGGGCGTCAGGGGCGCCTGCGCGGTGGAAGCGAGATCAGCCGCGAGGACCGGGCCGGCACTC
>JARLJB010000168.1 GCA_031291415.1 Telmatospirillum sp.
GTTGCGGATATTCACCGCAGTATACGTACTCGGGTCGTCGCCGAGAATCGCCAGTAGATCGACCAAGGTTAATTGGTAATGGTCGAGAGTTGAATCCATGAGGCCGCGCTGTTCCCGCATCCAGCGACGGAAGGCCGCGAGAATCGGCCAGGTCTCTTCCGGCGATGGACGCCGCTCCGCTGGCGGAAGCACGCCTCGCTCTCGCAGGTAATTGATGAACAGCTTGGCGCATTCCACCGAGTCCTTGTTCAGGTCGCCGCGAAAGCACGGTCGATCTCCAGATTCGATCAAGGCGAACGATGCCGCATACGCCTCGCGAATCGCGTCGAGCGTATACCCCTCCGCGTCCGCCCAATGCGTCCAGCACGCAAGAAGCCTTTCCCGCTCGATGATAGTGAGTGGCGTATATCGTCGCTCGCGAAGCCATTGCGCAAAGTCTTCCGCATGATTTGCAGCCATTCCCGCCTTCAGGCGGTCTCTGACCGCGTTCTTGCGAACATAAGTACCCGTCGGCATGTCGCCTCCTCTTGCATTGTGGAGGCAGGATTATGATCCGAGGCACCTGATATTCGGAGCGTCAGCGGTTTTGACTGACACTGGCCAGCGATATTCGGGCAACTGATCTGGTGTTGGACCGTCTTTATGCTGTGATGGCCACGTGACCGACGGGCCTTGCTGGGCGAATCAGCCCCGGAGATGCGGTCTGCGACCCGGCCTCTTCCCCGCAATGGCGCGTGGGCGATCTTCTTCCCCGCCGGCTGAAGCCGGCTCCTCGCGGAACAACAAGATCGCCCGCTCGTCGTCCTCCGCTTCGCTGCGGCCCTTCGGGTGCGGGTCGGCCGTCCCGGGGCTCCTGATCGCCATAAGGCCGCGATGGTCGCGGGCTTGAGCACAGCACAGGAGACTATCATGACTCAGATCGGTTCGTTCACCCGCAGCGCCGACGGCAGCTACACTGGCACCATCAAGACGCTCGCCATCAACGTCCAGGTCCGCCTCGTTCCCAGCGATCCGGCCACCGCCAGCGAAAAGACGCCTGACCTGCGCGCGGTCGCCGCCGGCGTCGAGATCGGAGCCGCGTGGCGCCGCACCTCGAAGGACGACCGGGTCTACCACTCGTTGAGGCTCGACGATCCGTCGTTCACCGCGCCGATCTACGCCAATCTCTTCGAGGGCGAAAATGGCGAGTATGCGCTGATCTGGTCTCGATGACCGCAGCACCCGCGGCGCCCCGCCACCCGGCGAGGCGTCGCGGCTCTCCTTACGGGATTATGCCGAGCATGCCGACCACGAATGCCACGGAAAATCTGCGTCCGGCCACCAGCGCTTCGCGTAAGATTTTTTGGAATAAATGGATGCGCAGTGAAGGATGCCGGTAAAATAAAGGAAGATACGCATCTGGTGCCGGTCTCGTATTCTTTGCGAGATAAGGCATTCAGCTGCGCCCAGCTTCCGCGTAGGGAGCATGGGCGAACACGATATTCATGGAGCGGAGCCGCTCTTTGCCACGAATGGTGATGTCAGTCATCATGGCAAATTGCTCGCGACTGTCGGCCACATAGGCTTTGATCTTATAGCGCGTGCCCCAGGGCATCTCTGCTGCGACGACCTTCACCGGGCTCTCCGGCTTCCGGTAGGGGCTGGCCTCACCGATCTCGGTCAGAGCCTGGCGCACGGCAACGCCGTCATGGTCGGCATGCAGGTAGAAATTCGTCACGCAGAGCAGGCTGTGATTGCCGCTGCTGGCATTGAACACGCTCGATGACCAGAGCCGGGCGTGGGGAATGATCACTTCGGTATCGTCGGCCGTCACGATATGCACGGCCCGTGTGCCGATCGCGGTCACCTCTCCATAGGTTCCGTCGATCTCTATCCAGTCGCCCGGCTGATAGGTGTTCTCCACGATGGCGACGATTCCGGCGATCAGACAGCTCACATAGTCCTTGAGCGCAAAGGCGAGAGCCAGCCCCAGGGCCGCAACCAAGGCGACGATATCCTCGAAGGTCGGCTCGACCAACAGAGGAACGATGACCGCGATGCCGCCGATCCAGATCAGCAGTCGGAAGAGCGGCGCCATCCGCCAGATCAGCAAGCGCCGGTGCGAAGGTGCATGCTCCGCGGCGCCGCGGACGATCCGGCGCATCGCCAGAACGAGCAACCAGCAGATGACGAGAACGGCAACGACGAGAAGGATGTGGCTCCAAGTCATCTCCCGCAAGAAGCCCAGATGATGACCGGTTTCGCCCATGGCCCATCTCCTCGGAACGGATGACCCAGTTCCTAGCGACACTACCACGGATTGAGAGGCGGGTCGGGAGAATGTTGATGATGTTCAGGCCGTCACTGACCGGTCGGAAGCTCGATGGCCTGTCCTTCACGTGCCCGGTCTACGCATCCCTGGTCCAAGGCGACAAGAGCGAGCACAAGGTCATCTGGTCGCGCTGAACCGACCTGCGGCGCCTCGCCCCGAGCGAGGCGCCGTCGCCCGCTCCCTCGGAATTATGCGGAGCCGCATCGACCCGAACCCGGCGGAAATCCTCGCTTCATCCGCCAATACTCAGCATAACGCCGCCCTCCGCATAATCTACCTTATGTGGAGTTCCACATAATGCCGAGGTCGGAGCCGGGTGGGCCAAGCGCTCCGGCGAGGGGCACGACTACCTCGGCCTGAAGCTGGACGATCCCAGCTTCACCTCCCCCATCTACGCCAATCTGGTCAGCGCCGAGGAAGGCGAAGGGTTCAGCCTCATCTGGTCCCGCCCCCAGGGCCGCCGCAAGGCCAACTGAGACGTCCGGACTAACCCCGCCCGGCTCTCCCCGGGCGGGGCCTCCCATGAGACATCTCGCAGGGGGGCACGAACCACGCGCCGCCACGAATTCGAACAGCACGGCCAGCAATTCGTCCGGACACCGCCCTCGCACCAGGGCGACATTCCCCAACCCCACCGAACACCCCGTCTGCTCAGATCTTCCCATCCTGCCATACGGAAGCAGGACGCCTCGAGGCCGCACGGTCCCTCCCATTTTGTTTCCGCTGCTCTCCAACAAAATCGGTTCTTCCGCGCGCCGGCCAGCCGGTCGCTAAAGCGAACCTTGATCCATCCCGATCCCGTATGGCCCCCGGCGTCATCTTTCGCAGTCAACGAGGAGATGACGATGATCACGCTCGAACAGGAAATCGAGGAATTGCGCGCCGAAAGCCGCTATTGCGACCCCAAGGAGCGGCGCCAGATCGAACGCGAACTCAAGGCGGCCCGCGAGGAACTCGCCCGCTTCCTCGCCCAGGTGCCCCACATTGAGGGGGGCACGTCCCTTCCGCCGTCGTTACCTCTTCCCATCCCGTCCGGGCGTCGCTCCGTGATTTTTCGACCCTCACCCCTGTCCCCTCCCCCTTTTCCAGGAGGAGGGGTGCGGTACTGCTGGACGCTTCCAGCAGCCATGAAACAGGCCTATCGCTCCATTGAACGGCAAAGCCGGATGCTGTAATATACAGCAAATACTGCATTTGCAGGAGAACGCCTTGACTCTTCCCTCCGGTACCTATTCAACCAGTGACCTGTCGCGCAAGTCCGGCGACATCATCGCCGAGGCCCTACGCCGTCCCGTCACCATCACTCAGCGCAACAAACCGCGCCTCGTCCTGCTCGCCATCGAAGACTACCAGCGTCTTCGCCACCGCGCCGACACGCGGACGGTCGGCACGCTTGAAACCATGCCGAACAGCCTCCTCGCAGAGGTCGAGGATGCC
Organism: Telmatospirillum sp.; assembly: GCA_031291415.1. GTDB lineage: Bacteria > Pseudomonadota > Alphaproteobacteria > Rhodospirillales > Magnetospirillaceae > Telmatospirillum. The sequence continues at coordinate 3,749 of JARLJB010000168.1, forward strand.
GTGACCGCCTATGCGTCCACCGACGAATCCGGACAACCATGAGCTTTGACGACATTCAGACCGCCTGCGTCATCCGCTATCCCTATCTTTGGGCGCGAGAAGCGCATCGGGGCGAGACGGAAGGGCGCAAGGAACGCCCCGTCGCAGTGGGCGTCCGGGTACTACGCCCTGATGGCGACCTGTTATTGCTCTTCCCCATCACCACCAAGGAACCGGAAGCGGGCCGTTTCGCCAGTGAAATCCCGCTGATCGAAAAACGCCGCGCCGGGCTCGATGCTGATCTCCGTCTCTGGATCATTCTCGACGAATACAACACCGATGTCGTCGGCCAGTCCTTCTACCTGGAGCCAGAACCGCCGATCGGACGTTTCAGCAAGGCCTTCTTCCTGCCCCTCGTCCGCGCTTTCATCGCACGTCGGAAAACGCTGACCGGCGTCAGCCGGACGCAATAGTTCATAAGCAATGACCGTGTGGTGCCGGTCTGATCAGCTTTCGCCGTCCGGCGCGATCAACTCGACGGGACTGGCGCCAAGGGCCTGAGCCAGCTCATAGAGGGTGATCACGGTCGGGTTCCGCCGACCACGTTCGAGACTGCTCAAGTATTGCTGGCTGATGCCGGAGCGCGCTTCGATTTCCTCCTGGGTCAGGCCCTTCTCCCGACGCAGGCGGGCGAAGTTCCGTCCGACCAGTTTGCGCATGTCCATGCGCAAACGAATCGCAGTTTACACACTTTAAGTTTATGAAAAATAATATGTAATCGCGGTCTTGCTAGAGGATATGGTCCTGGCAAGCGGCTTAACCTGGGCAGGAAAGCCGTCGTTTTCCTGCCGGATGGACCAATGCCCGGAGGACCGTTTACATGGCCTTCGAAATCACGAAATTCTCATCGGCCGGAGCGAAGCGGTGATTAACAGCAGCGCCGGATGCGGCTATAGTCGAGCATTGAGGGAAAAATTTGGCGCAAGAAACCTTCATGGACGAGCCGCCACAAAGTTCGACGCTTACGGCCTATGACCGCGAGCATATGAAGCTTTATCTACGCCTGCTCGACGCCGCCACCGATGGCGCCGGCTGGCAGGAAGCCGTCTCCGTTCTCTTTGGCATTGATCCGGATCGCGAGCCCGAACGCGCCCGCCGGATTTATGACAGCCACCTCGCCCGCGCCCGCTGGATGACCGAACAGGGCTATCGCCTGCTCCTTCGAGAAGGCCGTCCCTGACGATCCTGTTGCGCCCATGGCAACAGGCGTTCCATCCCCCATCCCTACCGGTAGCGTTTGCACGCACCAATATTGCTGTCTATCTCCTTGGATGAAAACCGAAAGGAGGCATCAGGTGAGCCGGGAAGCACAGACCAGCCTGCGAAAAACGATCAGACGTCAGCAGTTGCGCGAGATCGTGCCATTGGCTGACACCACGATCTATGACATGGAGCAGCGCGGCGAATTTCCTCAACGCTTCTATCTGACATCACGGTGTGTTGTCTGGGATTTGGCAGAGGTCGAAGCCTGGCTGGAAGCGCGCCGTCAGGCTTCACGGGCCAAGGCCTTGAAACGCGCCCCGGCCCCGGATGTCCGGCTGCGGAAGAGCAGGCCGGTCAGACAGCAGGCTCGAACGTCATGAGGTCCATGGTCGGCGGCAGCAGGATCGGAGCGTATTTCCGCCCCGCGACCCAGGCATCGATAAGATTGGACCATTCCTGCATCATATGCCGACGCTGATGCTCGTATTCCGCCTTGTTATAGACACCACGGGATGAACGCCCGTCTTCATGGGCGAGGCACTTTTCAATCCAGTCGCTGTTGAACCCCAACTCATTCAGAAGTGTCGAGCCGGTCCGACGCAGGTCATGTACGGTGAACGGCTCCAAAGGCAATCCCTCCTTCTTGGCTCGCACCACCACCGCCGTCGTGATTCGGTTGAACGTCGCCCGCGACATTGGCGCGTCGGCGTCATAGCGGGACGGCAGGACATAGCGCGAGTTCCCGGCGCAGGTTTTGAGCGCGATGAAGATGTCGATCGCTTGCTGGGACAGGTAGACGTTATGGGCCTTGGAACGCTTCATGCGTTCCTTCGGAATCGACCACACCGCGTTCTCGAAATCGACCTCATCCCAGGTGGCGTCCTGCAACTCGCTTTTCCGCACCATGGTCAAAAGGAACAGCTTCATCCCAAGCCGGATGGTTGGCAGCGTCGGCACATGCTCCAACTGCCCGAGCATGATGCGGATTTCGGCTGGCGAGAGGGCACGGTCCTTTGGAACGAAGGTGGCGATGGAGGTCGGACCCACGTCGTCGGCCGGGTTGGCGACCTTCTCGCCGTGCAAAATCGCAAAACCGAAGATCTGTTTCACGATATCCCGGACGTGAATGGCCGTCGCCGGGGCGCCGCGTTCCTTCACCTTTGCGCATAGATTCCGAAGATCATCGGGGGTGATTTCAGTGAGTAGACGATTTCGGAACTTCGACAGAATGTCCCGTTCATAGATGGACCGCCGCATCGCTTTGGTGCTGTCCGCCATCCGCCCTTCCTGAAACCAGCGCTCGGCGAATTCGTCGAAGCTCTTGGCTTCTTTCAAGCGCCGTTTCTCCCGCTGCTTTTCCTGGGCTGGGGAGCGTCCTTCCATAAGCGCCCGCTTTGCATCGATCAGCTTTTCTCGGGCGCGGGCAAGCGAAATGCCGGTCGCGCCGTAACGCCCAAGGGTCAGGGTCTCCCGACGGCCGTTCATCCGGTAGTCAAATCGGAAGACGATCGTGCCCGATGGCTGGACGATGAGATACATACCGTCACGGTCTGTGACTTTGTACTGTTTCTCTCTCGGTTTCAGTGACTTGATTGCGGATTCCGATTTATCCGGCCAGGGATTCCGATCGCATTCCGGCCACCCATTCCGATCCGTTTCCGGCCATCTGTTCCGACGCGATGTCGGCCAGGGGGTGGCACCTTCCCAGCAGGTCAATGACGGTCATCTCACGA
>JARLJB010000169.1 GCA_031291415.1 Telmatospirillum sp.
GCGGGCGTCGTAAACATCGTCGAGAGAACAGCAGCGGCCAGCCTTGGGGGCGTCGGGGATGCCGTGCTTGCCGGCGAGGCGGGTCTGGTCCCAAAGCTGTAGGGTTAGGCCGACGACAGCATTGCGCGAAACGGCGGAGCCGTCGCCGGCGTGGACGAGCATGGCCGCAGCGGTCGAGGAGTCGACGCCGCCGGACATGGCTACTGCGATTGTGGTGTGTTCAGACATTTGACCTCTAAAGAAGCGGAGTTAGCGGTGTTCGGGGATTCGCCGATTCTTTGACCGTGTCATTTCGTACTTTGGGTGCATGGTTTCCCACCCTAGTGTCCTGCCTCCGGAGTTGTTTGAAAAACAACCGCAGATCCTTCGACTCACCACCCCCAAGCTGAAAAACGCTTGGGGCCCCGTTCGCTCAGGATGACAGTGCATTTCTAATACGAACTTCATGACGCAAGCGCAGCTACCGTCATCCCAGCGTTCCGGCGGCTACGGGGGAAAGTGCTCTTAAATGTTCCAATGCTTCGGGGACTACTTGCAAAACGTGATCGACGTCGGCTTCGGTGGCGGTCTTCATCAGGCTGAAACGGAGGCTGGCGCGGGCGGCGTTTTTGTCCAGACCCATTGCCATCAGGACGTGGCTCGGCTCGGTTGAGCCGGAGTGGCAGGCAGATCCGCCGCTGACGGCGACGCCTTTCAGGTCGAGGGCGATGACCATGGCTTCGCCTTCTACCTGATCGAAGGTGATGTTGGTGGTGTTGGCGGTGCGTCGAGTTCCGTTGCTGCCGCCGTTGACTCTTGTGCCGGGGAGCTTGAGGACGCCTGCTTCGAGGCGGTCGCGGAGGGTGGCGAGTCGGTCGATGGTGCCGTCGGCGTGGGACTCCTTGGCTAGCACTGCGGCCCGGCCGAGGCCGACGATGCCGGGGACATTTTCAGTGCCGGCGCGCTGGCGGCGCTCGTGGGTGCCGCCGACCATGAGAGGCTCGACGGGCGTGCCGCGGCGGACATACATGGCACCGACGCCCTTGGGGCCGTGCATCTTGTGGGCGCTGATGGAA
>JARLJB010000170.1 GCA_031291415.1 Telmatospirillum sp.
AGGCCAGAGCCTCCCTCGGTCGATATTTCGAGTTCTACAATCAAAGAAGGCCACATTCGAGCTTCGGCGGGCAGACGCCGAACCAAGTCTACCTTGACAACATGCCCCTGTCGGTGGCGGCATGAGTTCACCGCCGATTTGGCAGCGTCACTGTGGTGGGCCTACGGCCTCCCGGCATGACGCTGCGAAATCGGCACATTGGGAAACAACCGGCAGGGGATCCACTTATCCAACGCCGATTCCTGTCCAAACAAACCCGGCCACCTCACCACACCGGCCTGAAGTTCACCAACATGAGAGTGAACAAGAAGTATCTGCTGGGTAAGGTGGGTCAGGGTCTTGAGATCGCAATCCACTCCCTGTCGGTATCGCGTGTGCATATCGCAGCAAGCAACCTGGGAATGTCTCAGCGTATGCTGGAGATATCTCTGAAGCGCGCTCACGATCGCGTTACCTTTGGCAAGCCGATCATCGACCGTCAGGCCATCCGGATGAAGGTTGCTGACATGGCGACTCACGTTCACGCCCTGCGCACGATGGTTTACGATTTCGCCAAGGACTACGAAAAAGACCCAGAGGGCGAGTATATCGAAGAAAAGGCCGCGATGTGCAAGCTGTTCAGCATCTGGACGACCAAAATCGTCAGTGATGAGATGCTGGAAATCTTCGGTGGTATTGGTTACTTCGAGGATTGCGAATATGGCCCCGTCGAACGTCTGTATCGTGACGTTCGTGCAATGTGGTTGGAAGAAGGAACGCCGACTGTTCAGCGGATCACCATTTCCCGCCAAGTCATCAAACATGACGGTGTGCTTCAGTACGAAGACTAATCCACATCGGTCAGTGGATTTTATGTTCGCGTAAATTTGAAGGGTTATCGGATTTGACACCGATAACCCTTTATTTTTGATAGAATATGAACGGGAGTATTTGGCGGGATCCATGCTCATCGCAGGTTGATATAAGATGGAACCTGTCACAAGGGAGCTCAAAAAATGCCAGATCAGGAATTCGGACCGCTAAGAAGTCGCGCGTCCCGCAAACCTTGGCCGGAGTGTCCTGATATCGCGATCCACCGCTGTCATCATTGTGGCAGGCTGTGTCAGGAATTGGGCTATGAGGAGCCTGCAAAACAGCCTGTCTGTTGTGGCATTCCCATGGAACGTTTGGAGCCGCGCCATCTGGCGGACCTGCCGTCTGGGATTGTTGTCGGTTATAAAATTGTTGGCGGCTTTAATCAAAATGCAGTCCAGGTATTTTGGGAAATAGAACAGCCTGGCGACAAGCCTGAGTGGGTCTTGTTGAAGACCTTCACTGGAAGCTATATTAAATATCTAACGGAGAATAAGTGTCCGCCGTTAGTTTTCCCAATGTCTGACGAAGATGCCTATGTTTATTGCGATAGGGACGTATGTAAGCAATGTATATTTCGTTGTAAAAGAGGATTTATCATATTTTTTTATATAAAACATTATGGTTTATTCTAGATTCCACTGGATTCTGTGGACGAATATTTTAAATAACCATAGATATTTTCCCGATTTCTCGCGAAAATATGAGAATAGCAAGCTGCGATGATCGGAACCGATCTCGTCTGCCTCTCATGCGCCGGGCGTGACGCCTCAGTGTCCCTAGGCTACGCTCGCATCAACTTGGGGGGGGCGAGCCTGCCTGCCTTGGTTCCGTCCATCACGGGAAAAGCTCAAAATGTGATTTTTAAATCAACTGGAAGGTTATTCTTAACCTATCGTACACTTTTGTTCTGCAAAATACATCTGATCGCCTTTGCTCTTGGGGGTCTAAATGACTCTGGCCATAAAAATCACGGTGGCCTATCTTTGCGTCTCTTCCGCCTGGATGTGTGGTGGAGATTGGCTTGTCTCGGCGATGTTCCCGTTGAACTTCGCTGACATCGGTCTTTATAAAGGTTGGGCCTTTCTTTTGACCAGCGCGGTATTTCTTTACGTGCTGTTATTCAAAGAGTCGACCAGACGGGACGCGGTGGAGAGAGAGCTGCGGGAACAGGCCATCTACGACTCCTTGACCGGACTGCTCAACCGCGCCTGTTTTATCGAGCATCTGGAAAAAGCCATTGCCAACGCTGCGCGGGAGCGCCGGAAGGTCGGCGTCGCCTTCATCGATCTCGACGGTTTCAAAGAAATCAACGATCGGTTTGGTCACCAGGCGGGAGACCAGTTGCTGTGTGAAGTCGGGCGGCGGATCCATCGCGTGGTCCGGGCCTGCGACAGCGCCGCACGGTTGGGTGGCGACGAGTTCGTGGTCCTGGTTCAAGGCGATCAGACTGGTGGAATGCGCCGTCTGGCAGAACGTCTGTCCCTGGCCCTCAGGGAACCTTTCTGTGTCTCGGGAACAGAGCTTAGCCTGACGGCGAGCGTCGGATTGGCCTTCTATCCCGAACATGGCCTGCAGGGACAACAGATCCTGGAGGCCGCCGACATGGCCATGTACCGGGTCAAAGCGGCTGGCAAAGATGGTATTTTGCGGGCCCCCGGGAAACCGAGGATGGAACCCGCCGCGGCGTGACACCGCGCAAGGGCTGTCGGACATTCGATTTGCCCGAACTGCCGAAAACTGAGCTCGGAGCGTCAGCCAAACAGACGCGGAAGAGAAGTCTCTCTTCCGCGTCGATGCCGATGTCCATCTTGCATCATTCCTCAATGAACCAGCCGCGTTAAGGCTGGCTCATTGACGTCATGCCGCTTGGATGAGTTTCAGCAGTTCCTGTGGCAACTGGGAGGCCTGGGTCAGAGCGGCGACCGAGGCCTGCGTCTTCACGTCGACTGATGACAGAGTGGATTTCACCTGTGCGACGTCGGCATCCAGCACAACCGAGGACGCGGCGGAGATGTTCTGGATGTTGGTGGCGATGTCCTGGCCGCTGAAGTTGAACTGCGATTCGTAAGCGCCGATCTTGGCACGGTCCTGGGTGACTGTGTTGATCGCCGAGTTGATGACGTTGATCGCCGCCAGGGCCGTCGCCGCCGTGCTCACCGTCGAGCCCGAGCTGCCGACAAGGCCGCCGACCGAAACCGTCGTCACCGAAACGGTGAGGAAGTTCGACGACAGGGTGCCGACCAGGAACTTGACATTGCTGAGGAACGAGCCGGTCAACAGGGTCTGGCCAGCATAGGTGGTGCTGGTGACGATACTGGTGATTTCGGTTTTGAGCTGCGTGTATTCCGTATTGATGTCCTGCGAGCGCTGGGCGTTGGTCACCTGGCCGGAAGCGGCTTCGGTGGCCAGCGACATCATGCGCTGCAGAACGTTGCTGATCTGCGCCAGGGCGCCGTCGGCCGACTGCAGGATTGCCGTGCCTTGCTGCACGTTGGTCTGATCCTGGGTGTAGACCGTGACGTTGGCCTGCAACTGGGTGCCGATGGCCAAACCGGCGGCATCGTCCGACGCCTGGACGATACGCGAGCCGCTGGCCAATTTGGCCAGTTCATTGGTTTCTTTGCTTGAGTTTTGGTTTAGGTAGTTCAACGCGGAGTTGGCCGCGTTATTGGTGGAAATCACCGGCATAACGACCCCCTATCAGGCATGACCCACTAGTCCTACGAAATAGCGTAACGCGCGCAAATCAACGCGCTATGACCGTGATACGGACGGGGAAATAAAACCTGGCGTAGAATCTTTAGACTTTCTTAACCAATCTTGATAATTGGTTATGGAATTGAGATTAAAATAATAATATCAATGTACTATTGGATTGTTGAGGGGGATGCAAAAAAAACGCGGAGCAATCGCCGGCATGCCCGACTGGGCGCCACACAGTCTTCGGCAGGAAAGCGCGTTGTCTCGCAATGGCGACGGTGTCGAGACACCGTCGGGATCAACGCCGGCGGAGCGGAGCCGTCTCGATTGCCGTACCCACCGGAGCAAGCGTCAACAACGCCAGTTTCACATGTGCCCACGCGAAAGGGAGCCCGATGATCGTCACAGCCAAGCCGAAAGCCAGCAGCAGATGTCCAAGACCCAGCCACCAGCCGGCGAGAATGAACCACAGGACATTGCCGATGATGCCAAGCGGCGGAGTGCTGTCCGAGACGATGCGTCGGCCGAACGGCAGCAAGGTGTAGTCGGCAATCCTGAGGGCGGCAGGAACCCAAGGCAGGCCGACGATGCTGATGGCCATCAGGAGCGCGGCCAGAGCCCAACCGCAGGCAGCCAACAGGCCGCCGCCGAAGATCAGCCAGATGAGGTTGAGCAGAAAAATCACCGATGCCCCTCCATTTTGGAGATGCGACCATAGCAGAGCCGGATGGCTTGACGAAGGGCGATCCTGTTATCAGATTGGCGCATCTTTTCGTCGCCTTATTTCCGGTGGGGACATCTGCCACTCGATGACCGCAGGCAAAACGGCCCCCGCTTTCGCAGCTAACGTACAGGAGGTACCGCCGACATGGATCGGATCAAGGCCGCTTTCGACCGGTTGAACCAGGGCTATCTGGCTGTTCACAAGGCCAAGGAAGACTTGTTCTGGGACACCTACATGGCGATCAGCGACGATCATGACGGTTTTGCCCGCGCCGAGCAGGCTTACAAAGATTTCATTTCCGCGCCGACGAGACTTGCCGAGGTCAAGAAACTCCTGGGCGAGCTCGATGGCTATCCCGCCAGCGAGGAAAAGGCCGCGCTGGATCACGGATTGCGCGGTTGGCTTGCCCTGTTCGAATGCAACATCATCGACAATGCCGAGGCCAAGGCACACTTGCGCGATCTGATTGACATGGAAGCGGCGATGTTCGCCAGGCGCCGCGACGTCGTGATGACCCATGTCAACGAACAGGGCGAGACGGAAGAAGCCTCGCTTTCCATGCTGTCGACCAATCTTGGAACCAACCGCCGGGAAGCGTCGCGCAAGAGTTCGCATGATGCGCTGCTGGGACTCGAACACTGGGTTCTCGACAATGGCTTTCTCGATATTGTCGCCAAGCGCAACGCTCTGGCGCGCGCACTCGGCCATCCAAATTTCTTCGATTACAAGGTCGCCAAGAACGAAGCGATGACCGTCGCCCAGTTGTTTGCCATCCTCGACGACTTCGAGGTCAGAACGCGGGAGGCCAATCAGCGAACCCTGACCGCCCTTGCCGTGAAAAAAGGCGAGACCGCCTTGTTGCCGTTCAATCTGCGCTTCCATATGAGCGGCGACGTGACGCGCCAGATGGATCCTTATCTCCCCTTCGGCAAGGCTCTCGAACGCTGGGTCAACAGTTTTCGCAGGTTGGGGATCACCTATCGAGGCGCTTTGATGCAGCTCGATCTGCTGGAGCGCAAAGGCAAATATCAGAACGGATTCTGTCACGGTCCGATTCCAGCCTTCTTCGATGGAGCCGGCCATTGGGTGCCGGCCCAGGTGAATTTCACCGCCGAGGGAAAACCCGACCAGGTGGGCAGCGGCGCCCGCGCCATCAATACCTTGTTCCACGAGGGAGGGCATGCCGCGCACTTCGCCAATGTCACGCAGAACGCACCCTGCTTTTCGCAGGAGTTTCCGCCGACGTCGATGGCTTACGCCGAGACTCAGTCGATGTTTTGCGACAGTCTTCTCGACGATGCCGACTGGTTGAAACGCTATGCCAAGGACGAGGCGGGACAGACGATTCCCGATACGTTGATCCGGGCCAGGATCGAATCTGTCCAGCCGTTCCGGGCTTTTCAGGAACGATCGATTCTGGTGGTTCCCTATTTCGAAAGGGCGCTTTATGAGCTTGCTGACGCGGAGCGGACGCCCGAAGCGGTTCTGGCTCTGGCGCGTGCCACCGAACGGAAGATCCTTGGCATCGCCGTCAGCCCACGTCCATTGTTGGCCATTCCTCATCTGTTGAATCAGGAATCGGCCGCTTCCTACCACGGCTACCTTCTGGCCAACATGGCCGTCTATCAAACCCGCGCCTATTTCGAACGGACCTTCGGCTACCTGACCGACAACCCGGCGATCGGCCCATTGCTCGCCCGTCACTACTGGGCGCCGGGCAATGGGCAAAGCCACGATGAGACGCTGCGCGGCCTGACGGGCGAGGGGTTTTCGGCCCGTCATTTGGCTGAAGAATGCAATCGCACGGTCGAGGAGACCTGGCAGAAGGCTTGCGAGACGATGGCCGCGGCCGAAATTCGATCCTATTCCACTCAGTTCCCACCTTCTCTCGACGCGGTGATCCGGATCGTCCACGGTGCTGAACTGCTTGCCGACAACCAATCGTCGGACGGGGCGATGTGCGCGGCATTCGAAAAATGGGTAACTGACCACTTCCCGAGGGGGACTGCCGCGGGAGAGTCAAAGGAATGAGGACGTTAGAGAACTTGCGCCTTGGCGCCAAACTGATGTTGACCATGGGCGTGACGGTCCTGGCCGTGGCGGCATTGGTAACGGTGGCCAACATACGGGCAATGGAATCCGTCATCGATCGCGCCGAATCGGCCGAGCTCGAAGGCCATTTCGCCACGATGTCCGAGAGTATCGAGCCGGCAATAGCACAGGGGCGCCAGGTCGGGTCGGGTGAATTCGGTATGACCTTCGCCAAAAATCTCCTGGATACTTTCAAAGCCAGGCGTCATGTCGATGTCGCGCTCCATTTATTCAATGGAGACAAAGTCGAGGCTCTCGCCTCGACCTTCGGCGGCGCATCGCTGGCCAGTCAGGCAACGCTGACCAAGGCTTTTGCCGGCGATCCCCTGCTGACGCGCGTGACGACGGCGCAAGGGGTACCACTTGCGGTCTATGCCGGCGCATTGACCGATTCTTCGGGAAGACGGATTGGTGTTCTTGAAATCGCCATGGACCGCAGTCAATTCGTCACCGCAGTGGCCGACGCGCGATATTCGGCGTTGATAATTGCACTCCTGGCCCTGGCGTTGGGATTGGCCTTGGCGGCGGCGGCGGCACGAAACATCACCAGACGTCTTCAAACGGTGGCCGACGGCGTACATCGGGTTGCCAAGGGAGACCTCGGCGCCGATGTCGCGGTCGACGGCAATGACGAGGTCGGCATGCTTGGCCATGCCGCGGCAGAAATGCGCTCTCAGCTTCACGATTTGGTGACGGAACTGCGGACCCATGCATTTTCGGTCCATAACGCCGCGCAGGAAATTTCCGGTGCGGTGAAGGGGCAGGCGGTGACGTCGAGCCAAATGTCTTCGTCCGTCGCGGAAATCACCTCGACCATGGAGGAGTTGTCGGCTTCATCGACGCAAATCGCCGAACATTCGAAGTCAGTGGTCGATATTGCCAACCAGACCTGGGAAGAAAGTAAAAAGGGCGCCGAGGCCATGGATCTGGTGATGTCCAAGATGAAGGATATCCAGCAGGACAATGAGAACAGCCTGAAGGAAATCATGGAGTTGGGAAGCCGCTCCAAGGAGATCAGCAAGGTGATGGCCATCATCAACACCATTGCCGACCAGACCAAGCTGATCGCTTTCAATGCGGCCCTGGAGGCCGCCAGTGCCGGGGACGCCGGACGCCGATTCGGTGTCGTCGCCGCCGAAATCAGAAGGCTGGCCGACAGTGTCACCGATTCCACCGGGGAGATCGAAACCAAGGTCAATCAGATCCAGGATTCCATCAACCGGCTGATCATCACCTCGGAGAAGGGGGTGTCCGGTACCGCCGACGGCATGACAGCGACGGCCAACACCGCGGCAGTTCTGGGCGAGATGGTCGGGGCGGCACGACAGACGACCAGCGCGGCGCAGCAGATCTCGCTATCGACCCAGCAGCAGAAAACCGCCAGCAACCAAGTCGTCGTGGCACTGCGTGAAATCGTCTCGGCCAGCAGCCATACAGCGCAGTCGATTTCGAGAATCTCCGATATCAGCCGTGATATGACGCGCATGTCGGCCGAACTTGACGATTTGGTCGATCATTTTCGACTGAATGACGGTGAGGGCAAGAAAGCCGTGCCGCCCCGCAGCATCTCCCCCGCAACCGCCTCAGTCTGAACAGGAGCGGATCATGGCGGCTCTCATCCGTGTTCTGCTGGTCGACGACAGCGGCGTTGCCCGTTCGATGCTGCGGTCGATTCTGGAAGAAGACGGGGGATTCGAAGTGGTCGCCGAAGCCCACAACGGCCGCGAGGCGGTGGAGTTGGCCTGCCGGCTGCGCCCTGATCTGGTCACCATGGACCTCGAAATGCCGGTCATGGGGGGGCTCGACGCCATCGAGGAGATCATGGCGGCAAAGGCGGTGCCAATCCTGGTCGTCAGCAGTGTGGCCGATGCCCATAAGGCCTATACGGCCGTCGCTCGTGGTGCCATCGAGGTCATCAACAAACCGAGCGCGTCGTCAGCCGACATCGCGGATTTCCTGGACAAGGCCCGGCTCGTCGCGTCGATTCCCGTCATCACGCATGTGCGGGTGCGCCGGGCCCCGCCTCTTGTCTCCACACCGGATGTCGCCTCGGCGATCCATCCGACGCTACCGGCGGCTGTCACTGCGGCGGACGTCGGTATCGTCGCCATAGCGTCCTCGACCGGTGGGCCGCAGGCGTTGGCGCAGATTTTGGCCCAGTTGCCGGCGGATTTCCCCTGTCCGATCGTTGTCGCCCAGCATATCTCCGACGGGTTTGCCGTGGGGCTTGCCGAATGGCTGACCACCGTATCGCCGCTGGCGGTGAAACTGGGAACCGAGGGTGAGACCCTGGCACCCGGTGTCGTCTATCTCTCGCCGTCGGAAAACAATATGACGGTGACCGGGTTTCGCCGGATCACGCTGGTCGCGCGCGCCGCCAATCAAGTTTACCGTCCCAGTTGCGATGCCTTGCTGACAAGCGTTGCGGCGGTCTATGGCCGACGGAGCATCGGCGTCATCCTGACCGGCATGGGAAGCGATGGCGTCCGCGGCATGGAGGCGATCAATCGCGTCGGGGGCGTGACGCTGGCGCAGAACGAGAGCAGTTCGGTGATCTTCGGAATGAACGCGATTGCCATCGAAAAGGGGGTGGTTCAGAACGTTCTGCCACTCGACGCCTTGGCCGATGCTGTCACGGAGTTCGGACGGAATCGCGCAACGACGGGGAGGCCGCGATGATCGCCGGGCTTGATTTGGTGCCCTACAAGGAACAGATCAAGCAGCGTTGCGGACTGGTTCTTGAGGGGCTGGCCGAAGAGACCTTGATTTCAGCCATCCATCGACGGATGACCGCCACCGGAGTGGCGTCGCCGGCTGCCTATTTCGGCAAGGTAATGGGACAGGAAGACGAGTTTCAGGAATTCGTCACCCTGATGACCATCACCGAGACCTATTTCTACCGCGAGCCCGAGCAACTGGCTCTGCTGGTCGACAAGGTGATTCCCGGAATGCTGGCTGAGCAGGGAACCGGCTTGCCCATTCGTATTCTGTCGGCCGGCTGTTCGACGGGCGAAGAGCCTTATTCGATCGCCATGGCTTTGCTGGAGCGGTTCGGCGAGGCTGCGCCTCGGATGTTCGAGATTCTTGGCGGCGATATCAACCTTCACGCTTTGGCCAAGGCCCGCGCCGGTCGTTACAACCGGTTCTCGTTTCGTGGTCTGCCGCCGGACTTGCGGGCCCGCTATTTCCGTCGCTTGGGCCGGGACGGTTTCGAGCTTGCCCCACAGGTTTCGGCAATGGTGTCATTTCATCATTTCAATTTGTTGGCCGAAAGTTTTCCGCAGGAATTCTCCAATCTCGACGTGGTGTTTTTTCGAAATGTCTCGATCTATTTCGATGAGCCGACGCGTCGGACGATTCAGAACAGCTTCCGCCGGGTGATGACCGATCGCGGCCATCTGGTGATCGGTTCGGCTGAGACATTGGCCAACGATCTCGGCGTGTTCCGGATGGTCGAGGACGGCGGCGCCTTCTATTTCGTAGCCGGCACGGTGCCCGAGAAGGAGCGGCCGGTGTCGGATGTTCCGTTCCACGTTCAGCCATCCGGCTTTTCGTTTTTGGCGCCGTCGCCGGTCCGGCATCCGGTTTCGGATGTCGCGGTCGTCACTGCGAGGAACGGAAACGTCGGCCAACAGCATCGCGGAATCGCCCAAGAGACGCCGGCGACCGTGCCGTTGGGCGTCGTCGAGGTGATCCTGGACCTGATCCGCGACAAGAAATTCGACGACGCTCAGGTTCTTCTCAAGCAGCACAACCGGGTTGCGCAGCCAGATGCGACGTTGTTGGTTCTGGAGGGATACATAAGGATGATGGGGCGCGATTTCGAAGCCGCCGAGCAGCTTTGCGCGCAGGCATTGGCCGCCGACGAGTGGTCGGTGGATGCCATGGTGCTGAGGGGATTGGTCGCTAAGTGGCGGGACCAGCATGACGAGTCGATCCGTTGGCTCAAACAGGCGGTTTACTGTCGCCAGGACTGCTGGCCGGCCCATTACTATCTCGGTGAAATGTATCGTTCCGGCGCTCAGGTCGATTTGGCTCGACGCTGCTACCGTGCCGCCCTGCAACAGATTGAGGCGCGGCCGGATCCCGATGGGGGGTTGATCTTGCCGTTGGGGTTGCCGGTACCCGAAGTGCGTTTTCTATGCGAACGTCACGCCGACACTGCCGCCCGGGCAGGGAGATAAGGCATGGCGCTCGATATCAAGCGCTTCATCGCCCGTTTCGTCGACGAAGCGCGTGAACATCTGCATCAGATTGAGGAAGGCCTGTCCGCGCTTGACGAACGCTCGGATGACCGCGAGACGATCAACGCCATCTTCCGGTCAGCTCATACCGTGAAGGGATCGTCGCGGATGCTGAAGCTGATGCCGATCGCCGAAACCGCACACAAGGTCGAAGATGTGTTGGGCGCTTTGCGCGACGGCAGTCTGGTCTGGTCTGCCGACATCAGGCGGTTGCTGCAGCGCGGTGTCGATGCCATTGGCGCCCAGATCGACGTTACGGCCGAGGGCGGCCAACTCGGGCCACCTGATCGGGCTTTGTGCGAGGCGCTTGAGGCTGCGGTCGGCACGCAAGTCACCGTGGCCTCTCATGCGCAGCCATCGCCCGATTCCCGGAGCGGCACCGCTACGGCCCCGGAAGTGGACTTCCGTCTGAAGTCGGCGGAAACGGTGCGTGTCCAGTTGACGAAGCTCGACGAGTTGATTGGGCTGATGGGTGAGGTGGTGTCCACCCACGCCCGTCTTCGCCAACGTCTCGGCGACATCAGACGAATCGAGCGGGAAACGGCGACCAAGGGCGATGGGGCCGGCATCAGCGGCTTTGCGCGAGATCTGCGCGACGACGTCTACACCCAGGAACGGCTGATGGAGGAACTGCACGCCAAGGCGCTGGTCATGCGCATGTTGCCGCTTGCCATGGTGCTGGAACCGGCCGCGCGGTTGATTCGCGATCTTGGCCGGTCTCTGGGCAAGGACGTGGATTGTGTGGTCGCCGGCGCCGATATTGAGCTCGACCGCCAGTTGATCGACCGGCTGAGTGACCCGGTCGTGCATCTGTTGCGTAACGCGGTCGACCATGGCATCGAAGATGCTGCCATTCGTGAAGCCGCCGGCAAGGCCAAACACGGAACAATCCGGTTGGGGGCGCGCCAGGATGGCGGATGGGTGGTGATCGAGGTCAGCGATGACGGGGGAGGTCTACCCTTACCGGAAATTCGGGACAAAGCGGTTCGCAAGGGGCTGATCAGTGCCGAGCAGGCGTCGGCGATGTCCGACACCGAGGTTATCGACCTGATTTTCGCACCAGGCTTCAGCACCAGTGCGATCATCACCGAGGTATCGGGGCGCGGTGTCGGCATGGATGTCGTCAAGCGGACCATTGTCGATGACATGCAGGGCGTGATCGCCGTCGAGACGGTTCCTGGCAAAGGGACGACTTTCGCGCTACGCCTGCCGCTGTCCCTGGCAGTCATGCGGGTTCTGCTGGTTTCTT
This sequence comes from Telmatospirillum sp., assembly GCA_031291415.1. Lineage (GTDB taxonomy): Bacteria > Pseudomonadota > Alphaproteobacteria > Rhodospirillales > Magnetospirillaceae > Telmatospirillum. Next base: position 11,864 of record JARLJB010000170.1, read on the forward strand.
GCGGCGGTCAGTGCTTTGGTTTTACCGGGCAGTATGTTGCGCAACTGCTTGAATTGCCGCCCGATCAGTTCCTGACGGTGGCCGAACGGAATGCGGTGGTGATCGACAGCGAGTTCGTGCCCGTGGTGCCGCTTGCCTCGTTGCTCGGGCTGCCTGCCCAGGCGGCGCGCAAGGAAGCGGTCCTGCTGGTGGTGGTGCGGGTGCGCAACGAAAAACTGGCGCTCAGGATCGACGAGTTGTTGGACGAACGCGATATGGTGATCAAGCCGTTGCCGGAACATCTGCGCCATTTGCCGCTGGTTGCCGGCATGGTGATGACCGGCCGCAGTGCCTTGGTCAGCGTTTTGCACGCTCCGGCATTGCTGGAACTGGCGCGTCGGACTCATGGCGGTCTGCGCGAGGAGACCGCGTCGGCAGAGGTCGTCCGTGTGCTGGTCGTCGACGATTCTCTCAACACCCGGGAAATCGTGAAGGATGTTCTTGAGGCACACGGCTATGTCGTCACGCTGGCCGAGGATGGCCTTGATGGATTACAGAAGGCCCGAAGTGGAGATTTCGACGCAGTCCTGACCGACGTTGAAATGCCCAATATGGATGGCTTCTCGCTGACCTCGGCGCTGCGACAAGAGGAACGTTATCGCGACAAGCCGATCATCATCGTCACCTCGCGGGAAAAAGAAGAGGACAAACGGCGAGGTATCCAAGTGGGAGCGGACGCCTACATCGTCAAAGGCGACTTCGACCAGAGCAATCTGGTGGACACCTTGCGTAGCCTGCTGGGCTGAGGACAAAGAGGGAACAGCGCGACATGCGTATCATGGTAGTTGACGACGATGCCCTGGCCGGGGAACTGACGGCGGCTGTGCTCGAGAGCGCTGGCCACGAGGTGGTTCTGGTCGAAAATGGTATCGAGGCTCTCGAAAAATTTGGCGAAGATCGCGCTTTCGCGATGGTCGTGTCGGATATGAACATGCCGCTGGTCAGCGGAATCGAACTTTTTCGACACCTGCGCGATGCGAATATCGACATTCCCTTCATTCTTCTGACGGGGGATGATCCGGCGCCGATGATGGCCGAAGAGCCCCGGCTTGATGTCTGTCTTACCAAGGATGCCTCATTGGAAATCTCGTTGATTGAAGCGATCGAAGCGGCGAATGAGCGTCGGAGGCGCGCGTGAGCGGCGGGGCGGCCGGCATGGAGACGCGCAAGCCGACCCTGCGTGAAAAGATACAGAAGCTGCGGCTGACGTTTCTCGACAAGCTCCCGGACATGATTCTCGAGGGGAGAGGCATGTGCGGCCGTCTCCTGGTGGCGCCAGGAGATGCGAAAGCCCTCGACGATCTCTTTCGTGCTTTTCACACCATCAAAGGCACCGCCGCATCCTTTGGACTGAATGAAATCAGTGATCAGGGTGGCATCGGCGAGACCCTGGTGACGGCGTTTCGTAATCTCTCCCCGCCTGAGCGAGCCGAGACGGCGGCGACCGTCGTCGGAGAGCTGAGTGCCGTTCTTGACCAAACTGCGGGGCTGGTGACGGTGGCTGGCGATGGTGAGGTGAAGATCGACCACGAGACGAAAGTCTTCTTCTCGGTCAAAGATGAAAAGGACGGGTTTCCCAGCAAACGCGTTTTCCTGTGCGACGACGATCAGATCGCCGGCGAGCATTTGATCGCGCAACTGACCTGTTTCGGTTACGAGGTCGTGCCGTATTCGACGACGGATGCGCTGCGGACGGCGGTGTTGGCCAACGCGCCCGACGCGGTGATCATGGACATTATGTTTCCTGACGGAATCAACGCCGGGACCGAAATCATCGACAGCATGCGCCGCGAATTATCGTCGCCGCCCCCGGTCGTGTTCCTGTCGGCAAGGCGTGACTTCGATGCACGGTTGCGTTCGGTGCAGGCTGGCGGACAGGCCTATTTCACCAAACCGGTCAAAGTCACAGAACTGGTCGAAACCCTTGACGTGCTGACCAACCGCGAGGAGCCGGATCCTTACCGCGTCCTTGTCGTCGACGATGAGAAGGAGGTGGCGGAATACCACGGCTTGATCCTTGAAGAGGCGGGCATGTCGGTCAGGCTTTTGTACGAGCCGTCAGCCATTCTGGACGTCTTGACGGAGTTTCGTCCGGACATGGTGCTGATGGACATGTATATGCCGACCTGCAGTGGCCGCGATTTGTCCCAGTTGATTCGCCAGATTCCCGATTTCATCAGCCTGCCGATCGTCTTTCTGTCCAATGAGACCAACAAGGTGATGCAGATTTCGGCGTTGCGCGTAGGGGCAGAGGGGTTTCTTACCAAACCGATTCAGCCCGATGACCTGATTACCGCGGTTGCCGTTCGCGCCGAGAGGATGCGCACGCTGCGCTCCCTGATGGTGCGCGATGGCCTGACCGGACTGTTCAATCACACGTTCCTGTCGCAGTATCTGGTGACGGCCCTGGCCACCGCAAAACGCGAGACAAAACGGGTCAGTCTCGTCATGCTCGACATCGACCACTTCAAGACGATCAACGATTCCTACGGCCACCCCGCCGGCGACCAGGTTTTGGTTGCCCTGTCCCGCCTGTTGCAGCAGCGTCTGCGCCGCTCGGATATGCTTGGACGCTATGGCGGCGAGGAGTTTGCGGTGATCATGCAAAATACCGGACCGGAGGAGGCCCGTCTCATTGTCGACGGCCTGCGCGAAGACTTCAGCCGATTGCAGTTCCAGGCTGGCGAGAGATCTTTCTCCTGCACTTTCAGCGGGGGAGTCGCCGGTTTTCCCGATGTCCCTCGCGATCATCTCATGGAGGCGGCCGATCAGGCGCTCTACCGGGCAAAACGGGCAGGGCGCAATCGCGTCGCCGGGGTGCCGGCGGAGGTGCGTTCGTGACGGAAACCGGCAATCTGTCCCTTGACCAGATCCTGGCGCTCAAACGCGGTGACAGCGGTCCGGTTGTCAATGTCGACGAACCACAGGTGAAACTGGTCGTACTGACCCTGGGGGGCGATTGGTTCGCTTTTCACGGTGGCAAGGTTCGCGAGGTTCTTCCCGATTGCCCGGTTTTTTACCTGCCCGGTTGTCCCTCGTCGATGGAAGGGGTGATCAATGTCCGTGGCGATATCGAGACGGTGATCGGTTTGCGAAGTGTGCTCGGTTATCCGCCAGGAGAGGAGGCGGGGTCTCGTATCCTGCTGTGTCAGGCAGCCGGCATGCGCAGCGGTGTGCGGGTCGACGCGGTCGAGGAGGTCATGGATGTGCCGCAGAGCGCTATTCAGGCACCGCCGCATACGATTGCCGAAAACCGGAAACCCATTGTTCTCGGTATCGTGACGTTTGGCGGACGGCAGGTGACGTTGCTCGACCTCGACCGCCTGTTTGCCGATTATCGCGCGGGGCTGGCGTGAGAAACGATCCCGGCGACGACGGCCTGTCGCTGCAAGTCGTCGTCTTTTCGGCCGGGGGCTGCCGTTTTGCCATCGAGGCCGGCGAGGTTGCGGCGATGCGTTGCCGGTCGGGCGTGGAAGAGTGCCCGGACATCGAGACGCTTCTCGGACTGCCGCGTGACGGGAATGTCTCTCGTCGTCTGTTGGAGTTCCGCAACAACGGTGTTGTGGCCGCTATACCGGGGGATGCGGCTCTCTCGCATCTCCCGGCCCGCACTATTCACGCGTTGCCGCCGCTGTTGGCGGCGCGGATTGCCGTTTGCGGCGCCGCTGCCTTGGCTTTGGACGCCGATGGTCCGGTTTTGATCGTCGATCCCAGGCAATTTCCTTGTGCCTGAGATCAGCGCGAGTGGAATTTGAAACGCAGTAATCTTAGTGCATTGGCGGTGACGAGAACCGTTGCTCCGGTGTCGGCCAGGATAGCCATCCAGAGCGGCGTTGCGCCAACCAGCGCGCCGACCAGGATGAGGCTTTTGAGGCCGAGGGTGAGGGCGATGTTCTGCCGAATGGTGGCGAGCGTCGCGCGGGCCAGCGCGATCAAGTCGGAGACCCCGACGATGCGGTTCTTGAGAAGCGTCGCATCGGCCGTTTCGAGCGCGACGTCGGTGCCGCCTCCCATGGCGATGCCGACCGAGGCGGCGGCTAATGCCGGCGCATCATTGATGCCGTCCCCGACCATGGCGATCGCCGCTTCCTTTTTGTAGGCAGCGATGACGCCGAGCTTGGCGTCGGGCGAAAGCTCCGCCTTGACATCGATGGCCAACATGCCGGCGATAGCGTCGGCGGTACGGCGGTTATCGCCGCTCAGCATCACGGGATGAACGCCAAGCGCCCTGAGCCTCGCCAATCCTTCCCGGGCATCGGCTCGAGGTTCGTCGCGAAGCGCCAGCAGCCCGGCCAGCTGATGCCCGTGTGAGATCGCGACGACCGTTTTTCCGGCGGTTTCCAAGACCTCGATGATCTTTTCGAGGTCCTCCGGCAGATCATGCGTCTGGGCGGCGTGGGACGGGGAGCTGACCGAGACGAGGGCCGAGGTGAGGTGGCCGGTGACAGCCTTGCCCGGTATTGCGGTGCTGTCGAAAACCTGCGCGATGACGAGGCCGCGTGCGCGGGCCTCGGCGACGATGGCGACGCCGAGCGGGTGTGCCGAATTCATTTCGACGGCGGCGGCCATGGCCAGAATGTCGTCAGCGGTTCCTTCGATTTCCACGATGTCGGTCAATTGCGGACGGCCTTCGGTCAGCGTCCCCGTTTTATCGAAGGCAACCGTCGTGACCTGCCCCAGCGTTTCCAAAGCAGATCCTCCCTTGATCAGCAGGCCGCGGCGAGCGGCGCTCGCCAGGCCCGAGGCGACGGCGGCGGGAGTGGAGATGACAAGGGCGCAGGGGCAGGCAATCAGCAGCACCGCCAAACCACGGTAGAGCCAGACCGACCATGGCCAGCCGAAGAGGAGTGGGGGGATCAGGATGACGAGGGCCGCCGCGATCATGGCCATTGGCGTGTACCAGCGGCTGAAACGATCGATTGCCCGTGCCATCGGCGCCTTCGTCGCTTGCGCCTCTTCGACCAGATGAACGATCCGGGCGATCGTATTGTCGGCGGCCGTACGGGTGATTTCGACGCGCAAGGCGCCGTTGGCATTGATGCTGCCGGCGAAGACGACGGAACCCCGGTGTTTCGCGATAGGCGTGGATTCGCCGGTGACCGGTGCCTCATTGACCTCGGAGGTGCCTTCGAGGACGATGCCGTCTGACGGAATGCGGTCGCCCGGGCGGACGGCGACACTGTCGCCGACGACCAGGTCGTCGACCGGCACCGTCTCGAGATCGGAGCCACGCTGCCTGATCGCCATGCGGGGAATCAGGGCGATCAGCGATTGGATGCCTGTCCGGGCCCGGTTGGCGGCGACACTTTCGAGAAGTTCTCCAACGGCGAACAGGAACAGGACGACGGCGGCCTCTTCCATCTTGTCGATGGCGATGGCACCGATGGCGGCGATCGACATCAGCGTTTCGATGCCGAAGGGCGTGCCGGACCGGATTGCCGCCAGTCCGCGCCGGCCGATTGGAACGAGGCCGATCACCGTGGCGGCGGCGTAGGCCCAGCGCGACGCCCGCGGTTCGATCAGCGAGACCAGGCCCGCGAAGGCCAGCAGCAGTCCGGTTACGCCGACCAGCCTTGCCTTTGGCGACGACCACCAGGAGCGATGCAAGTCCTCATGGTCGGCATTTCCATGGCCGCTCTGGCGCGGCGAGCGGGCCTTGTCGGCGAGCGGCGTCGGGTCGTATCCGAGATCCTTGATGACCGTGAGGAGTTTGGTCCTGGGGGTCTGCCTTTCGTCGATGAGCAGACAGAGCGATTGGCTGACGAAGCTGAGGTCCACGTCGCTGACGCCCGGCAGGCGCTGCAGGGCGGTTTCGATTTTGGCCGCGCAGGCGCCGCAATCCATGCCCTCGATGTGGAACTTTAACGGATTGGCGCTTGCCATCAGATCACCTCGACAAATTCGACGTGATACCCCATATGGACCCTGTAGCAACTACAGAGTCAAGCGATGACGGGACAAGCGATGTCGATCGGCGAGCTGGCGCGGCAGACAAATAGCAACGTCGAGACGATCCGCTATTACGAGCGCATCGGCCTGCTTGCCAAGCCGGCCCGCACAGCCGGAAATTACCGCAGCTATGGTCCAGAGCACCTCCGTCGCTTGAGCTTTGTGCGGCGTTCACGCGATCTCGGGTTCTCTCTCGATCAGGTTCGCGCGCTGCTCGATCTCGCCGATCAGCGGGATCGATCCTGCGAGGCCGTCGATGCCATTGCCAAGGAACATCTGGCGGAAGTCGACAGCAAGATTGCCGATTTGCTGGCTCTGCGCCGCGAGCTGAACAGCATGATTACCCAATGCGGCTGCGGGTCGGTTGCCGACTGTCGGATCATCGAGGCCTTGTCGCCCCGATTTTCACCCGCCATCACCGAGGAGAGAGGTATTCGATGAAGACGTTGCGATTGCGATGGGCGGCTGCCGCTCTGGCGGTCTCGTTGGCTGCGCCCTCAGTCTCCGCTTCGGCGAGGACGCTGGTGGTTGGCGTTGACGACAATCTGACCTTGCTCGATCCCGCCGACATCAACGACACCCTGTCGCAATCGGCGACGCGTCTCATCTACCAGGGACTCTATGGCTTCGACGCCGCCATGCATCTGGAACCGCTGCTGGCCGAAAGCTTCGAGGTCAATGGCGATGCCACCGTCTATACCTTCCATCTGCGCAAGGGCGTCACCTTCCACGACGGCACGGCGTTCGACGCACAGGCGGTCAAGATCAACGTAGACCGGGTCGCCAACCCGGACAACAGGTTGAAGCGCCAGAGCATGCTGAGCACCGTCGATCACACGGAGGTCGTTGATCCCTCGACGGTCAGGATCTATTTGAAGCGGCCGTTCGGCGCCCTGGTCAACACGATGGCCCATGCCGCCACTTTCATGATTTCGCCGGCGGCACTCGAGAAATACGGCCATGACATCGGCCGCCATCCGGTTGGCACCGGTCCTTACAGGTTCAAAAGCTGGGCTGGCGATACCTTGGAGACGGTCAGGAACGACCACTATTGGAAGGCTGGCCTGCCGAAGGTCGATGGGGTTACCTTCAAATCGGTGCCGGAAAACGGCAGCCGTGTCGCCATGCTGAAGGCCGGCGAGGCGCAGCTGATTTTTCCCGTGCCGCCCGAACTGGTGCCGGTCATCGCCAACGACAAGACGCTGCAGCTCGACAAGGCGCCGTCGATCGTCGTGCGGTTCGTCTCGCTCAACATCGCCAAGAAGCCGTTCGATGACGTGCGTGTCCGTCAGGCGCTGAACTACGCGATCGACAAGACTGCCTACTGCAAGGTTGTCTATTCCGGCTTTTGCACTCCTGCCGATACGCCGCTGCCGGTTCCCCTCAAATTCTCCGTATCGCAGGGCGTGTGGCCTTACGATCCGGCCAAAGCCAAGGCTCTGCTGGCGGAAGCCGGCTACACCAAGGGATTCGAGAGCGAGATTGTGGCCCGCAACAACAGCACCTTCATCCGTGGCATGCAGTTCATCCAACAACAGTTGGCGGAGATCGGCGTGAAGCTGACCGTCACGCCGCTGGAGGCCGGGGTCGAGGCACAACGTATTTGGGGTGTCGAAAAGCCGGCAGACAGCACAGTCCTGATGAATTTCAATGGTTGGTCATCATCGACCGGCGATGCCGACTGGGCATTGCGTCCGTTGTTCTGGAGCAAGGGGTTCCCACCCAAGCTGTTCAATGCCGCCTACTACAAGAACGATGCCGTCGATGCGGCTCTTGAAGCCGGCATCGGCACGGCCGACGACGACAAGCGTGCCGTCGCCTACAAGACCGCGCAGGACTTGATCTGGAAGGACGCGCCATGGATCTTCCTCGGTGTCGATCAGATCATCAGCGCGAAATCCAAGAGTTTGTCGGGCGCCGTGGTATTGCCCGATCGCAGCCTCAACTTCGAACAGGCCCTATTCAGGGACTAGAGCCCGCGCACCGGCCGACCGAAAAGGGGCGCCTCAACGACGTTTTCCGTGGGATGAGCGGAATGACTTGGGGCCCATCCCCGATTCTCGCGTGAAAAAGCGGGTGAAATAGGCCTGGTCGGAAAATCCCAACGCATAGGCTATTTCCCCAACCGTGCCGTCACTGTAGACGAGGAGACGGCGGGCTTCGAGCATCTGCCGTTGGTGAATGACTCCGGATGGCCCGATGCCAAAAACCGACCGGCAAAGCCGATTCAGGTGGACGGGCGTAAGGCCGGTCTCGCGCGCATATCGCTCCACCGTCCAATGTTCCCGGAAATGCTCGTCGACGAGGCGTCTGAAACGGCGCAGGTAATTTTCCGCCCGCGACGATATCCCGAAAGCACCGAGGATATCCTGCTGAGACCGGACAAGGTCTACCAGAACGAGATGCAGTCTGGCTTCGATTGACAGATCGCTGCCGCTTCTCGGGTGCGTGTACTCGAAAGCGAGTTCCGTCAGATTTCTGGCGATATTTTCGACAACGTCCTTCGAGTCTTTGCCGTCTATTACAATCGGCCTGTCCAGCACATTTCCGGCAGGCGCCATTTCGGTTACGACGCGGCTGCGCAGGCTATCGGGCATGCTCACCACCCATCCGTCGGTTTCCGGCGAAAACGCGAAGCTATGCACTGTCGTCGGCGGCATGGCCACGATGCAAGGCGGCGTGGGATGAAAAACGGTTCCATCGATTTCGCTGGTCACGCAGCCAAGGGCGAACAGCGAAATCTGGTAACCGTGAATATGCCGATGGCTGGCGATGTGCCAATGCAGACGCTGGCTGCGTGCGCCGATGGTCTCGCAGTGGACGCCTTCGGGCGCGATCTCGGGAGACGCGCCGTAAAGGCCATAGACCGGAATGGCCGGGGGCAGTGGATTTGAGGGCATGATGTTTCAAAAACACAAAAATGAGACGGCAATGTGCATTGAGACGAGGGCCGTGACAAGCGCAGAGTATCTCCTGGTGATGACACTTTCTTGTCCCTGGTATGTTCACGTAATTGCCAATCAAAATGATAGGCGAATGAAAAATGGACCATAACACTGCAAAACGCCTTGTTGTTGCAATAACTGGAGCGACTGGCGCCTGTTTTGGTGTTCGTATATTGGAGGCGTTACGGGAACTTGGTGTCGAAACCCATCTTATTATAAGTTCATGGGGTGAGGTCACCATTGGACTCGAAACCAACCTTACGATTTCCCAGGTGAAGGGATTGGCCAGTTGCGTCCATGCCGGCAACAATCAGGCCGCCATCATTTCCAGTGGATCCTTTCAAACCGACGGAATGGTCATTGCTCCCTGCAGCATGAAGACGCTGGCGGCCATCCGCGTCGGCTATGCCGACGGTTTGATCGCGCGGGCCGCGGACGTGATCTTGAAGGAACGGCGCAAGCTCGTCCTGCTCGCCCGCGAGGCACCGCTGTCGGAAATTCATCTGGAGAACATGTTGGCGCTGACCAGGATGGGCGCGACGATCATGCCGCCCGTTCCCGCCTTTTACAACAAACCGCAAAGCATCGGAGACATCATCGATACCGTGGTCGGACGGACGCTCGATCAGTTCGGTCTTGAAATGCCGACACTCCGCCGTTGGGCGGGACTGCCGTCCGCCCGCCAATTGTCCTTTCCCGGCGACGTTTCTTAAGGAGGGCCTTACATGGCCGTTTATCAGGATTTCCGAGAGTTTTTATCAAAACTCGAAGAGGAAAAACAACTTCTCCGCATCAAGGAGGAAGTCTGGCCGGAACCGGATCTCGGTGCGGCCGGTCGCGCCATCTCGAACCTGGGCGAACAGACGCCGGCCTTGCTCTTCGAGAATATCGCGGGCTACCGCGATGCCCGCATCGCGATGAACGTGCATGGCTCATGGCCAAATCTGGCGATCGCGCTCGGCATGCCCAAGGACACGCCGCTTCGTGAACAATTCCATGAATTCGTCCGACGATATCAGACTTTCCCGGGGGAGGTCGAGCAGCGGACGAGTGCTCCCTGGCAGGATCAGGTTATCGAGAAGGACATAAATCTCTTTGAGATTATGCCGCTGTTTCGTCTTAACCGAGGTGATGGTGGATTTTACATAGACAAGGCCTGTCTCGTCAGTCGGGACCCCGATGATCCTTTGAACGACGACGTGCAAAATGTCGGAATGTATCGTCTTCAGGTCAAAGGCCCGAACCGGATCGCGATCCAGCCGGTCCCGGAACACGACGTCGCGGTCCATCTCGCCCATGCGGAAGAACGGAACGAGGACCTGCCGGTGGTCATCACGCTGGGTAACGAGCCGATCATCGAACTGGTCGCCGCCATGCCGATTCTTTACGACCAGTCGGAGTACAGAATGGCCGCCGCGATCCAGGAAAGTCCCTATCCGGTGATCCGGACGCAAAAGGGGCTGGATGTCCCCTGGGGCGCCGAATTCGTCCTGGAAGGCCGGATCCTTTCCAGGGTGCGCGAAGCGGAAGGTCCGTTCGGCGAATTCACCGGACATTATTCCGGGGGGCGGGCCATGCCGGTTATCGAGATCGATCGTGTGTCCCATCGGACGAAGCCGATCTTCGAGCATCTGTATCTCGGCATGCCCTGGACCGAGGTGGACTTCATGGTCGGCGTGAATACCAGCGCGCCGCTCTATGTTCAGCTGAAGCGGGATTTCCCGGAGGTTGTGGCGGTCAGCGCGCTTTATACCCATGGCTTGGTCGTCATCGTGTCGACCAAGCGCCGGTATGGCGGGTTTGCCAAGGCCGTTGGCATGCGCGTCTTGTCGACGCCACATGGTCTGGGCTATGCGAAGGTGGTGATCGTCGTCGATGAAACCATCGACCCGTTCAATCTCAACCAGGTTATGTGGGCCATTTCGACAAAGTTCAATCCGGCCGGCGATCTGATGGTCCTGCCGCATTTGTCGATCATGCCGTTGGACCCGGGAGCCAACCCCGAAGGGATGTCGCACAAAATGGTTATCGACGCGACGACGCCGGTCCCTCCCGACAAACGAGGCCATTACGGCCAACCTCTCGACAGCCCCCAGAAGGCCGACGTTTGGAAAGTGAAACTCGACAGCATGATCAAGGAGTTGACGGCATGAGCGATTCTATCGTTTGCCCACGGTGCCGTTCTCGGCACGGAAAGATCTTGGCTAAATCGCCGGTGGAAAATGTCTGGACGATTTTTTCATGTCCGACATGCTTTTACACATGGCGATCGAGTGAGCCTGCCGAAAATACCGATCCGGCTCTCTATCCGGCGCCATTCCGGCTTGATCCCGACGCAATTGCGCAGTTCCCGGTTGTGCCGTCCGTACCTCCTTTGCGTTCTCGATCTTAGAGCCTTGTCCGAACAGTAGCGCCGCTCGGGCTTTTCGCTATGTCCGACCATGTCTAAACGTGGTCGGACATAGCTCTAAAGAGTCCGGTCGAAAAAGATGGTCGCGGATCCCGGTTTCAGCCGGTAGATCTGCGCCGGTCGATTGCTGGCGGCGCGCTTCTCTCCCGGAACCGCTTCGACGAAGTCGGCTTCGGCGATTCGTTTGCGGAACGCCGACTTGTCCATCCGCCGGCCAAGGATGCGTTCGTAGATCGCCTGCAAATCGGGCAATGTAAAACGTTCCGGCAGAAGATGGACCGGCAGCGAGCTGTATTCGACCTTGTTGCGCAACCGGCGGATCGATGTCGCCAGAATTACCGAGTGATCGAAGGCGAGTGGCGGCGCCACACAATCGTCTTCGATCGGCCACCAGCAAACCTCGGCAGCGTTGGATCCACATTGGAGCCCGGCGTCCGCGGCCGAGATCAATGCCATATAGGCAATGCTGACGGTCCAGCCGCGGGGGTCGCGGGCGCGATCGCCAAAGGACTGCACCTGCTCCAGATAAGGTGTTTCAACCGCCGTTTTGTCCTTCAGCACCCGTCGTGCCGCTGCATCAACATCCGGATCTTCGTTGGTATGGATGTAACCGCCTGGAAGCGCCCAGCGATCGGCGAACGGATCCGTCGTCCGCTTCATCAGGAGGACGTGCAGCGCTTGTTCGACCAGGGCGAAGATGGAGAGATCCACGGTGACGTTCGGTGGAGATATCTCGGTGGTGAGGGGGAGCATGGAGGCACCGGCCATGTAGCTTCAAGGTGCCGCATGATAACCGCGGCACCCTTAGTTTAAAATAAAAACTAACTTAGTTGACAAAAACAACTAAGTCGGTTGTACTTCTCTCCGACGCCGATGGCGGCGCCATCGCAAAGGCGATCGAGGTGCAACATGTTCGGATATCGCTTCATCAAGACGCAACCAACCCAATACGTGATCCAGTATCGCGGCGGTCGCCCCCCCCGGGGGGGGGGCGGCCCTTACTTTTTGTAATTAGGACCCACCACAAAGAAACTCGTGGTTACGAACCCCACCGGGTAACAACCCGTTATTTTTAAGGACGTGTAGGCCGC
>JARLJB010000171.1 GCA_031291415.1 Telmatospirillum sp.
AGTCGAGGCCGCCGCCGTCGTGAACGTCTGGTTCGCCGAAGTCGACTGAGCCGATCCGACGGTAGAAATAACCGCGAAGTTATAGGTCGTGTTCGGCGCGAGTCCGCTCAGGGTCACTGTATGGGCGATCGACGGAGTTGAAAAGAATGACGACGATGAGGTGTAGTTGGTGGTGGTCCCGTAATTCACTACCGATGTCGACGGCTGGTCTGTGGTCCAGTTGACGGTGGCACTGGTGCCGGTGATGTATATGACGTTGATGTTGCCAATGATCGGAGACGTCGACAGGGTTGCGAACGCGAAGTTGCCGGATGTATTGACCGACACAACATCGAAGTTGTAAAGCGTATTGGCCGTGAGACCGGTCAGCGTCACCGAGTGCGCCGTCACCGGGGTCGGGTCCGCCGGCGAAGACGCGCCATAGCCCATCGTCGCGCCATAGTTCACCTGAGACCCCGAAGCCACGTTCGTCGTCCAGGTGATCACCGCAGAGTTGTTGGTCACGTTTGTCGCCACTACATTGCTGATCACCTGGGCCGAGGCGGCGCCCGAACAGATCAGTAGGACGCTTGTGACAGCGAAGATCGCGGCTCGCAGCAACATGGTACGCGCTCCTTGGAATATCTCTATCGGTTCCCTGGAAAGTGTCCGTTATTAGGTCGGCTAAGGCGAAACGTAACCGTACCGAGGTCCGTAAATCTGTCCAGTTTTGCTCATGTTTGGTGCAGAATACTTGGCCCCTGAGATGTCGCATGACCGATAACTTCGATTCCCATTCTGCGATATCAGGCAAACGCGCTCATCCAGTTCAGGTTGGCTACCTGAAGAGCCGATTCCAGGAATAGGTGACGATAAACGGGATGAGCAGGTCTTTCGGATCAGAGAGAGACTATTCCCAATGAAAAATCCCAAATTTAGACTGTGAATCGAAAATGACCCACTACACAAAGTTGATGGCTGACGCGATGAAAAGGTTGCCGACCAGTAAAACGGGATCTGTCGCCAGTAGGTCTTACCGCAAAATAGGGAACGAACTTCCGGCAAGCGACGGCCAAGCTCGTCGGATTCGAATACGCTGACACTTATTTTATATGGACGGTGCCATGCCTATTGAATGTGCTCGACAAGCGCAACATGATCCCGAGGTTGCACCTCTCAAGCGCTTCCATGCCCCAAAGCGCAGCACTGGGCTGCTTTCCAACTATAATTTGAGCGAACCAGGGATGAATCCACAGAAACAAGCAAGTAAGCAGAATGGTCTAAATGAACCGGAGGGCAAACCAGACTCCTGCACGGAATGTTCGTCCCCTTCCAGTAGCAATAACCGACGCGATCGAACCGGATCGACCGATATGAACTCTACGAAGACCGCAGCCACCCTCATCGTGCTAGCTCTCGCAGGCAGTTCCGCCCCCCTCGCGCAAGCTCCGCAAAGTCCCGTCCCCATTGACTTCTCCGTCGCAGGCTACGAGGCCGGCAAGCCGCTGCCTGCCGTCAAGGCGGTGATCTCCGTCCGGCCCACGGGCGAGGACGATACGATCCTCCTCCAGAACGCCATTGACCACGTCGGTGCCCTTGCACTCCAGCCCGACGGTTTCCGCGGCGCGATTCTCCTCCGCCCCGGAACCTACCACATCAGCGGCCACCTGCAGATCCGCGCCGGCGGAGTCGTCCTGCGCGGCTCCGGTCCCTCCACAACCACCATCGTCGCCGATGGCATCGGTCGTCGCACTCTCATCGAAGCCGGCGGCGAAGCCAATCCTTCCCTCGGCACTCCGCTCTCCATTACCGACGATGCCCCCGTCGGCGCAAAAGCCTTCCGGCTTGCCAGCACCGCAGGCCTCTCCGTCGGCCAGCACGTCCTCCTTCGCCGCCCCAGCACCGCACCGTGG
>JARLJB010000172.1 GCA_031291415.1 Telmatospirillum sp.
AGCGCCTGTTCGGCGATGACTTCGAATGGTCGGTTCTGGCCGCCGGGCGTCACCAGATGCCGTTCGCCACGCAAAATGTGCTGCTGGGCGGGAATGCCCGTGTCGGCCTGGAAGACAGTCTGTCCATCGGGCGCGGCAAATTGGCCACGTCCAATGCCCAACAGGTCGTCAAGATCAAAACCATCCTCACCGAACTTGGCTATGCGATCGCCACGCCTGCCGAAGCGCGCCAACGCCTGGCCCTGAAAGGTGCCGACCAGGTGCGATTCTAGACTTCTCCTCGCCCGCAGCCAACTCGTCGGGATGGCTGCGGCAATCGCGCGTCCCAATATATGAGTGGGCCAATCTATGGGCTGGCTCACACCACGCATACGATTAAACAATTTTACCATACTTTAAGTCAACGACGCGCTTCCGATAGGGGGACTATCACCCCCTTGAACCGTGACAACGATCCGGTTTTGCCGATCTGCGAGGGCAGATGGCGCATGGGTATGGGGAGGATGGATCATGATAAAACAGAAAGACGTGCTGTGTTCGGTGGCTGCAGGAGCCATTGTTCTGGCTGCCGGCCCGGTATGGGCCCAGAACGCGGCGTCAACCGCAGCGCCTGCCGCAGCGTCTGCCACTCCGGGCGCAACGCCCGAAGTATCTGGCTCGGGCATTCAGGACATTGTGGTGACGGCGCAGCGCCGGACCGAGAGTTTGCAGAAGGCGGCCTTGGCGGTCAGCGTTCTGGGCAGTGACGCGCTGAAGCAGGCGGGCGTGACCCAGGCTCAGGATCTGACCAATCTGGTGCCCGCGCTGACTTTGTCGAGCACAGGCGGTGGCGGCACGCAGGTTACCATTCGCGGCGTCGGCAACTTTGCGGGCAACCCCTATGCCGAACCTGCGGTCGCGGTAAACCTGGATGGCGTCTATCTGGCCCGTTCGAGCGGGCCGACCGGGTTGTATTATGATCTTGACCGGGTCGAGGTTCTCAAAGGGCCGCAGGGCACGCTGTATGGCCGAAACGCGACCGCCGGCGCCGTCAACGTGATCGCGCGCAGGCCGCAGAACGGCTATGAAGCCGAGGGCGAGATCGAATACGGCAACTACAACAACCGGCGTGTCGAACTCGCGCTCAACGCACCGATCAAAGGTGTGGGCGCGATCCGGATTTCCGGGGTCGTGGCCAAGCGTGACGGCTATGAGTCAGACGGGTACGACGACGAAGACACCCAGGCTGTGCGGGGTCAGTTGCTGGTCGATCACGGCGGGCCGTTCTCGCTGCTGGTGGTAGGCGATTACGCACACACTGGCGGCATGGGCTCCGGGGGCGTCTTTGCCTTGTCGGAGACCGGGTTTGTGTCGTCGAACCCCTATCTGGGCGCGGCCGTCGACGGATCGAATGCGATTATGCAGGGCGCTTCCCTCGGGATAACGCACGGAGCCACTGCGAACCTGCTCCCCCCGTTCAAGACCGACGGCTTTATCGACATAAACAACTGGGGCATCAGCGCCACGGCCAAGTATGACTTCGGTGGTGCCGAGTTGACGGTCATCCCTGCCTATCGCGACAGCGTGAGTCATTATCTGCATTACGACGCCGGTTTTCCGGTCAATTCGGACGAGTACTCGAAGGCAACTTCAGTTGAAGCCCGGCTTGCCTCCAAAAACAAGGCCGCTGCCCTGCAATGGCTGATCGGAGCCTATTTCTTCAACGAAGACCTCAATTTTGATCTGGTCCCTTATCAGGGCGTCGCCTACGGACCGACCCAGCCAATCCTCAACACGCGCAGTCTCGCTGCGTTCGGTCAAGCCACTTACGCGCTGACGAGCGCGCTGCGCCTGACCGGTGGCCTGCGCTATACCAACGAACGCAAGACGCAGAACGGCCGGTTGGGCTATGGCCCGGGGCCGGGCTTGCCGGTCACGTTTGTGTCCCTCGACGGCGGGCTGATCCAGGAAAGCCGGGTGAACTGGAAGGCGGGCGTGGAATTTGACGCCGGCCCCCATTCGCTGCTTTATGCCAATGCGGCGACAGGCTTCAAGGCGGGCGGATTTTACGCATCGGCACTCAATCCCACCGCGCCCGATCCGGCAACGTCCAATACCTCACTGCCGGAATCGATTACCGCGTTTACGGCAGGCGCCAAAAACCGGTTCTTCGGCAATACGCTGCAATTGAACGTCGAAGGTTTTTACTGGAAGTACAAGGATCAGCAGATCACCCATATCGGGCCAGTTTATCCGGCGGCTGCGGGGAACAACCTGATCACCGAAAATGCTGGCAGTGCCGATATCTATGGCGCCGAAGCCGATCTGGTCTGGCAACCGATCTCGACCGATCGGCTTGCCGCCGATGTCCAGTATCTCCATGCGAAGTACAATAGTTTTGTATATTATCAGGCGAATGTTGCTGGCCCCGGCAGTTCTCCACAGACTGCCTGCGCCTACACGACAAACGCCGCTGATAGTCAGTTTATCGTAAATTGCTCGGGCCGCGTCATGCCACGGTCTCCGACGTGGACCGTGAACCTGTCGTACCAGCACACGTTCGAACTCGGTCATGTCGGCTCGCTCGATGCCAGGGTCGGTACGCGGATCGAATCCGAATCCGTGCTGGGCATCGAATATCTGCCCGGCGAATATCAAAAGGCCTATACCAAAACCAACGCCAGCCTGACCTGGCATGACGCAAACAAGCGCTATTCCATCACCGGATACGTCGACAATATCGAAAAATCCGTGGTGAAAACTTACGCCTTTG
>JARLJB010000173.1 GCA_031291415.1 Telmatospirillum sp.
GGTTTCTCCGAAACCGTTGCTCGCTTCGCTCGGCCTTCGGCCCGCCTCCGGCGTCGTTTGCCCTTCGGGCTGCACGGCTACGCTCGCATAAGCTCGCGGGCCCGCAATGGGCCAACCAAGTCTCGATGAGTCATCCTCATCAAGACTTGGTATTATTTCCTTTTAGGAAAGCCCTATGCCCGGCCGGCAAGGTGAGGGCAAATTTCCGTTGGAGTATATCAATCACCTCACCGGTCAAGGGCACTCCAACGTCCGTCAATTTGGATTCCATTCCGGCTCCTGTTTCGCCGGACGGGAATGGAACAAGGTAGACAAAGAAATAGCAGTTCCGGCACTCATATCTCATGAGATGTGGTCGCGCTCTTTAGAGACATCGAATGTTGCCGGGCGTCACCGTCCGCGAAACGAAACCATTTTTCTCAAGATTCCTCGACCTGAATGCCCGCATTTTCTTGCTGATCCCGCCCACTTCCCGACGTAGCGTTGAAGCGGCAAACGCCGTCGTTACAGCGATTCCTCTCTCCGGGAGAATGGAATCGAGCTATTCTGCCGTCAATCGGGGGCGGCGGGCCGGCCGCTCTCCAAGCGAAATATCGGGTTCAAGGGACTCTCTTCATGTCGTTCTCGCATGCCAATCCACCGCTCGTTCCGAGCCTTCGTTACTGCGATTCGATTGAACCTGAACTGGCTGCCTTTATCGACGCCTTACCCAAGGCGGAGCTTCATCTGCATATCGACGGTGCCCTTCCATGGGAGCAGATCCGTAGCACGGACCCTTCGTTGCCGGAACGCCCTGATGTCTGGGATCGGAATTTCCGGTTTGCTTCCTTCGAAGCCTTTCTTGAACTTTGTGACTATTATTGCATGCCCTGGCTGACGTCGCTTGATCGCTGCGCGGCCAGCGTCGAAGCCATGATCCGGACATGCGCCGCGCAAAACGTGCGCTATGTCGAGACGAGTATTGATCTGGGCGCCGCGCTGCGCATAGGGTCTCCGGCCGACGTCCTGGCGGCGATGCGGGTCGGAGCGTCACGGGTGGAGGGGGTGACCGTCCGCTTGTTCATGGGCATCAGCCGCGATGCCCTGCCCCGCATCGGACCCGTGGTCCACGAGGTCCTTGACGCTCCCGATCTGAACGGAATCGACCTTCATGGTATCGAACCCATGCCTATCGAACCGTGGGTCGTTGAATTCTGGCGCAAGGCGCAGGAAATGGGCAAGATGACCAAGGCCCATGCAGGCGAATTCGGACCTGCGGCCTCGGTCAGAGAGGTCGTGGAGAAGCTCAACGTCACACGCGTAGAGCATGGTACGCGTGCGATCGAAAACCCCGAAGTCGTGGCGCTGTTGCGCGACCGGAATGTAATCCTCGACGTTTGTCCCATCAGCAACCTTAAACTTCAGGTGGTACCTTCGCTCGCCGAGCATCCCATCGCCGCGCTCCATCGCAGTGGCGTCATCTGCACGCTCAATACTGACGATCCGCTCGATTTCGGTTCCACTCTGCGGGAGGAATACGCCCTGCTGGTCACGGAGATGGGACTCGACCGGCAAGATCTGATCACGATCGCCACCAACGGTTTTCGCGCGGCTCTCCTCTCGGTGGAAGAAAAAAATCAACTGATCGGAGAGGTCAAGCGGATTGGAACGTCCATGTTGCCGGCCTCGGAAGGGCCCGTGGCGCTTGAGCGTTAGTGTCCGCAACATCGTCTTCGACCTCGGCAACGTCGTCGTTCGATGGGACCCTGCGCTAATCGTGGCCAGAACGTTCGGAGAAGCAACGGCAACGCCGGAATTCGTCCGATCGATCTTCGCCCACCCTCTCTGGCTTGAACTCAACCGCGGCGAGATCACCGAAGAGCAGGCCAAACGCGCTTATTGCAGCCGGCTCGGCGTCACGACCGACCAGATCGGGCAGCTGTTCTTCCACATCAAGAACAGTCAGACGCTCGTCCCAGGCGCATTGGAATTAATGGAGCAGGCGGCGGCGGCTGGGTTGCGGCTGTTCGCCTTGAGCGACAACGTACACGAGATCGTGCTGCACCTGCGCAAGACCTACGACTTCTGGCGGTATTTCGAAGGGGTGGTGATCTCGGCAGAGTTGGGTATCTTAAAGCCCGATCCCCGCATCTTCACTCACCTCCTGAACACCTTCGTCCTCGAACCCAAAGAGACTGTCTTCCTGGATGACCTTGCCCGCAACGTCGAAGGCGCCCGCGCCGTGGGAATGCACGCCGTCCATTTCATCGACGCCGAGCGCGCTGCCGTGGAACTGGAAGCTCTCGGCGTAAGGATCTAACGGCAGGAAGGCGACCGTTCGCGGGTCTGCATCTCATACAGTCGATATCCCCGACCCTATCGAAGCGCCCATGCCTCGGGCAAAATCACGCGTTCAGCCTTCCACCGCCCGGCACCTGTCGGGATAACACCAACGGATCTGAACGTCGCCGCGCTGCCGGCGAAGGTCTGCGTCAGGCGGGTCAGGTCGTTGTTGGCGCCATAGCCATAGCTGACGGCGACCGTGTTGCCATAGGTCAGCCCGCTCCACCGCGTCATAGCCATAGGCCGTGATCCGCCCCTCGGCGTCGGTCATGGTCTGCGGTAATCGCACTCTGACCCCGGTTACCCCGATCGCACTCTGACCCCGGTTACCCCGAAGAGACTGTCTTCCTGGATGACCTTGCCCGCAACGTCGAAGGCGCCCGCGCCGTGGGAATGCACGCCGTCCATTTCATCGACGCCGAGCGCGCCGCCGTGGAACTGGAAGCGCTTGGCGTAAGGATCTAACGGCAGAGCGGGCCCCGGTCCAGGTCTATGCCTGGCAGCAGGGACAGCGGCACCGGCATCCGGCAAAGTCGAAAGCAGGCTTGCCGGATACCGGTGGAAGGAACGCTGCTCGCGGCGTGACGAGCGGTGACGGAAATGAATTGTTATGCCCGCTACGGCTTTCTTACACAGTTGACCAGCGGCTGCCCGGACATCAGATGTTCGATATTGGTGGCGATCGTCTGGCGGCGCCGGGTCATCATGCCGACGGTCCAGCCGGACATGTGCGGCGACAGGGTGATATTGTCCAGTTCCTGGAACGGCCGGTGGCCAGGAAAGGTTCCCGACGATGTGCCGGCCGGCGGATAGACGTACCATGTGTCGATAACGGCGCCGCCGATCCGCTTTTTCGAAAGCGCGTCGTAGAGGGCATCCTCGTCGATGACCGGGCCGCGTCCGACATTGATCACCACGGCGTGGCGCTGCATGGCGGCAAAGGCCTTGGCGTCGAGCAGGCTGGCCGTTTCGGCGATATGCGGCAGGCAACAGACGATGAAATCCGCTTGGCGGCAGAATTCCTCGAGTTGTGTCAGCGAATAACTGGCGGAAACCGGGGGCGTCACCGGAACGGCACTTCGGTTGGCGACAATGATCCGCATCCCCAGGACGTCGGCCAGACGGGCGATATGCTTGCCGATATGGCCGTAACCCACGATTCCGATGGTTCGTCCGGCCAGTTCGCCATGCAGCGACCCCGGCCTGGCCGACCAATAGGCCCATTCGCCTTTGCGCAATTCCTGGTCGGCATGGTTCAAGGGCACGGTGTGGCGCAACATGGCGGCCAGGACATATTCGCCAATGGCGATCTCATGCCCATAACAGTTGCAGATCGGTGTCTGCATTGGAATCAGCGACATGTCGACGCCGTCCAAACCGGCCCCCGGCACCTGAAACAGCCGCAAGGAGTCAAGTGGCGGCAAGCTGCTGTCGTAGCGGCTGCTGACGATCATCTCGGCGCTACGATAGAGATCGCGTTGCGTCTCGGTCTCCAGAATATCCGGCAGCCGTTCGATCTGATGAGGCTGACTGAGAAGTGCCTCGAGCCCATCGAGATAGGTTGCCGAATTCGCGCCATGAAACACAATTTTCATCGTTTTACTTCCTTCACCGACTTTTCCTGCAGTCGCCCCGCCGCCAAGTCCGGGGGGCTGGAGCCCAGTCAAAAGAGAAAGTCTCAAGAAACATCGAAGGCATCTTTTGCCGGACAGACCAGATAGAACAGAACGGCGCAAACCAGCAGGAAAGACGCCAGGATATAGAGGCCGATCTGCATACCGGCCTGCCCGATAATCAGCGCCCCCAGTATTCCCGACAAACTGCCGCAGGAATTGATCAACGCCAATCCCGCAGCGCAGGCCGGTCCGGCCAGCAGGCGGCCGGGCAGTGTCCAGTACATCGGCATCAGCGACAAGATACCGGACGTCGCGATAGTCAGCATGACCAGAGAAAAGACAAAGTATTGACTGAAACACGTGGCCAGGAAGAGGCCAATCGCCGCCAGCAAAACCGCAATCGTCCCATGCAGACGGCGCTCGCCGGTCTTTTCCGAATGCAGCGCGTTACAGCGCATCGAAATCGCCGCAACCCCGAACGGAATTGCCGTCAGCAGTCCGACCTGAAAGTCACTGGCGATACCGGACATTTTGAAAAGCGTCGGCATCCAGAACGTCAAGCCGTAGAACCCGGTATTGAACATAATCATGGTGATGATGAGAAGATAGATCTTCCCGCACTTCAACATTTGCCCAATACCGGTCAGCTTATGAGCGGCCTCGATTTTGACGTTGCCTTCGATTATCCGTTTTTCCCGTTCCGTCAGCCATTTGACGTCCGCCGGTTTATTCCGCAACAACGCGATGATCACCAATCCGAGAATGATCGACGGCAGTCCTTCGAGAATGAACAGCCAGTGCCACCCCTTAAGTCCACCGACGCCTTGCATGAAATCGAGAATGCCTCCCGATATGGGGGCACCGAAAGTCACGGCAACCGGCAGAGCCATCAGAAACAGCGAATACATGCCGCTTTGGCGTTTGGTCGGCAGCCAGCTGTTCGTGTAGTACATGACACCGGGGACAAATCCCGCTTCGCAGACACCCAGCAGAAACCGCAGCGTGTAGAAGACCTTTTCGTCCTTGGAAAAGATCATCAGCATCGAAACGATGCCCCAGGTAATCATGATCCGGGCAATCCACAGCCTTGCCCCAACCTTTTGCAGGATCAGATTGCTTGGTATTTCAAACAGCATGTAGGCCCAAAAGAACACACTGGCGCCGAAGGCGAACGAGGCATTGCTCAATCCGAAATCGGCGGACATCTGCAGCTTTGCAAAACCGATATTCACCCTATCCAGGTAGGATACGATAAATCCCAGGAAGAAAAGCGGAACTATTCGAAAGACGACTTTTCTGTAAAGCGAATCTTCCTCATCACGACTTAACACTTCCGCGCCGATCGGCATACACTCTTCCGTCATCGCTTCCTCCGATATTCCGCATCGTTTTTTATTTTCTGATGCTGGATTTATTTGACAAAACTGAGCTGCACTTTCATCGCATGGGCACGATCACCGGCGAGTTCGAACGCGTCGACGGCCCGGTCGAGTGGGAAGGAGGCGGTCAGCAGCGGACGGACATCGACGGCGCGACGCGCCAGAAGATCGGCCGCCCAGGAAAATTCCGCATCGAAACGGAACGATCCGAACAGGCCGATTTCCTTGGTGACCAACTGGCTGGCCAGAAGCGTGCTTTCGCCGCCCAATCCGATCAGGATGATGGTTCCCCGGGGACGCACCACCTCCGGCAGGCCGGCCAACACGCGGCCGTTACCCGTACATTCGAAGGCGACGTCGAAATAGCCCTTTTCCGCGGCGAAAACCGACAATGCCTGTGGATCCGAGGCCACGTTCAGCGTCCGATCGGCCGCAACCTTTTTCGCCATGGCCAAAGCCGGATCGGAGATGTCGGTCCCGACGATTTCACGGGCTCCGGCATGAC
Organism: Telmatospirillum sp.; assembly: GCA_031291415.1. GTDB lineage: Bacteria > Pseudomonadota > Alphaproteobacteria > Rhodospirillales > Magnetospirillaceae > Telmatospirillum. Next base: position 5,823 of record JARLJB010000173.1, read on the forward strand.
GGGCGGCAATCGCCACCAGGCAGCCGATGGTGCCGCTGCCGGTCACCAACACCCGTTTGCCGATCAGCGATCCCGCCTGGGTCACCGCGTGCAGTGCCACCGAAAGCGGTTCGGCGAAGGCGGCTTCCTCGAGCGGCGTGTCGGGGCCGACCGGACAGGCTTGCGCCGCGTCGACCACCATCTCGTCACGAAAAATTCCCTGCATGTGGGGAAAACGCATGGCGCTGCCAAAGAAACGCATGTCCAGGCACTGCTCGCGGTGGCCTTCGATGCAGAAACGGCAATGGCCGCAGGGCTTGCTCGGATTGATGGCGACCTTGTCGCCGACCTTGAGCGTCGCCACGCCCTCGCCCAGGGCCGACACCGTACCGGCGGCCTCATGACCGAGAATCATCGGTTCCTTGATACGGACGGTGCCGAAACCGCCATCCTGGTAGTAGTGCAGATCCGACCCGCAAATCCCGCCGGCGGCAAGCCGTACGCAGACTTCACCTGGACCGGGAGCGGCTGCGGCGATCTGTTCGATTCGGAGATCGCGCGGAGCGTGAACGACGACGGCTCGCATCATGTTTTCCTTCCTTGTTAGCTTACAGACCGAGGGCGCGAGGCAACGCCAGCGTAATTGACGGAACGAACGCGATGACCAGCAGGCAGAGGAACAGGATGCCAAGCAGCCTGAGAAGAGGCCGCACGGTATCCTCGATCTTCACATTGCCGATGGCGCAGGAACCGTAGAGGCCGACGCCCAGTGGCGGTGCGAATAGACCGATCCCCATGGATAGGATCATGACGATTCCGTAGTGCAAGGGATCGATACCAAGCTTCTCGGCCACCGGCACCAGCAGCGGCCCGAAGATGATCAGAGCCGGGGCCCCCTCCAGCATCGACCCCATGATGACCAGTAGAACGATGGTAATGACCAGGAACATCCAGTTGCCGTACGGGCCGCTGATTTCGACCATCAGCGACGCCAACTCATGGGGAATCTGCTCGATGGTCAACACGAAGGCGACGCTTTGCGCGGCGGCGACAATGAAGAGCATCATGCCCGAGCGGGCGGCGCCGGTAATACAGACTCCCAGCATCTTGCGCGGCGTGAGCTCGCGGAAGGCGATGCCTCCGACCAGCAACGCATAGACAACGGCGAAGGCCGAAATTTCCGTGGCGGTGGCGAAACCGGAACGATAACCGCCGAAAATGATGACAACCATACCGATAGCCAAAGCGGCGCCGCCCCACAGCTTTGCCAAGCTGCCCGCCGGCCTGTCCTCCTTGGTCTGTTTGGCAGGAAAGATGACGCAGATGGCAATCAGTGCCAGCGCCATCATGCCCGCCGGCACCAATCCGGCGACGAACAGGCCGCCGATGGAAAGATTGGCGACAAAACCCAGGATAATGAGGTTGACGCATGGAGGAATCGCCTCGGCCATGATGGCCGAGGCAGCAAGCACGGCCACTGCCTCGCCGGGATTGCGGCCAACCCGTCGCACAGCTGGAATCATGATCGACCCCACAGCCGCCACATCGGCCATTTTTGAGCCGGAAATCCCTGAGAAGATCACCATGCCGATGATCATCACCACATCGAATCCACCACGGACACGTCCGAGCAGCCGTTGCAACAGCTCGATCAAGCGGGCCGACATACCATTTGCTTCCATGGCATAGCCGGTTAGGATGAAGAACGGGACCGCCAACAGCACAAAATTGTCGATACCGCTGGCCGTCTGCTGGGCGAAGATTTCACCTGGCATGTTGCCTTCGACCTGCAGGAAAACCAGCGTGGAGAAAGCGAGCACATAGGCAATCGACACGCCGCTAACCAGGCAAAGCACAAACGCAGCGGCCATGATGGTGAGAGGATTGATGTCCGCCAGCCTGTCAGCCAGGGCGGTACTCACTGCCAGAAGGATCAGGACAAGGGCCGCCTTGGCCAAATCGACGGGCCGATGGCGCGTGAGAATGCCGGCTGCGAAGATGGTCATAACCAGGCCGGCAACAACCATCGGGTAATAAAACAGGTTCTGCGGCAAGCCGGTTGCCGTCGTCTGGGTCATCGAGGAAATACTAAGCGTCAGCGCATACCAGCACATGGCTGCCGAGACGATCGTGGTTACCAGTGCGGCGAAGGCTGTCAGTGTTGGCCGCCAGCTGCGTGGCAGATGCTGCATGAAGAAATCGATACCCAGCGTCTCGCCACGGCCGACCGAGGCAGCGGCCCCGAAAAAAGTCACAGCAACCAGCAAGGCGCGAGCGACGTCGTCCGACCAATCAAATGACTCGAACTGCAGATGTCGGCCTAGCACCGAACTGAAAACGATCACCAGATCGACCGCCAGCATCAGTCCGGCGAGAGGTTCGACCACTCTAAGCAACGGTTGTCCCAACCAACGCCAATAAACGTGCCAAGCTGACATCGTCGATGTGCCGTCGACTGTCGATACGGAAGCCATTTATCCCTCCGCCTTGACGATGGCTTCAAGCAACGGCTTGGTCGCGGGCAGCTTATCGACGAAGGACTGCCATAAGGGACGAACTCGCTCACGGAACTTTTCCCTATCACACTCCTCAACCGTCACCCCTTGTTTTTGCAAGGCGACAATGGCTTCTGCCTCAATGGTCAACGCGCGCTGTCGCTCGAAGACATTTGCCTCGTCGGCGGCAGCAAGGAACCCGTCACGCAGATTGGCCGGAATTTTTTCGAATGAACGCCGAGCTATCACCGGAGCAAGGGGAATAACGCTGTGTCGCGTCAGCGTGAGATATTTTGCCGCTTCGTAGAACTTACTGGTGAGAATCGTTGGTGCGTCATGTTCAAGGCCGTCGATGACGTTGGTCTGCAAAGCTGTATAAACCTCGCCGAATGCCAGCGGCGTCGGCGAAGCTCCCATCAGCCTGACTGTCTCGGTCATGGCCGGCGTGGGCAGACTGCGGATTTTTTTACCACCGAGTTCTTCTGCGGATTTAAAGGAAAACTTGGTAAAGAAGTTGCGAGCGCCAAGCGTGTAAGACCACCCCAGGACGCGGACGCCTCCCCGGTCGGCCAGCAGCTTGTCGAGGAACTTGCTGGCATCGCTTTCCAGAACCCGCGTCTGGTGCGCGAAGTCCTTGAACAGATAACCAAGGTCGAAGATGCCGATTTCCGGCGCGATGGTCGCCCAGATGGCGGACCCTGCAAGCATCATGTCGACAACGCCGAGCTTGAGCTGACTGACGATATCCGATTCCTTGCCAAGCTGACTGTCGGGAAAAAACTTGACGACGATCTCGTCGCCACAGTTAGCCTGCAATCTTTCCGCGAACTTGTCATACCATACCCGCGCCGCAGAAAAGTTCGGATCGTTGCTGAAAGAAGAGGCTAAACGCAAGGTCAGTGGCGCGGCAAATGACGGACGAATGCCGCCGATTGTCGTCGCACCGACAAGCGAAGCGGCGGACGCAACGCGAATAAAATCACGCCGGCTCAGGGGGTTATTCGACATTTGTTTCCTCCGTGACGATTATTATCGGCGACCGGGACCACACCGACGCATGCCTATGGAAACGGCTGGCCCCGCCGCCTGTTTTGTACAGGTGAAAAAAGTCCAACCGTCCTCACAACACCGAAAGCATGCCGCCATCGACATAGATGATCTGGCCATTGACGAAATCGGCGGCGGCCGACGCCAGGAAGATCACAGTTCCGGCAACATCGGCCGGCGTGCCCCAGCGACGGGCCGGAGTACGCTGTTTGACCCAATTGTCGAAGCTCGGGGTATCGACCAGAGGCTGGGTCATTTCGGTGACGATGTATCCCGGGCCGACGGCGTTGACGGAAATTCCATGCTCGGCCCATTCGGCGGCCATCGCCTTGGTCAGCAATTTGATGCCACCTTTGGCCGCCGTGTAAGGCGCCACGGTGGCGCGAGCGACCTCGCTGGTCAGCGAGCCGATGTTGATGACTTTGCCACCGCGACCGCGGGCGATCATGCGGCGCGCGGCCTCGCGCCCGACCAGGAAGGCACTGTTGAGATTGGTGTCGATGACCTTTCGCCACTCCTCCATCGACAGATCGACCAAGGGTTTCCGAAGCTGAATGCCGGCATTGTTGACCAGGATGTCGACGGCCACCCCTTGCGCGTCGAGCTTGGCGAACGCCTCGGTCACCGCCGCCTCGTCGGTCACGTCGAACAGCGCCTCATGCACGGTATAGCCTTTGGCCCGCAGTTCGGCGGCAGTGGCGGCCAGACGCGCCGCGTCGTGACCGTTGAGAACGATCGCCGCTCCGGCGTCGGCCAGCCCCTCGGCATAGGCTTTGCCAAGACCGCGCGACGAACCGGTGACGAGCGCGGTGCGGCCGCCGAGGTCAAACATTTTCTGGGACATTCCTGCTTCTCCTCAAAGCGCGCTGCGTCGAACGTGGAGATCCGGGCGTTCGAAGACTTGCGGCAACAGATCGACGCAAAGGCCGACCCCTTCCATCGGATAGACGTAACCGTTTTCGATCCTGGGGACCGCGGTGACGAGTTCCTTGTACCAACCGGTGTAGAAGGCCCGGACCGATTCCTGGATCAACGTGTTCGGCTGGCTCACCGAGGCATGGACGGCAGCGGCGAAACCGATCGGGCCGGTGCAGTCGTGGGGGGCGAACGGCCGATGATAGGTTTCCGCCAGCGCGGCGATCTTACGGCCCTCGGTGAGTCCGCCGGTCCAGCAAAGGTCCACCATCACCACGTCGGTGGCGTCCCTCTCCAACATGTCCTTGTAGGGCCAGCGCGATCCCAAGGTCTCGCTGGCACAGACCCAGACATCGGTCGAGCGGGCATAGTCGGCCAGCGCCTGTGCCGAATTCATGCGGATCGGATCCTCGTACCAGGTGGGCGCATAAGCTTCGAGGGTTTTGGCGATCTTCTTGGCGGTCGGCAAATTCCAAAGACAGTGGAACTCCACCATGATTTCCATGCGGTCACCGACCGCCTTGCGGATCTTCTCGAAGGGCTCCACGGCCTTCTTCATCTGTTCGCTGGTGATGAAAAGACCATTGTTTTCGATGGCGGCCGGATCGAACGGCCAGATCTTCATGCCGGTGATGCCCTTTTCCAAAAGCGACTCGGCCAGGGCGCCGGCGTCGGTCATGAACGCCTTCAGGTCTTCGTAAGGTCCCTCCTTGGAGAAATTCCAGGTATCGACCGGACGAATATTGTTCGAACGGACGTAGCCATAGCCGGCACAGGTGTTGTAGACGCGCACCTTGTCATGGCAGAGGCCACCCAGCATCTGATGGACCGGTTGCTGGCAAAGCTTGCCGAACAGGTCCCACAAGGCCAGATCGATCGCCGACGCCGCGCGGTATTCGGCTCCGGTCGAGGACTGCGCCATCGGCAAATTGACCATTTCCTTGTTGAGCGCCTCGATCCGCAAAGGATCGCGGCCCAGCAAACGCGCCGCCAAGGTGTCATGGATGTGCGCCTCGACGGCGCCGGCGCCATAGAAGGTCTCGCCAAGGCCGATGATGCCGGCGTCGGTATGCACACGGACCCACAGGACATTCGAGAATTCCTCGATCCTCAGGGTTTCGAGAGCCGTAATCTTCATAAGAATTCCACCTCTGATCGCGATGTGATGGTTCTGCCGTCGGGTGCTTGCGGCACGGTCACGCAGGACCTGCGGGAAAGCCCTGGGCGCCATCGAACATTCATCTTTCATATCACGTATGATGTTTGGTGTAAAGACGAGCCGCCGCTCTATGGGGGGCAGAACGGTTCCAATCACCGGAACCTGATGGACGGCACCGGTACGCCCTTGTTCCTCTTGCCGCGTCCTATTGCTGAACTGTCGTCCCACCGGTGTCGGGCAATGCCGCAACGGCATTGGCGAGATCGCTTTCGGCGCGGGCGATCAGCTTCAGCACCGCCTGCTCCGCCGCATCGGCATTGCCATTTTCGATTCCGGCACACAGATCCTCGTGCAATGACAAGGATTTGCGTGGTCCTTGCGGCACACGCGACGATATGACGAAGCTGGTCCGGAGAATGACCGACAGTGCACTGTGCATCTGCCACAGGAACTGATTGTGGCAGGCGGTCAGAATAGCGTTGTGGAAGGCGAGATCGGCCGGCACATAGCGTTCATTCACACCGGCCGAGTCCACCATGCGGCTGAAGGCCGTCCTGATTGTCTGGCGATCTTCGTCGCTGGCCTTTTGGGCGGCCAGACGCGCCGCCGCCGGTTCAATCACCCGGCGCAGTTCCATGAGATCGGCAACGAAATGCTTGTCGATGGTCGCGCTGCTGGCATGCCAACCGACGACATCGGGATCGAACAATTGCCAGTGATCGCGCGGCAGCACCACTGTGCCGGTCTTGCGCCGGACTTCCAGAAGGCCTTTGGCGGCGAGCGACTTGATGACCTCGCGAACAACAATCCGGCTTACGCGATACTGGTCGCACAACACCGGTTCCGAAGGCACGACGTCACCAGGGTTGTACCGTCCGGAACAGATATCCTGTCCCAGCTGGTTAAGTATCTCTTCGTGAAAAGTACGGCGGGGGCCGAGCGAATCCTTGTCCATCGCTCATACGTATCATGTCGGAACAAGACGGTAAACAATACCACCAGGGCAATCGGGTGAAACCCGATTGCCCTGATACCAAGTCTCGATGAGGATGACTCATCGAGACTTGGTTGGCCCATTGCGGGCCCGCGAGCTTATGCGAGCGTAGCCGTGCAGCCCGAAGGGCAAACGACGCCGGAGGCGGGCCGAAGGCCGAGCGAAGCGAGCAACGGTTTCGGAGAAACC
>JARLJB010000027.1 GCA_031291415.1 Telmatospirillum sp.
TATCAGTCGTGGAAGGATGAATTAACATGGCGACCAATCAGAAAACCCCGCCGTTCACGCCGCAGATCGAGCGCGAGCCGATGCGCCCGGACGCGGAAGACCATGTGAAGCGCGCCGCAATGCGCATGGCTGAACTGCACGGGCACAACGGCGAGGAGATCCTCGACGAACACGACGACAGGTTCTACGTCCCGCCGTCCGACATCCCGCCCGGCTGGGACTACCAGTGGAAGCGCCTGACGCTGCTCGGGAAGGAAGACCCCGGCTACCAGGTGCGCCTGGCGCGCGCCGGCTGGGAGCCGGTCCCGCTCAGCCGCCACGCCCATTACATGCCCGAAGGCTACGACGGCAAGACCATCGTGCGCGACGGCCAGATCCTGATGGAGCGCCCGAAGGAGCTCACGCTCGAAGCCGAGCGCCTCGAGCGCAAGCGCGCCCGGGACCAGGTGCGGATCAAGGAAGATCAGCTGGCGTCAGCCCCGCAGGGGCAGTTCGAGCGCGACAACAAGGGCGCTCCGCTGGCCAACATCAAGAAGAACTACGTTCCGATGCCAGTGCCGGAATGACGCGCCGGGAGCGCCGCTTGACGTGGCGCTCCCTTTCGTTGTAGAAAACATACGCATACGCCGTCCCCAGGGAGATGGCTCGAATTTCACTCGACTTCGTGGGCCCCCAGCGCGGCTGTGCGAGTCATCCTGAGAAGGATTGGCTTGCCATGGCCAGCAATACCAGCGGTCCCTTCGGATTCCGTCAGTGGTCCGGCACGGGTTCGGCTCCGACCTACGAACAGGTCGCGGTCTCCATCGACTATAACGCCAGCGCGATCTACTACGGCGACCCCGTCACCGCGCAGGCCGACGGCACTGTCGCGCAGTCCGCGTCGACGGGCGCCACGCCGGGCGCGCTCGGCATCGCCGGCATCTTCGTCGGCTGCAAGTACCTCTCCGTTGCTCAGAAGCGCACCGTCTGGTCCAACTACTGGCCGGGTAGCGACGTCGCGTCGGGCAATTTCGTCGAGGGCTACATCATCAACGATCCGAACGCCAAGTTCATCGCCCAGACGGACAGCACCGGCCTCGCGCTGGTCGACGTCAATGCGAACATCGGCTTCGCGATCGGCACCGGCAACGCCGCCAACGGCATCTCCGGCGCCTACCTCGACAGCACCACCCTGAATACGGCGACGTACAACGTCAACTCGCCCTTCAAGGTCGTGGGCATCTACCAAAGCCCTCCCGGCGCGCCGGGCACGCTCGGCCTCAGTCAGGCGTATGACTACGCGATCGTCGCCTTCAACGACGTCGCCACCCGCAACCTGCTCGGCGTCTAAGCCCGGTCATTTGAAGGAGTAACCACCAATGGCCGTCAATCTTAGCGCCATCAAAGACCTTCTCCTCCCCGGCCTCCGGGGAGTTGAAGGAAAGTACGAGATGATCCCGTCTCAGTACGACAAGATCTTTTCGAAGCACAATTCGAAAATGGCTCTGGAACGCACCGCTGAAATGCGGTACCTGGGCCTCGCCCAGCTGAAGACCGAAGGTGGCCAGACCTCCTTCGATAACGGCGCCGGCGAGCGCTACGTCTACAACCAGGAGCACACCGAGATCGGCCTCGGCTACGCGATGACCCGCAAGGCCATCGACGACAACCTGTACAAGACGCAGTTCCACCCGTCGAACCTTGGCCTGATCGAATCTTTCCAGCAGACCAAGGAAATCTACGGCGCCAACATCCTCAACACGGCGACGACATATAACTCCTCGATCGGCGGCGACGGGCAGGCCCTCTGCTCCACCGCGCATCCGATCGACGGCAGCACCGTCGGCAATACGCCGGCGACGCAGGTCGACCTCAACGAGGCCACGCTGCTCAACAGCATGATCGCCATCCGCACGAACTTCCGCGACCAGGCCGGTCTGAAGGTGTTCGCCCGTGGCCGCAAGCTGATCGTGCCGCCCCAGCTGGAGCCGGTCGCCATCCGCCTGACCAAGACGGAACTGCGCCCCGGCACTGCCGACAACGACGTCAACGCAATCTTGACCACCGCCGGCGGCCTGCCCGAAGGCTATATGGTCAACGACTTCCTGACTTCGTCATTCGCTTGGTTCCTGCTGACCAATATCGACGGCCTGTCGTTCATGGAACGCATCAAGTTCGAGACGGACATGCAAGTCGATTTCGTGACTGACAATCTCCTTGTTAAAGGTTACGAGAGATATAGCTTCGGATACTATAATTTCAGGGCGATTTATGGGAATTTTCCAACGTCGTAACTGAAGTTACTATCTGAATACTTGTAGGTAGAAAACTAAACGGATATGCAAAATATGGCTTGCATTCTCTCCATGAAAAGCTATTCTAGCTTCGCAGATTGCGAAGGAGAATACGTCATGGCTAAAGAGTGCATGCTGACTTTTGAAGAACTTTCCGCAGTTTTCGACTATGACCCGGAAACGGGCTGCATCACATGGAAGATTCGTGCGGGGCGCGGCATCCGCCCAGGTGACGAGGCGGGCTGCATTAAGAGTCTCCGCACGAATAGTCGAGACGGTAACACCAAGCAATACCGGTACGTTACGTTCGACGGGCAATCCATCACTGCAGCCCGGCTGGCGTGGCTTCTTGCGCACCGAGAGTGGCCAGAGCGAAATGTGATGGCCGCCAATGGAGATACGCTTGATTTGCGTCTCGATAATTTGCGTCTCGGAGATTATACGTCCGGCGATCGCAACGGCCCGCTTGCCGACCGCAGGATGAACAAACACGTCCAGCAGGCTTACGGGTTGCGCCGTAACTATGACTTGTCCTTGGAAGAATATGCTCGCATGCTTCATGCGCAGAACTACGTCTGCGCTATTTGTGAGCAGCCCGAAGTTCGCCTTGGTGGTGATGGTAAGCCGGTTGCGCTGCATGTCGACCATGACCACAAGACGAATAAGGTTCGCGCTCTCTTATGCTACAAGTGCAATTCTGCGCTCGGCAGCATGGGTGATGACCCCGAACGTCTCCGGGCTGCTATCCGCTACCTCGACAAGCATGCTGAAAAGGACGAGACCATGAACATCATTCCTTTTAATCCGGGGGAGGCCTCGTAATGGGTCAGACAGTTTTCACGGGGCCGGTTGTGTCGGGCGACCTTCAGGCCGGCCAGACTAACGGCCCCAATCTGGGCTTCAGCCTGCTCGAGCAGCAGGTTGGGCTGGCGACTTTTGGCGCTGCCGGCAGCGTCGACACCAAGCTCTACATCCCCGCCGGTTCGATCATCAGCGCCTTCGACGTCGATGTGCTGACGGCGTCCAATGATGGCACGTCGTCATCGCTGCTCATCGGTCAGACGGTGGGCGGCACCGAATATGTCACCAGTGTCGACCTGAAGTCGGCCACTGGCCGCATTGCCATCACCTACACTGCCGCGCAGCTTGCCGCCATGGCCGGCGTCAGCATCGCTGGTGTCGCCGCGCCGACGCCCGCACTGGTCAACCTGCGCGTCACCAACGTGGGAACGACTGGCACGGCGGGCTACGCCGTCGTCACCGTGAAGTATGCCCAGCTCACGTCGTCGAATTAACGCAATCTGGCTCGGATGCAACGCAACTCGACTCGGATAGAACGCAATCTGGCTCGGATAAAAGGAGGCTCTGATGAAGGGTCATAAGGAACACCATCACACCGCCTCCCGCATCGAGGCGCACATTGCCAAGCACCGCAAAGCCGGCGGCCCGGTCAAGGGTGACGACGACGCGGAGAAAGATCTGCACGAGCATGAAGGCAAAACCAACGACGTCGACGACGTCGAGGAAGAAGCCGAGGCCACCAA
>JARLJB010000174.1 GCA_031291415.1 Telmatospirillum sp.
CGGCAATCGAGCGTCAGGCGGCGACGCGCCACATCGCGCGCGGTCACCGTCACGCTGGCGGTCACCGTGTCGCCGATTCCGACGGGCGCGGTGAATTTCAGGCTTTGCGAAAGGTAGATCGTGCCCGGCCCGGGCAGCTTTGTGCCGAGCACCGCCGAAATCAGCCCCGCCCCCCACATGCCATGCGCGATGACCCGGTGAAACATGTCATGCGAGGCGAATTCGGCATCGAGGTGCGCCGGATTGACGTCGCCCGAAACCGTCGCAAACAGTGTGATGTCGGCGGCGGTCAACGTGCGCGACACACTGGCGCTATCGCCTGTGGCGATCTCGTCGAATGTGCGGTTCTCGATCATGTCAGGCGTCTGGGGCATTGGGGGGGGATCTCGCGACAGACAGGGAAATAGAGTGCCTGTCGCCATAGCAGCCTGCACCGCCTTTGCGTTTGCGTCAGGTCAAGCCCATCGACAAGGGCCCCCTTATACCGAGGTGCGGCGATGGCGACTCTTCCCCCCTCCCCTTCAGGGGAGGGGCTGGGGGTGGGGCCTATCCGGATTGCTCCGTGCATGGGGATAGGCCCCACCCCAACCCCTCCCCTGAAGGGGAGGGGCTTGATAAGGCCTGATAAATGCACCTTGGCATTATTGCACCAGACGCGCGCTTTGCACCGTGATGGTAAACAGCGCCTGCAAGGCCGCCGTGATGCTCTGGTCGGTCGATACCTGATAGAACAGGGCCTGTCCGGCCGAATTGGTCGAAGCGCATTGCTTCAACGCGGGCACCAGCGTGTCGGTGGGATTGATTTCGTTGTATTCGTACGAATATCCCGAAGAGATCGCCGACGGCAGATATTGCGTATAGAGCACCGCGATCTGAATGTTCTGGGCCTTGATTTTTGCGCACAAGGCAATGTCTGCCGCCGTCAGCGGACCGCGAGCCAGGGTGGAAATGCCTTCGGCGTTGCTGGCGGCATTGTATTCGTCGACCATCCCGTCGGTGATCAGCAACAGAACTTCTTGCGGATTGGCCCCGACCGCGCCCGATCCCCCTGCCGGCATGGTGCTGTACAGCGTGTTGAACATGTGC
>JARLJB010000175.1 GCA_031291415.1 Telmatospirillum sp.
AGGCTCCATACAAGATGAATCCTTGAATCAGAAAGCGAGTCTGGCGGCAACTCATTTTATTGAAGGCTCAATATGCCTGATTTCCTGAAAACTTCCGTCCTCCCATTACGGCGTCATGGCCAGGCTAGACCCGGCCATCCACGGCCAACGGGGCTGCAAGACGTGGATACCCCGCCCAAGCGCCGTGTATGACCATCTACTGAATGTCAACAGGCCTTAGTCGGCGCCGATCAATCAAGACTTCCGTCAGAGTTCTTGCTCGAACGCGGTATACCAAGCTTCGGTGATCGCAACCGATCACTGTCCCTCAGCAACTGTCTTTGTCAGGCAGCGGCAGCTTCGGGTAAATCCCGCCATGGCTTGGCGTCCCTGACCAGGGCGTTGAGGATAGTGATGAGCTTGCGGACGCAGGCGATGATGGCGACCTTCTTGGGTTTTCCGCGGCTGATGAGGGTGTCGCGGAATTGGCGCATGACTTTGTTGTGGGTCATGGCGACAAGGGCAGCCATGTAGAGCACCATCCTAACTTGGGGCCGTCCACCGGAGATGGCGCGATATCCCCGCATCCCACCGCTGTCGCGGTTGAAGGGGGCGACGCCGACCAAGGCGGCGATCTGGCGACGGGTTAGGGTTCCCAGTTCGGGTAATTGGGCGATCAAGGTCAGCGTGGAAATCGCCCCTACACCAGGCACGCTGGAGATCAGAGCGAACAAAGCCTTCAATCGCGGCACCGCCTGAACGGTTTCCAACATGCTGTTCTCGATCTTAGCGATATCGGCCGCGATGGTCTTGAGACGGCTGGCGGCGGATTTTTTCACCAGAGGATCGCGATAGTGCGGCATCTGGTTAGTCAGACGTGTCCGCTCGTCGATGAGTTGGCGCCGGTAGATCAAGAGTTCCGACAGACGCTGTTGCTCGGCAGAGGGCAGCGGAGTCGGATCGGGACGACGTACTTGGCCGAACTCGGCCAGCATGGCGGCATCAATGGCATCGGTCTTGGCCCGGCGGCCCATGCCGCGGATGAACTGCCGAACCTCGATGGGATTGACCACGGAAGTGGGGATACCTGCTTCGGTCAACCGTTCATGGGCCAAGCGTTCGTAGCCGCCGGTGGCCTCCAAAATGACATGGGCGTTGGGGATCTTGCGGAGCTTTCGTGCCAATACCGACAGGCTGGAACGGTCATTGGTGACGGTCTGGGATTGTTCGAGGCGTGTGATGAAAACCTCGATTTCGGCCTTGCCGATATCGAGTCCGATGTATGTGGTAATTTCCTGGGTCATCTTCTGTCCCTGTCTCGTGAGTTCGGCGTCTTGCACCGGACAACTGTTCGGGCTTACGAGATGGGGCGGCACGGGAGCCGTACTGAGGGACGGGTTCTTAACCCCAAACGCCTTCGGTCTCCGTGCCGCCGAACGCGGGGGGATGGCCATCCCCCCGCGTTCATCCTTACGGACAGTCATTCTTACCAAATTTTCAAGACACGAAACGCCGGGCGGGTTTCTCCGAAACCGTTGGCTACGCTCGCATAAGCTCGCGGGCCCGCAATGGGCCAGCCAAGTCTCAATGAGTCATCCTCATCGAGACTTGGTATTAAGCGATCCCCGATTACACCATCTTGGTCGTTCAAAATTTTTCAAGCCATAGGGGCTCGAAAGCAAAGGGATAAGCCTTCTTTCCAATGCGGCCGATCGCGAGAAGAAAAGCGGCGGTGCGAATCATTTTCTTCCAATGACTTGAATTGTCATATTCATAATTTCCGTAGCCGGCCTGTTGGAACGAATCAAGTCACTTAATACACTCAATGACGGCGCCACATGCTGGAGATAGTGAAAGTATCCCTCGCATAAATAGCTGAGGCCAGGTTCGCCATCCTTGGTCGATATAAAGCGATGTTTGGGGCAGTCTCCCCAGCAACCGCGCAGATATCGACACTGGCGGCATTGTTGCGGTAGCGTGCGGGACTTGGCCGTTCCGAATTCTTTTTGCCGCTCCGAATCGAGCATGTCCGTAAGGCTGGTTTCCAGAAGGTTGCCGAGGCGATAATCGGGGTAGGCAAAGTGATCGCACGAGAAAATATCGCCATTGTGCTCGGCGATGACTGCTCGTCCACAGTTTTCCTGGTGTACGCAAACCACACCCGATCTTTGGTTCATGAAAGCGGCCAGCGACCATTCGAAATTCATGACGAACATCGATCCCACGTCTTTGGCGACCCATTCATCGAAGATCGTGGTCAGGAACCGACCCCAGCGAACCGGCTCAACGCTCCATTCGGTGACGGGCAGGGCGGGAGACGCCGAGCCGGTGGCCGGTCCCTCCAGAGTGAACCCCTGCGAACGATAGTCGGCCGACGAAAGACGTTCGACGATGGGGATGAATTGGACGAACTTCACCCCGTTGGCCCGGAAAAAACGATAGACCTTCAACGGAGACGCCGATGACAGGCGGTTGACACAGGCAAGGACGTTGAAATCGACCTTGTGCCGTTGCAGCAGGTTCAGTGCCCGCATGACCTGTGAATGGGTTGGTTCGCCTGATCGGCTGACGCGATAATGATCGTGGATGTCTTCAGGTCCGTCGAGACTAAGGCCGACAAGGAATTCGTTTTCGGCAAGAAATTTACACCAATCGTCGTCGAGGAGCGTCCCATTCGTCTGAAACGTATTTTCGATCCGCCGTCCCCCGCCATACGTACGCTGCAAGGCAACAGCCTGCTTGAAGAAATCCAATCCGCGCAGGACAGGTTCTCCCCCTTGCCATGCGAAGGTGATCGGTTGTCCTTCCGGATGGGATTGGATGTAATTGGAGGTATACGCGTCGAGCGTATCGAGGGACATGCGACGGGATTTATTTTGTTGAAATAGCGCTTCTTTTTCGAGGTAGAAGCAGTATTTGCAATCAAGATTACAGGCAGGACCACTGGGCTTCGCCATAACGTTAAATGGCGCGACACTGGCCTGGAGTCGCATCTTGGTCGGGCGTTCGATGTCCATCTCACCTGCCTCCGAGATTGTCTAATGGCGCAGCATTGACGGGAGTGGTTTTCCTTCTCCCGGAACAAGTCCGGCCCCGGCTGCCTGATGCAGTCGGGGCCATCCTTGCCATTCTGCTTGGGTCACCTGCTAAAACGGTTCGGACGTTTCGCGCCCCCGACGGAAAAAGAACCCGTACGCCGCGATCGGCGGGACAGTGGCTTCTGTCCGTCAGAATACCACGTGTGTCTTGAGTTCAAGTACCGTGGCATTGGGGACGGCCGACTGGGCGCCAGGGTGTACCCAGTACTGGATGCCGGGCTGAAGGTCCACCCCGCGATAGATGGGGAAATTGTAGTTGAGTTCGTAAATCCATCCCATTTTCTGCACGCCGGAAAGCGGAATGGTCGCGCTGTTTTTCCCGCCATTCGATGATCCGGCGATGGCGCTCAATCCAAAACGCTCTTCGGCCAGGGTATAAGCCGCATCCATGCCATAATAGACGACGCCGAAGTTGATCTGATCCTCGGGGCGGCTTTTCCAGAAACCTCGGTCTGCGACACCGACGAAGGCAAAATCCTTGATCGCAATGACATTGTCAGTTGCCGCATAAGGAAGGTAGAGATCGAGGACCACGCCATCGTCCTTGCCCGGTCCATTGCGCAGGACCATCTGTCTGGCATTGAACCAGGCATAGGTGGCGCCGCGGACGAGAGCCGCCTTGCCGTTGGCGGTGTTGGTTGAATACTGTCGATAGGCTTGTCCGACCGCATTGTAATAGAAGTTATTGCGGTAGTTGTCGTCGTAGCCAGCGCCGATCCTGTATTCGCCCGGCAGTTGATCCTGACCAAATTTTGGCGTCCAGCCAACCGCGAACCGATGATCGCGGCCGGTGACGCAACCGGTTGTCGCTGTCGTGTTGCCCGGCGAAGCGCTGCGCGAAGACCCGCCTTTGATGCAGGACGGATCGGTTGCCTGTTTCAAATTGAACCAGTCATAGCCACCCGGCCCCTCGCCGGGAGCCGGTTGCGACAGCCCGAACGCGGCCATGACATAGGTGTCCGGCGTAGGGCGCACGCGGAGCCGGGTGTACCACACGCTCATCGGCCAGGCGCCGCCGGAGCCTTCATAACGGAAGGGTCTCGGCATGCCGCACACCGCCAAATTCATGAAGTTGCAAAGGAAGGGATCAATGGTCAACTCGCCGGTCGCCCCGCGCCCACCAGTGACGTTGACCACGTCGTTCCACAGCGATTCCTCGAAGACGAGACGGGGAATGCGAATCCCGCGGCCGTATGCCGCACCGTAGATTTCCGTAGTCTTCAGCAGAGGGTCGCCGACAGCCTTGTCCGTGGCGGCATTACCGGCGCGGTTGAGAAACGCCACATGGGTTCTGAAGCCGGGAATCCCGGCCAACTTGTCCCAGTCCGTGTGGACCCACAGGGTTCGTTCGTCCGCATAGCCTCCGCCGTTATGCTTGCCGCCGGCGATGTTGGCTGCGCTCTCCGATGTCCATTCGAAGCTGACCCTGAACCCGTGGTCAAGCAGCCAAGGTTGCATGCCGCCCCAATCTCCGAACAGATGGGCGCCCCGCAGCGGCTCGGCCGGAGCCGTCGGGTCCGCGTCCTGCGCCAACGCCGGAACGCCGGCAAGAAGGGACAGGCCCATCATGGATGTGGCGAGCTGACGGCGCCATGTTCCGGCGCTCTTTTGTTTATGCGCGTTTCCTGGATATTTCATTGACTACCCCCCCCTATTTTTCCTTTCCCGAACTATTGGAGAGGTGAATGCTGTTTTCAGCTCCCTCCATGTTCTTCGAAGGTCGATAATTCTTAATAGTCCGAGGCTGCGACGCGATTCTCAGCACCGCCGGTGCGTGACCAATCGGAAAACCAAACAATCCGCGCCATAGAACGTCGTAAAACCGATTTCTGTAACCGTTTCCACAATGAATTTCAAACGAACGTCCGGCGGCTGTCAAGTGCAACTTCCAACTTTTGTCGCGGTTTCGACTGAGAAGACGACGGACCCGTTTTTTTTGTCCGGGAGGAGAGATAATCCGTCTATTCGCAATACAAGTCACAAGATCCGGAAATAATATTTTTACGTGTATCTTAGATACTTCGACGATTCGCGGTCGCATGACCGCGATCCGATCGCCAATCGGCCAGACGGCAAACGGGCCGTGCAGCCGGCGGTGTCACTGCGGCCAACGGTGGACGACCGGTCCAGTGGATTGGTGTTTGGTGGCCGTCTCGCTCGTCTACTTTAGATCAATGGTTACGGTCTCGATCGTCCCGGTGAAAGGGAAGGGTGAGGCATAGGCCGTGCTGACTGGTGTACCCAGGTTCTTGCCTATGTCCAAGTTTCCATTATAGGCCAGAACCAGATTGGCGATTTCCCCTTCGCTTGGTGCCGCGCCGTCAACAGACAGGCTGACCTTGCCGGGAAATAGCCTGTTGCCAGGTTTTGCCGGGGAGGTCGCAATAACATCGACGACAATATGATGTGTCCCCACCGACAGCGGTTCTGGCGCGGTCACCTTTCCGGTCGAATTGCCACGGGCATTTGTTTCGTAGGTCACCCGGCCGTCCTTGATATAGAGGGTGAAGCCGCCGGAATGCCCGCCGTCTGCGATGATCACGCCACTCGCAGTGTCGACCGGCATCACAACATCGGCGGTAACCGTATGGGAGCGACCGTTCAGCTTCGGACCGATCTGGGAAGGGATGCGCTCCACGCCGGTACGGTAGACGAAGGACGTGCGTCCATCTGCTGGTAATGGCTGAGCCTCTCGCTTAGGAACCAATGGATAGATGTTCGTTCGTTTGGCTTCCTTGTCGAACAGCGTCACCATCTCCTTCAGCTTCCCAGGATTCTGGGCGGCCAAATCATGAGCCTGGCTGTAATCCTCGGCAAGATTGTAGAGTTCCCATGGATGCTGGCCGATCTCCGCAGTATTGCTCTTGGCCCAGAACTCCCAAGGCACAAGGTGGCGGGCGCCGGCCCACCAGCCATCTTTGTAGATGCCGCGGTTGCCCATCGACTCGAACACTTGTACGTGGTGGGTGCTAGGCGCATCGGAGTGAGCGAAACTGGCGGCGAAGCTCTTGCCCTCCAGCGGCAGTTGTTTGACGCCATCTACGGCGTCGGGGAACTGGATGCCAGCCACCTCGTAAATGGTCGGGGCGATGTCGGTGACATGTTGGAACTGCCCGCGCAGCCCACCCTCGTCGGGTATGTGCCTCGGCCAGGAGACGATCAAGGGATCCCGCGTGCCGCCAAGGTGGGAAGCAACCTGCTTCATCCACTGGAATGGGGTCGAACTGGCCCAGGCCCAACCGGCGGCATAGACGTTGTCATACAGATCGCTGCCTAAGTATTCGATCTGTTGCAACCGTTCCGACACCGACGCATTCTTGCCGTCCGGCGTCAGCACGTCGTGGCCCTCCAATCCTCCCTCGGGCGTACCGCCGTTATCGCCGGCGATGTAAAAGACGAGCGTATCGTCGACTTTGCCTTCCTCTTGTAAAGCGTGGAGCAGGCGCCCCACTTCATGATCTGTCTGTTCGAGGAACGCCGCATAGACTTCCATTTGTCGGGCGAGTAGGGCCCTCTCATCGGCAGAAAGTGATTCCCAGGCCGGCAATTCATCAGGACGCGGGGTCAACTCGGCATTGGTGGGAATGACACCGAGGGCCTTCTGTCGCGCGAAAGTCTCCTCCCTCAGCCTGTCCCAGCCCTGGTCGAACTTGCCCTTGTATTTGGCTATCCACTCTTTCGGCACCTGATGAGGACTGTGCGTCGCCCCGGTCGCGAAATACATGAAAAACGGCTTTTGAGGTGCCACGGCGTCATGCTGGCGCAGCCAGCGGATGGCATCATCGACCAGATCGATGGTCAGGTGATAACCTTGCTCCGGCTTGGCGGGCGGCTCGACCGGTGTGGTTCCCCGATACAAACGGGGTTCCCATTGATTGTCCCATCCGGCCATGAAGCCGTAGAAATATTCGAACCCGAGCCCGGTCGGCCAGCGGTCGAACGGTCCCGTCGGGCCGGTCTCGCCTATTGGCGTGTTGTGCCATTTGCCAAAGGCAGCTGTGCTGTACCCGTTTTCTTTCAGAATTTTGGCAACGGACGCCGTACTTTTCGGCCAAATCGAGTTGTAGCCCGGAAATCCGGTGCTCGCTTCAACGACTTGGCCGAAGCCCACTTGATGGTCTGTGCGCCCCGTCAACAACGAAGCCCTGGTCGGAGAGCAAACGGCGTTGACGTGAAAAGCATTGTATCGCAAACCGCCGGCCGCCAGGCGATCGAGTTCGGGGGTTTGCGCCGGTCCTCCGAAGGTCGACGAAGCTCCGAAACCCGCATCGTCCAGCAATACCACCAGAATGTTGGGGGCACCCGGATTGGCCTCGGCCGGCTTTGGCCAATAGGCAATCGATTTGGCGCGGTCGGCGTCGATTCTGCCTTTGAAGGGAGGTTCCTGGCCGGGCGCCACCTCGCTTCCAGCCGCGGCCAGCGCCGTTCCAAGCGTCAGCAAGGCGACCGCGCCACTAATCGATTGCCTTTTTCCGATCCGGATCATTGCGTTTTCCTCAAGAAATCCTCAGAAGTCGGGAACAATTTCTGTTAGCGGGGCGGGCGCCTCACTCACTTTGCGCCGACAAGGCGGCGGACCTGCTCGCGCCACTGATCCAAATTACGCGCTCAGAACACGACGCGCGTTCGGAGTTCAAGTACCGTGGCATTGGGAACCACATTCTGAGCACCAGGATGCACCCAGTATTGGATGCCGGGCTGAAGCTCCACGCCGCGATAGATTGGAAGATTATAGTTGAGTTCGTATACCCATCCCATTTTCTGTACACCGTAGAGTGGAACAGACGGTACACCTTTGCCGCTTAGTGACGAACCGGCGATGGCATTGATCCCGAAATTTTGCTCGGCCAAAGTGTAGGCGGCATCCATGGCGTAATAAGAGACGCCGAAGTTGATCTGATCCTCCGGGCGGCTCTTCCAGAAGCCGCGGTCGGACAGTCCAGCGAAGGCAAAATCTTTGAGCGCGACGACGTTGTTGGTTACGACATAGGGGAGATAGAGATCGAGGATCACCCCATCCTGCGGGCCGGGACCATTGCGCATGATCATCTGTCGCGCATTAAACCAGGCATAGCTGGCGCCATTGACGAGAGCCGCCTTGCCGGCGACGGTGTTGGCCGAGTACCGGCGATAAGGTTGTCCGAGCGAATTGGAATAGAAATCGTTACGGTATTTGTCGTCGTATCCAGCGCCAATCCGGTATTCGCCGGGTAGCTGATCCTGACCAAACTTTGGTGTCCAACCAAAGGCCAGGCGGTGGTCCCGTCCAGTTAGGCATCCCGTTTTCGACGTGGTGTCGCCAGGCGAGGCGCTGCGCGATGATCCGCCGTTGATGCAGTTCGGATCGCTGCTCGCCGACTTCAAATCAAACCAGTCGAAACCTTTGCGCCCCCCACCCGGAGCGGGCTCCGCCAGCCCCAAGGCCCCCATCACATAGGTATCCGGTGTCGGTCGTACCCGAATTCGAGCATACCAGGTGCTCATTGGCCAGGCGCCGCCAGCGCCCACGTAGCCGAATGTCCGCACCGTCCCGCACACCGTCTGATTCATGAAATTGCATTGGAAAGGATCAAGGGACAATTCATTCGTGCTGCCTCGCCCGCCGGCGATGCTCACCATATCGTCCCACAGCGATTCTTCTAAAATGAACTTCGGAATGCGGATGCCGCGGTCATAGGCTGAGCCATGGACTTCCATGGTTTTCATCAGGGGATCGCCGACGGCTTTGTCGGTCGCGTCGTTGCCTGCGCGGTTGGTAAACGCCATGTGGGTCTTAAAACCGGGAATCCCGGCCAGCTTGTCCCAGTCTGTGTGCACATACATGAGGCGTTCATCAGCATAACCTCCGCCGACATGATTCCCGCCAGCGATGTTCGCTGTGCTTTCCGTTGTCCATTGGAAGCTGACCTGGAATCCGTGGTTGAGCAGCCAAGGTTGCATGCCGCCCCAATCTCCGAACAGATGGGCGCCCCGCAGCGGCTCGGCCGGAGCCGTCGGGTCCACCTCCTGCGCTAACGCCGGAGCGGCGGCAAGAAGGGACAATCCCATCATGGATGTTGCGAGCTGACGGCGCCATGTTCCGGCGCTCTTTTGTTTATGCGCGTTTCCTGGATATTTCATTGATTAACCCCCCCCTTTTTTGCCTTTCCCGAACTATTAGAGGGGTGGATGCTGTTTTCAGCTCCCTCCATGTTCTTCGAAGGCCGATAATTCTTAATAGTCCGAGGTTGCGACGCGATTCTCAGCACCGCCGGTACGTGACCAACCGGAAAACCATATAATCCGCGCCATAGGACGTCGTAAAACCGATTTCTGTAACCGTTTCCATAGTGATTTCAAACGAACGCCCGGCGGCTGTCAAGTGCAACTTCCAACTTTCTGTCTTGGTTTCGACTGAGAAGACGACGGGCCCGTTTCTTTGTCCGGGACGAAAAGTAACCCGTTTATCCGCTATGCTGGTCGCAAGACTGGGAAATAATACTTTTCCGTGTTCTCGGATACTTCGACGATTCGCGGGCGTGTGACCGCGATCCGATCGGGATGTCCGATCAAATCCGCCAGACGGCAAACGGACCGTGCCGCCGGAGGTGTCACAGCGGCCAGCGGCGGACGGCAGGTCCTTTGGATTTGTCTGCAAGAGCCGCTTCCAGAACGTCGAGTGTCAGCAGTCCGTTCTGTGTGTCGATATGGCCGACGACCGAGGCGGCATTGAGAGTAGCGGCACGCAGGGCTTTTTCCGGCCCGCAACCAAGGGTGATAAAGGTGGTGAAGGTGGAGGCGAAGGCATCGCCCGCGCCAGCGGTGCCGACGACCGGACATTGGGCGGCCGGGCAATACAGGATTTCGGTCGGCGTGGCGACGAAGGCGCCTCGGCCGCCATCGGTCAGGACGACATGGCTTGGCCCCAGGGCGGTCAGGGTTCGGAAAAACCCGACCAGGCTCATTTCGAAGCCGCCACCGCTTAACCCGTCGACGGCGAGGGCCGGCAGTTTCTCCCCGGCCGCCAGTGGCAGGCCGGGCCCGCCTTCACCGGCTTTGGTGACCAGATGGGGAACCAGGGCCCCCGCTTCCGTGCGGTTGATCGATAAAATGTCGATCCGTTCCAGGCAATCCTGAAAGGCGCGGCCATAGGCCGACAATT
Source organism: Telmatospirillum sp. (assembly GCA_031291415.1). Taxonomy (GTDB): domain Bacteria; phylum Pseudomonadota; class Alphaproteobacteria; order Rhodospirillales; family Magnetospirillaceae; genus Telmatospirillum. Next base: position 10,219 of record JARLJB010000175.1, read on the forward strand.
GCCGTAAGCCCGGATTGACGGCAACGATTGCGCCATGGTCCTTGGCGCTTGCGATGATGGTCGGCAGACATTCGCCCGATTTGTTGGCCAGGCTTGAAATGTAGACCGCATCGACGGCAAAGGCGTCGTCTTGCAGGTCGGCCGGTTCGAGCAGGGTGTTGGCGCCGCGAAAAGTGAAGATTGCGGCGTTGCGGTCATGTGAAGAAATCAGTACCGAGGCCCCGGTTGGCGCATGCTGGTCGCGGTGGACCCAACGGGTCGATACTCCCTCGTCCATCAGCCGCGCCAACAGGGCCTCGGCGCGCGTATCGCGGCCCAACTTGACCATCGTGGCAACGTCCTGATCCAGACGGGACATGGCGACGGCGGCATTGACGGCGCCACCACCGCAATGGGTCGAAATCTCCTGTGCCTCGGTCTTGCCGCCTTCCTCCAGCAGCAGGAAGGAACTCTCGGCATTGAACATGGACATGCGTTCGATGCGATCGCTGTCGATAATGGCGATCGTGTCGATCATGGCACCGCCCACGGTAAGAAACCTCATGACCATCTCCTTTTTCCGGGACGAGGCGTCTGACGCTCTCCTGTCACAGGTCCGGTCGCCCGTTTCAGCCGCATTTTCGGACTATGAAAAACGCCAGACGTCTTCATGACGTGAACTTGGCTGTGTCGGCGATCATCCGTACTTCGGCGGCCGAAGAGGCAGCCAGGGCGGTTTCGGCCGCCTTGCGGCAATCGTCGAGAGTGAACATGCGCAATGCCGCTTTGATCTCGGGTATGGCACCCGGCACCACCGACAGCTCACGCACGCCGAGTCCGACGAGAATTGGCGCCGCCGCGGGATCCGAGGCGACCCCGCCGCATACCGCGATGGGGCGCTTGTGAAGCGCGGCCCCGGCCGCCGCTTGGCCGATGAGTCCGAGAACGCCGGGGTGCAGCGCGTCGATGCCTGCCGCCACGTTCGGATTGCCACGATCCATGGCCAGCGTGTACTGGGTGAGGTCATTGGTCCCCACCGAGAAGAAATCGGACACCTGTGCCAGACGGTCGGCGATGACGGCCGCGGCCGGCACCTCGATCATGGCTCCCACGTCGATCGGTTCGGAACGGCCGAGGGCGGATCGTTCTTCTTCGACGATCGTTCGTACAGATTGCAGTTCCGACAGCGAGGCCACCATCGGCACCAGGATGCGGCAGACGCCGAAGGGTGTTACCCGCAAGATGGCACGGATCTGCGTACGCAACAGCGCCGGTTGGCGCAGGCCGACGCGGATGCCACGCAAGCCCAGCACCGGGTTGTCCTCGGCGGGAAGCGGCAGATAGGCGAGTGGCTTGTCGCCTCCGACATCGAGCGTGCGGATGATCAGCGGCCGGCCGCCAAGGGTATCGGCGATCGCCTGGTATTCCGCCAATTGCTCATCTTCGTCCGGCGCTGCCTTGCGCTCGAGGAAGAGGAACTCGGTACGCAGGAGGCCGCAACCTTCGGCGCCCTCGGTCACCGCCGTGGCGGCATCGGCCAAATTGCCGAGATTGGCGAAGACCTGGACCCGCGTGCCGTCGGCAAGATGACAGTCCAGTGCGGCATGGGCACGGTTTTCGTTCCGGCGGGCCGTCCTCGTGGCGATGCTCTCCCGTGTTGCCGTCAAGACATCCTCTGGCGGAAACACATAGATTGTCGCGCCGTTGACCTTCACCGATGCGCCGTCGGGTATGCGCGCACCGTCCGGGCCGATGGCCACCACCGTCGGCAATCCGAGGCCGGCGGCCAGAATCGCCGCATGGGATGTCGGGCCACCGCCAATCATCAGCAGGGCTCCGAGATGACCGGGCGTCAGGCCCGCCAGTTCCGAAGGCAGTATTTCGTCTGCGAGCACAATGCTGCCCGGTGGAAGACTGGCCAATGGCGCATCGGGAGACCGGCCGGCAAGGACGGCGAGCACTTGCTGGCGAAGATCTCGCAAATCGGCGGTGCGCTCGACCATGCGCGGGTCGTCGAGCCCGGCGAGTATCGATTCCTGCGCAGCGACCGCGTTCGACCACGCCCATTCGGCGCTCTTGCCTTGAGCTATCGCCGCCTTCGCCGTGTCGATCAGCTCCGGGTCGTCGAGAAGAGCGCTGTGGGCCTCAAAAATCTCCGCAAAACCCGGAGTCCGGGCGACCACGGAAGCCAGATGGTCGGAGACGCGGACCAACGCTGTCTCGAAGCGCAGCGTCTCGACGGCGGTGTTGACATTGGTTTCGGCAAAGGCCGCCGTCAGGTGAATGCGGCGGGTGACGTGGCCCGCAGCCAACCCCGGGACGGCTGGCGTACCGTTGAGCACGACCTCCTGACCCGGCTGAAAGAAAAGGGGGGGGGATTTTTCGGTGGGCGCCGGCGTCTCCGCCGCAGTCGCGTCGACCGGCGATTCGCCGAGGCCACCGGCGATCATGCTGACCAGGCGGTCCGCCATGGCTGCAGCGTCGGCACCCTCGACGTCCAGGGTCAGGACATCGCCGAGCCGGGTTCCCAGCCCCATCAGTGCCACCACGCTCTTGGCATTGGCGCTTTTGCCCCGGCAGGTCAGAGATACCTTTCCGGCATGCTGTTTGGCCGCGTTGGCCAGTGTCGCCGCCGGTCGCGCGTGCAGACCGTGCGCAAGGGGAAGGCGCACCGTCACTTCGGCCAGGTCGGTGGTGGCGGCGGAGACCTCGGCCGGGTTCGTTCCTCCGACGACCGTCATCACCGGTGCACCGATCTCGACCTCCTGGTTCAAGAGGGCGGACGTGACATGGAAGGCGTCGCCGTTTGCCACGATCATCATGCTGACCAAAGACGGCACCCGGCCCGCGATGCGATCGCGATCAAAGGTTATAAGACGATCCCCGGTCCTTACCGTTTGGCCGTCTTTCACATGGGCCGTGAAGCCGTCGCCGTTCAACGACACGGTATCGACGCCGACATGGAGCAGAATTTCCGCGCCGTTTTCAGCCAAAATGGTCAAGGCGTGTTTGGCATTGTGCAGCGACAGAACCGTACCATCGCAGGGCGCCCGGACCTCGCCGATGGTTGGGTCGATGGCGAGACCATCACCGAGGATGCCCTGGGAAAAGACCGGGTCGGGCACTTCGGCGAGCGGCATCGTCCGGCCGGCATAGGGGGCGACGAGCCGAATTTCCGCTGAGCTGCGGGCCGTCCCGGTTTGCATGTTCGGGAACGCAGTCGCTGCGGTGTTGGGGGCAGGTTGCTTGGTCCGTCTCTTGAAGGGGAAGTCCTGAAGCCTCTCCTTCAGGCTCTTTTTCCTGGCGGGGGCCAGCGTCAACATCGAGTCGTCGTAACCGAAGAAGTAGGTGAGTATGGCTGAGCCGAAATAGGCGATGCCGCAAGCGACGAGGAACGCTCCGAAACCCTCGCCCATGAAGATGGGAAGAGTGAGAATGCCTGGAACGCCCATGGAAATCGCACCGCAGTTGAAGCTCGCGGCGATGGCGCCGGCGATGACCGCCATCACGACGCCGATGATGAAGGGCTTCTGGAACCGCAGCGTCACACCATAGATCGCCGGCTCGGTGATGCCAAAGATGCCCGACAGTGCCGCCGCTCCGGAAATGGCTTTCAATTGCGGGTCTTTTGTCTTCAGAAAGACGCCGAGCGCCGCGCCGGCCTGCGCGAAGGGGGACGGCCCGGTGGAAGCCTTCATGGTGTCGCGGTGGAAAATCGCGAGGTTGTTCATGGTGACGGGAATCAGACCCCAGTGGACGCCGAAGATGACCAGGATCTGCCACAGACCACCGAACAGCGCACCCGCCACGATCGGGCTGAAGTTGAAGGTGGCGGTGTAGCCGACGGCCAATCCATGGGCGATTTCGGATGCCACCGGACCGATGACCAGGAAGGCGGCCGGGGCAATGATGGCCATGCAGAGAAATGGCGTGGCGAAATTCTTGAAATGGACCGAAAGCCGGGCATTCAGGAAATGCTCCAGCTTGGCCATGGCGTAAACAGCGAGAATGATGGGTATTACGGTCGAAGAATAATTGATCGGCACGAAATCGATGCCCAGCAGCGAAATCTCCGTCTTCTTCTGGGCCAAGGCGACGATATCGGGATAGATCAGGGCCCCGGCGATCACCTGGGCGACGTAGGGGCTGGCCTCGAATTTCCGGGCGGAGGTGACAGCCAGAATCATCGGCAGAAAATAGAAGACGCTGTTGGCTACCGCGTTGAAGACGACATAAGTGCCGGAACTGGTGGCCAGCCAGCCGGCGCTGAGGCAGATCATCAACAGGCCTTTGAGCATGCCACCGCCGGCCAGGGCAAGAAGCATGGGCGCGAAGATCGACGAGATGATGTTGATCAGTTTCTCGATGATCGTTGCTTTTGACTTGTCGGAAGCCGTGTGCGTCCGATCCTCCGCCGTCTTATCGTCGCTGGCGGGTGCGTCAACGTCTGTGGGGACGTTTGTCACCTTGCCGATAGCATGAAAGACCTCCTGCACCGTATTGCCGATGACAATCTGATACTGTCCTCCGGCCTGTACGACGGCCAAGACGCCCGGGGTGTTCTGCAACGCGGTTTTGTCCGCCTTGCCTTCATCCCTCAGCGTAAATCTCAGGCGCGTGGCGCAGTAACTGACGGAAACGACATTGGTCTCGTTGCCCACGCCGGCGACCACGGCCTTTGCCAGATCCGTAAAGTCTTTACTCATTATTATTCCTCCCTAGCATATTTTTGCTAGATTGTTTTACTTATCATGTTCCCCTGCTTTAGGAGCATGTCGGCGCGTTGTAATCAAAGAATGGCGCCGTTTGTTGCGACGACTTTGCGGTACCAGGAAAAACTCAGCTTTTTCTTGCGGGTCAGACCATTTTTATAATCGACATAGACGAATCCATATTGTTTTTGATAGCCGTTCAGCCAGGACAGCAAATCGATGAACGACCAGTGATAATAACCGCGGACATTGGCACCGGAACTGATGGCCTCGGCGATCGCCTTGACATGGGCGCGTAGATAGTCAATGCGCGGTTGATCTCGAATCTCGCCATTCTCAAGTGGATCCTTGGTCCCGATGCCATTTTCGGTGATATAGATCGGAATGTTCCCGTATCTTTTGGTGATCCGCATGAGTGAAGCCGTTAGCCCATCCGGATAAATCTCCCAATCCCAATCAGTAAAATTACCATTTGGATTCTTAACTACCTTGAATAGACCTTTAAAAGCTACGCCTACAGCCGAACCCTTCTTTCCAGAAGTGTTTATTTCATACGAATTTTCGTCCGGATTGGCCTCGATCATTCCACGTTTGTAGTAATTTATTCCGACGAAGTCGCATATGTTGTCGCGCAACAGTTCCTCGTCTCCGGGGGCAAAAACGGGGGCTTTCAGGGATTCCTGGGTTCTTGCCAGCAAGTCCGCCGGGTATGTGCCTTTGAGGACTGGATCAAAGAACCAATGTGTGTAGACCCCTTCGGCCAAAGCGCAGGCTGCGAGATCGCCCGGCGACTGGGTCAGCGGGTCGTTCGGCTGCATGACATTGACTAATCCGATCTGCCCTTTCACGCCTAGTTGACGAAACGAGCGTACGGCCCGCGCGTGCGACAGAAACATGTGATGGCAGGCTTGAATTGCCCTTGTCGGATCCTTGAGACCGGGGGGGTGTTTGGCGGTGATGTATCCCAGTCCAAGGAAAATGATCGGTTCGTTGAATGTCGACCACAGCGTCACCCGATCACCAAAGCGCGAAAAACATAAACGGGCGTAATTGTCGAAGGCGTCAATAATTTCGCGCGAATCCCAGCCGCCGAAATCGTCCTGCAAAGCCTGCGGAAGATCCCAATGATAGAGCGTGACCATCGGTTTGATGTCGTATTTGAGCAGTTCACCGATCAGGTCGTTATAGAACTTGATGCCCGCTTCGTTGATTTCTCCACGACCTTTGGGAAGGATACGCGGCCAGGAAATCGAAAAACGATAGCTCTTCAGACCCATTTCGGCCATTAAGGCGACATCTTCTTTGTAGCGGTGGTAGTGATCCGCCGCGACATCGCCATTCGTGCCTTCGTAGGTGGTTCCCGGCAGGTGAGAATAGACATCCCAGATGGACGGGCCTTTGCCATCGGCATCGTGTCCGCCCTCCACCTGATAGGCGGCGGTCGCCGCACCCCACAGGAAGTCTTTGGGGAACTCACTCAATTGGCTACTCCTGCTGCTAACGCTTTGTGACGAACCTTGATCATTTTCGTGACTTTGCCCGCGATATGCCCCGGTGGTTGGCCGATAATAGGGCGTGTGGTGTCATAAAACCGATTTCTGTAACCGCTTCCATAAACATTCCAGTCGAATACCGCGCGACTGTCAAGCCTAACTTCCGCCGAGCCGTCAGCCCCGGCGGGCTGTCTGGCTGGGAGCCAGGACGAAGCGGATGCCGTGGATCTCGATATCCGTCGGGTCGGCGCTGTCGCTGTTTTCGGGGGCTGGGACATAACGGAGGCCGTTACGGGTCAGCGTCGGAACGCAGTGACCGTCTCCGCCGCCGAAGGCCTTGAGCCGACGCCGCAATTCGTGGCTTTCGATGTCGGGTGGAATCGCGCAGCAGGCCGCGAAGGTCTTTCGCGTCGTGCGCCGGGACGCCCAGGAAATGGTGAGTCGGGCCAACGGTTGGTTGCTGGTGACCAAAGTGCCGGCCAAGCTGGTGAACAGCCGGTCCATGCTGGCCAAGGCCAGGAAAGTCAGATCCTGGACGCTGGCATCGGCAGGCACCGGAAATTTGTCGAGGCCGATAATCGGACCGGCGTCGACCTGTTCGATCATTTCATGGACCGTCGTCCCATAGCGCGACGCCCCGTCATAGACGGCGAAGTGGCATGGTGCCCAGCCGGGATAGGTCGGCGGACCTGGATGAAAATTGTAAGCCAAGAAACCGAGAGAATGCAGAATGTCGGGGGGGACGATGCATTTGCTGCCGAAAGATAAGAGCCTCGCACCTGCAAGTCTATCAGGCGGAATACTGCGTAAATCATCGAGAGATTCTGCGAGTTTTATAGAAATTTTGTCGCTATGTCGCCGAAGAATTGGCACAAGGCTCCCCTCGACCACTTTGCTTGTCAGCAAAATGATTGTCGAGATCGGGGAGTCTGATGCCTTCTGCGAGTTCACCTGCATCGAAAGCGACATCTTGGTTTCGCGAAATCATGAGCGATCCGCACGGATACCACTATGTCTGAAAGGGCGGCCTATCGCTTCCGACCAAAAGCGATAGCCGCCGCAATTTCTATTTCCGTCATTGCCGGACGTGATCCGGCAATCCATGGCGGCATAAACCAGACGGCATGGTTTGGTCAGACCATGTGGATGCTCGTGTCAAGCACGAGCATGACGATGTTAGGTAGAACAATAAGGTATAAACTTTCTCAAATATCTGACGATGTCGCCTGCGGTTCGCCGAGCGAGAGCATCAGGCGGTTGGCCCAGTTGAAGAAGGCGGCCCCGTGGATCAGATCGGAAATGGCAAGGTCGTCCAGACCGACCTCGCGCAGGCGTGATATGTGCTCGGGGCCGAAGGCGACCGGCGTCGCGGTCAGCGCCGTTGTGGCGGCGATAACCGCGTTCCAACGCTCATCAATGTCGACGCCGATGCCCTCGTCGAGCAGGCGCTGCACATCGTCCCGCCGTTTCGAATGAACCGACGCGAAGCCGGAATGCACCGAAGCGCAGTAGATGCAGCCGTTGCGTCGCGACGTTGCCGCCGCCGCCAGTTCGCGTTCGGCACGGGGCAGGCCACCCTTGGTATTGTAGAAGATATCCTTATCGGTCAGCGTCCGGGCCTCGAGGATGGCGGGATCACGGGCGAGAAGGCGGAAATAGGCCGATTTGATGCGGGCCGCGTCGACCAGGGCGGTCTTTTGAACCTCGCTCAGGTCATCGGCGGCAACCGGTTCGAGCCAGGGCAGCCAGTCCAGTTCATCCTGGGTGAAGGCCTTCGGGGGGATATTGTCGGGGTGGGGGATGATCTGATCGGTCATGTCAATGTCTCGGCGAATGGGATGAAATCGAAAGGGTCCGCAGACCGATAACGGCGCGGATCTGGAACGACAGGAACGCCGCCAGTTGCGACAAGGTCACGATGCCGTCCGTCGTCCATCCGGCCGCCAGCAGGGCGGCAAGCGCCTCGGGCTTGGCGTCGCGCGGATGAAAGACCAAAAGGTGGACATGCTCGAACGCCGCCGTCAGACGGTGGCCCAATGTCGTCTGTCCTTCCTCGGAGACCTGGTATCGCGGACCGGCGACGCTTTCCGTCGCCAGCCGGCCCTCGGGATAGGTCCCGTAAGGTCCCTCTGTCAGTCCCCGGCCGATCTCGCCCGCCACGGCGTCGGCAAGATCGGAGCCGTGGGCGGCCAACCGGGCGCCATAGAAGGCGGCGACGGCGGGATCGCCATGCAGGCCGGCGATAAAGGTGGCCAAAGCGTAACGCTCGCGCAAGGTGACCGCGTCCGGTGAAGCTGGCTCGAACAACGCCGCAAAACTGCGTTGCGCCTGCTCGCGGGCTTGCGGACGGGCGGCACGGACGTCACCCAGCGGCGAGCCGGTGGAAATGCCGGCCAGCAAACTGATCACGTCAGGTGTCGGAGTGGGCAGGGTGGTCATCGTGGTGTTTCCTTTCCTGTTATGCCGGAGGCGCGCAATGCGCTGTCAACCGGCAACCACCGCCAGACGGGGTTCCACTGTCCGGCCCGGCCAGCCCAGTGCCGGGGCGACCTTGTCGGCGACCAACTCGAGGGAGCGCAGAATCAGCGGATGCGGCGGATCGATCGAGTGGACCTGGAACACCAGATCGGTGGCCCGCGACAGGGCGGTGTCGGCTTGCAGGCTTTCGATGACCTCGTCCGGCGTACCGATGTGAACGTCGAAAGCGGCGATCAGGTCGGCCAGGGTGCGGCCGCGCACCTTGTGCCCACTGGCGATGAAGCGGTCGAGGGCGGCGTTCAGTCCAATCTCGGCGTAGCGCAACGCCTCCTTGCGGTCATCGGCGACGAACAGCGTGCGGGAACCGAGGATGCGGGGCGTCCGGCCGGGCGGCAGGGCTGCCAGATAGGCGTCGATGACCGGGTGCTGAATGTCCGACAGGGTGGCGTCGGGATCGTCGGCAGGACGTGGTTGGGTGCGTGACAACATCAGGCCGTCGCCGGCCTGTCCGGCCCGTATGCCGCCAGCCACCGAAAAGGTCGCCTGCCAGACGCGATCGATCAGATGGGGCGCCGCCGGGTAGAGGTGGTTTTCGTCATGTCCGAGGCGCCGGCCGCGCCAGGCGTCGAGCACCGTCTGGTAATAGCGGCCGAAGATCTCGCCCCGTTGGCTGGCTTGCAGGCCGAAGGCCTCGAACGAGGCCGGCGTCGCTCCGGTCCCCAGGCCGACTTCCAGACGGCCGCCGGACAGCAGGTCGAGAACGGCGGCGTCCTCGGCGACCCGCACGGGATTTTCCATCGGCAGGGTGATGACCCCGGTCCCAAGGCGGATCCGGCTGGTGCGGGCGGCGACGTGGGCGAGGAAGACGAAGGGGGAGGGCAGGCCGCCCTCGGCTTCGTGGAAATGGTGTTGGGCGATCCAGGTGCTGTCGAAACCGACTTTTTCGGCCTGCACGATCTGTTCGGTGACGAGACGGTAGCGCTCTGCCGCCGTCGCGTTGTCGAGAAGGCGGCTGAAGAAGCCGAGACGTTTGGTGGTCATGAGAAAGATGCCTCCTGCAGGATCTGGGGTGTCGGATATCGATTGGAAGAAATCGGCGACGCTGGCCGCCGGCCGGGGATGGCGTCGATCAGGTCGCGGGTGTAGTCGCTGGTCGGATGGGTGAAAATCGTCTCCGTCGGGCCGCTCTCCATCAGAACGCCGTGGCGCAGGACGGAGACCGTGTCGGAAATCTGTCGGACGACGGCAAGGTCGTGCGACACGAAGAGGTAGGTCAGGTCAAGATCGCGTTGCAATTCGTCGAGCAGCGCCAGGATTTGCGCCTGTGCCGTCACGTCGAGAGCGGAAACCGCCTCGTCGAGGATCAGAATGCGCGGATCGAGGATGAGGGCGCGGGCGATCGCCACCCGTTGCCGCTGGCCGCCCGACAGCGCCCGGGGCCGCCGGTCCAGAATCGTCCTGGGGAGATGGACGCGTTCCAGGATGGTCTCTGCCCGCCGGGCCCGTTCTTCTCTGGCCACCGGTTCGAAGTTCAGCAGCGGTTCCTCGATCATCCGGCCGATCGACTGGCGGGGATCGAGGGAACTGAAGGGATTTTGGTAAACCAGTTGAATGGTCCGCCGAAAGCGCCGCAAGGCTTCTCCACGGAGCGTCGCCACGTCGTGGCCGTCAACCAGGACGCGGCCGCCGGTCGGTTTCAGCAGGCCGACGATGGCGCGGATGGTGGTGGTCTTGCCCGATCCCGACTCGCCGACCAGGGCATGGGTGGTTCCCGTAGGGATCCGGAAGGACAGACTGTCGATGACGGGGGAACGGGGGCCAGCCAAATGGCGGCCGGCGAAGACATGGGTCAGTCCTTCCACCACCACGGCGTCCTGTCCGCCGACCGTTCCATCGATCGGGGTGATCGTCTGACGCGGCGTGCTCCGCGCCAGCGAAGGGACGTTGGACAGCAGTTGGATGGCATAGTCGCTCCGCGGATGGGCAAGGAGTTCTGCCGCCGGGCCCTGTTCCTCGATGCGTCCGTCCTTGACGATCACCACCCGGTCGGCCCGTTCGGCGGCGATGCCGAGATCGTGGGTGACCAAGAGCACGGCCGTCCCGTACTCGGCTCGCAAATCGTCGATCAGGTCGAGGATGCGTTTCTGGACAGTGACGTCAAGCGCGCTGGTCGGCTCGTCGGCGATGATGAGCTGCGGCCGCAGGGCGATGGCGATGGCGATGAGCACGCGCTGCTTCATGCCGCCCGACAGTTCGTGCGGATATTGCCCCGCCCGCATCTCTGGATGGTTCAGGCCGACGCGGTCCAACAACTCGATGACGCGGCTGTGAATCGCCCGGCGCGGCGTACCCCGCGCAGCATGAATTTTCAAGATCTCGCCGACCTGCGAGCCGATGGTGCGAACCGGATTGAGCGACACGCCGGGATCTTGCGGCACCAGGCTGATGCCGACGCCGCGCAGACCATCGAAACGCCGTTGCGGCCAACCCGAGATGTCGGTGCCGTTCAGGCGGATGGCTCCGCCGTCGATGCGGCCGTTTTCCGGCAGTAGGCCGATGATCGATTGTGCGGTGGTCGTCTTGCCTGACCCCGATTCGCCCACCACGGCGACCACTTCGCCCGCCTTGATGGCGAACGTCACCCCATGCACGACGGCACGGCGTCGGCCATGGTCGTCGTAGGAGATGACAAGATTGTCGATGTCGAGGAGCGGTGGGACGGTCAATCGGGTCTCCCGCGCAAGGAAAGGCTGATCCGGTTGGTGGCCAGGACGACGATGACGACGGCAACGCCGGGAAAGATGCTCATCCACCAGGCGGTGGCGATGTAGCGTCGTCCTTCGGCGATCATCAGGCCCCATTCCGGCATCGGCGGTTGGGCGCCGTATCCCAGGAAGCCGAGCGTCGAGATCGACAGAATGGCGCTGCCGAATTGCAGCGCGGCCAAGGCCATCACCGGCGTCAGGGCGTTGGGGAGCACGTGGCGCCAGAGTACGGCGAGGACGCTCCCGCCACTGCCGAACGCCGCCTCGACATAGTCGGCGGTGCGGACCCGTGCGACCTCCGAACGGGCCAGGCGGGCGAAGCTGGCGACCGAGCTGACGCCGACGGCGATGGCGGCGTTGATGGTGCCGAACCCCAACAGGATGATGATGCTGAGCGACAACAGCAGGGCCGGCACCGCCAGCAGCACATCGACCATCCGCATGATGATGTCGTCGGCCAGGCGTCCGGCCGATCCGGCGATCAACCCGAGAAGGGTGCCGGCGACCAGTCCGACGCCGACGGCGACGAAAGCCCCGGACAGGGTGTGAACCGAACCGAAGATGATCCGGGCCAGCACATCTCGTCCCAACTCGTCTGTTCCCAACCAATGGACGCCGCCGGGTGGCAGTCGATGCTGCAAGGCCAGTCCCGCGGTGCCGCTGTAGGCGGTGAACAGGTCGGGGGCCAGGGACCAGGCGGCGGCGATGGCGATGATGAGCCAGGCAAGCGCCAGACTGGTTGGAATCCTTGCGAACCGGGGAAGCCGCAGCCAGGCCGGCCGGTCCGGCGACAGGTCGCGGCGTGTTTCGATCGGGTCGGCTACCGTCACGACAAAACCCTTTCTTTTCGCGCCAGACGGGGATCGAGGAGGGGATGGAGCAGATCCACCCCGAGATTGACGACGACGAACCCGACGGCGGAGAGCACCGCTACCGCTTGCAACACGGCCGCGTCCTGGTTGTTCACTGCGTCCTGGGTCAAGCGGCCGATGCCGTTGAGGCCGAACACCGTTTCGGTGATGAGCGCTCCGCCCAGCAGTTCGCCGAACAGCACGCCGGCGACCGTCAAGGCTGGCGGCAGGGCATTGCGGAACACATGCCGCCACAGCACCCAGGCGTGAGTGGCTCCCTTGGCGCGCGCCACCGCCACGAACGGTCTTGTCGCCACATCGTCGATCGCTCGTACCAGAATTTGCGCAAGCGGGGCCGAGATGGGGATCGCCAGTGTCGTCACCGGCAGGATGAGCCCGCGCCATCCCTCGGCGCCGATCACCGGCAGCAGCCGCAGCCGGAAAGAAAAGATCTGAATGAGCGCGATGCCGAGCCAGAAGGTCGGGATCGACACGAACAGCGCCGGGGCGCTGCGGACCAAGGCGCGCAGCCAGGCGAACGGCGACAGGCTGGCCGCGAAGGCGATGATCATGGCGATGACAGCCGCCAACAACGAGCCGAGGCCGGTCAGCCACAGGGTCGGCGGCAGGTTGGCGCGGATGCTCTCGGAGACCGGAACGCCTGCCTGGATGGAGTAGCCAAAATCGCCGCTCAGGAAACTGCCGATGGCATGGCCATATTGTAGCCACAGCGGACGGTCGACGCCATAGGAGGCGCGGATTTCAGCAATTTGCTGCGGACCGAGACCGAGGTCGGGATTCTGAAATTTAATGAGGATGGCATCGCCCGGCAGCACATGCAGCAGGATGAAGGTCACCGTGAAAGCCGCCCACAGGACGATGACCGCCTGTCCGATCCGTTCAATGAGGTATCTCGTCATCGCTGTCAGCCGAGGTTGTAAAAAAGAGTGGCATCCGCGCCGGTGTGGGGTCGAAGTCGAAAACAAAGTATTTTCGCCGCTTTGCGGCGAACACCGGCGCGGAGGCCGGTGCCACTTTCAACTTAATTCACAGGCTCGCTGGCCCGCGCGGTCAATGCCGCGCCAGCCAGACGCCATAGAAGCTCGGACGGCCAACCGCCTCGAAAGCCAGACCCTTGACGTAGGGCGCCGCGGCGAAGGCTTGCGGCTCCTCGAAAATCGGGATGGCGTAAGCCTGATCGATGACATAGGCCTGCACTTCGCCGGCGATGGCGAGGCGTTTTGCCTCGTCGGTTTCCGAGGCGATGCCCTCCAGGAGCCTGTTCAGCTTGTCGTCGACGAAGGTTTGGACCTTCTGGCTTTGACCGCCCTTCTGCCGCAGTATGTCGCGGTTAGCCGGGTAGTACTGGCTTTTGATGACGTCGGGATCGGCGCGGCCGACCATGGCCGGTGACACCGGCGTCTTCAAGGGATCGAGATCGTCGGCGGCACGGCTGCCGGAATCGCCGGCCAGAACGTTGAGTTTGACGCCGACTTTGGACCATTGCTGGGCGATCAGTTGCAGCATCGCCTTGTTCTGTGGCTGCGGTTGCGATTCGTAAGCCGTGAGAATCAGCGCCTTGCCATCCTTCCAGCGCAGACCGTCGGCTCCGGGCTGCCAGCCGGCGGCGTCGAGCAGCGCCTTGGCCTGGTCGAGATCGAAGGTCAGCTTGGCTGCCTGGTTGACGTATCCGGCCGCCGTCGCTGCGATGATCGACGTCGCCTGGGGATAGTTGGGCGAATAGAGCGTTTGAACGATTTCCGGGGCGTTGGTGGCGTGCAGCAACGCCTGGCGAACCCTGAGATCGCCGACCAGCGGGTTGTCCGGGCGGAAAACGACGCTGTTGTTCACGCCTCGTGTCGAAGGGGCGAAAACGAGATATTTCTGATCCTCCACCTGCTTTTCGTCATAGGCCTGGACCTGGCGGATCACGTCGGCCTGTCCGGCCAGCAGCGCGCCGATCCGCACTCCATCCTCGGGCGTGATAATCAGCTTGATGCCGTCGAGCAGGGCCGGCCCCTGGTGGTCGAGGTTGGCGGGTCCCCAGGCATAGTCCTTGCGGGCGGCGAAGGTGATTTCCTTGCCGAGCACCGCCTTCGTCACCACGAAGGGCCCGGACCCGATGATGGCGGTGGCGTCTCCCAACTCGTCGAACTTGCGCGACAGCGTGGCCGGCGAGACGAGCCCCGACCCGATGACCGAGGTGCCTTGCAGGAAGCCCGGCGAGGGTTTCTTGAAATAGAATTTGACGGTGGTGGGATCGACGACCTCGCTATGGTCATAGTTGTTGATGACCTCCGAGACCGGCAGGTGCAAATCCTTGTTGCCGAGGCCATAGGTGTCGAAGTTCTTGGCCACCGCTGGCGCGTCGAGTGGCGTTCCGTCCGAGAAGGTCACGCCTTTGCGAATCTTGAAGGTGTATTCGGTCTTGTTGGGGTTCACCGTCCAGGATTCGGCGATCCAAGGCTCGATCTTCAAGGTCTTGGGATTCTGGTAGGTTAGCTTGTCGGTGATTTGATTGAGAACGCCGCCATTGGGATAAAATCCACCGGCCGGTGGATAAAGGTTCGTGTGCGCCTGTTGTTCCAGGTAGATCAGCGTTCCCCCTGGCACCGGCGTACCCGCTTCCACTCGCGCCATGGAGGCGCCGGTGAGAATGGCCAGGGCGCCGAACAAGGCCATCGATGTGCGAACAGGGCGGAAATGGTTTCGCGGCGGCATGTCGTGTTCCTCTGTGGAAAATTGGCCTCTGGGGAAATCTGGCGCGAACGAATGTAGATATCTAGTCGTATTCCACTAGAGAAATGGAATTAATGAAATGAAAAATCAAGGCGGAATTTTTGCCGTGAGATGAGGAGAGGGGCTGCCGTGGGAAAAGCCCATCACGGGTAAGAGGGGCGTCGACGGGAATGGATCCAGAAGGAATGTCCCTGTAATTCCGCCATTTTTGATGTGCCGTAGAATAAAACACGCATACTATGTTGTTACAATAAATAACGCGTAAAATTTGTGTTTTTTATGAAAAAAACACACATATAATAGTCCATCGATGATGGCGTCAGTGCCAGAAGTGATGGAGTGTGCCGAGATGAACGAGGCAGTTGCTGTGCCCCCCTCGCCGCGGGTCGTGGTTTCCAGTGTCGGCTGGCGTGAGCTGTGGTTGAAGGAGGATTGGTGGGCGATTTGGCTGGGCCTTGGCTTGGTGATTGCCGCGACGGCGGCCTACCTCGGCGGTTCCAGCTTGGCCTGGATCGCCGTCACGCCGGCCAAGTGGTCGACGTTCGATCAATTGGCGCGGCATTTCGGCGACAATATCGGGCGATATGGCGCGCAATTCGTCCTCTGGCTGGTGCTCTTCACCGGTGCCACCAGCGTGCTGGGATGGAAAGCCAAAAGTTTCGTCCCGGCCTTCATTCTGCTCTATGTGCTGTCCTTGGCGATTTTTGCCCTTGGCGCCTGGGACCAGGCGCAGAAATACAATCTTGAACCGCCGCTGGTCGCCTTGCTGGTCGGGCTGGCGATCTCCAACCTGGTGGGCTTGCCGCGCTGGCTCGATGCCGGTTTCCGCGTCGAGTTCTACATCAAGACCGGCATCGTCCTGTTGGGCGCCACTCTGCCGTTCACATTGATCGTCTGGGCGGGGCCGCTGGCCATCCTGCAGGCGTCGATCGTTTCCATCGTCACCTTTCTGGTGATCTATACCGTTGCCCGTAAGCTTGGTCTCGATCCCCGCCTGTCGGCGACGCTGGGGGCGGGCGGCGCGGTTTGCGGCGTGTCGGCGGCCATCGCGGTGGGCGGCGCGGTCGGGGCGAAAAAGGAAGATCCGCCGATCGTCATCACCACCGTCATCATCTGGGCAATCGTGATGATCTTCGTCCTGCCCTTGGTGTCGCGGGCCCTTCATCTGCATACGGCAGTCGCCGGCGCCTGGATCGGCACGTCGGAATTCGCCGATGCCGCCGGTTTCGCCGCGGCGCAAGCCTATGGCGGGCTCGCCGGCAAAGTCGACGGTATCGAGGGGACACCGGACCAGGCGGTATGGGCTTTCACTCTGATGAAGGTGGTGGGGCGCGACGTGTGGATCGGCATCTGGGCCTTCGTTCTCGCCATCGTCGCCACGACCCGTTGGGAACGGACCGAAACCGGTGGAAAGCCCAACGCGGCGGAGATCTGGTGGCGATTCCCCAAGTTCGTCATCGGATTCCTGGTGGCGTCGGTGATCATCACCGTCATCGCCAGCGGCGTTAGTTTCGCCGATTACGACAAGGTGGTGAAACCGGCGTTGGTGGTGCCGATCACCGGTTTGCGGACCTGGGCCTTCGTCTTTTGCTTCCTGTCGATCGGCTTGACGACCCGTTTCCGCGAGCTTGCTCCGGCCGGCGGCAAACCGTTCCTCGCCTTCACGGCGGGCGTCGTGGTGAACGTCGTTTTGGGGTTCGTGCTGACGACGGTGGTCTTCGCCTCCTACTGGGAGGGGCTGACCCGGTGACCCTGTTTCGCAGCCCAGCCAAGGCGGCGCCGGTTGGCAGGTGCCTTGGCTGCGCGCACTTCACCAACGATCCGCAGGTCCTGGAGAGTCTCTTCCCGGGGCTCTCCAGCTTCAGTTCAGGTGCGGCCTCGGTTCGCGCCGACGACGGGCTTTGTCGTCACCACGGGCGGTATCTCAGCGCCTGGTGCACATGTCCGGCCTTCAGCGACGGACATGAGGCCGACGCGGCGGAGAAAGGATAGGATACCAACCTGCGCTGATCAAAAACGACCAGCGCCCCTCATCGGCGGTTCTCACTATGGGGTGGGCTGGAATGGTTGGAGGTTGAGGGGGGCACTTTTTTCAACACCAAGATCACCAAGGGTCGCCAGCGGCGACCTGCACCAAGAGCACCAAGGCGATGGTGACGAAGAGAGAGAAGGGGCGACCAAACCCGGCGCTTTCTTGGTGTTCTTAGTGAAGCCCGCCGTTGGCGGGCGCTTGGTGGTTCATCTATCCGTCTCGGTCGGATCTGCCGATTTCGCCAAAATGAGAACCTCTGGCCCCTCATGCGCCGGTATCAAGCGCCTGTTCAAGATCGGCGATCAAGTCCTCGGGGTGTTCGATCCCCACCGACAAAGTGATGCTGGCATTGGCCGGGTCGCGGCCAAGGTCCGCCACGCTGCGCGTTTCTCCAAACCCATCGCCGCGACGGATCAGGCGGAAGGCGGCAAGAATTTTCAGAGCCGCATCCCGTCCGCCGCGATGGCGGAATTTGACGAGTCCCGACCGGACGTCGTCACCCGCCAACTTCGGATAGAGAACGCTTTCGACGTCGTCGCGGCCGCTGAGATAGGTGGCGATCGCGCGGGCTCCTTCAGCGTGAGCCCGCATTCGCAGGGGCAACGTCTCCAGGCCCTGGATCAACTGGAACACGTCGAAGGGCGAGACGGCGCCACCGAAATCGCGCAAAACCCGCATGCGTGCGCGGATGAGATAAGCCAGCGGCACCTTGAACCAGGCCGCCACGTCGGTCCAAACCGCGCCGTGGTAGCTGTCGTCGGGCTCGGTCAGAAGCGGGCATCGTTTTGCATGGTCGGCCCAGGGAAAGGTGCCGCCGTCGATCAGCGCGCCGGCTTCGGTTATCCCGTGACCACTCAGATAGGCGGGAGTGGCATAAACCACCACCGCCGCACCTTGATCAAGGGGGCGGATTTGCACGGGAAGGGCGCTGTTGTCGACAATAAGCGGGATGCCCTGCTTTCGTCCAATGGCCGCGACCTCGGCGATCGGGAAAAGACGGAGGTCCGCGAGCCCAAGCGTCTCGCCAAAATAGGCGCGGGTCGAGCTGTCGGTGGCATTGCGGAAATTGGTGGGATCGCCCGGATCGACAAAGCGCACGTCAATGCCATGACGGGCGAGGTTGATCTTCAGTTCGGAAGCCTCGAAGACATTGGCGGCCACCACCAAATTGTCGCCGGCCTGCGCCAGGTTGACGAGAGAATAAAGTCGGGCCGCTGTTCCCGAGGCGACAATGAGCGAGCCGGCACCGCCTTCCAGCGCGGCAAGACGACGTTCCGCCGCGTCTCGCGTCGGATTTCCGGTGCGCGTGTAGGTGAACCCGACCTCGCGCAGCGAGAACATCCGTTCGGCATGGCCGGTGTCGTGGAATTGGTAGGAGGTCGTCTGGTAGATGGGCACGGCTACGGCGCCCGTCGCCGGATCGGCGCGGAATGAACCGCCGTGCAACGCCAGGGTTTCTGGGTGAATTGGATGTTCGGTCGACGTCATTGTGATCGGCTTCCTTTTGATCGATGGCCGCCGATCAGGCCGGTGTGCCGCCCTGCGGCACGATCGGCACGGCTTAGGACGCTAGCCGTCGGACGAGGTCCGCCACTTCCGCCGTCGTGCCGGGACGGACGATGGCCCGGGCACGACCGTGATAGCGGTTCAACTGATCCGTGAGGAGCTCCGGGGCGGCGTCACCGGGCAATGCATAGGCATCGCCGACAATTGCCTGCAAATCGGAGAGCAATGGATCGGGCATCGGCAGAGTGGCAAGGGTGGGCATCGCGGTATTTCCTAACGTCATTGCAAATGACATTTCCCGACCGGATTAGCATGCCACCTCCCTATATACAATATTAAATTGATAGATTTTATTTAATTACATTAAATTTATGTTGTTTATGGTTGCCCCAACAGGAAGCTCCTCTGATGAATCCGGAATTGTCACATAACGCATTGTATAAAAATACATTTTTGCGCACACATATTTATCACAAAAAATATGTAGTTAATTTTATTGTCCTTGACATGAGTGTTATAAGTGCCGTTAATTCATAAAATTACTTCTGTGTGGCGCCGATGTGGTCTTGCGGGGCGCGGTTACGAAGAGGAGGCGCCACGGTGCGTGCCGCCGGCAGTCTTGAGGGGGGATGATGACACGGCGCTTTCTTGCCATTTTTGCGGGTGCGTTGCTCTTGGCGGTCGGTTTTTCCGCGGTGCCGGTTGTCGCCGCCGAACCGCTTCATCTCAAGGTCGGTATCCGCGGTGGCATCGACGAGCAGATATGGGAGGTCGCGGCCAAGGTCGGGAAGACCTATGGGCTGGAGATCGAAACCGTGGTCTTCGCCGGAACTTTCAGCCCCAACGAGGCTCTGAATTCCGGCGAGTTGGCGGCGGATGCCTTTCAGCACATCCCGTTTTTTCGCGACCAGGTGAAGCAGCGCGGTTACAAGCTTGCCGTCGTCGGCAATAGCTATCTCTCGCCGCTGGCCTTTTATTCGAAAAAATACAAGTCGTTACGAGATCTGCCGACGGGAGCCAAGGTTGGCGTGCCCGACGATCCCAGCAACGAGAGCCGCGCGCTGATCGTCTTGCGCAACGAGGGGCTGATCACCCTGCGCGATGGTTTCGACGCCTTCAACGAGACGGCGACATTGGCCGACATCAAGGACAATCCCCGCCATCTGGAAATCGTCGAGGCGAAATCGGTCGTCCTCGCGCGGTCCTATCAGGATGTCGATGCGGCGGCGGTCATCTCCAGCTTCGGTTCCCAGGTCGGGCTGAATGCGGAACGCGACGGCATCGCGCGGGAGAAGCGCGAGAATAATCCCAACGTCAATATCATCGTGGTCCGCGAACAGGACAAGAACGCCCCCTGGGTGCCGCTGCTGGTCAAATCGTTCCAGTCCGACGAAGTCCGCAAATACATCGAGACCGAGTTGAAGGGGATCCTTATTCCGGCGTTCTGATCTCCGTGGAGGGGGCGAAATTTCGCCTTTCTCGAGTGGCACCGGCGTCCCTGCCGGTGTGCCGCCGCCAGGCTTCCGGCTCACGCCGGAACACCGGCAGAGACGCCGGTGCCACTGACAATTTGTTTCTACCTAGATAACTGGTCGAACTGGTGGTTTGTGAAGAGGAGGTTCTGGTGCATTGGAAGGCCAACGTCGTACCGATCAAGGTTGTGCCGTCCGTCCCACAACCGGGGCTGGCCGCCCCGCATATCGTCTTCGCCGGACTCCGGAAGGTTTATCCCGGGGTGAGTGGCGACGTGCACGCCTTGCATGACGTGTCCTTCAGTGTCCGCCGCGGTCAGATTTTCGGCATCATCGGCCGCAGCGGCGCCGGCAAGTCGACCTTGCTGCGGTCCATCAACATGCTTGAACGACCGACGGGAGGGCAGGTTCAGGTCGACGGCATCGACGTCGGTGCCCTGAATGAAGACGGTTTGGTGGCGTTGCGGCGCAAGATCGGCATGATTTTTCAGCATTTCAACCTGCTGTCGGCCAAGACCGTCCGTGAAAACGTCGGCCTGCCGCTCAAGGTGGCCGGGGTTTCCTCCGCCGAGACACGCCGACGTGTCGACTTCCTCCTCGACATGGTGGGGCTTGCCGACAAGGCCGACGTCTATCCGGCGAAGTTGTCCGGTGGGCAGAAGCAGCGCGTCGGCATTGCCCGCGCCCTCGTTCACGATCCGGAAATCCTGCTGTGCGACGAGGCAACCTCGGCGCTTGATCCGGAAAGCACACATTCCATCCTCGCTCTGCTGCGCGATATCAATTCCCGCTTCGGGCTGACCGTCGTCCTCATCACCCATGACATGTCGGTGATCCGCGCGATCTGCGACGAGGTCCTCGTGCTGGATCGCGGCAGCATCGTCGAGCAGGGCGAGGTATGGCGGGTGTTCGGCGATTCGCAAGGCGAGGCGACGCGTGCTCTGCTGCAGCCGTTACGGCGCGGCTTGCCGGGGGACCTCGCGGCCCGCCTGAAACCGGAACCGCCGCCGCGCGGTGGATTCGCCGTTCTGTCGCTCAAATTCACCGGAGAAACGCATCCGGATGGCGTCTCTCTGGAAAGCCTGCTGGCGCTGGCCCCCGGGGCGACATTGCTTCATGGCGGCATCGACCGCATTCAAGGTCACGCGCAAGGCGATCTTCTTCTCGCGGTGCCAGTCGCCGCCATGCGATCGGCGGTCGGAACCCGGTTTCCCCCCGACTCACTGAAAGTGCTGGGGTATGTCGCCAATGATGATTGATCGCTATGCCAAGGCTTTCCTGGAAACGTTGGCGATGGTTGGCGTCTCCGCGCTGATCGCCATCGTCTGCGGCTTGATCTTCGCCATCGCCCTGGTCGCCACGGCGCCGGATGGCCTGTTCCCCAAGCCCCGTTTCAACAAAGCGTTGTCGGTCGTCGTCAATGTCTTTCGCGCCATTCCCTTCATCATCCTTCTGGTGGCGCTGCTGCCGTTTACCCGTCTTCTTGTCGGCACCACGCTCGGCGTGTGGGCCGCCGTCGTGCCTTTGAGCATCCATTTGATCGCGTTCTACACCCGCATCGCCCAGGTCAGCCTGAACGAGGTCGATCATGGTCTGATCGAGGCGGCCCGCGCCATGGGCTTCCGGCGTTACCACATCGTTCGACATGTCCTGCTGCCGGAGGCGTTGCCCGGCATCGTCGGCGGCATGACGGTGTGTGTGATCGCCATGATCAATTCATCGGCGATGGCCGGTGCGGTGGGGGCGGGAGGGCTCGGCGATCTTGCCATCCGCTATGGCTACGAGCGTTACGAAACGCAGGTGCTGTTCGAAATCATCGTTATCCTGATCAGCATGGTCACGTGCGTGCAGTTCGCCGGTGAGTGGCTGTCGCGGCAGGTCAATCACCGACGGTAATCCATCCTTTCCACTGCTCTGGTGGCGCCACTTTCTTTGATTCGATCTTTCTTTGACTATGGAATGTTGCATGTCCAAATCGCAAACCCTGTCCATCGATTCTTCCCGCTACTTTGACGTCGCGACGCCGTTGCGCTTGCGCGACACCCTTTCCATCGAGGTCACGGCGCGCAGTTTTCCGCCGTATCTCGACGATCTGCGGGCCGATTGGGTGGCAAGCGTCGCCGTGCCGGCCTTCCGGATCGTCAAGGGGCAACGGGGTGTCGGCGCCGTGCGGAGCTTTTGCTCGATCGGCACCGGGACGGGCCTCGACGCGCTCGGGGCCGTCGAAGTTTTCGGTCCGACCCTGGTCGGGATCACCGATGTCCATGACGAGGTGGTTGCCGCTGCCGCCGCCAACATCCGCGATAACCTCAGGGATGTCGGCAGTGTGACCGTGATCGCCGGCACCGGCGATCTTTTGTCGCCACTGGCGCCGGATCATCCGCGTTTCGACGTGATTTATGAAAACCTGCCGAACGTCCCGTTGGACGAGAGCGCGCCTCTGGAGAAGGATCGCACCAGTTCCAATTTTTTCCCGTCGCGCCGGGAGAGCGTGCCCGAAAAGGTGAAGACCAACCTTCTGACTCTGCACTATGTCGCGTTGTTGCAAGCGAAGGATTTTCTTGCCGCCGGGGGCGTCGTTTTGTCGATGCTGGGTGGTCGTGTGCCGCTGCAGAGTTTTCTCGACATGTCCGGTTTGGCCGGATATCTGTAACGGCCTGCATCCATAAACCGTCCGACCAGCATTGATCGGCTTTTCCGGCCCGAATTACCTGCGACCAACCGGGCCGTCGGCCAGGATTATCTGCGAATGAACCTGCAATCGTCGACGCCGGCCTGCAATCATCCGGGATCGGCCCGAATTATCTGCAACTGACCGGCCCTTAAATTGGCAAGCCCGCCGCCAGCAGCTTGCCGCGGATCTCGGCGGCGCGCTCCGCGTCGAGTTCGTTGTTGAATAGCGCCTTGAATTCCGCCGGTTTAGCATCGAACACTTCCACCAAATCCTTCATCCGATAGCCATGTCGGGTTAGCGTCGGTTCCATATCATCAATATGCCGCGACATAACGGTTTCAACCGTTTCGGCCGACACCGGCCCGCCGCCAATGTCGTATCCGGCCTCCAACGCCCGGCTGAGGTGCAACTGGATCTGCAAGGGCGTCCGCAGCTTGGTTGAGAGCATCACGATAGCGTCCTCAGCCAGAATCGAGTCGACCGGTGTCTTTCCTTCGGTGCATTCGTGCAGCAGCCACTCGATATATTCGCGCTGGTGGGTGGCGATGCCGTCGAGGGTGAAGAACGCAGTGCGATAGCCTATTTCTTCCATCGTGTCCTTGAGCAGATCGTTTCGTAACTTGGGATGGCCTGCGAGCACGACGGACAACAAACCGTCCACGTCTTGGGCCAACTCCATCAGCCGTTTCAAGCCGGTTAACGTGTGGCCGTTGAGATCATGAGCCTCGTCGACGAGCAAGACGACGGGCCTCTTACCCTTCACGATCAATTCCTGAAGCTGTCGATCGCGGTCCTCGATCTTTTTTGGGATTTTCACCCGATCTTTTGCCGACAAGTCATAGTACAGCGCTTCAATCAGAGTGCCGAGTTTAACGTTGTGTTTGTCTACAGCCACGGACTTTGACACGATGATTTTCTTTTCTTCTTTGAGTGCCTTCGTTAACCGGCGCAGCAACACCGTTTTTCCGCTTCCCACGACACCACAGACCGCGATGAGCTTTCCTTCCCAGATGGCGCCCTTTATATCTTTCAGCAGTTGCTTATGGTGGGCGGTTTCATAATAGCCGACATGGTCGAGCGGCTTCCCCAAACTGTAATGCTCCATCACGTCAACCCGCATGGTCCTCTGCCGCCTTCTTGTCTCGAAAATAGTCGCGGACGCGCGCCAGAATGGCGCTACGCACCAAGGTCTCGGTCACCAATTGCTCGATGAACACCTTGTCGTCGTCATGCAAACGAGCCAGCGGCGTTGCCAGTTCGTTGGCGATCGCCAGCTTGGCAGCGACCTTGTTTGGGAACCGATATTCGAAAGCTTCCGCGTCGAAAGGCTGCTTTGGCACCTCGACCTGGCCGCCGGTCGGCACCAGCCGAATCTCACTGCCGGCGAGGGCGGCGATCGGGACGTTCAGCCTGTCGGCCAGGGCGCGAATCTTGGCTGCCAGGTCATCGGCCTTTCCGCGCTTCAGCGTCCGATATCTGTTGAGCGGAATGGGGCCAGATATGGGATAGAACGGCCCGAATTTCTCGCCGTCGAACTCGACATACAGCTCTGCGTCGAAAAGCCCCAACAGCAGCACGACGGACTCGCCGGCCAGCTCGGGCGCCACCTCGTAAGCAGTTCCGTCCACGGACACCCGCGCATCGACGCCGACCTTGCGCCGCTCCGGCTCCCTGGCAAAGCGGCAGAACATCTCCCAACCGCACATCTCCCGGATTCCTTCCGGCGGCAGGTTTCCCAGCCAGTCATCCAGGCGGGAATGTACTTCCGATCGATGTTGGCGCTGATTGTAGTCGGTCACCAAATAGTGCATCAGCCATTCATTGGCCTGCTGTTCCGTCTCGGGCTTGTGAAAATGATACAGCGTTTCGTGCGCTTCTTTGATTGTGCGGAACGGTCGCTCGACCTTGCCCTTGGACCTGGCCGTAACACGCTCGCCGTCCTTGCCGGCCGGGATGTGTGTTTGCCAATCGACGCCGAGGGCGGTCATGACGTTCTGGAAGACGCGGCTCTTGGCGACCGGCCCGTTGTCGAGATAGATCATCTTCGGCCGCCCCTGGAACGGGAACCCCCCGACCTTCGGCGCCATAGCGTTGAAGAGAAAGCGCAACGCCGATTCAGCATCCTCACCATAGACGCAACGATATTCCACGTAGCCCACGCCGCTTCGGTCATCGACGACGCTGAACAGCATCAGCGTCGGCGGTCCTTTGGTCGGATCGACCCACGGCGGCGCCTCGATGTGCTTCAGGTCTGAGGGCGACATATCGAATTGCCAGCACTCATTGCTGCGCTCGGCCTGAAAGCGCACCGCCGGCGGCTGCCGCCGCAAGCGCGTCTGGTCGAGATGCCACTGATTGATATAATCGTTGACGGTACTCTTGGTCAGCAGCCCGGGAGGAGGCTTGACCAGACCATCGGGAGTCTCGACGCCGTGCTTCTCAAGCAGCTCGATTGCTCGTGGTGTCGATATATGCCGCCCATTCTTGTTCGTGGTCCGCAGCTTCAGCGCCGCTACCAGTTCGCAGTATCGCTCCAGTTCGGATTTCGGCAGAATTCTCGGTTTACCCCGATCGGCACGGTGCGCGGCGCGCGGTTTAACCAGATCGTTGAGCGCCCGATAGATCGAACTGGGCGACACGCCATAAAGGCCGGCGACGGCCGCCACCTGATCGGCGCGCTCCTGGCTCTTGCCGGGCAGGCGATCGAGGCGCTGCCGCAGTTGCAGCAACGACTCCGCAGGAATTTGCTTTCGCCGCCCGGTTGACATTCGCGCCGGCCCTGTCGAGTGCAATTATGGAGCGAACGGGTATCATATCGAGTCCTTGAACGGCGAAATAGCCAAGCCCGCTATGATCGGCCAAGAAAGGTACACCCATGTTGGCTATACCGATGAAGGTCGCCCGCATCTATCTCCGGGTCAGCACCGACGAACAGGATCTCACGCGTCAGGCAGTCATCGAGGACAGCACCCGGCAGGCTGGCTTTTACGTGGCCGGTGTCTATCGGGAGAAGGCGTCAGGCGCGCGGGCTGATCGGCCCGAACTGCTACGCATGATCGCTGACCTCCAACCGGGCGAAGTGGTGGTGGCGGAGAAGATCGATCGCATCAGCCGCCTTCCGTTGGCCGAGGCCGAGCAATTGGTCGGATCGATCCGCGCGAAAGGCGCCCGCCTGGCGGTGCCCGGCGTCGTCGATTTGTCCGAGCTAGCGGCCGAGGCCGACGGAGTTGCAAAGATCGTCCTTGAATCGGTTCAGGACATGCTCTTGAAGCTCGCGCTGCAAATGGCGCGCGACGACTATGACACGCGGCGCGAACGGCAGCGTCAGGGCGTGCAACTCGCAAAGGCCGAGGGGAAATATCCCGGCCGCATTCCCGACACCACCACCCATCAGCGGATTATCGCTCTGCGAACCGCGAATCACACGATCGCACGGACAGCGGAATTGGCTGGATGCAGCAAGAGCCAGGTCAAGCGGATATGGGCGCAGCATGTGGCGGCGGTGAAGGAATAGCCGTAGGAGCGCGTTCGACACCGTACGAACAGGAATTTGTTCCGCCCCGTCCGCTCCCTTTTCCGGATTCCCAGTGTGGCTCACGTTATTGCCTATATCGATCGCAATATGCGCCCTCTCCCCGTGTTGCCGTTTCGCTCTTCGCATGTTACCCACGCCTGACGAGAGTCCATTGGGTGGGAGAGCGGAACGTGGCCATCTACTTGCAGCTTGACGGCGTCAAGGGCGACGCAACCCAGCAGAATCACGTCGGATGGACCGATATCGGGACGATGGATTGGCATGTTGGCCGCGTCCTGAATACGCTGGCCGGTGCGACCGCCAACAACCGGCACGACGGCGGGATCGAGGTTGGCGAGATAAAGCTTTCCAAAACCAGCGACGGGTCATCCGTGCGCCTGGAGCAGATGGCCCTGAGCGGAAGCAGAAGCGGCACGGCCAAAATTCATCTGGCCGCCAGCGGAAACCCGGGCAACAACGTCCTGGAATATACCCTGTCGAACGTGCTGGTGTCGGGATACCACCTCACCGTCGAGAACGATCGGCCGATCGAGCGGATCAGCCTGAACTTCACCAAGATGGAGATGGCCTACATCCCCTTCGATTCCCGGAACCAGCCGCAAGCCCCCCTGAGAGCCTCCGTGGACTTGGCCAAGCTGAGTGGTTCCCATACGTCCCCGCATACGCGCCATGCCCGGCGCGAACGGCGAAAGGCTGCGCGCGACAAGGTTCACGCCGCCGCCAGGAAGACGGGAACCAAGGTCTACGCTTGGCAAACCATCCCGGAAGTCGACCTCGGATCAGCGGACGGTTTCCGCATTGTCGGCTATCCCGGAGCGGAACCGTTGTTGCGGGCGCCCGCCGAACGCGACAACCAATTGGTTGCGACGCTCTACCAAATATTAGCCCGGAATCCGAAGGTGGCCCAGAACCTGCGGAACCACTGCAAAGGCGAAGGGCTTGAGATGCCGGCTGCTGGTTCGGAAGCGGAGGCGATCCATGCCGCCGATCTGACGATGATGGGGCTGATCGGGCTGCGCGGCGGCTCCGGTCTTTCTTGTGTCGAGCGGCCGATTGTCGGTTCCGCGAACGATCTCTCCCCCCAGGGCTTCGAGACCATTTTTAAACGGGAGTGGCAAACAGGGGTGAGCGAGCGGCTGCACCATCCATCGGATGCCAGTGGCGTTACCCTTGGGGCCGGGTACGACATGAAAGGTAAGTTTGACTCTCAGATTAAAGCCGATCTGATCGCCGTCGGCGTTGACGCCAAGACGGCGGAGGCCGTGTCAGACGCAACTGGTAGATATGGAGCACGAGCCGACGATTTTTGCCGAGACAATCACGATTTGATCGTGATGCCAGAGCCGCAACAAAGGGCGTTGTTGCAGGTAGAACTGCCACGTCATCTTAAGAAGATCGCGATAGCATTATCGCCGTCAGTAAGGCAACGGTTGTTTGTTCATGAATTCGACGCCCTGGCCTCATTCTTCTACACCCTGGACCCGTCAGCCGCACCAGCCCTCATGAACGCATTGAACGGAGGAGATTTGGAAGCGGGGGCCAACCTCTTTTCTCTTTACGTCCACTCCGGGAAAAAAATATCGCTCGAACTGACCAAGCGGCGTGGATTGGAAAAAGCGATGTTTGTCGAAGGGCGTTACGTATGAAGCTGCTTTTTTCTGTCTGGTTGCTGGCTGCCGCCCTGTTGCCCTGTTATGCCCTTGCCGCCGAGCCCGTTCGTCTACCCGACTGGCTGGTCGGGAAATGGCGGGTCGTCGAAATCTACGAGGATGACGACGCCGCCTACCAATCGGAGATAGGTGGATCTCCGGATTTCGAACCCAAACTTTGGTATGCCGGGCGTACCCTTGATGTTACGGCGGACAGCATCCGCATGGACTTGCCGCTGAGGCACCCTGTTCCGCACGTGGAGCCGCACACGGAAGATGAACTCTGTACTGATTTCACCGCCATCAACGAAGAACAGGGAACCCGGCGACAATTTCTGAAGGAATGGCTTGGCGTTGACATCTTGCGGGAAGGCCACTTTCCTCGGCGACCGGAGCCGGTTGTCGCTTTGAAGATTGCTTGTGGAAACAAGGCTCACTCGCGCAATGTCGGAGGCTGGCTGATCTTTCATCCAAATGCCGACACCATCGAGACAACCTTCGGGGGGCACGGCTATCTGGTGCTGCGGCGGGTCAAGCCGAGGTCATGAGAACCTTTTCTCGGTGCGGTGGTCGAACTCCGTCCATCCGTGATCTTCCGCTCATGGCCCGACTCGCCCGCTCGGCGTGCCTCAGCTTTCTTGACAGCGCCATCGGGCAAATTGAGGCGTCCGAGTTCGGCCGGATAGCCGACGCGCGTCGGCGGCAAGGACAATACTGGTTGGCCCCATAAACCTACTATTGCGCGCCGGGTCGCGTGAGTCCGTCAGTCGCAGATAATCCTGGCTGAGTCCTGATGATTGCAGGCCAGCGTCGACGATTGCAGGTTCAGTTGCAGATAATCCTGGCCGACCGCCCGGCTGGTCGCGTTTAATTCCGGCCGGATAAGCTGATCAATGCAGGCCGGACGGTTTATGAACGCAGGCCGTTACACCTATGCAGTGCTGCAGTCGACGGCAGGCTAAACTATGGGATATTCACTGCTCGATCTATTGGCCTTGATGCAGGGCCATTTCGCTGAAGGATTGACGGTGGAGGGAGTGGCCTCGCCGGAGGCGGCCCTGGTCTTGTCGTTGCTTCCCGACGATCCCGCGCTGCCGCTGGCGCAGCTGGCGCCCAGTTCGCATCCCGTCGCCGCTCTGGTAGCGGCAACGCATGGGCTGGATCCTGCGTGGACGGAAGTGCTGGGATCGCTGGCGCCGGTCCTGCCCTGGCGTTTCACCTATGCGCCGCGCGCCGATGCACCGGGGCTGGAAAATCGCATGGCATGGGCTGAAATCGTCGGTCCGGCGGCGCCGCTCCGAAACGATCGGGTCGGTTTCGGCCTGACCTTCATCGATCGCGACACCTACTATCTGCCGCATCGTCATCCGGCGGTCGAACTTTATAATGTCGTGACGGGAAGGGCGCTTTGGACCCTCGATGGCGTCACTGCGCCGCGACCGCCCGGCTCCTTCATCCTGCATCCGTCGTCGGCCGTCCACGCCATGCGGACGTTGGGCGATCCGATGCTGGCGATCTATTCCTGGAGCGGTGACATCGTGTCTCCGACCATCTACGCCTGACCATAAGTTTTTTTTCCTTGCAACTCCCGGCTGTCCACATAACGATGATACCACCGGGCGAAACAGAGAATCCGTCTGACGACCTTGCATAACGCGGCAACCGGGTTGCCTTGCCGCAAGCGGTAGAGAACAAGAGAAGCCGCTCACTGACGCCACATGATAAATGTGCGGAGTGGGCGGCTTTTTTATTTAATAAATAACAATAATTTCATACCGGTTTAATCGGCATGAAGTAAATGGGAGAGTCCTCAATGTCTAATAAATGGTTTCCGGACATTTTTGTCCTAGCCTTGTCCGTGGCGGAAGTGGGCTTGCTGGCATTCGCCGTGTCGCAGAATGCCGATTGGAAAACTTTCCTGGCAATCGTCGTCGCCATCGTCATCCCGATCGCCCTCTGGTGGTCGCGGAGCCGACAAAAGGAAGACAGCGCTGCCGAGGGGGACGTGCTGTTGCCACAGGAAGCGCAATCGCCGGACGACGACCTGCGCGCCGAGCATATCCGGCGCATTCAGACCAAGCGTCGTCTGATGTCTCTGTCCGATGCCTCCAAGGGGCTGTTGCGGGGAAGCATGACGGAGGTGTCGTCGCACAGCGAGCAGACGCTGACGTCGTTACAAACCGTGATCGACACCTTGGGGCGGGTGATCGAACTGTCGCAGGCGGTTGCCGACAATTCGGAAGTCGTGACCCAAGATGTCGGGTCGGTCGCCGCCGCCAACGAGGAGATGGCGACATCGATTCACCAAATCGATGACCTGGTCGGGAAGTCGGCCAATATCGCCGGGGCCGCCGTTGAAAAGGCCGGCCGGGCGACCGGTACCATTCAAACCCTGGCGCAATCCTCGGATACCATCAAGACGGTCGTGCAAATGATCAGCGATATCGCCGTTCAGACCAATCTCCTGGCGCTGAACGCGACGATCGAAGCGGCGCGCGCCGGAGAGGCCGGGCGCGGGTTCGCCGTCGTCGCCTCCGAGGTGCGGACGCTGGCCAATCAAACCGCTGCGGCGGCGGGCGATATCCACGGCCGGATCGCCGACATTCAGTCCTCGATCGAACAATCCGTCGATGCGATTGGCAACGTCACCGGGATCATCGATCAGATGGCGGAAATTTCGCACGAGATTGCCCACGCCATCGGCCAGCAGGCCACCGCTACCAAGGAAATGAGCAGCAGCGCCGCCTCGGCCGCCACTGGAACCGCCGAGGCGGCGCGGTCCGTTCGGGACATCGCCGGTGAAGCCGGACGGGTCGGCCAGATCGCTCGCGACGTTCTCGATCAATATGGTTCGACCAAACAGTGCCTGAGCGATCTCGAACGGCGTCTTGCCGTCATCATGCGGTTTGCCGTCGAGGATGAAACCGCCGCGCGGCCCCGCTTGTTGGTGCCCTTGGCCGCGAAAATAAGAGTTGGGGAGGCGGTTCATCCCGTTTCGGTGGCCGCGTTATCCTGCGACAAAGCCGATTGCGCGTCGCCCGACCTGCCGCTATTGGCTGACGGCGCGGCAGAGTTGGATTTGGGGGTCCTCGGGCGCCTGCCGGCCACCGTCGTTTCGTCCCATCGTGGACAGGCGGCATTGGCCCTGAGTGTGCCCGATGACCTCCACCGCAGCCGTCTGCAGACGTTCCTGTCCGGCGGAGATGCCGTGGATTGGCCGATGATCTGTCTGACCGCGGATGCCGCCGCCAGGGTGTCGGCGATCTTCGAACGGGCCGTCAACGATGGGACACTCAGCATGGCGGACCTCTTCGACGAGGATTACCAACCGATGCCAGGAACGGACCCCGTCCAATATCACACGCGCTTCGTTGATTTCACCGATCGCGTGTTGCCGGCGATCCAGGAGCCGATTGCCGCATCGGATCCACGTATTTCCGGGGCTTGCGCGGTTGACCGGAACGGCTATCTGGGGACCCACCTGCGTCGTTTTGCCGAACAGCAAGGGAGCGACCCGGCATGGAATGCCAGCCATTGCCGGCAGCGCCGTCTGATCAAGGATGCCACCGGCCAGGCGGCGGTGAAGGCCGATCAGCATTATCTCTTGCAGACCTATCTGCGCGATCTCGGTGCCAACAACATGCCGATGCTGAAGGATTTGAACGTACCGATCTGGGTTCACGGCCGGCGCTGGGGGGTGTTCCGCGTCGTCTACTCTATTTGACGGCTCGACTGCCGATCGGTCGGGAACAGGGGCTGGGCTCCGGCGCCGGGGGGGACGGCTTCCACCGCCAGCTATGGTATAGCGTAACCCGCGTTTCCCTGTCAGGGATGGTCCGCCGCCCAAGTGTCGCGCAGGCGCAGCAATCGCTCGCCGGCAGCCGCCAACGTTTCCTCTTTTTTGGCAAAATGGAAGCGGATGTAATTGTGGATCGGTTCGCGAAAAAAGCTCGATCCGGGAACCGCGGCGACGCCGACCCGGCGCGTCAGCCATTCCGAGAACGCCGTGTCGTCGATATCGGTTCCCTTGGTGAAGGGGCCGATATCGACCAGGACGTAGTAGGCTCCCTGGGGTGGGTAATAGGTGAGGTCGGCTTTGTCGAGATAGGACAGGAACAGCGCCCGTTTCTTCGAATAGGACTGGGTCAGTCCGGCATAATAGCTGTCGGGGAAATTGAGGCCGACGACAACGGCGGCCTGCAATGGCGCCGCCGCTCCGACCGTCAGAAAGTCGTGCACCTTTCTCATGCCGTCGATAATCTCGGCCGGTGCAATGGCGTAGCCCAGTCGCCAGCCGGTAATCGAATAGGTCTTGGAAAGGGACGAGCATGAAATCGTCCGTTCGGCCATCCCCGGCAGGGATGCGAAATACCGGTGCCGATGTGGCTCGAAGACGATGTGCTCATACACTTCGTCGGTGATGACGAAGGTGTCATATCGCTCCGCCAGTCTGGCAATCGTCAACAGTTCGGCTTCCGAGAAGACCTTGCCCGACGGATTCGACGGATTGCAAAGGATCAGGGCTTTCGGATGTTGAGCAAACGCCGCTTCGAGGACGGCCTCGTCGAAGGTGAAATGCGGCGGAACGAGCGGCACGAAGATCGGTTCCGCGCCGCTTAGGATCGCATCGGCGCCGTAGTTTTCGTAGAACGGCGAGAAGACGACGACCTTATCGCCGGGATTGCAGACCGTCAGCATGGCGGCCATCATCGCTTCGGTACTGCCGCAGGTCACCACGATGTTGCGGTCCGGGTCGATGTCGAGCCCCATGAACCGACGCTGTTTGGCGGCAAGGGCCTGGCGGAAATCGGGGTCGCCCCAAGTGATCGCATATTGATGCGGACCTTCTCGCATCACACGCTGTCCGGCCTCGATGATCTCGGCCGGTGGATCGAAATCGGGAAAGCCCTGGGACAGATTGATCGCTTGATATCGGTTGGCCACGCGGGTCATCCGGCGGATGACCGACTCTCCAAACCCACGTATTCTGTTGCTGGTCTGTGGCATTTTTACGTTATTTTTTGTGTTAATTATGTGAGTTTCACAAATTAGCGCCAGAATCGCGTGGCAACAAGGTTTAGTTTTTGAAAACGTGGTCTTCTGCATCGGCCAGACCGATGCAGAAGACGTCTCACCTCAGAATGTATATTTCACGCTGCCTTCGACGCGGCTGGCTGACCCTTGTGACGCTGTCGTTTTGGTGGCGGCGTCCAGTTGTGGTGTCGATGTCTCCAGATGGCCGTAAATATATTCTAGGCCGACATCGGTGGCGGTCCATGGGCTCCAGATCAGGTTGGCGTGAACTGAGGTCAGGCTCTTGATCGGGAGTTTCGCGTCGCCGTTAGGAGTTCCGAAATGCCCATAGCCGTAGGCCACGTTGCTACGCAGGGCATCGGTCCAGAAATGGGTGTAACCGACGGTTCCACCCCAAATATTAATCGGTTTGATTTCGTTATTGACGAGGACGGCCGAGATGCCTTGACCTTGTTCTAGATAACGGCCGATGCCGTTGCCGTCGACGGTCTGGAACACCAGTGTGTCCTTGCCGACGGTTTTGATCCCAATACCGGCCAGGACGCCATAGACCAGGCTGTCGGGGTGTTTTCCCGGCAGACCGGAGTCGCTGGCAAGGTAGCGACCGAGACCGGCAACGGCGAAGTGTCCCCAGGAGGGGTCGACGGTGTAACGGACGACGACGTCCGGCGCCTTGTCGATGTGATAGTCTGTGGCCGTGCTCGTCAGGTCGCCAGACGGGCTTTCAATGGCAAGATCAAGATTTCCCGTCGGCAGTTTCGCTGTATACCGCAACTGTGGTTGACGCGTCGCCGCCCAACCGACAGGACCATTGAAGTCGAGCGTTTCCGGGCCGCCGGTCTCAAGGTCGGCGAACGTCGACCATGTTTGACCGGCCAGGAACCCCCCACCGCTGACATAGGCGTGACGGAGACGGAAGAGATTTCCGCTTCCGACATTGTAGAAATCGCCTTCGAGGACGGTTTTCACTTCGCCCAGGGCTTCGGATTTGGTCAGAGCCGTCAGGTTGAGCCTGCTTTCCTGGGCCGTGAAGTTCACCTGGCCACTTCGATTCGCTGCCTGCGAGTGATCCAGGGGAATCGCGGTGAAATCTGTGGCTGTCTTGGTAAAGGCGCTGGCTCCGAGGTTGCTGCTGACGTCATCAACCACATCCAACTTGACATACCCGCCGATCTTGAACGCCGTCTTGGTGCCGGGAATCGCGAAGTAGCCAGGTTTGACGGCGTCCGCCTCAGAGGCGGACGCCTGAACCGGAACTGCAGCCTGTTTTTTCTCCAAAACTTGCTGCTGCGCCTCGACCTTTTGCAGCACGTTGTTCTGATTTTGCACCTGGGCGCTTTGGTCGGAAACCTGTTTTTTCTGATCCTTTACCTGGCTATTCAGATCATTAAGTTGTGTCCTCAGATCTTTGACTTGCGCCCTTTGCTCCAAGACCTGGTTTTTCAACTCGTTGACCAGGGCCTTCAGATCACTGACTTCATCAGCATGCGCGGGAACCGGAGATATTGCAGCCCCCACTCCCAATGCCAAGACGGATAGCAACTGCGTCTTATTGAACGCCAACTTGACCTCCTGAATACAGTTACAGAAGACGATGTCACAACATAAACGAAGTTGCTGCCATCTATCTTCGTCAACAGTGAATTATTAGTTTCATCATTATTTTATATCTTTCATATATTTTTGTGTGTTGCATTAACAAATTTCCTGTGATGACGTGAACTACATCTCTACATGGACTCCATTTTTTTGTAGGTCCCGTTGGGGTGTTGTCATTAACTGCGCAAATTGCGAACCATCTGTGCGATCACGCAGTTTACGAAGGAAACGTTGGGTTCTTTCCTCACGCGGAATGTCAAAAACCTCGGTCGCCGTCCCTTGTTCGATGATGGTCCCGCCCTCCATGAAGATGACCCGGTCAGCCACATGACGCGCAAAGGACATTTCATGAGTGACGACAATCATGGTGCGGTGCTCGTCGGCAAGGGCGCGGATCGTCACAAGAACCTCGCCAACCAGTTCCGGGTCCAAGGCGGACGTCGGTTCGTCGAACAACAGCACATCGGGTTGCATGGCTAACGCGCGAGCAATGGCGACGCGTTGCTGTTGCCCTCCGGACAGGCGTGACGGATAGACATCGGCGTTGTCTGCCAGGCCGACCTTGGCCAACAGTTCCCGTCCGCGCGCCACGGCCAGCTCACGGGGCTCCTTCTTTACGATGATCGGTCCTTCAATGACGTTCCCCAGAGCCGTTCGATGCGGGAACAAATTGAAATTCTGGAAAACGAAACCGACATGCTGACGCAGGTTGCGGATCAAGGCTTTCTGGCGGTGAGGTCCGAGAGCGCCGTCCACCTCGATCGTCCCCACTCTGATGCGCCCACTGGTCGGTACTTCCAGAAAGTTGAGGCAGCGCAGAAAAGTTGTCTTGCCCGAGCCACTTGGCCCGATGATGGCCAATACTTCTCCCTTGGCTACCGAGAGGTCGAGTCCCCGTAGCACCGGCATTCCGCCGAAATGTTTCGTCAGGGCTTGAACCTTTATCATCGTCCGTCAGTTCTCCCGCAAATGAATGGAAACACGGGCTTCCAAGCGGAGCTGCAGCCAGCCCAATACGCTTGACAACATCCAATAAATTGCCGCAGATGCGAGGTATAGAGTAAATACCTGATAGGTACGTTCCGTAATCAATTGTGCTTGTCTGAATAATTCTGGAACTTGAATTGTCGCTTCCAACGCCGTGTCTTTTACAAGACTGATAAATGTGTTCCCCAAAGGCGGTATGGCAAGCCGCGCTGCCTGTGGCAAAATCGTTCGCACCATCGTTTGAAATGGCGTCATGCCGAGCGAATCTGCCGCCTCTATCTGGCCGCGATCGACCGAAGCGATGGCAGCACGCCAAATTTCGGCCGTATATCCTCCGACATTCAGAGAAAGGCCGATAAGGGCCGAGGGAATAGGATCGAGCCGCAAGCCAAACTGTGGGAAGCCATAGTAAATCACAAACAACTGGACCAGCAGAGGTGTCCCGCGAATGAAAGAGACGTAAAATCGAGATGTTAGTCGCAGAGGAGAAACTGTGGATCGCCGCATCAATGCTAAAATAAAACCCAGCGCCAACCCAAATATCATGCCGCCAATCGCGAGCTCGACAGTGTAGCCGGCTCCTTTTAAGAGGAAAGGAACCGACTGGATCAACAAATCAACGGACACGTTCACAACGTCACTTCGATGCCAAACCATTTTTCGGAAATTTTGGCGAGACTCCCGTCACCCCTTAGATCGTCGATGACCTTGTCGACCGCCACACGGAAGACCTGATCTCCCTTGCGGAAGGCGATCGACTGTTCCTGTTTGGCGAAGGGCTCGCCGGCAGCAACAATCTCTCCATTGTATTGTTTGACCAGATTGGCCACGATCAAACGGTCGTTGAGAACGGCGTCGATTCGGCCGGCAATGAGGTCCTGATTGCGGGTGGGATCGTCATCGTAGGTCCGTATGTCGGCCTTTGGGGAATTGGTCTTCAGCCATTGCTCGTAGTTGCTGCCGAGCACGACGCCGACTTTCTTGCCGGTCAGATCCTCGGGTTTCGAGATCTTCGCTTCATTGCCTCGCCGCGTGATGATCTGGATGCCCGAGATTGTGTAAGGCTGGCTGAAATCGTATTTTTGTCGCCGTTCCGGGCTGACGGTCACCTGATTGATGACGACGTCGAACCGTTCGGCATCCAGTGCCGCCAATATTCCATCCCATTTGGTCGGCTGGAACTCGGCCTTGACTCCCAATTTTTGGGCGATGGCTTTGGCGAAGTCGACCTCGAAACCGACCAACTCGCCTTTCTCGTCCTGGTAGTTGAATGGTGGATAGGTACCTTCCAACCCGACGCGTAAGGCGCCGCGCTGTGTGATTTGCTCGAGAGTGCCGGTTGCGGCGTGGGCGCCGGGACCGATGCCGAAACCGCTGGCAAGTACGATGACGCCGAGGACGATACGGGAAAGCCGTGAAAACATCGTTGATCACTCCTATCTGATCAAAGGCAAGGGGCCGGCGGCATGCCGATGGTTATCCAAGGTTATGCCGCCGGAACCGAAGCGGCCGATCACCAGGCCGGCAGGATGGCGCCCTTGAAACGGGTCTCAAGGAAGGTGTCGACTTCCTTCGATTGATAGGCGGCAACAAGGATCTTGAAGACCGGCTTATCCTTGTCCTTCTCGCGAACGGCGATGAAATTGCCGTAGGGATTGTTTTGTCTCGCCTCCTGGATCAAGGCGTCTTTCTTGGGATCGAGACCGCCTTCCAGGGCATAGTTGGTGTTGACGACCGCAGCGTCGAAATCGTCGAGCGACCGTGGCAGTTGCGCCGCGTCCAATTCAACGAATTTGATGGCTTTCGGATTGTCGGCGATATCGAGGAGAGACGGGCTTTGAGCCTTGCCTTCCTTGATGGAGATCAGGCCCTTGGCCGCCAATAACGTAAGAGCCCGGCTGCCGTTGCTGGGGTCATTCGGGATGCCGATCTTCGCCCCTTCAGGCAATTGGTCGAAGGCTTTGATCTTCTTCGAGTAAAGGCCGATCGGCTCGACAATCGTAAAGCCGATGGGAACGATGTGGTAGCCATGCGCCTTGATCTGAGCGTCAAGATAGGGCTTGTGCTGGAACGCATTGGCGTCGAGTTCGCCGGTATCGAGCGCCGCATTGGGTAGCACGTAGTCCGAAAACGTGACCAACTGAACGTCAAGTCCTTTGGTCGCGGCCACTTTCTTTGCAACCTCGGCGATTTCCTCCTCGGCACCGCCGATGACGCCAAGCTTGATCTTTTCAGCGGCTTGGGCCGAGCTTGTCAGCAGAACAGCGGCCAAGCCGGCAACCAAACCAAGGCTTTTCACCCACATCCGGTCGTATCGCAGCATCGTTATTGAACTCCAAAAATATGTAGTTCACCACAGTTATTACATAAAATTGGTATACTGATTTTGTGGTGAATACAATTGGAAATTTGTAGATTAAAACCATGACGCGTGAACGCCTGTCGGCGGCAGGCCGGTGGTTCTTGACGGAGTTCTGCCGTGGAAAATCAGGTTCGCTCTTTCCGGCGAAGCTCCCGCGGTGTTCGATTTGCGGAACACTCGCCGAAGATACAACTTATATTAAGTGTTAATTATATATTTTTTGACTAAAATGATATACTGTGGAATCCTGTTGCAGATGAGCATCCCTGTTTGTCTGAGGTTCTTCATTCTGCAGAAGGAATTTCGCCATGGCTTTTGAATTTCGCTATTTGACCGCAGCGATCGCCCTGGTCATCGGCCTTACCGGAGCGGCACACGCTGATCAATTGGCGGATATCAGGAAGGCCGGTGTGTTGCGCGCCGCCGTGTTCGACAGCAATCCACCGTTCGGCCTGGTCGATGAGAAGACCCATAATCTGGTCGGTTACGATATCGATTTTGCCAAAGCCTTCGCTGACAAAATCGGTGTGAAATTGGAACTGGTTCCAACCAATCCCGCCAACCGCATTCCGCTTTTGACCTCAGGCAAGGCCGATCTGATCGTGGCCGATATCACCATCACGCCGGAACGCGCGACGGTCATCGATTTCAGTACGCCCTATTTCGTCACTGGCCAGCAGTTTCTCGTCCCAACCGGCAGTCCGGACAAGCTCGACGGCTATGCCACGGCGCGGATCGGCGCCGTCAAAGGGACCACTGGAGAGCAAGCCTTGAAGACGCGTTTCCCGCAGGCCCGCGTCCTTTCCTATGATGACGTTCCGCTTGCGCTGGCTTCGCTGCGCAATGGTACCGTCCAGGCCATTACCCAGGATTCCGAAATCCTTGCAGGTTTGCTCGCCGCCGCGCCGGACAAGAGCAAATACAAGCTTTTGCCTGAGTTGTTGAGCAAAGAGGAAATCGGTATCGGCGTGAAGAAGAACGAAACGGCTCTGCTTGCCGAGGTCAACAAAATTCTGGTTTCTCTTGAACAAGATGGCCAAGCGGGGCAGATTTTTGATCGCTGGTTTGGCAAAGGAAGCAAGGCACCAGAAACCCGCAACTTCAAGATCACCGCTCAGTGAACCATCCCGTAACCAGTATGCCCTCTTCCGGTTTGCCGGAAGAGGAACTCCCGATGATTGAATTCCGTGACGTGCACAAATTCTATGACAAGCTGCATGTCATTCGGGGGATCGATTTGTCGATCGCCAGGGGCGAGGTGGTTGTCATCTGCGGGCCTTCGGGCTCTGGAAAGTCGACGCTCATTCGTCTCGTCAACCAGTTGGAGCCCCTGTCGCGCGGAGACATTCTTGTCGATGGACAAAGTGTTGCGTCTTCCCGCGGGCGGGCGTTGCGGCGATTGCGGTCGCAGATCGGATTTGTCTTCCAGCAGTTCAACCTTTATCCGCATCTGACCGTCGAGCAGAACATCACTCTGGCTTTACGCAAAGTCCTGGGCGTCGTGCCTGAAGATGCAACGGTCAGGGCGGTCGAGCTTCTTGATCGTGTCGGGCTGGCCGATAAGCGCTTTGCCTATCCGGCACAGCTCTCGGGAGGACAGCAACAACGGGTGGCGATCGCCCGGACGCTTGCCATGCGCCCGAAAATTCTGCTGTTCGACGAGCCGACGTCGGCTCTTGATCCGGAAATGATTGGCGAGGTACTTGCCGTGATGCGCGAATTGGCGACGAGCGGCATCACCATGGTGGTGGTCACCCATGAAATGGGGTTCGCCCGAGAACTGGCCGACCGTATCGTCTTCATCGACCAGGGTGTCATTCTCGAGAATGACAAGCCAGTCGACTTTTTTCTGTCTCCTCAACACCCGCGCGCCCGACAATTCCTTCGGCAATTGCTCTCGCCGCTGCACACAGCAAACGACTGATGGGTGGTTTGTCCTTCGACTGGGTCGGCGTATTGAGCGGCGATCCCCTTAAGTGGCTGGAACTCGGGGTTCTGACCACCCTTTATGTCACGCTTGCCGGATCTCTGCTGGCCACTCTCATCGCCGTCCTGTTGCTTGGCTTGCGAATTTCCCAAGAGCGAATCGTCCAATGGCCGGCGGTCGCTGTCATCGAGATATTCCGCAATACGCCGCTCCTGGTCCAAATCCTCTTTTGGTATTTCGCCGGTTTCGGCCTCTTGCCGGCCGGGTGGCGGGCTTGGATCAACGATGATCATTCCTGGGCCATGTTGCCCGGCGGCGTCGGGCTGCTGACGCCGGAGTTCCTGGCGGCGACCTGGGGGCTTGGCATATTCTCCGGCGTCTTCATCGCCGAGGAGATTCGCGCGGGGCTGATGGCCGTCTCACCCGGACAACGTGAAGCGGCGCTTAGCCAAGGGTTCGGTCATTGGCGCTGTCTCGCCTATATCCTCCTGCCACAAGCCCTGGCAAATTCGTGGCAGCCGGTGATTGGGCAATATCTTAACCTGATGAAGCTGTCTTCTCTGGCGACCGCCATCGGTCTCGCTGAGATTACCTATCAAGTCCGGCAGATCGAAAGCTACAATTCTCACGCCCTTGAGGCATTCGCCGTGGGAACGCTGCTTTACCTGGCGATCGGCACGGCGATGGGGCAGGTGCTGCTTCGTTGTGGTCCGAGGCGCGGAACGATGGTCCGTGGAGGGAAACGCCATGGGCCTTGATTTCACCGTCGTCCTTCGCAATCTCGACTATCTGCTGTGGGGGCGCCTGACGGACGGTGAATTGGGCGGACTGCTGCTGACCGTCGTCATGGCCGTCAGCGCCGGCATCCTGTCTTTGGCTCTAGGCATCGCACTGGCGATGGTCGCTTGGCGTTGCCAGGCATCCCGCAAGCTTCTATTCCTGTGGGCCGAGCTGATCCGGGGCATCCCGCTCATCTTCGTTATCTTCTGGCTCTATTTTCTTGTACCGGCCTTGTTCGGTGGCGGCATACCCAATGCGCTGTCGGTAATCCTGGCCTTGGCATGGTTCAGTTCGGCGGCCATCATGCATAGCGTTCTGGCTGGACTGCAGTCCTTGCCGCGCAGTCAATACGAAGCCGGCATCGCCTCCGGCCTGGCGGAACATCAGGTTTTGTGTTGGATTCTTCTGCCGCAGGCCCTGAGAAATCTCATTCCATCATTCGTCGGGCTGTTTGCCTCGCTGATCAAGGACACCTCGCTTGCTTTCATCGTCAACGTTCCTGAGTTGACGACGGTGGCAAGCCAAGTGAACAATCGGACGCAACTTTTTCCGACCGAAATATTTCTGTCTATCGCGGCCATGTACTTTGTTTTGTGCGGCGTTCTGTCGCTGGCGGCGCGCGCCGTTTGTGGTCCCAGTTCGCGATGACGATATTCCTTTTCGGAAATTCTCAAGATGGCCGATCCCTTTGCTTCTGGCGCCCAGGCATCCCGGTAATTCACCCAAATCTTGGTCGCTCGGGAATGATCGGGATAAGCTCAGCCATAAACCTTTCATGTAATGTTTATCCGCAGATGACGCAGATTAACGCAGATTAGAAGAGAAAATAAATATTACTGTCATATTGAAGGCATCGTAATTTTTATCATCTACGTTTTGTCTTATCGTATATTTTCTATCTGCGTTAATCCGTGCCATCTGCGGATAAAATAAACTAACGGATTGAGGCGTATCGGAAAAGGGTTGGAGGCTTACCCATTCGTTCCGGTGACTATCCCAAGGGATAAGAATTTACCACGAAGCGCGCCAAGGACGTCAAGAGAACCACGGTATTGCGGCAGTTTGAGCCAACAACGCGGGTTGTCACCGCTGACGGTGCTCTTGGTACCCTTTGTGGTCGTTCCGTTTTTTTGCGTCGGAACGACCGGGACAAGCCATCTCCGTTATAATGGAGGCGACGCCAAGATCTTGGATGTTCTGTCGCCTATGGCGGACGTGTTTCCGTTTTATTGGATCAAACGACGGTTCTGGTAGGTCTATCCGTTGCCGCATCTGGCAAAGTCTTCGATAATTTTTCTGCCGACACAGAAATGTGTCACCCAGTTCAAAGTTGATCGAAAGGACCTCCCGATGATGCCCGCAATGCAAATGCCGATGCCGATGAACATGCCGATGGGCATGATGGGGTCGATGCCGATGATGGGTGGCGGCATGGGGATGCCGATGCCAATGGGCATGATGCCGATGCAAATGCCGATGGGCATGATGGGGTCAATGCCGATGATGGGTGGCGGCATGGGAATGCCGATGCCGATGGGCATGATGCCGATGATGATGCCGGCCTGCAAAATGACCGCCGAGATGACTGCTGCCGGCATGGTCTGCACGATGATGCCGATGGAAGGCGGCATGACCATGGACATGATGAAGATGTGCTGTGAAAAAATGATGTCCATGATGGCCATGGGCATGCCGATGATGATGATGTGCATGACTGAGACGAAGTAGGCTGGAATTGCTTTAGAGCGGTTCGCGCTTCGCTTGAACCGCTCTATCCGATACTTTCGACATAGGTCATGACGAGGTAGTAAAGGCCTTCGTCATGACCTGGATTACGATAGACGTGGTGGGTATCGGCTTCGAAGACGAGGGCATCGCCGACATCGAGGTGGTGGGTGCTGTGGTTGATGTCGACTTCCAACTGGCCCCGGTTCACGACCAGGGTCTCGGTCGTACCCAAAGCGTGGGCACCGGATTCTGCGGTACTATTGGCCGCCAGCCGAAGTTCGTAAAACTCGACCTTCCGCTGTGAATCGTACGGGAAAAGCGCTCTCGATGAAAAACGGCCGTCCTGCGATAGCAAGACCTTTGCTTCAGCGCGGCGCATGACGACCGTCGAACCATTGACGGGCGTTTCGCTGATCAACGCGGCGAAAGGAAGGTCGAGGGAACAGGCGATTTTCCACAGGACATTGATGGTTGGGGCGCTGCGACCCAGTTCGATCTGACCGAGCATAGCACGGCTGACACCGCTGGCCTTGGCCAGTCTTTCGAGAGACAAGCCTCGGCGCGTCCGCAATCGGCGCAAATTCTCACCGACGATGCTGACCAGATTATTCGGCGATCCGGCCTCGGCACTGACAATCATCTGCGTATCTTCGGGCGGCATGCCCTCTCGCGGCATTACGTCACATGACCTGCCAGTAGGGGAGAATAAACCACGTCGGAATGGGACACCATACGACTATCGATTGTGGCTGCGGCACCGACGAAGCCGCAGCATTCTGGCGGTCCTCCTGTCGACGTCGGCGAAATTCCCCAAGATCAATAACTACGGCATTCGTCTGAGCCATCACAGCTGTCCAGCGTATTATTCTACTAAACGAATCGTATTGATAACGGTGGGTCTTGTCAAGAATTGTGTAGTTGTATGTTAAATAACATTTATATAACGTATAATTTAGTCGATAAGGCCCGTCCGGGCGGCCCATCTGCGGATGTGCCGCCCGAGAGCAGGTGCCGATTAATGGCCTGATTTCTTACGATTTCTCGATCAATACCGACCACACGTCGCCGATCTGCACCTGTTCCAGAACCTTGTGGCCTTCTTCCGCCACCGAGCGCGGCACGTTGCGAATCGGAGCGCCGTCACCGAGGATGACCCTCAGCTTCTGACCGGACGTCATGGTCTCGAGATCGAGCTTTACCCTGACAAAATTCATGGGGCAGGCGACGGTGCGGTAGTCCCGTTCGACGTCGGCCTTGAGAGGAACCGGAGCGGCGGCAGGTTTTGTCGTCTCGGCGGGGAACCGCAGCGAATTGTCCATCGATTGGTACAGCGCCTCGACGGCGGCGAGCAGGGCGGATATCTCTGCCCTCTGATTGTCTACTGCCGCGCGGTCATGTCGCGCCGTGGCGGTAATGACCGTTTCGAATTTTTTATCGACCAGTCCGGCCTGGATGAAATGTTGGTTGAATTTCTGGAAAACCGAAGCATCTGTTTCGGCCTCGATACCACGCGTGATGAGAAGCGCCCGGGCCGAAAGCAGCGCGATCTGGTACAGGGACTCGTCCTGTCTTTCGCTA
This sequence comes from Telmatospirillum sp., assembly GCA_031291415.1. Taxonomy (GTDB): domain Bacteria; phylum Pseudomonadota; class Alphaproteobacteria; order Rhodospirillales; family Magnetospirillaceae; genus Telmatospirillum. Next base: position 54,099 of record JARLJB010000175.1, read on the forward strand.
TCGGCAGAGCTGTCCGCCAGAAGCTGCCTGGCCTTCCTCAGATCGACTTCGATGAGATCGAACAGGCCGGCCGAGCATTCGCCGATACCGCGTCCGACCAGCGAGAAGGCTTCGTCGGCTCCCCAGTCGTAATAATAATTCTTGTCGTCCTCGAAAGCAGGAACATCGGCGAAGGTCTCGGCCAGCGAGCGGAGTTCCTGTTCGCCTTCGCCATCGAAATAGTCGGCGAAGGAGGTCCATGCCGGTTTCTTTGCAAGCCAGAGCGTCAGCGCCTTTTCGACGAAGGGCGGCAGGTCGCGGGCGGCTATCCGTCCGATCTGGTGTCCCAGTCGCGCGTCACCTTCGGCCAGCCGCGCCCCGGCGACCACGACATAGGCCGGGTACATGCGTTGGTCCTGGCGGGCGGCATTTCCAAAAAAGCCGAGATCAGCCAACATGTGCTGACCGCAGGAGTTCGGGCAGCCCGAAAGATTGAGCCGGAAGTCTCCGATCGCATCCTGTGCGAGTTCCGACTTCGCCAGTCGCCTGGCGATGGCGCTCAAGGCTCCACGCGGCAGGCAGATGCCCAATTTGCAGGTGTTCGCGCCGGTGCAGGCTGTGGCGTTGGCGATCAGGCGGGACGGAGAGGCGGTGTCGCCAAGATTCCGCAGGGCCTTCCACAGGGTGCCGAGATAGTTTTCCGGAATATTGCGCAAGCGCAGATTTTGCCCGAAGGTGGCGCGGATCGTCTGCGGCCCCAAGGGGGTCAACAACGCTGCGAGTTTAAGGACATCCTCGTTTTTGATGTTGCCGAGAAAGATCGGTACCAACACGGAAACCAGGCCGGTCTGACGTTGTGCTTCGACGAAGCGCGCCTTCCAGAGGTCGAATTCCGGATCATCGATCGTCTCGAGCGCAAGTGGTGGCGGTGTAACGGCGTCTTGCGGCGCTTCGATGTCGAGCGGTGGCGTGCCGGCCAGACGAAGCTGATCGACTTCCTGTTCGTAGAGCTCGCGGAACCGCGCCTCGCCGGCGGTCTTCCATAAAAACCGCAGGCGGGCGGCATGGCGGTTTTTGCGGTTGCCATGCTTGTCGAAGAGCCGCTTGACCGCCTCCGCCACCAGATAAACATCGGAAGCGGGAATAAAGTCATGCAGCAGATGCCCAACTTCGGGTTTGTTGCCCATGCCGCCGGCGACGAAAACACGGAAACCCTTCACGCCGTTCTCGGTGCGGGCGACATAGCCGACGTCGTTGAATTGGGCATAGGCGGTATCGGCCGGGGAATTGGAAAAGGCGAACTTCAGTTTACGCGGCAACAGCCAGGAGTCGGCCTCGGCAATCAGTCGGCTGGTCAGTGCGAAGGCGTAGGGACTGGGATCGAACACTTCGTCGAGGCCGGTCCCGGCGTCGGGGGAGACGATGATGTTGCGAACCGTGTTGCCGCCGCCGCCGCGGCTGGACAGGCCGCATGCCAACAACTCGCGCATGACGGAGGTCACATCGTCCAGTGCCAGGTCGTGTATCTGGAATTCCTGGCGCGTCGTCACGTGGATGAAACTGCCACCGTGGCGGGCCGAGGTCTCGGCGATGGCTTTGAATTGAGCCGGAGTGAGCGCGCCGCCGGTCGTCCGGACGCGTACCATGTAGGTTCCGTCCTGGCGCTGTTCGTAGCAGCCGAACGGCACCCGGCGCGCTTTCATGGTCGCCGCATCCAGCTCGCCTCGCTTGAACTGGCCGATATAGCTGTCGAGCTCGGCCAGTTCGGCTGAGAGAGTAGCGGGGATCTGGTAAAACATCAGTGCTCCTTCCCGATTGCCGCTCCGGCGACGGCAATCGATTCCTCTTCGACTTTTCTCAGGATCGTAAACGCCTTGACCACGGGTTGCGGGGACGCAAGCGAGACGATGACATAACTGAGCGACGGATCGATTGCCAGGCGGATATCCTCTTCAGACATGCGTGCCGGACTGGCCGGGTGACTGTGATAGACGGCGCGCAGCCGGTAGCCGTCCAGGCGCATCGCCCGAACCGCGGCGAACTGTTCCGCCGGCAGCAGGCTGAAATGTTCGGCCGAGGCGTCGGCGTTGGTAAGCCGGAACACTTTGGATGTCACGCCGTCTTTCTCCGCCAGGTAACCGCAGGCTTCGATCGGGGCCTGTTCGCGGGCGTGGGCGATGATCGTGGTCAAGACATCGGGCGTCACCGTCAGCATCAGGGGGCTCCCGCGGCTCTAAGGTCGCATGACGGCTGTTCTTCGTCGACCAGTTCGCGGATTCGGGCATTTTCGCCGCAGACCGCGCAACGGCGGTTGCGATGGACGGGGACCTTGCGGAAATTCATCTCCTTGGCATCGAAGGTCAGCAAGGTATTGGTGAGAAGCGTGCCCGCTCCGGTGATGAACTTCAGCGTTTCGGCAGCCTGGATCGTTCCCAGCATGCCGGCAACGGCGCCAAGGATACCGGCCTGCGAACAGGTGGGGACGGCGTCCTTCGGCGGCGGCGCGGCGAACACGCAACGATAACAGGCGGTTTCACCGGGAAGCACGGTCATCGTCTGACCCTGGAATCTCAAAATACCGCCATGGGAAAATGGAATGCGGTCGAGAACGCAGGCGTCATTGATCAGAAATTTGGCGGCGAAACTGTCGGTGCCGTCGATGACGAAGTCATAGTCGCGGATGATATTCCGGATATTGTCGGCGACCAGGTATTCCTTGTAGGGGCGGACCGTGATATCCGGGTTGAGGGACTGCATCTTCCGGGCCGCCGAGTCGACTTTCGGCTGTCCGACATCCGGCGTGAAATGGATGATCTGCCGCTGCAGATTGGAAAGATCGACGGTGTCGGCGTCGGCGATACCGATCGTGCCCACTCCGGCGGCGGCGAGATAAAGCGCGATCGGTGAACCGAGGCCACCGGCCCCGACGATCAGGACTTTGGCATTGAAAAGCTTCTGCTGACCTTTCACGCCGACGTCCTTCAAAAGAATATTGCGGCTGTAGCGGGTCAGCCGATCGTCGGTGAAGTCCATCAAGCGTCCTCTTTTTGTAATGCGGCGATCTCGACGGCGGCGAATCCCCGTTCGAGATCGGTGATCAGGTCTTCGTCGTCTTCGATGCCGACCGACAGGCGGAGCATCGCATCGCCGACCCCCATCGCCGCCTTTTCCTCGGCGTCGAACTCGCAAAAGATGGTGGAGGCCGGGTGCAGGATGAGCGTTTTGTTATCGTGAATGTTGGTCGCCCTGCGGATCGTCTGCAGCGCGTCCATGAACGCGAAGCAGGCCTTCCTGTCCGACAGGGAAAATGTCAGGATGCCGCCGAATCCCTTTGATAGAAGCCTTTTCGCGGTCGCGTGCGATGGGGAAGTCTCCAGTCCAGGATAGTTGACGGTGCTTACCTCGGGACGGTTTTTCAGCCAGCGGGCCAGCCTCAGCGTGTTGGCGCAGCTTCGCTCGATCCTGAGGCCCATCGTTTCCAGTCCCAGGACTTGCAGATAGGCGTTATGTGGCGCCATGCAGGCTCCGAGGTCGCGATAGACTGTATGGCGCAGAGCCGCGATGAAGGCATGCGGGCCGTAGCGCCGCGCCGCCTCTTTGAGCCGTGGCGCCTGTTTCCAGTCGAAGATGCCGTTGTCGACGATCAATCCGCCGATCGTCGTGGCACCGCCTGACATGTATTTGGTGCTGGAAATCACTTCGACATCGACGCCGAAATTTCGGGACGGGAACAGATAGGGCGTGGTGGCCGTGCCATCGGCGATCACCGGCACGCCATTTTCATGGGCGATGGCAGCGATAAGCTCGATGTCGGCGACCTCGAGCTGCGGGTTGGTGATCGTCTCGAGAAAGACGGCGCGAGTGTTTCCGTCGATTGCCGCGGCGACACTCTCGGGACGCAGAAAATCGGCGTAGCGGACCTCGAGCCCCCAGGGACCCAGCGTGTTCTGGAACAGCGAGAGGGTATTGCCGAACAAAAAGCGCGTGGTGACGATGTTGGTCCCGGCGCCGGCCAAGGCCATGATGGTGTTGCTGATGGCCGCCATCCCCGACGACACGGCGACTACACCTTTGGCGCCAGCCAGAAAGGCGACGCGCTCTTCGAGCTCCTGTACCGTGGGGTTGGACACCCGCGTGTAAGAGTGGGCGGCTAGCCGCCCTTCGAAAGCCTTCTCTATGTCGGTGGATTTTGCGAACTCGAAGGCGACGCTGTCGTAGACGGGGCCGCGCAAGGTGCCATGTGCCGAGGTCCTTCCGGGAATTCCATGGACGGCCTTGGTGACAAATCCCGTCATCGGGACGATCCACCGCCCAGGAAGTAGAGAAAATCGACCTCGTCGTCCGGCTTGAGATCAACGGTCGAATAGTCGTTGGGATCGACGAATTCACCGTTTACCTGGACGGAAACCGTCTCGATCGCCTGCACCCCGTTGCTGGAGAGAATTTCGCTGAGGGACGGGCGTGGGGCCGCCACCTCATAGCGCTCACCATTGACTTTGATGATCATGTCGCCTTGGATTCCGTTCAATTTCTAGATGTTCCGTCCTGCCGACATCAGGCTGCAAACTGAACTGTATAATGTCAATGAGAAATATAAGGAAATATGTGCAAACGCACACAACAACAACAATTTTATGTAAAAAATAGACGAGGGACGACCACCTCAAGGACGATAGAGCGGAACCTCGGTACCCCCGAGAAACCGTTGCAGGACGGAGACGAGCCGATCCTGTCCGGCTCTGATAGTCTGCGGCGGTGTGGCCGGATTTCCCTGGATGATGAGGAAAACATCCGTCGTCTCCGGCGTGACTTTGGTTTTTTCCACTTGGCGGACCTCAAGGCGGCAGATGACGGTGCCGCCGTCGTCCACATAGGCATATTCGCCGGGGCGGACCGGTTCCGGTTCGGCGGCGCCGACCGGATGAAAGTTCTCGCTTCCCGTGGTCATGCGGAGAGAAATATCGCCATCGATCTGTGCGATATCGTGGGCACCGAGGGCGAGGCCGGTTTCCAGGGACACCGCGTTATAGAGGTCGACGAGAGGGCCGATTCGCGGAATGTCTCCCCGTTTTTCGACATAACGGATCAAAGTCTCGGGGGCCGAGAACAATTTGCGGGTCGGCACGCCGAAGGCCCGATGCAGAGTACGAAAGCCCGCCAGGATAGGGTCTGCGGAAATCAGGTCGCGCCGGGCGCGGGCGCGGACCGATGCCACCGCCTGGTCGACGAAGGCTTCGATCGCGTCGGCATTGGCGCCCGTCTGGTCAACTCCGAGAAGCAGGCAATAGCTGCCGGTAACGCCTTTGGCCGTGACATCCGGATCAAGATGAAAACGAAGAGCCCGACGGCGGTCCAATGATGCCGGGGGGCCAATGATGGCGTGGGTCACATCGCTTGCCAATCGACAGCTGTGAACCAAATCGGGATAGGGCACCAGACCAACAACGCCTGAGATTGTTGCTGAGAGGTCTGGATGGCAGCGTTTTCGCCCGGTTCCTCCCGGCGTCGGCGGGCTTCCACAAGATCAATAACAACAGCATCCTTCTGTGCCATCGCCTTCACCCCGTGCTGATAGTCTATAAAAATTACCGTATTATCTCGATAACATTAAGTCAAATTTTAAGTTAAATTAATGTTTATTACATTTAATTGATGTTAATTAAATCGGGCATTGATATGTGGTTGGTTACCTGCGTCATGCACGTTCGGCCGGTGTGACTATTGCAAAATGTCGTAATCAAACATTGGCAATCGGGGGGGGACATCTGCCATCATGCGGACCTGTCTGAACAGAAAGATGGTAGCAGTGACTATAAGGAAGGCTGAAAGAGTGACGGTTCCCGACGAACCGTTAACCGGCGAGGGGACGACGCGAAAGCGTCCTGCCCTATTGATCTCCAAGCGGAATTTTATGAAGTTTCGACAATCATGATCGCCGATGACGCCATTAACGCCGCCGCTCGGGAATTGATCGATCGCTATGGGCCCGAGGCCTTGAAGATGGCCGAGGAGCGGACGGTGCGCCACGAACAGGCGGGGGATTGGCCCGCGCATTCGATCGCCTTGCGGGTGCTGACCGAGGTCGAACGACTGCTGGCATCGCGCTGACCCCATTCCCCTAAACTTGCGGTTACTCTTCCGGAGCCCGTTTCGAAGAATGTGATGGCGACCGGCATTGTTCATGGGGTGTCCCGGTGACAGGATGGTGCCCTGTTCCTCGTGTGCCAGGAGATGGCTATGGTCAAATTTCTGAAGGTAAGGGATACGGCTGGAAAGATCGTGTTCCTTCATCCCGAACACGTCACTTGCGTCATTCAACAGGAACGGTTGGTCGATATCATTCTTGACACTGGCGGTACCGTCACGGTCGAAGCGCAAGCAGAGCAAATCGTCTCTCAACTTGAGAGAGATCAAAGTTGATAACGAAGTCGGCCCGCTTTCTGCCGTTCGATCGCTAACCGGCGGATCGACAACGACGAAGTGGGCATGCGGCTGAAAAAGGAGACGGACGATGGCTAGCCAGAAGGCTTCATCGGTACATATTGGGGATCGTTTCGTCAAAACTGGCGATCAATACGGCAGAATTTGGACGATCATCCGTCTTTGGACGACGGTTGACGGAATACCGCACGCTCGAATGGAAAATAACGGCCAACAGCGCGAGTCGCGGATCATCTCGATCTCGGCTCTGCTCGATGCACAATTCTATGCGCCGGCGCCATCGGTGGCAGGCTTTGTCGCGGATCAGGGGTGATCCCTTGTCCGACAACATCATCGTAGAACAATTGGGCACTCTTCCCGGCCTGGTGAAAGCCCGCGGTGCGGCCAAGCCGGCGTTGTGTGGGCTTTGCTGGCTGGAATGACGTCGAGCAGGCACATGCCGCCAAAAATCCCCGCTCTGGGTCGCGAGGCCGCCGAAGCTCTGGCGCTTCAAGCGGTGATCGTCATCGTCGGAGATGACGATCTGTTGCTTCGTTTTCTCAGCGTCACCGGGTGTGGTGCCGAAGATCTGCGGTTGCGTATCGGGGAGCCTGATTTTCTCGGCGCGGTTCTCGACTTCGTGCTCGAAGATGATGCCACGGTACAAAAAGTTGCTGATGCCGCCGGAGTCTCTCCCGAGACGCTGGCGATCGCTCGCAGCCAGTTTCCCGGTGAATCGGTGGATTGGACACCCTGATGCCGGCCGATCTCGACAAGCTTAAGGGGCGTCTCCAAGCGCTTAGGGCCAAAACCGTCGCCAACGGCTGCACCGAGGAAGAGGCGCTGGCGGCGGCGGCCAAGGTGGCCGAACTCCTCGATCGCCATGATCTGTCACTCAGCGACCTCGAAATTCGCGAAGAGCTATGCGCGACATCGGCCGTCGTGACCAACAGGAAACAGCGTCAGCCAATTTCGGCCTGCGTGCCGGCGATTGCCGAATACTGCGATTGCAAGGTATGGCGGGAAAAAGACGAAAATGGTCGCGTTCGGTACGTTTTTTTCGGACTTCGACCCAGTATCGAGATGGCTCATTACGTCTATGACGTCATTTCTGCGGCGATGCAGACCGCGTGGCAGCAATACGCCGACAGCCGACGGTTCATCCGGTATGGACGCGACGAAAGGGCGTCGTTTCTGTTGGGTATGGCCGTTTCCATCGCCGCCAAACTGGAGGCAATGAAGGCCCGGCGTGACGAGGCCAATCGCGTCGGAAACGGTCGCGATCTGGTGGTCGTCCGACATGCCATCGTTGATGCCGAATACGCCAAGCTCGACCTCAATCTTCGCCAAGGTCGGGCGTCGGGGAAAAAAGTCGCGGCGGCACCTTTCGCGGCGGGGCAGGTCGCCGGGCAGGCGTTGGCCTTGCACCCAGGCGTTGGCTCCAGACGTTCTCCGGACTGAATTGGTTATGCCAATTGGGGTATCAACTGGTCCTGGTGAGGCTTTGTGACATTCTTAGCAATTACCTGCAAATCTCGGCTGGGCCAATGCTGTGTTTCACAGTTATTCACAGGCACGATTATCGGTAATATTTTTAGGTATTTGAAGAATATGAATGGAATGTCTATAATATAATTATAATAAAATCCAGGTGCCCAGCTCTTGGGCAGACAGTTTCGGGACAAGGAATATCGCGGGTTTGAGGTGGGGTTCAAGAGGGCTTTGCACTGAGTTATCCACAGAATCTGTGGATGGATTTTTGTAATATCCATTTGGGCCATCAGCTTAACGGCGTCGCCGGCAAACCAGGGTGCCGGAACGATCGGCGTCAGAGTGTAACGGCATATCCCGGTATGTGATTGGATCTTGATGAGAATGGCAATCTTTGGTTGTTGTTCTTGTGGCGTATCCAGGTCCATCCAAGTCGTTTTCCCGAGTTCCTCCATCGGCCGGGTCAGTGATATCTACCCGCCTTGTTTCAGGGCGGAAGGCCAATGGAACGAAAAAAATAAAGTTAATAGAACATATTAGACATATCGCTGACAGCCATCCCGACGGCGGTCGGTCTGATTTTAGCGGCTATTTCATGTCGCTTTTCCGGAAGTCCAAGCCAGGATACTCTGGTTGAGATGGCGACGAAAAAAGTCGTCTGAATGACACCGGTTCGGGGAGCATGGATACGGAGCCGTCACTTATTCTGGTGGTCGAGGACTCGACGTTCTTCGCTTCGGCGATAAAGCGGCTGTTGCGCGATGTGCCGATGATTGAGATCGACCATGCCGGCTCGCTGGCTGAGGCGCGTGCTCTGATTGATAGCGGCCGGCGTTATGCGCTTGCTCTGGTCGATATCATCTTGCCCGACGCCGCCGACGATGAGGTGGTCGAGCTGTGTCGCGAGGCGAAAATTTCGTCAGTGGTGTTCAGCGGCGTCATTTCCGTGGATTTTCGAGAGCGGTTGATGGCGCTTGGCGTTATCGACTACATCATCAAGGACACGCCGGCCAGCCTGTCGATGCTGGCTTCCGTCATCAACCGGATTCTCAAAAACAGATTCATCAAGGCGCTGGTCGTCGATGATTCACGGACGGCACGGCAATATATCCGCGATCTCCTGGAACACTACAAGTTCCAGACTTTCGTCGCCTGCGACGGCACCGAGGCGCTGGCCGTGTTGGAGGAACACCCCGATATTCGTTTGATCGTGTGCGATTTTCACATGCCCAAGATGGACGGAATTGAGATGGTCCGGGCGGTTCGTGCCTCCTATCCGCGTGAAAAATTGGCGATCATCGGCATTTCGTCCGGTGGCGGCAGCAGTACCGCCGCAATGTTCATCAAGCACGGCGCCAACGATTTCATAACCAAGCCGTTCCTGCGCGAGGAGTTCTTCTTTCGCGTCAACCAGAACATGGACACGCTTGATCTGATCTCCACCATCCAGGCGCAGGCCGATAGCGATTACCTGACAGGGCTTCATAATCGCCGCTATTTGATTGACGTCGGCGGCAAGCTCTATGCCAGTCAAAAGCGGAACAAACTGTCACTGACCGTGGCCATGATCGACATCGACCATTTCAAGCTTATCAATGACCAGTTCGGTCACGACGCCGGGGACGACGCCCTGGTCGCTGTCTCCACCTGTCTGCGTGCCAGTCTCCGCGAGGCCGATTTGCTTTGCCGCTATGGCGGCGAGGAATTTTGCGTGCTGGCAGTCAACCTGCTGCCCGAGCATCGGAGCGACTTTTTCGAGCGCATTCGTAAGACGCTGATGGCTCAGATTATTGCCTTTGGCGACCACAGCATCTCATTGACGGTCAGTATCGGAGTTTGCACTTCTCCCTGCACGAGTTTGGAGGGGATGGTCAGAGTGGCTGATCTCGCCATGTACGAGGCCAAGAAGGCTGGGCGGAACAGGGTCGTAATCGCCTGATGTGTGGCGGTCGCATGGTGTGGCGCCAAGGTATTGTGACAATCTTGGCAATCATGTCTAAGCCGTAGTCTGAATGGTATTTTGTTTCACATTTATTCACAGCCTGGAATTAGGAAAATATTATATAATAATTTGAAGAAATATGTCGTCGATCCAATGAAGTGCCAACAAAATGTCACTGCCCAGCTCTTGGGCAGATAGTTCCGCAATAAGGAATATCGCGGGATTCTGCCGGAGTCTGGATGGCTTTGCACCGAGTTATCCACAGAATCTGTGGATTGATTTTTGGAACCTTCATTGGACGATGCTTTCCGGCCCACGGCTGTCCTGCACAGTTTGTGCTCGCCAACTGTTACGTGGCAGCCGCGGCCACAAACCGTCATTGCCGGACTTGAACCGGCAGTCCATGGCAGCATCGTTTGGTTCGGCCATGTGGATACCCGTGTCAAGCACGGGTATGACGGTGTTGGGCTGAACAACCCGGCATAATGCCCGAACCGGGCCGGACAAAGCCCTACAGTTTGGGCGGAATGCCGGGGTCGAGATTGGCTTTGATGCCGCCCGAAAAGCTGCTGACCTGGAAACCCGTCTGCATCAGAACGCGGGCGGCGAAGTAGCTCATTTTTCCAAATGAGCAGAGAGTAACCACCGGGCGTTGGCGATCCAGTTTGTCCAGATTTCCGCGTAACGTCGTGATGGGGATGTTCATCGCGCCGGCTATTGGATAGGCATCGGCCAGCGGTTTCGGCCGGACGTCGATCAACTGCACGACCGGGTCATCGGGCAGGCTGTCTGTCCTGACAACCAGGCCGTCACGGAGGTTGGTGGCGGCAAAGCCCGCCAGATTGACGATGTCCTTGGCCGATCCGTAGGGAGGCGCGTAGGCGAGTTCGAGATGACAGAGATCTTCCACGATCATTCTGGCGGCGATCGCGGTTGCCAGGACGTCGAGCCTTTTGTCGACGCCCTCGTGGCCGGTGGCTTGGGCGCCGAGCAGACGACCGGTCTTCGCCTCCCAGCAGATTTTCAGGGTCAGCGGCCGGGCGCCGGGGAAGTAGGTGGCGTGCTGGTAGTCGTTGACCGTCACGGTCTCATAGTCGATCCCGGCATTCTGCAGACGCTGCTCTGTCCAACCGGTCACTCCGGTTGCCACTTCGAAGGCGCGGACGATGGCCGTGCCCATCGAGCCGGGGTAGGGGCGTGCCCTGTCGCCCAGGAAAAGATGATCGGCGGCGACCCGGCCCTGCCGGTTGGCCGGACCACCCAGGGGTACCGCGGTTTGGCCGTGCAGAACCCGATCCTCGGTTTCCACGGCGTCGCCGGCCGCGTAGATGTCGGGGTCGGAGGTTTGCATGAATCCGTTGACGACAATGTGTCCCCGGTTGCCCAATTGCAGACCTGCTTCGCGCGCCAGGCTGGTTTCAGGCCTGACGCCGATGGACATTACAACAAAATCCGCCTCCAGGATCTTGCCCGATGCCAAGTGGGTCTGGACGGTCCCGTTCGCAGTCTGGAAACGCGTGACCTGTTGACCCAGATGCAGGTCGATGCCATTGCGGCGCAGTTCCTGTTCCAAGAGGAGGGTCATCTTGGCGTCGAGCTGCGGAAGGACATGCGCTTGCAACTCCACCAAATGGATGTCGATGCCTTTACGATGCAGTTGTTCCGCCATTTCCAGGCCGATGAAGCCGGCCCCGATGACCACGGCCCGCTTGCCGGTTTGCACAGCACTGGCGATTCGGTCCATGTCCGTCAGACTGCGCAGCGTGAAAATGCGCGAATCGTCCACGCCCGGCATCGGCGGCACGACCGGCGCGGCGCCCGGCGCAAGCATCAATTTATCGTAGGCGAGCCATTCGTTCTGTCCACTTTGCAGATCCCGGACGAGGACCCGCTTGCTGGAGCGGTCGATGCTGACGGCTTCCGTCCGCGTCCGGACATCGAGATTCAGCAGTGCCTTCAAAGATTGCGGTGTTTGCACCGCCAACGCGTTCCGCGAGGGAATCTCGCCGCCGACATGGTAGGGCAGGCCGCAGTTGGCGAAGGACACGTCGGGACCTCGCTCGATCATCGTGATATGCGCATTTTCCCGAAGCCGCCGCGCTCGCGCCGCGAAGGACGCCCCGCCAGCGACGCCGCCGATGACCAGCAATTCAATCGATTCCATGACTCTTCTCCGGAAACGGTTTGGCTGCCGTCGGTCCCGACAGGGATGGCGGCGAGACGATCTATTGATGCATATTATATAAAAATATATAATGTTGTCCAATGATGATTGGAGCTGTCGCGGATATGGACAAACCACCGTTCGACATCGAGAAGATGCGGATTGCCGCCGGTGAGGCGACGGCGATGTTGCGTGCCTTGGCCAATGAGGACCGTCTGTTGTTGCTGTGCCAGCTTAGCCCGGGCGAAAAATGCGTCGGTGAGTTGGAGGCGCTGCTGGATCTCCATCAACCGTCGCTGTCGCAGCAGTTGGGTGTGCTGCGGGCGGAAGGTCTGGTGACGACCCGCCGTGAAGGAAAACGCATCTATTACTCGGTTGCGGATCCTAACGTGCTTGCCGTTCTTGAGACGCTTTATGCGCTCTATTGCCCGCAGCCGGAATCCGCCGGGTCGTGAGCGTGCCGCTATACCAACCGGGAAAAGTCAGGGAGAACTCGTCTTTCTTCAACGTCCCGTCAGGATGCGATCGATCAGTTGTCCGACCGTCGGGATAAATCCATTCGAATAGAACGGATCGGTGGAGAAGCGATGGCCGCAATGCCCGCTGAACATCAGATTGTGTTCGACGATCTCTTCTTTATCTCCCTTATGAGCTATGGCCTGCAGTGTTTTCTGGATGCAATAACTGCGTGGATCCGGTTTTTTACCGGTATTATGATTGGCCGCGTGTTGGCTCCATGTCGAGAATCGGCATTCGTTGAGACACCCCACACAGCTCGACTGGTCAGCCCGGATCTCTGCCGCCTTTTGCGGCGTCACGAAGATCAACGTGTCGTCCGGTGTTGGCAGCGCTTCGGTGAAGCCTTGCCGTTGCCATGCCTCGACGCGCTGACGGTCGTCCGCCGTCAGATAGACCGCCTGCTTGCGAGGTGAGGTTTGGAATGCGACCTGGTGCTCGCCGTCCTGTTCGGGGAGAAAGGGCACTTGGCGTTCGCTACGGTCGCGCAGATCCCGAACGAAGCTGTTGTTGACGGCCGACGAATAAAACCCGGTCGGACTGAACCGATTCAAAAATACGTCGCCCCATTTCAAGGTCAGCAGCTTCCGCTTCCAGGCCGCGCCGATGGGGCTTTCCCGGGTTAGCAGTGGACGGGTGCCAAATTGAAAGGCGATCGGTCCCAGATCGGCATTGTCGATCCAATCTTCCCATTCCTCCAACCACCAGACATTGCCGGCCACGATGATCGGCCGGTCGCCCAGGCCGAACGAGCGCATCAGCTTGCGCAAGGCGTGCACGCGCGGGAACGGGTCCTCCGGTCGCGCCGGGTCTTCACCATGGGACAGGCCGTTGTGCCCACCGGCCAGCCAGGGATCCTCGTACACGACGCCGCCCAGCAGATCGGCGGCCTTATGATACGCTCTCCGCCATAGCGCGTTGAAGGCGCGGGCCGAGGAAATGATCGGGTAGTAGTGGACGTTGAAGCGCGCTGCGATCTCGCCAAGGCGATAGGGCATGCCGGCCCCGCAGGTCAGGCCGTGGATCAATCCGCGGGCTTTTTCGAGAACGGCGGCGATGATCTGTTCGCTGCCGGCCATTTCCCACATGAAATTGGCATGAATGCGCCCATTGCCCTGCGCCAGGTCGTGCGCGATATGCGCCTGGGCGATTCCCCCTTCGATGGCATGGGCGACCAGTTCCTCGTGCCGTTCCTGTCGGGTTCTGGCGTGATAGGCGGGTTCGATGGGGCGTCCAAGAGCATCTTGGCTGTCGGCGTTTACGGCGCTTAACGTTCCAATGCCGCCACTGGCGGCCCAATGGCCGGCCGAGACGCCGGTGGTGATGGAGATGCCCTTGCCGCCCTCGACCAAGGGAAGAACTTCGACACCGCCCATCCGGATTGGATTGATGGCTTTCATCTGAACACTCCCGAAGCGGCCGCTGATCGCAGCCGTTCATTTCCCGAAATGACGCTTTCTGTCGGCGAAATGGCAACCGTTGACGTCGCTTCTTCCGCCATCTTTGACCAGAAGTGTCCTCAACCTGTGCTGCCGTTTAATTCCTCAGAGATGATGGTACTCGCCTCGTTTGCCCGTCACACTATCCAGTGCGTCGCACTGGCCGGAAAAATCAAGAATATCCCAGATTATTCGCCCATTGGTTGTGACGAACGATTATGCTGCGATGCACAACAGCAGTCGGGGAGAAGATGACCATGTCACCCTTCCTCAAAATTTCCATCGCCGCGGCCTGTTTGGCCTGGTCGGTTCCGGCGGATGCCGCGGATAAACTCGCCGCGTTGCGGGCCGATCCGGCGCGAACGTCGATCTCCGGACTTTCGTCCGGTGCCTTCATGGCCGTGCAATATGATGTCGCCTTTTCCGGCTCGGTGCTGGGTGTCGGCGTCGTGGCGGGCGGTCCCTATAATTGCGCCTATGTGAATTTCGGCGGCATCGCAACCTGCATGCAGGGGGCCCCGCTGGCGTCCTCGTCCTACATGGCCGCCGTTGGCTTTGCGTCCCTCGGGCAAATCGATCCGGTGGAAAATCTTGCAAAAGGCAAAGTCTATCTGTTCAGCGGCACCAAGGATTCCGTCGTTGCACCCGCAGTGATGGATGCGGTTCGTGATTTCTATAAGTTCGCGAAAGTGCCGCCGGCCAATCTCGTCTACAGCAATCGCGTCGCGGCTGGTCATGCTTTCTTGTCGCCGAAATTTGGCGGTGATTGCGCGGCGACGGCTCCGCCTTACGTCGACATGTGTACCGTGAATGGGCAACTCTACGACCAGCCTGGGGCCGTCTTGGCAGAGCTCTACGGAAAATTGGCAGCCAAAGCTGCTGTGCTGTCGTCAGCACCAGTGGCCTTCGATCAAAGGGAGTTCGCGACTGGGATGAATGGGATGGCGGAAAGCGGCTACGTTTACGTTCCCGCCACCTGTCAAAGCAGCGGCGGCGCCGGCTGTGCCGTTCATGTGGTTTTCCATGGGTGCAAGCAAGGGGCAGGCGAGGTGGGCGACGATATCTACGGCAGGCTCGGCTATAATGATTGGGCCGACACCAACAAGATAATCGTCCTCTACCCGCAAGTCGATCCCACCACCATTCCCCTTAATCCGGAAGGGTGCTGGGACTGGTGGGGTTACACCGGGCTCGACTTCCAGACAAAATCCGGGCAACAACTCTCGACCATTCGGGCGATGGTCGGACGGCTTACCGGCCAGTAGCACGGCTTACAGGGGCAATCGACGGAGTTCGATTGCCCCGCCTATTTCTTCGTCTCCGCGAGACGTGGTATGAGCGTGTCTTCCCCGTGCGTGCAATGAGAAAGAAGCCAATGCCATGGAACATCAAGCCGATGCGAATGAAACAGCGAAAAAAGGGGAGGGAAAGGAATATGAGCACTTTTACCGGTTCCATCTCCCGCATGTGCATTTGAGTTCGGTCTATGGCGACGACTGGTTTTCGCTGAAAGCAGAGGCCTTCGCGCGCTTTTTTGGCACACCGGTCTTTCTCTTGGCACAGACGGCGATCGTGGCCGTCTGGATCTTGATCAACGTTCTCGGGCTTGCGACGTTCGACGTCTACCCATTTATCCTCCTTAACCTGGCGTTCAGTCTGCAGGCGGCCTATGCGGCGCCGTTGATTTTGCTGGCGCAAACCAGGCAGGCCGACCGCGACAAGGCGCACGCGCTGGCGGATGCCGAGCATCGCGAGGCTCTGCATCGCGCCAGTGAGGAGCGCCAGGCAATGGGTGAGCGGCAAACCGCGCTGCTCGTCGATATGGTCAAGCAGAACACGTTGCTTACCGAAACCGTCAAGGCATTGACGGAGCGCGTCGAGGTGTTGACGCTTGAGGTCCACAAAAGTGTTGTGCCCCCGGACATATCCGATCGCAAAAAGACGCCGCTCCAAAGCCCGAGCGGCGCTTGAGCCTTGAAAAAGCGGAGCTTTTTCAGCGTAACGCAGATCACCCGAGCGGCGCTTGAGCCTTGAAAAAGCGGAGACTTTGTGCAGACCGGGGGGGCTGAGCGAAGTGCGAACCGCTTCAGGCCTGGGCGCGGGGGTTCAGCGCTGATGCTCTGCTGACATAGTCGTCGCCCAGAAATTCCGGTCGCTTGTAGAGGCCGTGCAGCCAGGCGGCAAGCATGCACATCTCCTCGAATTTGACCAATTCGTCCAGGGTTCCCGGCGGAAACTTGATCGAAAAGGAGGCTGAAACGATCTCCATGACCTCCTCCGTTTGTTCCAGGGTCAGCCCGATGTCTGTCTCGATCAGGGCGCCGCGGGTCAATTTCTCTTCACCGACGGCATAATCGTCGCGGATCAGTTTGACGACCCACCGGAACATATTCATCCAGTTCTTAACCTCGGAAATGTCGCGGTCGAAGGCCATGGTCGCTCCGTAAGGAAATGACCGGCGATCTTACCCCGATCTGGCTGGCCGGCAAACGCCGGTTGGCAACTTTCAGCTTCGCCGCACGACAAGAGCCGGGTGTGTTCAGTCGCGTTGCCAGCGGGGGCCGCGTCTGGACCCTGTAAAAATATGTAATAATTTCATATTGATAATGAGCAAAAGCGCGGGCTGGAACTGGTCCAGGCACGGCTTCGGCGGCAAATTATCTGAATGAAAAATTCCCAGGCCTTCAAACTCTAATAACCAGAGGTTGAGATGGCGAGGCAAAGGCCACGCCTTGTTGATCTGCGACGATCAACGGCGGCCGATCTTTTTTGATGGTCTTTTGAATGGCTTGCGACGTAAGTGCGGACTTTCCTCCGCCGTGGCTCCCCGACCACGGTGCGCCCGACAACGCCAGCCGCCAGCGACCTCTCAGTTGAGGCAACCTCAACGAGCGCCAGAATAATCAGAAGCGCAGTCCAATGACGTTCAACTGGTCGATGGCCTGCGAACCCTGGCGGTTTTCGTCCTTGGAATTCTGCGCACGGCGCGCCTTGACGCGTTCGACGTAGACGGAAACGGCGCGCTTGACGAAATAAACGGTGTTGGCGAGCACACTCTGTTCGGACAGGCCCTGTGTGGGGGCAACAAGAACGGTCATCTCTGCTTCCTTATTCTGCTGATGCTGGATCGCATTGCTGAACGGAAACATGGGGCGGGATGCCAATTGAGAACAGATCTGAAATCGGGACGCTCGTCTGCAATTTGTGCATTGCACAAAAAGACGGACGAGCTATGCGTTTTTGTCAGCTTGATTTTTTTCTAGCTATCTGTAAGGGCGGCGGGAAGGGGCTGGATCTCTCCTGCGCCTTCTCCGCCGCCTTGGTGTTCAATAGTTATAGAACATCGTCTGGATGGTCTTGGTGTCGGTCGTCCTGGTCAACGCCAGCATGAGCAAGATGCGGGCCTTCTGCGGGTTCAGGGTATCTGAAACGACGAAATCCAACTCGTCGTCATTGGCTTCGCCATTTCTGGCAACGATGCCATTGCCCACACGCGAACTGCGGACGATTACTATTCCTTTTTTGCGGGCTTCGATCAGCGAGGGCTTGACCGCGCTCGCCAGACTGCCGTCTCCGACGCCGGCATGAATGATGCCTTTGGCGCCGGCCGCGACAAAGGCATTGAGCGCCGTCGGATCCATGTTGGCGTAGCCGTAGACGATGTCGACGCGGGGCAGGCTGTCCAAACCCATGATGTCGAACTCGGTATCGGCCGTGTTTCGGCGCGTCGATTGACGATAGAAATGCGGCCGATTGTCTTGCATGTAACCGAGCAGTCCCAGCTCCGGCGTGCGGAAGGTGTTCAAGGTGGCGGTATTGGTCTTGGTCACTTCGCGACCGGCGTTGATTTCGTCATTCAGGCAGACCAGGACACCCTTGCCGACGGCCTCGGGGCTGCCGGCCAGGATAACCGCGTTGTAAAGATTGATCGGGCCGTCGGCGCTGATCGCCGTCGACGGACGCATTGCTCCGACAATGACCACCGGCTTCTTGCTTTTGACCACGAGATCAAGAAAATAGGCGGTTTCTTCGATGGTGTCGGTGCCGTGGGTAATGACGATACCGTCGACGTCGTCTTGGGCCAGCAGTGTGTTGACCCGCTTCGCCAACGTCAGCCAATAATCATTGTTCATGTTTTCGCTGGCGATCTGAAAAACCTGCTCGCCTTTGACGTTGGCAACATTTTTCAGTTCCGGAACGGCTTCTATCAAAGCCTCGACACCGACTTTGGCCGCGGTGTAGCCGACCGTCGTCGTGCTGGTCGAACCGGTTCCCGCAATCGTGCCGCCGGTCGCCAGGATTGTCACATTGGGAAGTTTCTGGTCGGCAAAGCTTGGGTGCGAAACCAGGAGTGCCGCCGAGACCATCAGGGGTGAAATTGCCGTCAGCAGATGACGATAACATCCAACAAACATGCCAATTCCTTTCCAGGTCGTGTCAAATAAACTTTCGTTTCCTGTGAGTTATAACACAGTGGAACGCCAGTTTCCGCACTGCACCATGGGCAGGGGGGCGAAACGAATGAGGTTTGCGCCAGGGCGACACGTAGTGGCTGTCGTCAAGCGAGGGTCGGCAACCTTGACATATTGATATATTAGATATATTAAGAACTAACGACTGACGCTGACTATCCATTCTGGATGACGGCACTGATATGAGCGGGATTTTTCATCGGTGGCCTTTGCTCTGTAGCAGAACGTGCCGCTTCTTCCTTGTTCCAAGATCGCTTTCAACGCGGATTTGCCGTTCCCCCAACCGACGAGGTGAGCGGGGGCAGAGGCGTCAGCCGATCACCGACCAAAAAACCAGTCGATAAAACGAGGAGGAAACATGAATTCCCAATTGAAGATTCTTTCGGGCGCGACCTTGGCGGCCATGCTGGCCGTGTCGGGTGCCGAGGCCCGCGAATTCCGTTCGGCAGACGTCCATACCATGGACTTCCCCACGGTGGTGGCGGCCCAGCAGCTCGGTACCATCTTGTCTGAGAAAACCGGTGGCAACTATTCCGTCCGTGTCTACGGTAACAGCTCGCTCGGTTCGGAAAAAGACGCCGTCGAACAGTGCAAGCTTGGCGGTCTCGACATGGTCCGGGTGAATACCGGCGCCTTCCACACCATTATTCCGGAAACCAAAATTCTCTCGTTGCCATTCCTGTTCCGCGATATCGAGCACCATCGCAAGGTGATCTACGGTCCGATCGGCGACCAGATCCTTGCGAAGTTCGAACAGGCCGGTTTCATCGGCCTGGCCCTTTGGGAATCGGGGTCGCGCAGCATTTATGCCAAGAAGCCGGTCCGGAATATGGCCGACATCAAAGGCATGAAAATTCGCGTGCAGTCGTCCGATCTGTGGGTCGACCTGACCAAGGCGATGGGCGCCAATCCGACGCCGATTCCGACCGGTGAGGTCTTCACCGCGTTGAAAACGGGCTTGGTGGACGGTGCCGAAAACAACTATCCGACCTATGAAACCGAACACCACTACGAAGCGGCGCCGGTGTATAGCGAAACCCAGCACGTGATGGCGCCCGAAGTCCTGGTTTTCTCGAAGAAGATCTGGGATACGCTGAACGACAAGGAACGGCAGGCCATTCGCGCCGCCGCCAAGGACACGATTCCCTATTACCAGAATCTGTGGGTCGCCAAGGAAACCGCTTCCAAAGAAATTCTGGTGAAGGCCGGCGTGCAGTTTGTTAATGACGTCAATCGCGCTGAGTTTATCGAGGCCGAAAAGCCGATTTGGGAAAAGGTGGCAAATACACCGGAACTGAAGAAGCTGGTCGATGACATTCGAAACACGAAATAAAACGACGGCCGTGGGTTTATTCTCATGGCAATCGGAAAAATAGGTAGGTGTTCCGACTTTTACCGTACCGAAGGCGTCCTCATGATGCCTTCGGTATCTTTTTGGGAGTGCCCCCTATCCTCTTGCTCAATGGAGGGTCAGGGATGGCCGTCCAGTGGTTTCTTCGAATACGGTGTTTCCCCGTTTCGTTTCCCGCAGTTCGACACAATAGTCGACAGACATGAACTCGCTGTTGAGAAGCTCGACCAAACGTTCAGCGTCGCAACGGCCCTCAATCAGGGACGGAGAGTCGATAGTCGCTGTGACAGAGATCGTGTATTTCGCCATTTTTCGATCCTCCGACGAGACCCTGTGTAGGTTACTGGCGGTCGCCCGGCGCTCGCCATAGGTGATCAATACAGGGGTGACGGAGGTGCCGATATCCTCAAATGAGGACAAGATTTCAATGGGCGAAAATGATCATTCGTTTTTTCCGCCGGACGAATGGGTTTGCACCGCGGCCCCCGCCTCCAGCAGGCGATGCACCGGGCACCGGCCGGCGATTTCCAGCAGACGATCCCGCTGCGTCGCATCGAGTGGTCCATCGAGACGAATGTCGCGGACAAAGAGATCGGTCGGTGTTCCGTCTTGCCGTTTCGTGTGGCCGACCACGACCCGTACGCCTTCGAGCGGCCATTGCTTGCGCTCGGCGTAGAGACGCAGCGTCAGTGCCGTGCAGGCGCCAAGGCCGGCACTGACCAGTTCATGCGGGGTGGGGCCGGATCCAAGGCCGCCATTGGCGACCGGTTCGTCGGAGTAGAAGTGGGTATGTCCGGCGGTAATCCGGACCGGAAAGCCGGCATCCTTGGCCCCTTCGACGACCACATATCCCGCCGGAACGTCGTCATTGCCGGATTGCTCCACCGTCGTTTCCTCGTCGCCCAGATAACGTCTGGCCCAGGCGGCGATGACGTCGGCCGCGTAGTCGGCGTCTTTGGCATCGGTCAGCAGGTGGTCGGCGCCGTCGAGGGACACGAAGCTCTTTGGATGGCGAGCCGCCTGGAAGATGGAGGCGGCGTTTTCTATGCCGACAGTTTGATCACGTGGGGCATGCAGGATCAACAATGGGCGCCGCAGTTCCGAAATTTTGCTGCCGAGATCGTGCGACCTTAGATCTTCGACAAAGGATCGGCGGATGGTAAACGGCCGTCCGCCAAGATTGACCGTCGCCTCGCCGCAGGAAAGGATGGCTCCGAGGTCGCCTTCGAACAGTGCCGTGACATGGTCGGCTTCAAATGGCGCGCCGATAACCGCGACCGCCGCGACCGAGGGAATGTCGGCTGCCGCGGCGAGAACCGCAGCTCCGCCCAGGCTGTGGCCGACCAGCAGTTTCGGCGCGTGTCCCAGACGGCTCATGTGTTCTGCCGCGGCGACGAGATCGAAGACGTCGCCGCTGAAGGTGGCGTCCGAAAAATCTCCACCGCTGTCCCCCAAGCCGGTGAAGTCGAAGCGGAAGACACCGAATCCGCGCGCCGTCAGCGCTTTGGCAATGCGGACCGCGGCCAGCGAGTTTTTCGTGCAGGTGAAGCAATGCGCGAACAGGGCATAGCCATGCGCCGGACCATCGGGCAAATCCAGCCGGCCGGACAAGGTGTGGCCGGTGGCGCCGATAAAGTCGATCTGTTCTGATGACATCGGAGAGTCTTTCGGTCGTTGTCGGGGAACGTTTCAAACTGCGGGTGCGCTTGGAAATGGCGGATCGCCGGGGAGGGGGATCGGGGGGCCATCATCGAGATCGGGAAGTTTCATGCGTCCCGCCCGCCAATCCTCCTTGGCCTGTTCGATCCGAGCGCGCGACGAAGAGACAAAATTCCATTCGATGAACCTGGGCCCCAGCGGTTCACCCCCGAGCAGCATAACGGTTGCCGGCGTGACCGCGGTAAATAGTATGGGGGGGCCGGGGGTGAACACCAACATCCGGCCGGAGTCGAAACGCTGTCCGTCGACCTCGACCGTTCCTGCCGCCACATAGGCCGCCCGTTCAGGATATTGGCCGGGAAGCTCTGCCCTGGTGCCGGCATCGAGCTGCCAATGAACATAGAACATCGGGGAATGCGTCTCGACTTTGGCTTTGGCGCCAAAGGCTTCGCCGGCGATCAGTCGGGCTTGAAGCCCCTGGTAGCGGTAATAGGGGAGATCGTCGCTGCCGTGGTGAGCGAACGATGGCGCCATTTCCTCCTTTTCGGTCGGCAGTGCCACCCATGCCTGGATTCCATGCAGGAAACCACCGTCGCGTCGCGCCCTTTCGAATCGTTCCGAATGTGTGATGCCGCGGCCAGCGGTCATCCAGTTGACCTCGCCCGGCAGAATTGCCTGTTCCGAGCCGACGCTGTCGCGGTGCGTAACTTCGCCGTCGAAAAGATAGGTGACGGTCGCAAGCCCGATATGTGGATGCGGGCGGACATCAACGTCCATCGAGATACCCTGGGGCCATTTGACAGGCCCCATGTGGTCGAAAAAAACGAAAGGGCCGACCTGCCGGCGTTTCATATAGGGAAGAACCCGGCCGACCTCGAAACCGCCGAGATCTTGCCGTCTCGGTTCAATGACCAGATCCAACATCAGCCTCTCCTGGAAATGGGGGGCCAAGCAAGAGGATGTCCAAACCAATAAGATCCTTAGTTGGGAAAATTCTTGGTTGGCCAAGTTTCCGGCTCGCGACCATTCGTGTTGAAGGTGTCACGATTGAGGCGGCAAAAAAACCCGAAGTTGCCGATGGTTTTGTCGGTGGAGACGCTGGTGTCCGCCTTGCTCTTCTGTCAGAGGGCAGCCGGACGACCGAACAGATAGCCCTGAGCGAAATCGCACTCCTGTTCCCGCAGGAAATCCAATTGCTGGCTGGTTTCGACGCCTTCCGCAACGATTTCCATGCCGAGCCGATGTCCCATGGTGACGATTGTCTCGATCAGGCGGGCGGCTTTGGCATTCGCCGTGGCGTGAGACACGAAGGACCGATCGATCTTCAGGGTATGGAAAGGATAACGCTGGAGATACCCAAGGGCGGAGTAGCCGGTACCGAAGTCGTCGATCGACAGACGAATCCCGCCATCGCAGAGCATCCGAAGATTGACTGCGGTTTCCGGGGAATCGTCGAGCAGGACGCTCTCGGTGATTTCCAATTCGAGCGCGTCCGGTTCGAGTTCCAACTGGCCGAGTTGCGCCGAAACGAATTGGGCAAAACCGGCGACCTGTAACTGCTTGGGAGACACGTTCACGGCGATCCGCTGGAAGGCGTTGCCATTGACCCGCAGTTTCCTGGCTTGTGCGCAGGCCGACGTGATGACCCAGGCGCCAATCTGGCGGATGGCCCCGGTTTCTTCGGCCAAAGAGATGAACTGGTCCGGCATGCGGAGGTTGTTGTCGGGCTCCCGCCAGCGCAACAGCGCTTCCATCGCGACGACGTGGCTGTTGCGCAAGTCGACGATCGGTTGGTAATGCAGCAGGAATTCGTGGCGGTCGAGGGCCCCCCGCAACCGTCCTTCAATAGCCAGGCGCTCCTGCATCCTTTGATTGATTTCCTGGGTGAAGAAGTGAAAACCGTTACGCCCAAGTTCTTTGGCCTTGTACATGGCCAGATCGGCGTTACGCAGCAAGGTTTGCGCATCCGTTCCATCGTCGGGGAACAAGGTGACGCCTATACTGGCGGTTACAAATAGGTCCTGGCCCTGCAGCGTGAAGGGGATCGCCGACGTTTCGATGACCCGTTCGGCCACGCGGCGGGCCAGGCTACTGTCCTCGATCTCCGGCAAGATAATGATGAACTCGTCGCCGCCCATGCGCGCCAAAGTATCGCCCTCGCGCACGCAGTGGCCAAACCGGACGGCAGCCTCCTGGATCAGGCTGTCGCCCGCCCGATGGCCGAGGATATCGTTGACGTTCTTGAATCGATCGAGGTCGATGAACAGCAGGGCGGTCCTGGTTCCAGACCGTTTGGCCTTAGCGATCGATTGAACAAGTCGGTCGAGCATCAGGACGCGATTGGGCAACCCGGTCAGTTCGTCGTAATTGGCCTGTTTGAGAAGGCGTTCCTCGAAGCTTCGTCGCGCCGTGATATCTTCCTTGACGGCGACATAGTGGGATACGCCACCTTCGCCGTCGCGCAGCGGCGAGACGGTCGCGTGTTCCCAGAAAAGCTGCCCATTCTTGCGGATGTTGCAAAATTCGGCCTGATAGACGCTGCTGGCGGAACCCGCGCCGGGTTGCGGTTGGAAGCGGTTGCTGGCCGATTGATCGTAGCGGGTGAACTCAAGGGGCCGTCCCTGGGCTTCGGCAAGCGTGTAACCGGTGATCGCTTCAAAGGTCGGATTGACATATTCGATGAGCCCCCGGCAATCGGATATGACGACGGAAACCGGGCTTTGTTCGATGGCCAGCGATAGGACTCTGACCCGTTCTTCCGCCTGCCGGCGTTCCGCCCTTTCGTTCGCCTCGCGACGTTCTCGCTCGATGGCGGGCACCAGACGGGCCAGGGAATCCTTGTTGAGGAAATCATGCGCCCCCTGTTTCAGCAAGGTGACGGCATCTTCGGCCTGAATGGCGCCCGAGACGATGATAAAGGGAATATCGAAGCCACTCCGCTGGACGGCTTGTAACGCCCTTTCGGCATCGAAGCCGGGCAGGTGAAAGTCGCTGAGGACGACGTCCCAGGTGTCGCTTTCGAGCGCCTGCGTCAGCTCGCCCAGGGTTTCCACCCGATGTATCGATGGCTTCAGCCCTCCGCGAATCAGCTCTATCTCAAGCAGTTCTGCGTCGTCGGCGGAATCTTCGACCAACAGGATGTGCATGGGGGTGGGCATCCGTGGAAATTCCTTCAACTCGGAGCGGCGATGTTCACAACAAGCCAGTAAAGGCCCAGCTTTTCTACCATGTCGGTGAAGGCGGTAAAGCCGACAGGTTTGCGGATATAGCTGTTTACGCCAAGATCGTAGCCACGAATGATGTCGGCTTCGTCATCCGACGTGGTCAGGATGGCGACAGGTATCCTCTTCGTATCGGGATTGGCCCTGATCTGCCTCAGCACCTCCAGTCCGTCGATCCCCGGAAGCTTCAGGTCGAGGAGGATCAGGGCCGGCTGTTCGCTTTTGTCCCGGCCGGCGAAGGAGCCCCGGCGCATCAGGTAATCAAGCGCCGATTCCCCATCGCGCACCACGTCGACATCATTGGCGATGCGGCCGCTTTTGAAGGCGTGCAGCATGAGTTCGACATCGTCGCTGTTGTCCTCGACAAGAAGGACCTTATTGCTGCCCATCGTTCGTCCCTTTTTCCCAGCAGGTAAAATAGAATGTCGCTCCGACACCGACTTGGGCGTCCGCCCAGACGCGTCCGCCGTGCCTGACAATGATGCGTTGTACCGTGGCCAGGCCGACGCCGGTGCCTTCGAAGTCCTCCGGCCGGTGGAGTCGGACGAAAGGAGAGAAAAGACGCTTGGCGTGCGCCATATCGAAACCCGTACCATTGTCACGAAGGTGAAACCGGACCTTTCCATCTTGTTGGTCCGCTCCGAAGGTGATCGATGGATGGGCGGCTTTGCGGGTGTATTTCCAGGCGTTCTCAAACAGGTTTTCCAAGACGACGCCGAGGAGGCGACGGTCGCCTTCGACTGTCAAACCAGGTTCGATAACGACGTCGATCTCGCGGTCGGGCGTTTTTTCCCGTAGGCGGTGGACTGTTTCTGCCGCCATGGCGGAAAGATCGAGAGTCTCGATCGCCAGTTCGCCGCGGGTCGACCGCGACAGCTTGAGAAAGCTGTCGATCATGTCGGCCATGTCTTTGGCCCCGGCGCACATCCGGTCCAGATAGTGCACCGCCTGTTCGTCCAGGTGTTCTGCGTGTTCTTGCACAAGGATCTGGCCAAATCCCTCGATTCGACGGAGCGGTGCACGGAGATCGTGGGAAACCGAATAGGCGAACGCCGCCAGTTCCTCGTTGGCGGCTTCCAACTCAAAGGTCCGTTGCTTGACTCGCTGCTCAAGAATGGCATTCAACCGGACAACTTCCCGTTCAGCATGAAAGCGCGCGACGATGTCACGCTCCATCTGGGCGTTGGCGTCGGTCAATGCCCGATAAGCGCCAAGCAGGCGGTTCGTCATATCGTTCAAGGAAAAGACCAGACCGTCGAGTTCGTCGGGCGGGGTCCTTGGCTTGCCGGGAAGCGCCAGGACCGGACGCTGCTCTGTGAGATCGTAGCGGCTGAGCCATTGCGAGATGGTGCTGAGGTGACGCCCAACCATCTGATAAAAAATCAGGACGATGAACAGCGCCACGAGGAAGATCTTGATCGCCTGGCTGACCAGGATCACCACCGCAGCGTCGATCAGCCTCTGGTAGACCCCACTGAAGGTCGCCTCGGCATGCAAGGTGCCGATGCGCCGCGCCACCCCTTCACTGGTGTAGAAAATGGGATAGTCGCGGAAAAGAGCGGCCTTCTTCTGTTTCGAACCGGCCTTGACCGACAGGTTGGAGGTGTACTCACCGGTCTCGGTGACTTCCAGCGCCTGCATATCGGGCAGGCGAAGGAGCCCATCGAGGATGGTCTGCAATTGGTCGATGTCGACATTCCACAGGCTGGTGGCGATCACGCCGAGGCTGCCCCGGTCGATTTCGTCGAAGTGGTTTTCAATGACATCGATATCGCGGCGGTAATCGAGGTAGAGCTGCAGAACGGTCGAAACCAATGTGACGAAGGTACTGAAAAGGACCACGGAAATAAGCATCCGCAAGCCAATTCCGCCAGAAAAGCGTTTATTGGCAAGCGAGCGAAGGGTCGTTCGAATACCTTCGCTTTCGGCGAAAGAATCTTTTTCCGAGTGGACGTCGACTGACGAAGGGGCGGCGGCGTCAGGCGGGTTTCCATTTCGCTGCGGCATATATCCCCCGGAGAAAGCTCTCGAGATGACAAGCCTATGCTAACGCCATAGCGGTTTTACTACTAGGGTAGAATGACATCCCATGGCGTGCACTTAAGGGATGCTCCATTTTCGCGAACCGCGTAGCGGTGCGGATATTTTTTTTGTCTTTCCAACTTTTGTGGAATACTCCCCGTAAGACCTATTTTGAAAAATGAAGGACAGGCAACCATCAATGACTGAGACTGGCGGTCCATGTTGGACGGCGATCTGAACGGATTGTTGGTCGTTCTGGACGAGTGTCCCGTGGGAGTCTCGGTGTCGCGGCGCCGTGATGGACACGTTGTCTATGCAAACCGTCGTTTCGCGGAACTGACGGGGCTATCGCTTGCCGATATTATCGCCGCGCCGGCGCGGCGTTTTTTTGTCGACGGCCAACAGCGCGACGCCATCGTCGATCGTCTGAAGCGCAAAGGGCGGGTCGACAATATCCATGTCCCGTTTCGCCGGGCCGACGGTTCGATGCTATGGGCGCTTTTGACGGTTCATTCGGCGCATTTGAATGGCGACGACGTCAATTTCGCCTGGATCTCCGATATCAGCGAACGAAAACAGACGGAAGGGCGTTTGCGCCTGCTGTCCGCGGCGGTCGAACAGGCGCCGGTTACCGTATTGGTAACCGACAAGGCTGGGCGGATCGAATATGTCAATCAGGCGTTTAGCCAGGTGACCGGTTATTCGATGGACGAAGCCATTGGCCAGAATCCGCGAATGCTGAGTTCTGGAGAGGTTTCCAGAGAGGTCTTCCACGACCTGTGGAAGGCGATTTCGTCTGGCAATACCTGGCAGGGCGAGCTCTGCAACAGAAAGAAGGATGGCAGTCTCTTCTGGGAGCATGCGACCGTTTCACCCGTCAAAGACGAGGGGGGGGCCATCGCTCACTACTTGGCGGTAAAAGAAGATATCACTCTTCGCAAGGAGTACGAGGACAGGCTTGAACATCAAGCCAATCACGACCAGTTGACCGGATTGCCCAATCGGGTTCTGGCAATGGATCGCCTTGGACAGGCGCTGGCCTTGGCTGGGCGTGGCGGCAAGGTCGTGGTGGTCATGGTGGTCATTCTCGACGATATCGGCAAGGTCAACGATACTCTCGGGTTCAAGGCCGGTGATGCGGCGGTGATCGCGTTCAGTCAGCGTCTAAGCCGGACCATGCGCCAGTGCGACACGTTGGCGCGTCTCAGTGGCAACGAATTCCTCGTCATTATCGGTGATATCGATACCCCCGCCATGGCCGAGGTGTCGGCGCATCGCATTCTTGAGGATTGCCATCAGTCCTTGAAGATTGAAGGCCGCGACATCTTCCTGACCGCTCGGATCGGCATGACTGCATACCCGACGGACGGAAGGGATCCTCTGGTGTTGATCCGCAATGCCCATGCGGCGACGGTCCGCTCGGAGGAGCGAGGTCGCAACAGCTTTCGGTTTTTCACCCCGAAGATGGATGAGGAGGCGCAGGCCCGCCTCAAGATCGAAGGCAGTCTACGAAATGCCATCGAGAGAAACGAGCTGTCTGTCTTTTATCAGCCAATCGTCGCCGCCGGCAGCCGGCGGTTGATCGGCACCGAGGCGCTTCTTCGCTGGTCGCATCCGGAACTTGGTTCCGTCTCGCCGGATCGTTTTATTCCGATTGCCGAAGCAAGCGACTTGATCCTGCCGATCAGCGACTGGGTTTTGCGTCAGGCTTGCCGGGATGCCAGCCGATGGCAGGCGAAAATGGGGATATTCAAGCTGGCGGTCAATTTTTCCCCGCGTCAATTCCGTAGCCTTGATCTCGTTGAAAAAATTCTTGATATCTTGGAAGAGGAAGGTTTCCCAAAAGAATGTTTGGAGGTCGAAGTAACGGAAAGATTGCTGATGAGCGGCATGAATAATGCCAAGATTATTCTTGATACTATTAAAAGTTTTGATATTTCTCTTTCGATAGATGATTTTGGGACTGGTTATTCATCATTGGGGTATTTGCAGAACTTTCAATTTGATACATTGAAGATCGACAGAAGCTTCGTCAAAGAGGTGGACGGCGCGGAAGCGTCGCGCTCTTTGGCGAGCGCCATTATTGAAATGGCCAGGGCGCTGCATATGGAAGTCGTTGCCGAGGGCGTCGAAACCGTTGAGCAAGAACGAATCCTGGGTGAGTTGGGGTGCCAGGCGATGCAAGGTTACCTGTTCGGCCGGCCGATGCCGGCCAACGAGTTCGACGTCTTAATCGGATTGTGATGTCCTGGCGCTCACTGCAGCGGAGTCCATGAAGAGTGCTTCCCGACCGCCGCCGGCTGGCTCAAACGATCCTCATCACGTCCCTTGCGGGCGCCCTGGTGACACTGGGGGCGGTGTTGCTTCTTGACCGGCCGATCTCCCAGTGGTCGCACGCCCATCTGCATGGCATGCAGGCCTTCCTGTGGTTGACCAGGATCGCCGAACCGGCGGCTCCGCTGGCTCTGGGCGGTGCCTGTGGTTTGGCTGTCGCCTGGCTTTGCGGCTGGCAGCCGGGACGCGGCGGCAGGGTCCTTCTGGCCCTTTGCCTGGCGACCCTG
This sequence comes from Telmatospirillum sp., assembly GCA_031291415.1. Lineage (GTDB taxonomy): Bacteria > Pseudomonadota > Alphaproteobacteria > Rhodospirillales > Magnetospirillaceae > Telmatospirillum. Next base: position 83,336 of record JARLJB010000175.1, read on the forward strand.
CTGGCCTTGGGAATCAAGGAGGAGCTGAAATATGCCATCGGCCGGACGTGGCCGGAGACCTGGACCAACGGCAATCCTTCCTGGATCGGCAACGGGGTGTTTGCCATGGAGCCGTTTCACGGCGGTGCCGGTTGGGCCTCGTTTCCCTCGGGCCACACCTCTGTGGTTGCTGCCCCGATGGGTGTCCTGTGGTTTGCCTGCCCACGCTGGCGGCTCGCTTGCGTCCTGCCGGTGTTTCTAGTGGCGATTGGCCTGCTGGGGGCTGATTACCATTGGCTGAGCGATATCATCGGCGGCTCTTTGGTTGGCATGGCTTCGGCCGTCGGAGCGCTTGCCGCGGTCGAAACAGAAAGGCGATGAACGGGCCTGCCGTCCATCGCCTTTGATTTATGCCAAGTCTTGGTGGGTCCTCCTCATCGAGGCTTGGCATGAGCCATTCCCATTGCAGATTGGCATTCCCGTCGGGAACGTCTTTCGAGCGTCACAAACCGACTTGCATGATCTGCAGGAAAAATGTCGGAGGTGTCCGTTTGGCCGATTTGCCGACGCTATTGCTGCGCGCCCGATCCAAACGGACAGTCTCGGCAATCTTGTCGGAAAGGCGTGCCTGCCCCTCGGCATCGCTGATCGTCCCTTTGTCGGCCAATTCGGCGACCCGCAGCCGTTCAGCCGAAAGGGTCGCGACGATATCGGGATAGGAATAGTTCACGTCGAACATCGCCGACTGGAAGGCTGCATTCACGCATCGTGCATAGTCGACGCGGGTCGTTGTCTGACCGGCTTTCCGGGCGGCGCTACAGGCGTTGATGTCTTGGGTCATCCGGTCGAGTCGCTGCTGGTTCATCTGGTTTTGCGACGCGGTGGTGTCATCGGAGTCCAAGAGTCCTTCGACCATACTGCAACCGGACAGAACGGTACCGCAGACCAGCATGGCTAGGAACACGGCTGTGCGCATTGTCTCACCTTTCTTAGGGAAAGCGGCAAGGTAGCATCGCGACGGCGGCAGGGCAATCGGGCGAAGACCGATTGTCCCGCTTTGTTCATGGCCTTCGGTCGCCGGGCGGACGCATCCGCGACGAGGCGTTGAAAGATGATCGGAAACAAACAATCATCGCGCGTTTGCCCGTTTGACTTCGGCCCGGCGCCGGTGGAGCGTTGGTTCGGTATAGCCGTTGGGTTGGTCGCGACCGAGGAAGACCAGGTCGCAGGCGGCTTTGAAAGCGATGCTGGACTCGAAATCGGCGGCCATTGGACGGTAACCCGGATCGTCGGCGTTCTGCCGGTCGACGACGGCTGCCATGCGCTTCAAGGTCTCGGTGACCTGTTCGGCCGAACAGATGCCGTGATGCAGCCAGTTGGCGATATGTTGACTGGAAATGCGAAGTGTCGCGCGGTCCTCCATCAGGCCGATATTGTGGATGTCGGGGACTTTGGAACAGCCGATACCCTGATCGATCCAGCGCACGACATAGCCCAGGATTCCCTGAGCATTGTTATCGAGCTCCTGTTGGATTTCGTCTTGCGACCAGTTGGGCCGATCTGCGACCGGGATGGTTAGAATGTCCTCGAGTTTCGCTCGCGGACGGGTCGCTAGCTCGGTCTGGCGGACGGCCACATCGACCTTATGATAGTGTGTGGCATGCAAGGTCGCCGCGGTGGGCGAGGGGACCCATGCGGTGTTGGCGCCGGCATTCGGATGGCCGATCTTGGCCGTCAGCATGTCGGCCATCTTGTCGGGCATTGCCCACATTCCCTTGCCGATCTGAGCGCGGCCCTTGAGGCCGGCGGCCAGACCGGTGTCGACATTCCAATCCTCGTATGCCTTGATCCACGCGGAATTTTTCATGTCGCCCTTGCGGATCATCGGGCCGGCTTCCATCGAGGTGTGAATTTCATCTCCGGTTCGATCCAGGAAACCGGTATTGATGAACACCACGCGATCGCTGGCGGCGCGAATGCATTCCTTGAGATTGACGGTGGTTCGCCGTTCCTCGTCCATAATGCCCATCTTGATGGTATGGGGAGGCAGGTCGAGCACCATTTCGACCCGGCCGAACAGATCGTTGGCGAATGCCACTTCTTGCGGACCGTGCATCTTCGGTTTGACGATGTAAATCGATCCGGCGCGGCTGTTGCGCCGGCTTCCCCTGATGTCGTGCAAGGCGATCAGCGAGGTGAACAGGGCATCAAGAATGCCTTCCGGCGCCGGGCTTCCATCGGCAAGCCGAACGGCGTCGATGGTCATCAGATGCCCGACGTTGCGAATGAGCATCAAACTGCGGCCGGGCACCGTGACGGGCCTCCCGTCGGGACCGGTGTAGCTGCGGTCGGGGTTGAGGGCGCGTTCGACCGTTTTGCCGCCCTTGGGAAAGGACGCCGTTAGCGTTCCCCGCATCAGCCCAAGCCAATTGCGATAAGCCAGAACTTTGTCTTCGGCATCGACCGCGGCAATGGAATCTTCCATGTCCTGGATGGTGGTGATCGCCGATTCGATGACGACATCGCTGATCGCCGCCGGATCGGTGCTGCCGATCCGGTGCTGGGCATCGATATGAATTTCGACATGCAGGCCGTGGTGCCGGAGGAGAACCAACGACGGCTTGTCGGCCGTTCCCTGGTAACCGGCGAAGGCATTGGGATCGGCCAGCCCGACCGTGCCGCCATCAGCCAGCGTGACGGTGAGAGTCCTGCCGTCCACCTGGTAGCGTTTCGCCGCGTGGTGCGATCCCTTTGCCAAAGGTGCAGCCACGTCAAGAAAATCGCGGGCGGCGGCGATGACTTTGGCGCCGCGTGCCGGGTTGTAACCGGCGGTGATGCCGGCGCCGCCGTCGGCGGAAATGGCGTCAGTCCCGTAAAGCGCGTCGTAGAGGCTGCCCCAGCGCGCGTTGGCGGCATTCAGGGCGTAACGTGCATTCATGACCGGCACGACAAGCTGTGGTCCGGCAATGGTGGCGATTTCGGGATCGACCTGATGGGTGCCGATACTGAAGTCCGGTCCTTCCGGCAGCAGATAGCCGAGGCTTTCGAGGAAGGCACGATAGGCGCCCGCATCGAAGACTTTTCCTCGCCGCTCACGATGCCAGGCGTCGATGGCTGTCTGAAGTTCGTCGCGACGCGCCAACAGTTTGCGGTTCCTGGGCACAAGGTCGGCCAGTATCGCCTCCAGTCCCTGCCACAAAGTGCGATCATCGACGCCCGAGCCGGGGAGAACTTCTTCGTTGACGAAATCGAAAAGAACTTTGGCGATCGACAGGCTGTCGGAGGCGATCCATTGGGTCACGATGTCGTTCCTCTTCCGTTGAAGGTGGCCGGGAAGGCGATGCCGGGATCTTGCTGTCCGGCCGGCCTCTCGTCAATGAACCGGAAGGATGGGGTCTGGTCGGCCCATAAAGAAGTGGCGCCGCAGGGCGGCGCCAAGAGGTGGGGAGAAGAAGGAGGGAAGCGGCAATGCGCCGCTTCCCTCCATGATCAGGGGATGGTGCCTGGGATCAGGTAACCTTGGATGGTGGTGAGAATGCCAACCATGATGACCAGGATAAGGCTGCTTTTCAGAGTGAACTTGAACAGCTCGGACTCGCGTCCGACCATACCCACGGCAGCGCACGCGACGGCAATCGATTGGGGCGAAATCATCTTGCCGATGGTGCCGCCGGTACTGTTGGCCGCCACCAGAAGAATGTCGCTGACGCCGATCTGCTGGGCTGTGGTGCCCTGCAGGGCGCAGAACAGAGCATTCGATGACGTGTCCGAACCGGTCAGGAAAACACCGACCCAGCCAAGGACCGGCGAGAAGAAGGTGAACGAGCTTCCGGTCTGGGCGAACATCAGGGCCAATGTCGAAGACAGGCCGGAATAGTTGCAGACATAGGCAAAAGCGACGACGGCGCCGATTGTCCAGATGGGCATCTTGAGGTCGTTCAGAACCTCGAAGAAGGTCGACACGCCAAGCGACACCTTGCCCTTGATCACCGCCAGCGAGACGATGGCGGCAACCAGAATGGCCGTGCCGGTGGCCGATACCAGATTGAGGCTGAAGCTTGCTCCATAGGGCGTCGCGGCGGTGGCGATCGGCGGCACCTTGATCACCAGCTTGTCGAGATAGGGAACGGCAAAGGTGATGGTGGTTTCGTAAAGCGCCCCACCCTTGGCGAACAGGACCTTGAAGAACGGCAGATTCCACAAGACGACGGCCAGGGTCAGGATGATGTACGGCGACCAGGCCATGAAGATCTCGCCACCGGTATAATGCTTGGTCTGCGTGACGGTCTTGTCGTCCTTGAAACGGAAGATATTCTTCGGTTTCCAGAATTTCAGGAAGACGGTGACGCAGACCAGGCTGAAGACGGAACCGAGGATGGCCGGCAGTTCGTAGCCGATGTAATTGGAGGCCAGCAACTGGCCGATATCGAAGCTGACCGCTGCCACCAGGACCGCCGGCCAAGTCTCCTTGACACCTTTCCAGCCGTCCATGATCGCGATGACCCAGAACGGCACCAGCAATGTCATGACCGCCAGCACGCGTCCGGCTTCGGCGCCAACCTTGAACGCGTCGACACCTGCAACCTGGGCGCCCACCAGAATCGGAATTCCCATGGCGCCGAAAGCCACCGGCGCGGTGTTGGCAATCAGGCAAAGCCCGGCGGCATAAAGCGGATTGAAGCCGAGACCTGCCAGCAATGCCGAAGTGATGGCGACCGGAGCGCCAAAACCCGCAGCGCCCTCAAGGAAGGCGCCAAAGGAGAAACCAATCAACAGCATCTGCAGGCGTTGGTCTTCGGTGACGGAGACGATGGACGCGCGGATGATCTCGAATTGCCCGGTCTTGACCGTCAATTTATAAAGGAACACTGCCGCAATGATGATCCAGGCGATTGGCCAAAGACCGAAACAGAAACCGTCGGCAATGGCCGCCACAGCTGTGACCAGGGGCATATGGTAGAAGAACACGGCGACCAGCGTCGCGATAATCACCGTGACGGTGCCCGCGACGTGCCCCTTCATCTTGAAAACGGTCAGAGCCAGGAAAAAGAAGATAATCGGCAGAGCGGCGACCAGTGACGATAGCCATAGGTTACCGAGTGGATCGTATACCTGCGTCCAAGTTTGCATATTCGCTCCTCGTGTCGGCCGAGAGCCCGTCGGTTTGAATGCAGGCGTGCGGCAGCACTGTAGCTTTTCTTGGTCATGGTTCGCTGCCATCGTGCGTGTCCGGTTAAATCGGACTGGTGTGCACGTGCCCGGATCGTTTCCCCCTTGGATGGCCTTCGGCTAGCCAATGCCCGGCATGGTAAAATGAATTGACCACGAAAGTAAAGTAGGTAATAAACTCCACACCGTTTTATTCCAATGGAATGTGCATTTTTCCACCGGTTTTCCTCGGTTGAGAAGCTTTCGAAGCGTACCCGCGCTGATCGGTGGCGAAACAGTCGCGTCCGGCAGCCGGGCGGCGCCGGCTGGATATCTTTCGCTCGGGGGCGTGAGCAGGCATCTCGATCTGTCCCCCGAGGGCGGGCTGGACCTCTCGGCACGGCCCTGTAGAATGGCGTCCCGCTGTCAGGCGGCGCGCGGCGCCGGCGGGTTCTTGGAAAGGACGCTGTCGATGATCGATCTCCATTTCTGGCCAACCCCCAACGGCCACAAGATCACCTTGTTTCTTGAAGAGGCTGGTGTCGATTACCGTATCGTGCCGGTCGATATCAGTGCCGGTGAACAGTTCAAACCGGATTTTCTCAAGATTTCGCCGAACAATCGGATGCCGGCCATTGTCGATCAGGCGCCGGCCGATGGCGGCGAACCGATCTCGCTGTTCGAATCGGGCGCCATCCTGCTCTATCTTGCCGAAAAATACGGCAGGTTCCTGCCGGCCGACATTCGTGGGCGTAAGACCGTGCTGGAATGGCTGTTTTGGCAAGTCGGAGGACTTGGCCCAATGGCCGGACAGAACCACCATTTCGGGCATTATGCGCCGGAGAAGCTGCCCTACGCGATCGATCGCTATGTCCGGGAGACCAATCGGCTCTATGGCGTTCTCAATGGCCGGCTGGCCGGACGGGACTTTATCGCCGGCGACTATTCGATCGCCGATATGGCCTGCTATCCCTGGATCGTGCCGTGGGAACGGCAAAGCCAGCGTCTTGACGATTTTCCCAACCTGAAGCGCTGGTTCGCGGCGATCGCCGACCGGCCGGCGACCAGGCGTGCCTACGAAAAAGGCGAGGCGTTCCGGACACATGAGACGGTGACCGAGGAAAGCCGACGCGTGTTGTTCGGCCAGACTGCGGAATCGCTTCGGCAGGCCAGCGACAAGTGAGCGAATCGAGATCATTGTCGCTGGACGACCCGGAACAGATAACCGCTGCCGAGTTGATCCGGCGTGTCCTGTTTCGCGATGCCCTGATGTTGGTGCTGGATAAACCCGCGGGGCTGGCCGTCCACGCCGGCGGCAAGAAAAGCGTGCATCTGGGAAATTTCCTGGAAGATCTGCGTTTCGGCCTGCCGCATGCGCCGGAACTGGCCCACCGGTTGGATCGCGATACGTCGGGTTGCCTGGTGTTCGGCCGCCATCGCCAGGCGTTGAAGCGGCTGGGCGCATTGTTCGCGCATGGCCGCGTCGAGAAAACTTACTGGGCCGTGGTGGTCGGTGCGCCACCGGGTGAGGAGGGCCGTATCGATCGGCCTCTCGGAAAAATCAACGCGACCTATGGCTGGCACATGAAGGTCGACCCGAAGGGGCAGCCGTCGGTGACCGAATGGCGTCTTTTGGGGAAAACCGACCGGCTTTCCTGGCTCGAATGCCGGCCGAGAACCGGGCGTACTCACCAGATCCGGGTCCATCTCGCCTCGATCGGTTGCCCTATCGTCGGCGACGGCATCTACGGCAAAGGTACGGCGAGCTTGCTGGCGCCAAGGCTGCACCTGCACGCCCGCTCTATTCGCATACCGTTATATCCCAGAAAACCGTTGATCGAAGTGACCGCTCCGGTGGCTGAGCACATGATCGAATTGCTGACCGCCTGTGGCTGGGCAGGCGAAATGAGAAGAGCTGGGTAGACGACGAAAGCAGGGAGGCTTGAATGCGAATTCTGATTGTCGGGGCCGGGGCCATAGGCGGGTACTTCGGCGGGCGGTTGCTTGAAGCGGGAAATGACGTGACCTTTCTGGTGCGTCCAAGGCGTGCCCAGCAGTTGGCTGCCGATGGTCTGGTCATCAAGAGCCCGCATGGAGATGCGACACTGGCGGCGCCGACCGTGCTGGCGGAAGCGATCACCGCGCCGTGGGATGCGGTGATCGTCAGTTGCAAGGCCTACGATCTTGCCGGCGCCATCGAGAGCTTCGCTCCGGCCGTCGGACCGCAGACGGCTATTTTGCCGTTGCTGAACGGTCTGCGGCATCTCGACGTTCTGGACGGGCGTTTCGGCGCCGACCGCGTTCTGGGAGGCCTCTGCGCGATTGCTGCGACATTGGACGAGCATGGGGTGGTCCACCATCTCAACGACATTCAGATGCTGACCTTCGGCGAGCGCGACGGCAGCGACAGCGATCGGGTCAAAGCTCTGGCCGCCGCCTTCGCAACCACCAAGGTCAATGCGCGATCGAGCGGCCTGATCATTCAGGAAATGTGGGAAAAGTGGGTTTTCCTGTCGGCCTTGGCGGCCGCGACCTGCCTGCTGCGGGCCAGCGTCGGCGATATCGTTATCGCCGGGGGCGTCGATACCGTGACGGGACTGTTGGCGGAAGCGCAGTCGGTGGCCGAGGCATCCGGACATGGGGCGCGGCCGAAGGTGCTCGAGAACGCCCGGAGCCAGTTGACGTCCGCCGGGTCGTCTTTATCGGCGTCCATGATGCGCGATATCGAGAAGGGAGGCGCCATTGAGGCGGATCATGTGGTTGGCGATCTGTTGCAGCGCGGACGGGCTGCCGGCCTTGGGATTCCTCTCCTCAAGCTCGCCTATTTGCATTTGAAGGCCTATGAAGCCCGTCGACAGCGCGAGGCCGCACGGGGCTGAGCTGAGGCCGGCGATCAACGGTGTCGGGAGCTTGCCGTGCTGCCGGCTGACGCGCAGATGACGCAGGCGATCGCCGCGAGTTGCCGGGTGGTCAGAACTTCGCTGATGAGCAGGGTTCCCGCCAATGCCGCCAAGGCGGGCTCCAGGCTCATCAGGACCCCGAATGTCCTGGGTGGCAACCGTTTGAGCGCGACCATTTCCAGAGAATAAGGAATGGCGCTCGACAGCAGGGCGACCGCCAGGCCCGGCAACAGGACGGCAAGGCCGAGAAGATCCCAGCCGGCATGACCGATGCCGCTGGGCAGAGTGACGAGGGCGGCCACGCCCATACCGAGAGCGCTCGCCCGGCCACCTGGCAACTGGCCGGCCACCCGATGGCCGAAGTAGATATACAAAGCCCAAAAGATGCCGGCTCCCAGGGCAAAGACGGCGCCCAGCGGATCGACCGCCGACGACAGGTCGCCCATTGGAACCAGCGCCGCCAGTCCGGCTAACGCCAGAGCCAGCCATAGGATGTCACTCGGTCGACGCGAATTCATCAAGGCCAGGGTGAACGGACCAGTAAACTCGATGGCGACGGCAATGCCGAGCGGCAGACGGGATATGGCATAGTAAAACAGCAGATTCATTCCCCCGAGAGCCACGCCATAGGCGACGACGGCCCGGCACTGGCCGCCGGTCAGGCGCCCGCCGCGCCATGGTTGCCAGACTGCGGCCAGCATGAGAGCCCCGAACGATGTTCGCAGGGCGGTAACCCCCTGCGGTCCGATGGCGGAGAACAAGGTTTTCCCGTAGGCTGCACCGGATTGGACCGACGCCATCGCCAAAATGATCGCGGCGACCGCCACGAGAACCGACCTCGACTGTCTATCCGTACGTCGTTCGGTCGTCGGGGGCGTCGGCATCCTGATCCTTCCTGCGCGGTTTTCCACCTTTGTCGAGGGCGATGCTCTAGCAGGCGAAACAAACATCGTCCAGCATCCTCATGACGGCGCAGGAGAATGCCTCTAGTGTTCTGTTTGCGAATTTCGAAGCGACATGACCCAGTATCGACCGAAATTCGGAAACGATCAGAACACCAGGTTTATCAATAAACTAGTGGTGCGATGGAAAAGGGGATTCGGGGTGACGAAACAGGGCGCCGAAAGCAGCAGGCAATCGGGAACGGATTACGGCTACGATCTAGCCAGCCGCGTTCTTTATCTGGATTCCAATCTGATCATTCTCGACAAGCCCGCCGGTTTGGCGGTTCACGGTGGCCCAAAGACGTTCATCCATCTTGAAGGGATGCTCGACGGTCTGCGTCTGGGATTGGCCAAACCGCCGCGCCTGGCGCACCGGTTGGATCGGGACACTTCGGGTTGCCTTGTCCTGGCCCGCCACGACAAGGCGCTGTCCCGTCTTGGACGCCTGTTCGGGGCCGGCAAAGTTCGTAAGACCTACTGGGCGGTGGTGACCGGAAGGCCGGACCCGGAGGAGGGGGTGATCGAAATGCCCCTCCGCAAAGTATCCAACAAGGACGGTTGGCGAATGATCGCCGATCCGGCCGGCCAGGCTGCCGCAACGCGATGGCGGCGCCTTGGCGGGACCACCCTTGAGACCTGGCTCGAACTTCATCCGCAGTCCGGTCGGACCCACCAGATCCGCGTGCATTGCGCCAGCGGCCTGGGCTGTCCGATCATCGGCGATCCTGTTTATGGTTCAGCCGACGACCGGCCCATGCATCTGCATGCCCGCCATCTGGTCATTCCCTATTGGGCCGATCGTCCGCCGGTCGAGGCGATCGCCGTTCCTCCCCCGCACATGCGGGCCGCTCTGCGGGACTGTGGCTGGCCCGGAGAAGATGAGGCGGAACAGGAATGTTGACAGTGGCGGGGCTATCTCACATCATAGCGTTTAGAGAACGCGTTCTTTAAACGTGTTCTCTAAACCCTTTGGCGTCGAAACAGGACGGACATTTTGCCCAGGCTGCCTTTGAGCGAACCGGAACGCGAACGGGTCCGCCGTCGTATTTTGGATGCCGCCCAGGATCTGTTCGACGCTGGCGGCATCGAAGCTGTGTCCATGCGAGCCATCGGTGTCCGGGTCGGGCTGACCGCCTCGGCGCTTTATGCCTATTTCCCGGCCAAGCTCGATCTGATCCGCGCGCTCTGGCAAGGCGCCCTGGTCGAATTGGAACATCGCTTGCGCGATCTGTCAGCGCGGGAACCCGATCCCATGCGGACCCTGGCTCTCCTCGGCGCCGCCTACGCGGACTTTGCCTTGGAAGAGCCCGTTCGCTTCCGCCTGTTGTTTTTGACGACAACCGATCTGATCGGTGATGCGCTTGGGGCGGCAACGGAAAGCCAGGCGGTTTACCACCTGTTGCGCGATCGCGTGGCCGAGGCGATCAGGCAGGGGCGGTTGCTTATCACCGATGCCGATTTAGCCGCGCAAACCGTGTGGGCGGCGATTCATGGCGTGGTTTCCCTGATTAATACCTGCGGCGACTTTCCGTTCGTTGAACCTCAACTTTTGGTACATACGATGATTCAAACGGTCTTGCGCGGCATGGTCCGGGACGATACCGAGAGAGAGTGATCATGACCTGCGACGATCAACCTGCTTCCCCAATTCCCTTGTTGGGCAAGATCCAATGGCGTGGCGTTCGAAAGATCTGCTGGGTGTTGTTCGCCGTCGGTCTGTTGGCCGGCTGCGACCAACCGGTGAAAACGCAAGCGGAAGTCCGTCCGGTCCGGACCCAAGCGGTTTGGACCGAAATCTTGTCGGATTCGCCTACTCAGGTCGGCGAGATCCGTCCACATTTTGAAAGCGACCTGGGCTTCAAGATTGCTGGCAAAGTGATATCGCGCGTCACCCAACTGGGAACCGTGGTCAAACGGGGCGACGTCGTCGCCCGTTTGGACGAGCAGGACAAGCGCAACGAACTGCTGGCGGCCAAGGCCGACCTGGCCTCGGCGCAGGCCAGCGTGGCCAAAACGAGTGCCGAGGAACGTCGTCAGGGCAAGTTGCGTCAAGACGGCTGGGCGACGGAGGCCGCCTATGAATCGGCATTGCAGGCCGCCGATTCGGCGAAAGCCAGTCTTCATGCGGCGGAGGCCAAGTTGAAATTGGCCAGCGATCAGTTGGACTATGCCTGGTTGCGAGCGCCCGAGGATGGGGTCGTCACCGCTCTCGGGGCCGAGGTCGGGCAGGTGGTGGCGGCTGGCCAGCTGGTGGTTCGTCTGGCGCGGCTCGATCGCAAGGATGCGGTGTTCTCGATTGCCGAAAACATGGTCGCCACCGTCCAGAACAAGCCGGCGGTCGAAGTGTGGCTGCTCGATACGCCGGCTGTACGCGCCAGCGGAACGATGGTGGAGATTTCGCCGAGCGCCGATCCGACGACGCGGACCTACACGGTCAAGGTCCCGTTGTCGGATGCGCCGGCGGCCATGCGCTTCGGCATGACCGTGATGGGCCGGATCCACACGGGGAGCCGGCCGGTGGTCAGCCTTCCGGGATCGGCGCTCTTTCAGCAGGATGGTCAGCCGGCGGTCTGGGTGGTCGATCGATCCTCGATGACCGTGTCGCTGGTCAAGGTGACACTTTTCCGGGTCGATCCCGATCGTATCCTGGTCGCCGATGGTTTGACCGACGGCGCCTTGGTCGTGACGGCTGGAATCCAGAAGTTGCGGCCGGGTCAGAAAGTCCGTCTGCTCGACAAGACGGAAAAGCAGGATGTGGGGGCGAAGGGTAGCGCGTCATGACCGGTTTTAATCTTTCCGACTGGGCGCTGCGTCATCGCTCTTTCGTCATCTACCTGATGATTCTCTGCGGTGTCGCCGGGGCGTTTTCTTTCAACGAACTCGGGCGTGACGAGGATCCTCCCTTCACCATCAAAACCATGGTGGTCAAGACCTTGTGGCCCGGGGCCACCGTCGATGAAACGGTCAATCAGGTCACCGACCGGATCGAAAAGAAGCTCGAGGAAACGCCGTCCCTGGATTATTTGCGAAGTTACACCACGGCTGGATCGTCGGTGATTTTCGTCACGCTCAAGGATTCGACAGCCCCGGCCGCCGTGGCCGACATCTGGTATCAGGTGCGCAAGAAGACCGGGGACATCGCCTATACTCTGCCGTCCGGGACGCAAGGGCCGTTTTTCGATGACGAATTCGGCGATACCTTCGGCGTCATCTATGCCTTTACCGGTGACGGATTTAACTACCGCGATCTCAAGGATTATGTCGAGAGTGTGCGTGCCGATCTGTTGCGGCTGCCCGACGTCGGCAAGATCACCCTGATCGGCGTGCAGGACGAGCAGGTCACGATCGCGTTTTCCACCCGTAAACTTGCCAGTCTAGGGGTGACCCAGGCGCAGGTTCTGCAAGCTCTGCAAGAGCAGAATGCCGTCGCCCCATCCGGTGTCGTCGATACCGGACGTGAAAAGATCCTGCTGCGCGTTACCGGTGGATTCGCTTCCGAGGCGGATGTCAGCGACATCAACTTGCGGATCAACGGACGGTTTTTCCGGCTTGCCGACGTGGCGACGATCCAGCGTGGTTTCGTCGATCCGCCGACCTCGTCCTATCGTGTCAACGGGCAACCGGCCATCGGTTTGGCGCTTGCCATGGCTAAGGGCGGCGACAATCTGCGTCTGGGCGACAATATCCGTAAACGCATGGCTGAGATGGAGCGGGACCGCCCGATCGGCATCGAGGTGGTTCAGGTCGCCAATCAACCGGAAGTGGTGCGGGCCTCGGTGCATGGGTTCGTGAAATCTCTGGAGGAGGCCGTGGCCATTGTCCTGGTGGTCAGCTTCCTCAGTCTTGGGTTTCGGGCCGGAACGGTGGTCGCCCTGTCCATTCCGTTGGTTCTGGCCGCAACCTTCGTCGGCATGAAGTTCTGCGGCATCGATCTGCACCGGGTTTCGTTGGGCTCGCTGATCATCGCTCTGGGGTTGCTGGTCGACGACGCCATGATCACTATCGAAATGATGGTCAAGAAGCAGGAGGAGGGGCTTCCCCTGCGCGAGGCGGCGACCTTCGCTTTTACATCGACGGCTTTCCCGATGTTGACCGGCACGCTGGTGACGGTGATCGGCTTCGTGCCGGTCGGTTTCGCAGAGAGTGCATCGGGAGAATACTGTTTTTCGCTGTTCGCCGTCATCACCATCGCCCTGCTGATCTCCTGGGGCGTGGCCGTTCTGTTTTCGCCATTGATCGGCGTCGCCTTGCTCGGCAAACGGGTCAGCGTTCACAAATCCGGCGGTGTGGGTGTCCGCGTCTCCAACGCTTTTCGCGCCGTTCTGACGGCTGGCCTTGCTCGTCGGTGGTGGGTGATCGGCAGCACAGCCACCCTGTTCGTTGTTTCGCTGGTGGCCACCACGCATCTGGAACAGCAGTTTTTTCCATCGTCGGATCGGCCTGAACTCCTGGTCGATCTGACATTGCCGCACAATACGTCGATCCGTGCGACGGGAGAGGCCGTTGCTCTGCTGGAAAAACGGTTGGCCGCCGATGGTGATGTCGCCAGTTACGCCGTCAATGTCGGCAGCGGCGCCGTGCGTTTTTATCTGCCGCTCGACGTGCAACTCGACCACGACTTTTTTGCCGAGGCGGTGGTTGTCGCCAAAAGCGTCGGATTACGCGACGCTCTCGCCGCCCGTTTGCAAAACCAACTGGAAGAGGATCTGCCCGACGCCATCGTCCGGGCTTCGCCGCTGGAATTGGGGCCGCCGGTCGGCTGGCCGCTCAAATATCGTGTCAGTGGCGCCGATCCACAGCGGGTTCGTCAGGCAGCCTATGATTTGTCGGCGGTTCTGGGCGGGAATGTCGCCGTGCGGTCGATCAATTTCGACTGGAACGAGCCGATCAAGACGGTACGGTTGAAGATCGACCAGAACAAGGCGAGGCTGGTCGGTCTTTCGTCGCAGGATCTGGCGCAGGCTCTGCAAGCTACGTTTTCAGGGACGACCATCACCGAACTGCGCGATTCGATTTATCTGATTCCGGTGCAGACGCGGGCTCCGATCGATGAGAGAACCGATCTCGACACACTGCGCCGCCTGCAGATACCGGTGGGCGAGGGCCGCAATGTCCCCTTGGGCGAACTGGCTCAACTGGATTACGGTTTCGAGCAGCCGATCATCTGGCGTCGGCAACGCCTGCCCACTTTGACTATACAGGCCGACGTCGCACCCGGTATCCAGGCGGCTACCGTCGTGGCGCAACTGGCCCCACGGATCAGCGCGTTCGAGGCCACGCTGCCGGCCGGCTATTCCGTCGCCACCGGCGGCAGCGTCGAAGAAGGCGCCAAAGGCATGAGTTCAGTCGCGGCGGTGCTGCCGGTGATGGTGTTGCTGATGCTGAGCGTCCTGATGGTGCAACTGCAGAGTTTCCAGCGGATGATTTTGGTCATCAGCGTTGCGCCGCTGGGACTGATTGGCGTGGTTGCCGCCCTTCTGCCGACCCATACGCCGATGGGATTTGTCGCCATCCTGGGCTGCGTCGCCCTGATCGGCATGATCGTTCGAAATTCGGTGATCCTGATCGATCAGATCGAACGCAATATCGCTGCCGGCATGGACCGTTGGGATGCCGTCGTCGAAGCAACCTGCCATCGCTTGCGGCCGATTCTCCTGACCGCCTCGGCGGCGATCCTTGCAATGATTCCGATATCGTCGGAGTCGTTCTGGGGACCCATGGCATTTGCCATCATGGGCGGTCTGGTGGTGGCGACCCTGCTGACGTTGCTGTTTCTGCCGGCCGCCTATGTCGCCTGGTTCCGTATCCCGACGCCCGCCCAATTCAGGCCGCGGTAATGTCAGTGCCGCCCGTCAGGCCCGGTGCAAACTGTCCGGCGGACAGAGTGATGCGGGCAGGACAGGCACGGAGCCTTCGTCACGCCATGGCAGTCCGTGGCGAGGGGCGAAATAGGCCATGACCCGCCTGTAAATGTCCTGTTTGAACTCGATGACGTGGGAGACCACGTCATCGGGCGTCATCCAACGCCAGGACGAAAACTCCGCATGTTCGGTGGCCACCACGATGTCGTCATCGCTGCCGGTGAATTTCAAGAGGAACCATCTGTGGCGTTGGCCTTGAAAACACCGGGCTCGTTTGGTGGTCGTGCTTTCGGGGTAATCGTAACCGAGCCACCCGGGGAAAACGTCGGCCGCAATGGCTCGATCGGTTCCCAACTCCTCGTTTAATTCACGAAAGACGGCCCGTTCCAGCGTTTCTGAGGTATCGATACCACCTTGTGGCATCTGCCAGGGGGGGCAGCGCCCATCTCTGCGGTGACCGGCGAATACCAAACCTTGGGAATTGACCAAAACAATACCAACCCCTGATCGATAACCCAGTGGTCCGTGCATCCGAGCATTCCCAGAAATTAAAACGGTAGGATCGTACCATGGATGACCGACCGGAAAACTAGACGAAAGGTAACAATCAAAAATTATCGTTTGGTTATTTTTGGCGGGTTTCGGCTCGTATCTTGCGAAGCGCACTGGGCGGCCGGTCATGGAATCCGCCCCAGACTCGTCGAAGCTGACGGGGAGAGGAAAAACCGGCGCGTTCCGCCACCTGTTCCATATCGAGTGACGTTCGCTCGATCAGGTCGTGAGCCAGAGCTATCCGGACACGGTTGATGTAGTCGGGAATGCTGACCTCGGCCTGATCGTTGAACAGTCGTGACAGGTGCCGAGGACTGAGGCAGGCAATCCGCGCCAAATCCTTGAGCGGCCAGTCCCGGGTCGGCTCGGCGATGATCGCGTCCTGAACGCGGTGAATGGCCGGATGAATATGGTTGCGACCTTCGAGCCAGGGAGACAATTGCGGATCGGCGCCGCCACGCCTCAGATAGACGACGAGATATCGCGCGACTGCCACGGCTACGGCAGGACCGACCATTTGCGCCACGGTATGCAGCATGAGGTCGATGCCCGCCGTAATCCCGGCGCTGGTCAGGCAACGACCGTCCTCGACATAAAGCCGATTTTCCAAGATCCGCGCCGATGGCGCCAATCTGGCAAGTTCGGCGACGCAGCCATGGTGGGTGGTGCACTCCCGGCCATCGAGAAGTCCGGCTCGCGCCGCCAGCAAGGCGCCGGAACAGATCGAGACGATCAGATGGCAGGGGCGCACAGTCCGGCGCAGCCAGTCGACGGTCGCCATGGCGTCCGCCTCGTCCTCTGCCGGGGAGCGGTCGTTCGATCCCATGACCTCGTCGGTGGCGCCGGCCACGATGATGAAAGCGTCGTCCGGCAGACAATCCGGCAACGGTGCGATGCCGGTCAGCGGAAGGCCGATCGAACTGGCGACGGTCTCCGCTGCCGCGACATAGGTTACCGTGAAGCGCAGCCGGTTCTGCAAGAGATTGGTCTTTCGCAGCACCTCGATCGGGCCCGCGACGTCGAGGAGAAGCGTGCGCGGCGGCAGAACCACGACGACCGGCACCGTCACCGGGACTCCCCGGTCTTCCGGATGCTGGTTTTTCGTCATGCCGCCTGTTGTGGCGCCGCGTCGGCAAGCGCCTCCTCGACACTGGCAATCCGCGCGAAACGGTCTCTCAGCACAAGCTCCGTGCGGGTCCGGATATCGGCGGGGCTGAAAACCTGTCCCAGCGGGTTCGTCATGGGAAAGGTCAATGTGGCCTCCCCGACATAGTCGACCAAGTAACCGAGATCGGAGGCATGGCGGGTCGTCGTTTCACAACATTGTTCAGTACGTAGGCCGGAAACGATGATCTTGCGAATGCCATGTTCGATGAGCCAGACGTCGAGACCGCTGCCAACAAGGGCACTGTGACGCCGTTTCTGAAAGACCGCGGTTGGTGCCAGGGAAAGCGGAGCTAAAGCGCGGACATGCCCCGATGCCAAAGAAAACGGTCCGCTGTCGTCGACATGGAAGATTTGAACGACCGGGAGGCCGTGAGCCGCGGCACCGTCGATCAGCGCCTGCTGCCGTTCGAGATAGGATGGAAGATCCGCCTCGGACCAATAGGGGCGGTGGCGGAAGGATTCCTGCGCATCGATAACGAGCAAAGCTGCAGCATTTGGGGACATCTAACGCCCTTTCATATCAAGGAATGTCCTCAGGCTAGCGCCATATGATACGGGGAAAAAGTCATGCCGGAGACAACAATCGGACATGAAACGCCATCTGTCTTCATATTCCGACAAGCTGGTCATGCCATGTTCAGGCGTCAGCTCTGCGGATCAAGCAGTACTATGCAGTATCGTTGCTGGCTAAAGTCAATTGGTCGCCAGGGTGTTGGGGACCGAATTCTCTCCCATCCCACCCCACCCAGGTTTCTGGCATTCTGGCGATTTGTTTCCTGTCTCCTTTGCAACCATCGCCCATCAAGCCGCCGAGGGAATCCTTCGGCGGCTTGGTCGCTTCATGGGGCCGTGGATTTGCGGGAGAGGAGTGCCCGCCGGTGTCGCAATCCCGGCGAGCGGGAACTCGCCGGGATCCGATATGACGACCGATTTCAAATCGACCCCATGGCCGGCTTTTCGAAATAGGTCTGGTATTCCTTGAGGGCCTTGGTCTCGTCGAACTCGTCTTCCATTTTGGCGATCACCATGGTGGCAACACCGTTGCCAACCATGTTGGTCAGCGCGCGCGCCGTCGACATGAAACGGTCGATGCCCAGCAGCAATGCCAGACCTTCGATCGGCAAGGCGCCAGTCGCCGACATGGTGGCAGCCAAGGTGATGAAGCCGCCGCCGGTAACTGCCGCAGCTCCTTTCGATGTCACCATCAGGAGAACCATGATCGACAGTTGCTGCCAGATCGACAGGTCGATGTTGTAGGCCTGGGCGATGAAGATGGCCGCCATCGACAGATAGATCGAAGTGCCGTCAAGATTGAAGGAATAACCTGTCGGGATGACCAGTCCGACCACCGGTTTGGCACATCCCAGACGCTGCAGCTTTTCCATCATGCGCGGCAGCACCGTTTCCGAGGAAGAGGTGCCCAGCACAATCATCAGTTCGTCCTTGAAGTAGGCCAGGAAGCGGAAAATCGAGAAGCCGTAGATCCTGGCGATGCTGCCCAGAACAAACACGACGAACAGCACCATGGTCAGCAGGACGCCCAGCAGCAGTTCTCCGAGGGACGTCAGAGAACTGACGCCGAACTTGCCGATAGTGAAGGCGATGGCGCCGAAGGCGCCGATCGGCGCGTAATACATGACGATGTTGATGACGCCGAAGAAGGCGTAAGAAAGCCGTTCGAGAAAATCCTCGACCGGCTTGCCCTTTTCGCCCAGCACCGACAAGGCAGCGCCGAACAACACCGAGAAGAAGAGAATTTGCAGAAGATCTCCCGATCCAAAAGCGCCGATCAGATTGTCGGGGACGATATGCATCAGGATTTCCAACGTGCCTTGCGACTTTGCCGCCGCCGTGGCGTATTGCGCGACTTCCGCGCTGTTCACGGCGCCCGCGACAACGTTCATGCCGCGTCCCGGTCCCATGACATTGACCAGGATCAGGCCGATGGCCAAGGCGAAGGTGGTGACCACCTCGAAGTAGATCAGCGCCTTCAGTCCGACTTTGCCGACCTTCTTCATGTCGCCGACGCTGGCGATGCCGGTGACGACGGTGAGGAAGATGACGGGGCCGACAACCATCTTGACCAGCTTGATGAAGATGTCGCCCAGCGGTTTCATTTCCTTCCCGATGTCGGGCCAGACATGGCCGACCACAATGCCGACAATGATGGCGACCAACACCTGAAAGGTCAGGTCGGCATAGAGTTTCTTCTTTTTCTTGACCTTGACCGAACTCCCGGAGATCTGCATATCGGTTTCCTCTAAGACGCGCCGCCACAGGGCGGCTTCTTTCGGTTTTGAGATATCAGCAAGATACGTGCCACGGAGAACGCCAGGGAAACCGCCTTGTTGCTAACAGGCATGGCTGGATTTTCGCTCATTATGCCGATTAGGCATGTGTGGATTTTCGCACATTGAGATAAGATCGTATCGGCCAAACGTGCTGTTCGTAAGATAATTTCGAGGTTGGCTGTGTTGCATGGGGAGACCAATCTGTCCGCCGATGGCAGGGCGGCGAGACCCGCCGGGGTTCCCGGGAGCGGACAACCGGAACGTTGGCGATGGCCACTGCTGTTGGCTGGTATCATCGTCGTTCTGGCGATGGTCGGAGGGGTTTCCTGGAAAACAACTATTTGGGCGGAGAACCAATCCTATGCCCGGCTGGCCGAAGAAGGCCGGGATCGGCTGATCCTCTACGGCGCGGCCCTGCACAGCGAAGTCGAGAAATCCCGAAATATTCCACTGGTGTTGGCAAGTGATCCCAGCGTGGTCGCGATCTTAGGCTTTCCGCCGCAGGGCGGTGGTGAGCTGGAGGCAGAGACGAGTGCGCTTAACCGACGTTTGCAGGCTTTGAACGAGAGTCTGGCGACCTCGGCGATCTATCTGCTGGATGACAAGGGACTGACGTTGGCGGCCAGCAATTGGAACGACGGATCCGGAAGCTTCGTCGGCCAGAAATTCGACTTTCGTCCCTATTTCCTGGCGGCCATGCAAGGTCAACCGGGACGCTATTTCGCCTTGGGATCGACATCGAATCGTCCCGGTTACTATATCGCCATGCCGGTGCGGCGGGATGGCCGGATCCTTGGCGTGGTGGTGGTCAAGACCGCCATGGATGATCTGGAGCATGGCTGGTCGGGAGGCGGCGAGAAAGTCTTCGTTGCCGACCATAGCGGTATCGTCTTTCTGACCAATGTGGCCTCCTGGCGGTTTCGCACCGCGGCGTCGCTCGACCACGAGGCCCGTCTGCGGATCGATGCCAGCCGCCAATATGGCGAGGCGGCGCCGCTCGCGCCGCTCGATCTGCAGGAAGATGGGCTGCTGGCCAGTTTGGATGGCAACCGTTATGTGATGGTTTCGCAGGTTCTTCCGGACGGCGACGATTGGACGCTTCATGTGTTTCTGAATATCGACGCCGCCAGGGCGCAGGCCCGCAATCTCGGCTTCCTGACGGCGGCTTGCCTGGCACTGGCTTTTCTTATCGTCATCTCGGCTCTGCAACGCGCCCGGCTGATGCGGCTCTACACACGGGATCTTGAGCAGAGGGTGGCCGAACGCACGGCGGCGCTGGTCGATGCCAATCATCGGCTGCAGTCGGAAGTCGCGTTTCGTCAACGGGCGGAGGTCGACCTGACGGCCAAACAAGAGGAACTGGTGCAAGCGACCAAGCTGGCGGCGCTCGGGCAGATGTCGGCCGGCATGGTGCACGAGATCAATCAGCCTTTGACCGCCCTTCGTTCCTATGCCGACAACGCTGTGACTTTGCTGGGGCTGGGGCGTTCGGAACAGGTTCGCGATAATCTTGCCGAGATCGCCGGGCTGACCGAGCGCATCGCCCGGATTACCGGTCAGCTCAAGCAGTTCGCCCGCAAGAGCACGGGGGCCGCCGAACCCGTGGCCGTCCGGGCGGTGACGGCCGGCGCCTTGTCTTTGATAGCGGGCCGTTTGCGCAATGAATGGGTCGAACTCAGTTGGGAGCCGCCGGCCGACGACGTGATGGTTTGGGGCGACGACGTGCGGCTGCAGCAGGTGTTGATCAACATTTTGCGCAATGCGCTGGACGCCATGCGTGGGCAAGCCTTGCCCCGGCTTTCGTTGACCTGTTGGGGCGACGGGGACAAGGTGTGGCTGGCGGTGGCCGACAATGGGCCGGGAATCCCAGCCAGTGTGATGCCCCATATCTTCGACCCCTTCTTCACGACCAAGGCGGCCGGCGAGGGTCTGGGGTTGGGTTTGTCCATTTCCGAGGGGATCATTCGTGATCTCGGTGGGCAATTGACCGCCGCCGACGGACAAGAAGGCGGTGCCGTTTTCACCATTACTTTACGTCGGGCCTGATGATGATGAATCTCTCTGTTCTTTTGGTCGACGACGACCGCCAAGTCCGCGAATCGGGCAAGCAAACACTCGAGCTTGCCGGTCATCAGGTGCAATGCGCCGAAGATGGCGAGCGGGCGTTGCAGCTTATCAATCGCGATTGCGGCGTGCTGATCACCGATGTCCGCATGCCGGGGGCCGACGGTTTCGCGGTTCTCGAGCGGGCCCGGAACATCGACCCAGATCTGCCGGTGATCATGGTCACCGGGCATGGCGACGTGTCGATGGCGGTCCGGGCGATCCGTTCGGGGGCCTACGATTTTCTCGAAAAGCCATTTCCGTCGGAAATTCTGCTCGATACCGTCCGGCGGGCGCTGGAGCATCGGCGGCTGGTCATGGAGAATCGTCAGCTTAAGAAGGAACTGAATACCGCCAGCGAAACCGCCATCATCGGACGGACCCCGGCGGTCGAACGGATGCGGACCATCATCGCCGCCGTCGCCAAGACCGATACCGACGTCCTGGTGATGGGCGAGACCGGAACCGGCAAGGAACTGGTTGCCCGGGCGCTGCATTACCAAAGCAGCCGGCGGCCCTACAAGTTCGTCGCGCTGAACTGTGGCGCGATGCCGGAGAACATTTTTGAGAGCGAATTGTTCGGCCATGAGGTGGGATCCTTCACCGGCGCCTCGAAGCGTCGGGTCGGGCGCATCGAATTCGCCAATCGCGGCACCTTGTTTTTCGACGAGATCGAAAGCATGCCCTTGCCCTTGCAGGTGAAAATCCTGCGGGTGCTGCAGGAACGCGTTGTCGAACCCCTTGGATCGAATGACGTCATACCTGTCAATCTGCGGGTGGTGGCGGCGACCAAGGTCAGTCTCAAGGGGGCCTGCGCCGACGGGCATTTCCGCGAGGATCTCTACTACCGGCTCAACGTCGTGATGATCCATGTTCCGCCGCTGCGGGAGCGTCGTGAGGATATCCCTCTGTTGTTTCAGCATTTTCTGTTGAAGGCGGCGGCCCGCTATGGGCGTGAGCCGCCGAAGGTGACGCCGCATGTCCTGCATAGCCTCAGTTCCTACGCTTGGCCGGGCAACGTCCGCGAACTGAAGAATGCGGCGCATCGTTTCGTCCTCGGACTGGGGGACGATCAAGGGATCCTGGGGGGCGAGCAACCGGTCGGAACCGACCGCCGGCTGTCACTGGCCGAGCAAGTCGAATTTTTCGAGCGAAGCGTCATTGAAAACGAGCTGGCGCTGCACGGCGGCAACGTCAAGGAGACGGTTGAAGCCTTGGCTGTTCCAAGAAAGACATTCTACGATAAGTTGCGTCGGTATGGTCTTACGCCGGACAGTTTCCGCTGATATCTATGGTGGACGAGTGTTCCGCAATCTCTTCTTCTAACCAGGGGAGTGCGCCATGTCCCATCCGCACATCTTGCCGACTGTCGTTTGCAGCCGCCAGGGAATGGCGCGTTTTTGCGGAGTCGACGTGCCAGATCACCTGCAGGCGCTGGTGGTCGAACGGACGACCTGCCCGAACGGCAATCCGGACTGCGCCTGTAACCCGGTGGTATCGATCGTCGGCGGTATCGATGAGGCCGGTATAGGGCAGGCGCTCACCGATTTCGGCGGCTGTGTCGAGGTCGCCGACGGCAAACTATTGGCAGGCCCGCATTTGCAGGAGGCTTTGGCAAGCAATGCGCTTTACATGGCCTTGTCGACGGCGACCGCCTATTCCCTGGCCCCCGCCCATCTGTTTTGCGATGTGCTGGCCAAAAGGCTCGCTCTTGGCGACAAGCTTCGCGATGGCATTGAGCTGGCGGTGCATGAAGCGATCATCAACGGCCTCTTGCACGGAAATCTCGAGATTTCCTCCGACGATCGACAGACGCTCGCAGGATTTGAAAAGTTCTGCGCGGAGGTGGCTGCGAAGTTGACCGTTCCATCGCTGGCCGACCGCTGCATCGAGGTGTTCGCTGTGGCAGACTTGGCGACAGTCACCCTTTCGGTCGTTGACAGTGGCCCCGGTTATACGTCGGCTTTGGTGTCGGCGCCGGACGAACCCGAAAAGAAATCGGGACGGGGGCTCAAGCTCATTAGTCATTTCGCCGATCATGTCGAGATCGGCGATGGTGGCCGCAAGCTCTCGATGCGGTTCGTCCGATGATCGCCGACGACTCGACGCTTGAGACGGAACAGGAAACCTCCGTCGATTTATCGGACTGCCGGGTTCTGGTTGTCGACGACACGCCGTCGGGTCGCCAACTGATGTCTGCCCTGTTGGGAGCGGCAGGCGTGCGGACAATCGAATTCGCGCGTGACGGCGCGGAGGGTCTTGCCGAAATCGAGAAGGGCGTGCCGGACCTGGTGATCTTCGATATCGCCATGCCGGACATGGACGGCGCCGAATTCTGCCGGCGGCTGCGCGCCGATGAGAGATTGCGGCAATTGCCGCTATTGGCTGTGACGGCCCGTGATGGCGCCGCCGATCGCAGCGCGATCTTTCGTGCCGGGGCCACCGATTTTATCACCACGCCGATTCACGGCGCGGAACTGATCGCCCGGGTTCGCAGCCATCTGGAAAACCGTCTGCTGATCCGCAGCCTGCAGGAACATGTGAAATTGATGCAGTGGGAACTGGAACTCGCCCGCTACATGCAGGAAAATTTGCTGCCGCGTCCCGAGACGCTGAGGACGATTGCCGCGACGACCGGCCTTAGCGTGTCGTCGCATTTCCAGCCGTCGTCCGAATTGGGGGGCGATCTGTGGGCCGTGCATCCGTTCGGGGACGGGCGCACCGGTGTTTCGATCGTCGATTTCGCCGGTCATGGATTGGCCGCTGCCCTCAATACTTTTCGCCTGCACGCCTTGATGAGCGAGATTTTGCCCGACCCGGCCGATCCCGCCGGTTTTCTGACGCTGTTGAACGAGGGTCTGGTCGAACTGCTGCCAAGCGGACAGTTCGCCACAATGTTTTTCGCTGTCATTGACAGCCGGCAGGGGGTGCTTACCTTCGCCGCCGCCGGTTCGCCGAAACCGGTCGTTGCCAATCACGATGTTTCTTTTCTCGACAGCAGCGGCCTGCCTCTCGGCATCACCACCGAGGCGCGGTACGAAAACCGGAAAGTACCCTTTCCGGAAGGGTCCGTTCTGTTGCTCTACAGCGATGCCCTGACGGAAAGCGCCGACCGGTCGGGGCATTGCCTCGGTTTGCCGGATCTGGCCGCCATGGTCGCCGCCGGCCGGCAGCGAGACAGCGGGGCGCCAATGGGGCCGTTGTTGTCGCGGTTTCTGATGACGCATGCGCCGATCGTCGACGACCTTACCGTCCTCTGGTTACGCCAGGGGCCGCTGCCGCTCTGACCGGACATCCGCGGCTTCCAGAAAACTCACCCTCGAAAAAGGCTTGACGATCGGCTTGTCGCTGATGCTAAGTAACTAAATAGTTACTTGTGGACTTTCCGGGCTACGAAAATCGGCAGGAGGATGCGGACAATGAGCGTGAAACGCATTGGTATCGTGATGAACGGCGTGACCGGCCGTATGGGGATGAACCAACACCTGATTCGCAGCATCGCGGCGATCATGGCCGATGGCGGTGTTCGCCTGAAGTCCGGCGACGTCATCATGCCCGATCCCATTCTGGTCGGGCGCAACGAGAGTAAGCTTGCCGCCTTGGCAAAGGCGCATGGAGTGTCCCGTTGGACGACCGACATCGATGCGGCGATCAAGGATTCCAAGGATGAGATCTTCTTCGACGCGGCGACCACGCAGTTGCGCGCGGAACTGGTCAAGCGCGCCATCGAGGCCGGCAAGCATATCTATTGCGAAAAGCCGACCGCCGACAACCTCGACACCGCCGTCGAGATGGCGAGCCTCGCCAAGCGTCATGGCATTAAGCACGGTGTGGTGCAGGACAAGCTGTTCCTGCCCGGCTTGCGCAAGCTGAAGACCGTCATCGACAGTGGCTTTCTTGGCCGTATTCTCTCGGTGCGTGGCGAGTTCGGCTATTGGGTGTTCGAAGGCGACTGGTACCCCGCCCAACGCCCGGCCTGGAACTACAAGCTGGCCGAGGGCGGCGGGATCATCCTCGATATGCTGTGCCACTGGCGCTATGTCCTCGACAACGTCTTCGGCAATGTCCGTTCCGTTTCCTGTCTGGGGGCGACGCACATTCCAGAGCGCGTCGACGACGATGGCAAGCCTTACGCGGCCGATGCCGACGACGCGGCTTACGCGACCTTCCAGTTGGACGGCGGCGTCGTTGCGCAGATCAATTCCTCGTGGTGTACCAGGGTGCGTCGCGATGACCTGGTGACCTTTCATGTCGACGGGACGCTGGGATCGGCGGTCGCCGGTCTGCATAAATGCTGGACACAGGCCCGGGTCAATACTCCAAAACCGGTGTGGAATCCGGATATCCCGCAGACGATCAACTTCTTCGAGAATTGGCAGGAAGTCCCCGACAACAGCGTCTATCCGAACGGATTCCGTGTTCAGTGGGAGATGTTCTTGCGTCACGTGGCCGGCGATCTTCCAGAGTTCCCCTGGAATCTCGAGGCTGGGGCGCGGGGCGTGCAGCTTGCCGAGGCGGGATTGCGCTCCTGGCAGGAACGGCGCTGGGTCGATCTTCCAGACCTGAGTTTCTAGAACCGAATAGTTACCCATCCAGGTGACGGGGGGCTTGGAGGTCAAGGGAGTATCGAAAAATGCGTGATCTTTCCGGCACGACCGGATTGCTGTCGCTCAATACGGCGACGCTGGGACCAAAACGGACGCTCAAGGATGCCGTCGAAGGCTGTTTGCGCCATGGCATCGAAGGTATCTCGCCATGGCGCGACAAGATCGCCGAGATCGGTTTGACCGAGGCCGAACGGATGATCAGAAGGTCTGGGCTGACCGTTACCGGTGTCTGCCGGGGTGGAATGTTCCCGGCCGCCGACGCCGAAGGCCGACGTCTGGCCTTGGAGGACAATCGTCGGGCCATCGACGAGGCCGCTGCCTTGGGAGCGGCCTGCCTGGTCCTCGTCGTCGGTGGCTTGCCCGCTGGATCGAAGGATCTGAAGGGCGCCCGCCGGCAGGTGGAAGACGGTCTGGCGGCGTCGCTCGACTATGCGCGGTCGGCCGGCGTCAGCCTGGCCATCGAACCATTGCATCCGATGTACGCGGCCGACCGGGCTTGCGTGAACACTCTGGGGCAGGCGCTTGATCTCTGTGACCGGTTGGGATCGGGGATCGGCGTTGCCGTCGATGTCTATCACGTCTGGTGGGACCCCGAGCTCGACGGGCAAATCGCCCGGGCTGGCCGCCAGGACCGGCTGCTGGCCTATCACGTCTGCGATTGGATGGTGCCGACCGCCGATCTGCTTCTCGACCGCGGCATGATGGGCGACGGCGTCATCGATTTACCGGGAATCCGTCGTTCGATGGAGGAGGCCGGATATGCCGGCCTCTGCGAAGTCGAGATTTTCTCAGCCAACAATTGGTGGCCGAAGTCGATCGACGAAATTCTCGCCGTCATGGTCGAGCGGGGGAAACTGCTATGATCATCGACGATAAAATCACGCCATCCGATCTGCTGCCGGCTATTCGCCGGATGTGGGAGGCGTCGGCGGTCAAGATCGAGTCCATCGATCGGACCATGA
Organism: Telmatospirillum sp.; assembly: GCA_031291415.1. Classification (GTDB taxonomy): domain Bacteria; phylum Pseudomonadota; class Alphaproteobacteria; order Rhodospirillales; family Magnetospirillaceae; genus Telmatospirillum. The sequence continues at coordinate 109,850 of JARLJB010000175.1, forward strand.
ATCGGCAGGAAGGAGCGCCGGTTCATACGGTGGCCGGCCGGTACCGGCCGCGCGGCTGGACGGACTGGACCCAGGGATTCGAGTTCGGCAGCGCCATCCTGCAGTTCGACGCCACCGGCGACGAGCATTTCCTGGCCGTCGGTCTTGATCGCATCCGCCGCGAAATGCCCGCCCACATTACGCACTTCGGCGTGCATGACCACGGGTTCAATCAGATCAGCACCTATGGCAATCTGCTGCGCTTGATGGACGAGGGGCGAATCCCCGCCGATCCCTGGCAGCGCGAGTATCTGACGCTGGCGCTCAAATGTTCCGGGGCGGTGCAGGCCTACCGCTGGACCGACTTGGGACAGGACAAGGGGTTCATTCATTCGTTCAACGGACCGCATTCCCTGTTCATCGATACCATGCGGACGTTACGCTCGCTGATCGTCGCCTATCGGCTCGGCCATGTGATGAAGGGCGAGGGCGATCAGGTGATCTCGTTGCTGGGGCGGGCCACCGCCCATGCCAGAACCACTGCCCAGTATGTGGTGTTCTATGGCGATGGGCGCGACATCTACGATGTCCGGGGCCGGACCGCCCACGAGGCGATCTTCAATGTCACCAATGGCGCCTTCCGCTGTGTCGGCACGCAGCAGGGGTATTCCGGCTTTACCACCTGGATGCGCGGGTTGAGTTGGGCCGTCTGCGGTTTCGCTGAATTGCTCGAGGCCTTCGCGGCGATTGATGCAGCCGATTTCGAGCCCTACGGCGGCAAGGCTGCGGTCATGGCGGAGTTGGACCGGGCGGCGGCGGCGACATCGGATTTCTATATTTCGCATACCGGAACCGATGGGATTCCCTATTGGGACAGCGGGGCGCCCGGTCTTCGCGATCTCGGCGATCTCTACGGCCGGCCGGCTGACCCGGCCAACGACATCGAGCCGGTCGACAGTTCCGCCGCCGCCATCACCGCGCAAGGATTGTTGCGTTATGGCGCCTGGCGCAAGGCGGCGGGATTGGCCGATGCCGACCGCTATCGTCAGGCCGGTCTGACGGTGGTGAAGACTCTGCTTGGCGAGGGGTATCTCAGTACCGACGAGGCACACCAGGGACTGGTCCTGCACAGCCAATATCATCGTCCGAATGGTTGGGACTATGTACCGGAGGGACGGAAGATTCCCTTCGGCGAGGCGACCATGTGGGGCGATTACCACATGCGGGAAGTCGCTCTTTACGTTCAAAGGTTGGCCGAGGGCGGTCCCTATCTGACGTTCTTCGGCCGGTGAGGAACAAGGAGAAAAATAATGAATGCTCGTAGCGGGAGGCGCGTTGCCCTGGTTACCGGAGGTCGGCGCGGGATCGGATTGGCCATTGCCGAGGCATTGGCGGCCGATGGGTACGATGTGGCGATCACCGGAACGCGGGACGACGAGGTGGCGACGGCGGCGGTCGACCGGCTTCTTTCTCTCGGCGGGGCTGCGGTTTATGTGGCGGGCGACGTCTCGGTGGTCGAAGATCATGCGCGGGTTCTCGATGCCGTCGAGGCGGCGCTTGGCCCGGTCGATGTTTTTGTTTCGAACGCCGGTATCGCTCCGCCGCAGCGTCTTGATCTCATGGAGACGACGCCGGAGAACTTCGACGTCGTGTTAGGCGTCAACCTGCGCGGGGCGTTTTTCCTGGCCCAGGCGGTGGCCAGGCGAATGATCGCCGCCGGGCGGGGCGATCTGACACGCGCTCTGATCTTCGTCAGTTCCTGTTCCGCCGAGATGGTCTCGACCAACCGTATCGAATATTGCCTGTCGAAGGCCGGTCTGGCGATGGCCGTCGAAGGGTTCGCCGCCCGGTTGGCGGCTGACGGTATCTCGGTGTTCGAGGTGCGTCCGGGCATCATCCGGACCGACATGACGTCCGGGGTCCGGACGAAATATGACCAGTTGATCGAGTCCGGATTGGTTCCGGCCAGGCGATGGGGGGAGGGTCGGGACGTGGCGGCCGCGGTACGGTCCCTGGCGCGTCCCGACATGGCTTACGCCACCGGTTCGGTGATCAACGTCGACGGTGGATTGACGGTGAGCCGGCTTTAGAGTTCGGCACCAGCCTCGGGCTGGTGTCGAACTCTAATGAAACAACCGGTATTCGACAAGGTAGGTGGCCGCGCCAGCCAGATAGCCGATCAGGGCGAGGCCGCCGATCTTCTTGAGGTACCAGAGGAAGCGGATTTTTTCCAAACCCATGGCGGCGACGCCGGCCGCCGACCCGATGACGAGGATCGACCCGCCGGTGCCGGTACAATAGGCGAGGAATTCCCAGAGAAAATGATCCGGCGGATAGGTGGCCAGGTCATACATGCCCATGGACGCCGCTACCAGCGGCACATTGTCGACGATCGCGCTGACGACACCGATGATGAGGACGATGATATCCTGCCGACCGATGACATGGTCAAGCCATTGGGCCAGGGAGGCCAGGATGTGGGCATGCTCCAGCGTGGCCACGGCCAATAGGATGCCGATGAAGAACACGATCGAACTCATGTCGATCCTGTTTAAGGCGTGACCCAGCGTCAGACGCTGTCTGGCGGTGCTCTCCTTGCCGCGATGAAGCAAATCGGTGACCAGCCAGAGGATGCCCAACCCAAACAGGATGCCGAGGAAGGGGGGCAGATGCGTTGCCGTCTTGAACGCCGGCACCGCCACCAGAATGCCCAGCCCGAGACAGAATATCACCGTGCGCTCGAACGCCGTGGCCGGGTTGCCGTAGTCGTCTTCGACCGCCTTCCCTGATCTCATGTCGCGTCCGCGCAAGACATATGCGGCGATACCCATGGGCAGGGCCAGACTCACCGCCGACGGCAGGAACACCCCCTTGATAATGGCCAGAGTGGTGATCTGTCCGCCGATCCACAGCATGGTGGTCGTCACGTCGCCGATCGGCGACCAGGCGCCGCCGCTGTTGGCCGCGATAACGATGATGCCGGCGAAGAAAAGACGATCTTCCCGCTTCGCCAGAAGTCGCCTCGTGAGGGAAATCATGACGATGGTCGTCGTCAGGTTGTCGAGGATGGCGCTGAGGAAAAAGGTGACGATGCCGACCAGGCACAGGAGTGCGGACAGGCTGGAGGTCCGGACCCGACTGGTGATGACCTCGAACCCGTTGTGAGCATCCATGACCTCCACGATGGTCATGGCGCCCGTCAGGAAGAACACGATCTGCGCGACGGACATCACCGACTCACTCAGCTGTGCGCCCACGGCGGGAGCATCGGCCGACGACATTGCGTAGACCGTCCACAGGAGCCCGGCGCCGACCAGTGCGGATGCCGATTTGTTGATCTTGATCGGATGTTCGAAGGCGATGGCCGCGTAGGCCACGACGAAAATGACGGCGAGAGCGTTTACCATGTGGGTGTGCCCGTCCCCGCGCGGCGGCCCGACCGGCACGAAAACCTGCCTACACAGCCTCAGTCGGCACATAGACACCCGCCGCCAAGTTACACATCTCGGACGCGCCCCGCAATCCGTTCACCCCGAGTGCCATGTATTATGAACGTTGGCGCGATATTGGCGATTCTTCATGACCGGCATGATCCGACGTGCGGCGCAGTATCGTTTTGATTGCAATTTCTCCGGTTGGCTGATCAACTTATACGGGTGCGTTGGCTCCAAATGTTTGACATTTCAAGTGTCCAAGGTAACCGCCAAGTCACGCATGAAAAAGGAGTCAGATGTTTCGAAGCAACGAGACTTCGCCGCGAAAGGGCCGTCGACGCTTGCCACCGCTCAACGCCGCGAGAACCTTCGAGGCTATCGCCCGGACAATGTCGATCACTGGCGCGGCAAGCGACCTGAACGTGACACCGTCTGCCGTCAGCCAGCAATTACGGGCCTTGGAAGAATATCTTGGGGTCAGCCTGATCGAGCGGAGCCCTCGCGGTCTTGCTCTTACCAAGTTCGGCGAACGGCTGTTTCCGTCGTTTTCGCACGGGTTCGACCTGATCGCCCGAGCTTGCGAAGATCTCAAAGGTGGCGAAGCCAATTTGGCTGTATCGACCTTGTCCTCTCTCGCAACACGCTGGTTGAATCCCAGATTGGGGGAATTTTATAAGCATCAAGAAAATCTTTGCATATATATCGACACATCCTCTCGGCTCGTCGATTTCTCAAAAGAGACATTCGATATGGCTATTCGTTATGGTGACGGAAAATATCCTAATTTCGTGTCTGATTATCTGTTCTGTGAATATTTTATTCCTGCGGCGGCACCGCATTTGATCGATGATTACAAAAATATGCTCTCTGACGGCCGCTGCGACGGCATGACCTTCTTGTGCGACGAAGGGATGGAGTCCGGCGAACGGGTGACCTGGATGACCTGGTTTGCCCGCCGTGGCCGGTCGTTCACGGTCCCGGCCAGACGTATCGTTTACACCGACGCGAATATGACAATCGATGCGGGCGTCAACGGGTACGGTCTGTTATTGGGCCGACGTGTGTTGGTCGACGATTTGGTGAGCAGCGGAAAATTGGCCTACCTCGACGACGAGCCCGTCGATTTTGGGCTGGCCTATTATCTGGTTTATCCGTCTCTCGCCGGGCTGTCGCCGGCCGCGCGGGCATTCCGCAACTGGCTGCTTGACCGCGCCAGGACGGAACGCGCGCGTCTGACCGACTGGCCGCAAAGACGTGACCAAACGGATTTCGCCAAGTCGCGGTGACGAGTCGCGTGAGATAGGTTTCAAGCAACGAGCATTGGTGTAAGACGCTGGGATGAAAAAGCTGTGATAGTCATTCATTAATGAAATATTCAGTATCGATTTTTGATTTGCGGTTTGGGTTTCCTTTGTTCAACGTCTTGATTAAGCAAATCGACAACCGGCTATGCGTCGATTCTGTAACAACCAAGGACCTTCCAAACATCGCACGAAAAAAAGTTTCGGTTCGTGCAAGTCAAAGATGCCAAAAGGAGATGTCCATTGAGACTGTCGGAGATTGCTTCCGCGCTTGGAGCAGAACTTGTCGGCGGGGATGATGTGTCGGAACTTGAGATAATAGGCGTTGCCGGCATCAAGGAAGCCGGCTCTGACCAGATCACCTTTGTCGCCAACCCCAAGTATGCGATCGCGGCCAAAACGACGCGTGCCGCAGCGGTCATCGTCGAGCCGGGTTTTCCCCAAATCGCCACTCCCACGCTACGCACGAAAAACCCCTATTTTGCCTTTGCCCGTGCCGTCGAACTGTTCTACCAACCACCCCGCTATGAGCCGGGGGTGCATCCGACCGCTGTCGTCCACCCGGCCGCCCGGATTGGCCGGAATGCGCATATTGGCGCGTATGTGGTGATCGATGCGGATGTGGAAATCGGAGATGACGCCGTTCTCCTGCCACATGTGGTGATCTATCGCGGTGCGCGGATAGGCAATAACTTCTTCGCCCACAGCCATGCCACCGTTCGCGAATATTGTCATCTCGGGAACAATGTCATCTTGCAGAACGGTGCCATCGTCGGTGCGGACGGTTTTGGCTTTGCCAAGGACGACGCGCGCCAATGGCATAAGATTGCGCAGTCCGGAGTCACCATATTGGAAGACGATGTCGAGGTGCAGGCCAACGCCTGCATCGATCGTGCGTCAATTGGTGAGACGCGGATCCGCCGCGGTGCAAAGATCGACAACTTCGTCCAAATCGGTCACGGGTCCGAGGTCGGTGAAAATTCCGTGCTTTGTGCGCGGGTTGGCTTGGCCGGGTCGACGATGGTCGGGAAGAATGTGACTCTTGCTGGCGGCGTTGGTGTTGCCGGTCATTGCTCCATCGGCGATGGTGCTGTCGTTACTGCGATGAGTGGTGTTCCGAACGATGTTGAGCCGGGTAAGGTCGTCAGCGGTTTTCCCGCCATTGAGAACAGACAATGGCTGCGTAATGCCGCTGTTTCCAAGCATCTTTCCGATATGGCCAAGACGGTACGCCGGCTGTCTGTGACCCTCGAAGGTGTCAGAGACTCTGATCCTTCACTGGGGCTGCCGGCGCACCGTGGAGCAACCGGCCGATCAGATCGATGTTGAGGTTGTTGCCGATCCCGGCCAGCAGCACCATCAAGGCACCAGCGATCTGCACGACAGTGAGCAGATGACCATAGGCCAGGTAGTCGACCAGCACGGCGATGGCCGGATAGGCGAAAGAGAGAACGGCGATCGAGGCGGTCGGCAGTTGCTGGAAGGCGGAATACATCAAGATGTACATGATGCAGCTGTGCACCAGCCCGAGAACGGCCAGGCATTCCCACTGGAAGTTTCGTGCGGGCAGGGCGCCGAAATCGGCGAGCGGCGCCAGCACGACAATTCCGATGACCAATTGCGACAACGCGATCACGTGGGGCGTCACGACGCCCTTGAGGCGTTTGGTGATCAGGGTGGCAACCGCGTAGAGCGCTGCCGCCAGCAACGCCAGTCCGCAGCCGATCAGATAGTCGGGACTGTAGATGATCGTGCTGCCGTTCGGGCGGATCACCAGGAGAGCGCCGCCGAAGGCGACGACGAGCCAAAGCAGCCGATTGAGGGTGATCCGTTCACCGAACAGAACGGCGCCGGCGAAAAAGACGAAGATCGGCTGAACATGGTAGATCGTCGTGCTGATGCCGATCGTCGTGCGCGAGTAGGAGGCGAAGAGGGCGACCCAATTGAAGACGATCGCCAGACCGCCCACGCCGATCAGTGCCAGCGTGCGTCGCGACAGGGAGAGCTTCCGAAGCAGACCTTTCGCATAGCAGTAGAAAAATAGGCACAGGGCTCCGAACAGGCATCTGAAGAAAACGACATTGAAGGGAGATTGACCCGACTCGACGACAAAGAAACCGATCGTTCCGGACAGGGCCATTGCGGCAACCATTTCGACACTGGGTGTCATGGCGCGGTTCTTCATGCTGTGTCACCCTTTCATGCACGGGAGGCGCGTGGATTGTCACGTAGTCGTGTCGTTTTAGATAAAAATTAAGTATTATAAGGATTATTACGACAATAAATGTCGCATTGTTCGTCGATTAACTTAGTGTGCTACACCATTGTTATTGTGTAATTGCTCATTTATGTTTCATATGCTGTCTTGAAATGATGATACACGCTGTCATTATCAGGGACATAATTAGATTATCTTAATATCTTTTAGTTAATCTATTAACGTGTTATTGATTCTGTGTCGCCGCTCTGTCCGGATTGGTGCCGGCGCTCTCCTGGTATCCTTGGTGAAGCCCGCGTGCCGCGGGCGTTTGGTGGTTCATCTCTTCACTGCGGATGGGTCGGCCGGTTGCGCCAAAGTGAGAGCGGCTGTCGACCGTAGTGATCGCTGTTAGAAGAAGCCCCTGTCTCGAAGGGGCGACTTATCGAGACAGGGGCTGAAAGTCGTCCCCGAGGGGACGACATAAATCGGCGGGAGAGCCTGCTGTGCCGTGGGGCGCGATCAGGTTTTGCGACGTTAGGATTTGGCCGGTGCTCCGTCTTCCGTGCCGGCTTCTTTGCCCATTTTCATGTCACGCGCTTCGATGCCGAGGCCGATCAGCAGGGCGACGATGACTGCCCCGATGCCGACGCCGCCGGCCAGGGCGTAGCTGTAATCGTGGTTCATGTGGTCGGCGATCATGCTTTGCACGGTGGCATTGCCGGCGGCCAGCAAATTGCCCAGTTGGTAGGTGAAGCCGGGGAAGGTTCCGCGGACTTCCGGCGGTGACAGTTCATTGAGGTGGGCCGGCACCACGCCGAAGCATCCCTGGACCATGAACTGCATGCAAAAGGCGCCGACCGCCAGCCATACCGGATCGCTTGAGAACGCCCAGATCGGAATGATCAGGATCGAACCCAGCGCCGTCGCCACGATGGTGCGTCTGCGGCCAAAGCGCTGAGACAATGTGCCGGCCGTCAGGCATCCGAGAATGGCGCCGATCGAATAGACGATGGCGATGGTCGACACCTGGTGGCTCGACAGGCCGTGCTGAACCTTGAGGAAGGCATTCGGATAAAGATCCTGCGAACTGTGCGAGAACGTGTTGATGGCGAACATGATGACGATGGCATAAAGGAACAACGGCCAGCGTTGGCGGGCAACGGTGAAGATGCTGACCGCCGGCTTGTTGCGTCGCTGCAGCCAGTCGGGGCTCTCATCGATCTTCGAACGGATGTAGAGGATGAGCAGGGCGGGCGTGGCCCCGACAATGAACATGCCGCGCCATCCGAGATAGGGATAGGCTGCCCAATAGACCATGGCGGCCAGCAGATAACCGCAAGGGTAGCCGCATTGCAGAAGGCCGGAAACGGCGCCGCGCCAGCGGGCCGGAACGCTTTCCATGGTCAGCGATGCGCCGATGCCCCATTCGCCGCCCATGGCGATGCCGAAGCCGGCACGAAGCAACAGAAAGGCGGTCAAGCTGGGGGCGAATCCCGATGCCAGTTCGAAGACCGAGAATGTGAGGATATTGAGCATCAGGACCGGTTTTCGACCGAAGTGGTCGGCCAGCCGGCCGAATACAAACGCGCCGACGGCTCGCAATCCAAGCGTCAAAGTGATGGCCCAGGTAACTGATGTGATACCTGTTCCGAATTCTTTGGCGATGTCGCTCAGGACGAAAATCATGACGAAGAAATCGAAGGCGTCCAGCGTCCAGCCAAGGAAGCAGGCGACAACGACATCGCGTTGTTGTTTAAGCGTAGACATTCCCAACCACCAGACCTTTCTCTGCCGTGCCGCCAGGCACGTTCCAGTGATGCTTTTTCCAAGAGTGTGTCAGCCGTGAATGCGTTTGCCAAGTCAAAAATAACCAAATGGTTACCTCGATGGCTCGTCGGGGGCTTGTCACCGTCGCGCGTCTGCTCCAATCTTTGCCCATGATGCGAAAATCCGCTGCTGCCCGTCCCCTGACCCAGAACGATCCGGCGCAAGCCGAAAACCGTCCGGCCGCCTCGCGCGAGCGGATTCTCGATGCCGCCGTGGCTGAATTCGCGACGCAGGGGTTCGCTGGCGCCCGTGTCGACGCCATTGCGCTGCGCGCGGGAATCAACAAGCGCATGCTCTATGCCTATGTCGGCAACAAGAAGGCGCTCTGGCTGGCCGCGCTGGAGCGGGTCTACGAAGCCAAGCGGCAAGAGGAGCGGACTCTCAATCTGCAGCGGCTGGCGCCTCAGGAGGCCATGCAGCTGCTGATCAGATTCAATTTCCGCTATCACACCGACCATCCCGAATTTCTCGCCATGCTCAATGACGAGAACCTGCAGCGGGGCATGAATCTGCAGGAGTCGAAACGGGTGGCAGAACTTTATTCGCCGTTGCTGACGCTGCTGTCCGAGGTATTGGCGCGTGGTCAGGCGGACGGTGTGTTCCGCCAGAACGTCGATCCGATGCAGCTTTATATTTCAGTCGTCGGCCTGGGCTATTTCTTCTGTTCGAATCAGTTCACCCTGTCAGCGATTTTTGATCGCCACCTCGACTCCGTCGAGGAGGTTCTGACACGCGAGCAGCATATCGTCGACGTGCTGATGGGCTATCTGCGGCCCTGATCGTCAGAAGGGAATGTTCTTTTTCACCATGTGGTCGACCAGGCGCCCCTGGACCAGGTGGATTCCGGCGGCTTTGGCGAATCGGATGCTTTCGGCGGTATCGCAACGGCCAAGCAGGAACGTCGGCATTTCGCGTTCACGGAGTTTGGCGTAAATGCGGTTGGCGACGTCTTCGCTCAAAGAACTGGCTTCCCCGGACCAGAAAATCTTGGCGAAGTCGCAGTCGATTCCCGCAAAATCGATGGCGGCGACGTTATAGAAAGACAATCCGTCGAGCAGGATGCGATAGCCCCGCTCGCGCAGGAACGGCACCAGTTCCCGGTACAGACGCATATTTTCGAAAACGTCCGTCTTGTTGATCTCAAGCACGACCCCCTGGCGGGCATCGGGCGGCAATTCCGCGTCGAATTTCACGAAGGTCGGAGATGCCAACGTGGCGATGTTGACGTTGATGCTCATTTTCCGCCGGATGCCGCGGTCGGCCGGCTCGGCCAAAATCCGGAGCACGACGATGTCGAGTTCCTCGGTAAGGTCGGTGAACAATCCCTTGCGCGACGTCAACGACTGTCCGGGACAGAATTTGTCCTCGAGAATGGCGATCGACATGTAGATTTCGTGGAACATCACCACCGGTTTATGTTGTTCGCCGATCGAATATACCGGCTGATTGAACAGCATCGGGGCGATGTCGATTCGGTGGATCTCCTCCTTGATCCGGGCCAGCACGGCGACGTCGATGACTCCCTTGGCATCAGCCAGTTCGTCCGGTCTGGCGGCTCTGGCGACGCCGGCGGCGTCTTCGGCCCAGGCGTGGAGCTTGGCGTAGTCGCGAGAAAGGTCAAAGAGAGTGAAGAACTCGTTTTCGCCACCATGCACATTGGTAAAGGTGGGGCTCATTTGTCCCAGGAAGACGTGTTGAATGGCATCGCCAGTTGCCGCCAACACAGGTTTGCCAATTTCCTTGGTGAGAAAAATGATGTCGAGATTCTTCATCAGGAAGATCTCGCCATCCTTGTATTTCGTCTTGACGTCAGCCAAAAGCCGAATGGCGCGCGAAAGATTATCCCGGCTTTTTTTCGCGGCGGGGAGCGGCGACACATGCAGATGCACGGCTCTGTAGCCGGCGGGCTGTTCGGCGAGAGTTTTCAGATGGACCAGGAAACGGGCATTTGGATCAGTCATGGAAACAGCCACTCTTTGCTGGGCGACGGCTTGGTGGATGTTGTGACACATTCGGATACGTCGCAACACCAGGGTTTATAATAGGACGTCTCCGGCTGCGCCACGAACCCATCCGGAAACGGAGGGATTTCTCGAAATTCAGTGGAGTTTTCTACACATCCGGTTGTATTTCCTGGTAAATAGTGAAGAAACCCGGCGCTCCGCCAAGCGGGCGCACTCTGGCATGGATTGGTGTTCGAGGCTAGTATCCAGGTATGCGGTTTTTTCCCCAGGCGATGGAGCCGCCCCCTTTCTCGCAGGAGAACGGGCCGGTTGAGGTCTTTGGCGCCGACAGAGGCGTTCCAATTTTGGTCGTTTGCGACCATGCAAGCAACAATGTGCCCGAGGATCTGAACGACCTAGGGCTTTCGACCGAGGCGCTCGGGCGGCATATCGGATGGGATATCGGCGCGGCCGTGGTGGCCCGCCGTTTGGCCGATCGCCTGGGCGTCACGGCATTGCTGTCGCGCGTGTCGCGGTTGGTCATCGATTGCAATCGGCCGCTTGGGCATCCCACGTCGATCCCCCGAATAAGCGATGGCACCGACATACCGGGCAACGCCACATTGACAGACCGTGAGGAAAAGCTGCGGGCCGACGCCTATTTCCATCCCTATCACCGAGCCATTTCCCATCAGCTGGACCGTCTCGACGCGCAAAGCGCGGAGGCGACCGCTTTGGTCGCCATTCACAGCTTCACGCCCGCCATGAACGGCAGCGCGCGACCGTGGCATGTCGGCGTCCTGTGGAATAGGGACCCTCGGTTGGCGGTACCGCTGATCGGCGCCCTGGGTGCCGCCGGCGATCTTGTCGTCGGTGACAATCAGCCCTATTCGGGCCGGGACAGCAATTATACCGTTGATGTGCATGGCGAGGCCTTCGGCCGGGCGCATGTGTCGATCGAGATCCGTCAGGATCTGATTGCCGACGATGCCGGCGCCCGCCAATGGGGCGACCGGCTGGCCGAAATTCTGACGCCTTTGCTGGCTTGTCCGGAAAACAAAATCAGACGGATCTACAAAGCCTTACCGGCCTGATGGCGGCTGGGCGGCAAGCAGGGTCTTGCACCCGATGGGCTGACCTCGCTATCCTCCGGCCCCACGCCGGTTCGACCGGCCAGCTTTTTTTCTGCATTTAAGGTTAGCGCATCATGCCCGATGGGACGACTTCGAACGAAACGATTGGTGGCATTGCCGGCGAGGCTCTCCAGCAATATGTTGACCGCATCGAGCGGCTGGAAGAGGAAAAAAAGGCTCTTTCGGAAGATATCAAGCAGGTCTATTCCGAGGCCAAATCCACCGGATTCGATGTGAAGATCATTCGTAAGATCATTTCTCTCCGCAAGGTCGAGGAACACGACCGCAAGGAGCAGGAAGAGCTTTTGGATCTTTACAAGCAGGCACTCGGTATGGAGTGACAGCGCTTCCGGTCGACGGTGCCGTCCTCAGCACGGCGCCGGACGTTTGCGAGCTGTGGTAGCCGGACTAATGTCTGAAACTTGCGGGCCGATCCGCCGGATCGGCCAAAGAGAGTGATTATGACCTACCTGGTGACGGGTGCCGCCGGATTCATTGGCTTTCACACTTGCCTGCGTCTGCTCGGGCAGGGCGAACCCGTGGTCGGGCTCGACAACATCAACGACTACTATGATCCGGCCTTGAAAGAGGCGCGGCTGGCCATTCTAAACCAGCAGGCTGGATTTACCTTCCACAAGGTCGATCTGGCCGATCGCGAGGCGATGGCGGGTGTCGCTGTTCATCACCCGGACATCACGCGGATCATCCATCTCGCGGCGCAGGCCGGAGTCCGCTACTCGCTGGTCAATCCTTACGCCTATACCCGCTCGAACATCGAAGGCCATTTGGTCATGTTGGAGTTCGCCCGGCGGCTTCAGCGTTGCGAGCACTTCGTTTACGCCAGTTCGTCGTCCGTCTACGGCACGAACACCAAGTTGCCGTTTTCGGTGGATGACCGCGTCGACACGCCGGTCTCGCTTTACGCCGCGACCAAAAAGGCCAATGAGCTGATGGCCCACAGCTATAGCCATCTGTTCCAGATTCCGACGACGGGATTGCGGTTCTTCACCGTCTATGGACCATGGGGGCGGCCCGACATGTCGGCGTTCCTGTTCGTCAAGGCGATTCTCGCCGGTCAGCCGATCCACGTGTTCAACGGCGGTGATATGCGCCGGGATTTCACCTACATCGATGATATCGTGAGCGGAGTTCTGGCTGTGGCCGCCGGAGCGCCTCATGGTGATGGAACACCTTACCGGCTTTACAACATCGGCAATCATCAGTCGGAACCCCTGATGCGGTTCATCGGACTGATCGAACAGGCGTTGGGCAGGAAGGCCGAGATTATCCTTGAGCCGATGCAACCGGGCGACGTCAAGGAGACGTTTGCCGACATCGAGGCGATCGAGCGCGACTACGGTTTTGCGCCCACCACGACGATCGAACAGGGGATACCCCGTTTCGTCCAGTGGTACCGCGAGTACCATAAGATCTGAAGGGGCCGTGGTCCGGCATCTCTGTTCTCGGCCACGGCTGCCCGGTGCGGTCTGCACCTGTCTATTCATGAAGACCTTTCGCCATGATAGCCGCATAGCCGCCGTCATCTTTCAGTCGGGCGAGTCCCAGGTCAAAATCCTGACGGAGTTGGGCGCTGTTTGGATTTGCTCGGGAAAATGCATTGTAAAATTTGTTCATTAATAACGGCGGGTCCAGAGCGACAACTCGTGTCGAGTTTTCCTGGTCGTGATTCTTTAAATAATCCAGGACGACAAATTTCTTTTCGACAAAGGCGTCTATTCTGCCAAGAAGCAATTTTTTGATGTTTTGCTCGTAGTGCGGGACATATTCTTTTTTTATGTTCGGATCATTGGATAGGTCGTCTGGGTATGTACTATCCAAGATGAGGCCGACACGGTATGAACGCAAATCGGATATGGTGCGGTAGGCGATGGTCGACGTCTTCAACGTGAAGACGACGTAAGGCGATTGGGCGATCATCTCCGAATAGACCAGCTTTTGCGCTCGTCGATCGCTGTAGAGACAGCCCAGAAGGCCATCCACTGTTCCGGAGTAGGCACTCCGCATCGCCCGGGACCAGGGTTCGAATGTGACATCAACCTTGTAGCCGACGCGTTTGAAGGCCTCGTTGGTGATTTCCAGCAGGAAGCCACCTTGCTTTTCATAGTCGGTGGCAAGCGTCACCGTTGTATCCGCCAAGGCTTGCCGCGCCAAAATCATGAGCGGCAGAATCAACAGCCATCGAAAAACACGCAAGTTTGAGGTCTCCTCAAACGTCTTGTTCGGCCAGTCGAATTCCGAGGACGATATTGTATTTCAAGTAGACGGCGCCGTCTCCGGTCGAATTCTTTCCTGGCGCTACCGGTGTCCGGTCGTGTTGGGATGGCGACAAAGAAAAGAGCGAGGACGGCGATCCTCGCTCGATAACACCCTCTTGCGGATTGTTTTTTTGGGGGGGTCCGATCAGTGGTGGCTCACCGGGCCGTTCTCTGCGTCGACAGTGTCCGGCACCTTTCTATAAAGTGTCGAATCGGTGAGGGCCAGCAATCCGACGGTGATCGAGTCGTTGGGATTGCCATCCTTTTCCAGATGCGCATGCGGCAATTTGTCGTTGGCACAAGAGATTCTTGCAACCGTCCAGGCCGGCATCTGGAAACTGCCGACCTTCCGGAAACGATCTCCGATAACGATATCTGTCTTGGAAGCCATGGCGAGCCCCTCCGGGGTTGGATGTTGTGGGACTGGCGGCGTCACCTTACTTTCTCAATTTGGTGTGGCGGATGGACTATGGCAAGGGGCTAGAGACGAACGAACCCTAGACGGCACATGGTTATTCGGTGAACGACCTGCGTCCTGGGTTTCCATTGCCCTCGTGGCGCGTTTCATCTTAGATGAAAGGTGCCATAGAGCCCGAGCGGCGCTCGAGCCTGCCGAAGCCGGAGGCGAAGGCACCGCATGAACCGCTAGGGTTTCGGCGTCTGTACAAATGTCGGCATGGGCGGGCGTGATGAAATGCCGGTTTCAGCCTGTCGGGGAGACGCGATGAGGGCAAAATGGCCGAGCGCCACCCTGGTGTTGTCGGTGGTATTTATCCTCCATGCGGCCTGTGTTCTTGCCGCCTGGCTGTTCCTGACCTCTGAGGAACAGCCTTCCGGATCCGTGGCTTTGTCGCAATTCCTGTTTCTTGTTTTTGCCGCCACGGGTGCCCTGTTGTTCGGCGTCCTCGGCATCTTCCGAACAATCGTCGGCCGTCCGGCCAAGCGTCTTGGCATCGATGTGGTTGCCATAGCCCATGCCGAGCGGTGTCAACCGGTCGAGGTGGAGCGTTACGCGTCCCTGGCCCGCGTGGCCGAGGCTATCAATATCCTGGTTGCCAAGTTCGTATCGGCGCGCGCCGAGGTGGGGCAGGCGGTGACGTCGGCCACCGCGACCGTGGAGACGGAGAAGGCGCGTCTTGCCGCCATTCTCAACGATCTGCACGAAGGCGTCGTCCTCTGCAATTTCAAGCATCAGGTGGTTCTATACAATCAGGCGGCTCTCAGACTCCTGCAGGTTGCCGGCGAGATGGGACTGGGGCGCCCTTTGTTCGGTCTGATCGCCAAGGAACCTGTACTGCACATTCTTGATGTTTTGATCCATCGCCCGCCAAGCGGCGTTGGAAGCGCTCCCTTTGTCAGCGGTTCGACCGACGGACGGGCCATATTGCAGGGGCGTATGAGTCTGGTGCGAACGCAAAGTGAGATCTCCGGATACGTTATCGCCTTCGACGACGTGACGGAGAGTGTCTCGGCATTGGCCCGTCGTGACGCTTTGGTCCGCGAAACTATCGAATCCCTTCGTGGCCCGGTGTGCCTGCTCACCGATCCGAACGGCGACTTTCCTGCGGCGGCGCGCGATATTGCGGCGGTCGTCGAGCATCTGACCGCGGATTATCGATCTCTGCTCACCGGTTGGTGGCCGATGACGGACATTCACTCGGCCGACCTTTTCGACTTTGTGATCCGCCGGCTTCATGGGTCCGGTCTCGCCGTCACGATGACCGGACTGCCCATCTGGTTGCATGGCGACAGCCACACGCTGGTGCTGGCGATTGAGGCGCTGGTGCGCAATATCGCGGCCGGAACCGGGGCCAAAGCATTCGATGTCGGCGCCGTGTCCGATGGTCGGCATGGTTGGATCTGCGTGTCCTGGCTGGGCGGGCGGATCGATGACGAATGCCTGAAGACTTGGCAAAGAGCAGTGGTTTCGTCGGCTTTGGGAGGAATGACGGTCGGTGATGTCATGGGGCATCACACGCGCCAGGAGCTGATCGAGGAAAACCACGACGGGGAGGTTATGCTACGTATCGCGCTTTCCCTCGGTCGTGAGGGACAAGATCGTGGGATAGCCGACGAAAAACTGCCGCCGCGTCCGGAATTTTTCGACTTCGATCTGCTGGCGCAAGGGGCTGCCGGGGAACTGGGACAGGTCGCTTTGCGATCACTGACCTATGTGGTGTTCGATACGGAAACCACCGGCCTGCATCCAACCTCGGGCGATCAAATCGTCTCGCTGGCGGCGGTCCGGGTCGTCAACGGGAGAATCCTCACCGGCGAGACGTTCAACAGGATCGTCAATCCCGGTCGGTCAATCCCTCCCGACTCCGTGAAGTTTCACGGCATCACCGACGACATGGTGATCGACAAGCCACCGCTTTCGGTCGTTTTGCCACAGTTCAAGGCCTACGCCGCCGATGCCGTGCTGGTCGCCCATAACGCGGCGTTCGATCTTAAATTCATCCGCATGCGCGAAGCGGACAGCGGCGTCGTTTTTGACAATCGCGTTCTCGACACCATGCTGCTGTCGTCTTTCGTCGACGGCACGCCGGAGAACCAGTCGCTCGATGCCATTGCCGACCGCTATGGCATCCAGGTAACCGACCGTCACACGGCGCTTGGCGATTCTCTGGTTACGGCGGCCGTTCTTCTGCGCCTGATCGACGCGTTGGAGGTGCGCGGCATCACGACCCTCGACCAGGCGATGACGAGCCTCAACATGACCATGGAACTGCACAACCGTGGCCTTGCCCTTAGCTAGTGGTTGGACTCTGACATTTGGTCGTCTAGATGTCGTGTCTCAACAGGTTGTTTAGAGGAATCCTTGAGATAGGGGTCATTCCTTTAAGCCCGAAGTGTGGCCGATGATGATTGTAGTAGTCGAGGAATTTTGGCAAAGCCTCAGCGCGCTCGTCGGACTGGGCAT
>JARLJB010000176.1 GCA_031291415.1 Telmatospirillum sp.
CGGCTCGGCCCGGCGTGAAGTCGCCCGTCCCGCTCGCCTCCGGCAACCACGTCGCCATGCTCTTGAGGCTGCATGCGCTCGACGCCACGGCGACCGGAAGCCTGCGCGATTTCTGGGAGCGCTACGGTGGCGGAGGGCATCGGACCAGCGCGCCCAGTGCCGATCGGCTGATCGCACTTGTCTCCGACGCGATCGATACCGGCCGCTTCACCGGCTACGTGCTGGTGCAGCATCCGCACATCTCGGCGATCGATCCCTCTGGATCGCGCGCCCAGTCGATGCAGAAGGTGCTGCAACTCGCCGACGAGCGGCGCAAGGCGGGCCTCAGCAATTTGCGCGAGGTGGCGTACGGTGCCGAAGGCAATCGCGGCAAGCCGCTGGCGAAAATGGGCCGGCGGCTCGATCTGGCCGACCGCCTGTTCGACACCTTCCAGCGAGCCATCCCATTTGCCCCCGGTAGTGTCCAGCACGAGTTCCGCGGACTGGTGGAGAACCCGGAGCGGCTCGGCTACATGGTCGGCATGCTGGTGGCCTGGGCCGGGCTGCATTCGGTGGCCGTCGGCGAGGCGCTCGACGGGGTGGCGGTTGCGACCCTGATCACAACGGCGATCCTCGAGGGCGCGTCGATCGCCATGAGCTTCTTTGCCATCCTCGATGGCGCGCGGCTGTTCTCCTCCTTCTTGAGCAAAGTGGTCGCGGCCAAGACCGAAGGCGATCTCGACGACGCGGCCAAGGATCTGGCCAACGCCATTGCGGCGATCGGCGTCGCCACGCTGATCAATGCCGTCGCGCTTGCTGCTGCCAAGCTCCGGACGTCGGAGCGCAAGGCGAGCCGCGGCGGCGCGGGCAAGGGTTCGGTGCTGACCAAGGAGGAATCCGAGGCGCTCAACGAGAAGCTTGCCAAGGCGAAAGAGCGGGAGAAGCCGACGGAGACGTCGCCGAGTTCCAGGTCGTCCGGGCCGAGCGAGAGGGCGACTCCGTCAACGCTCAATCCGGTGTCGTCAGGTACGCCGGTGTCAAACCAGAACAAGGGCAATGGCCACGGCTCTGACAATGCTGCTGATCCGAAGGACAACAAGGCCAAGGCGACAGCGATACAGGAGGCGCCTCTGACGCCGCTGCAGATTGCGGCCAACAAGAAATTGGCAAAAGTGTTCCTGATGACGGAACTGGGTCTCCCGGAAAACCGCGCCAAACAGGCGATGAATGGGATCGATTTCTCGAAGCCTGTCGAGATTGTCGACATTCCGCCGCCTGCTACCGCCGTGCAGTACGTCCGCAAAGATACCGGAACAGTCGGCAATTGGTTCAACCCGGATCCAAACCAAACGGCTAGTCAGGTTGGTCTGAACGGTGATCCCAGGTTCAGGGAGCCGAAGACATTCCAGACTCCCACCGGAAAGGCACTCAAATCCACGGCCGCCCCGATCCTCGACGACTGGACCGACGATAAAAATCCCGTTATGACTGAGGGTGGTGGTATCCAGCTTATCGTTTCTCACGAAATGAAAAAGAAATTTGTGGAAGTTAAGCAATGACTATTCCGCTAGACGAGCCTTCTGCATTTCAGCTTGCTAGAGATTGTTTGGCGTCTCTGGTTGATCTGGATATGAAGTATCCTGGGGAGCGGTCGTTTAAGTCTATACTTATTCAGCTCAGGCTGATTGAGAGCGTGTCGTCTTTTGATGAAATATCGTCAACAGATCGCCATAGGTTTAATTTTGGAACGCTGGCTATGCGCTTCGTCTACGAATTTGATGAAGAACTCGCCGGGAAGATTGCGGATTTGAAAACGTATATCGAGCGTCGCTACGGCGAAGAATCAGAATAGTCCCAGCTGAGCTGATCAATATTGAATGGGCGTCATTCGTCAAATTGACCTTTCATTCCAAACGGGGTGCTCGGTTTTTTGTAAGCTTCACAAGCGATTCCCTGGAATGAATGGCGTTGCTTCCCTCACGATCTGTCAGGAGCATTCCCATGTCCACCAAGCTTTCCCCGGAACAATCCGCCATCGACCGGTTGATCGTCGACGAGATCTTCGACACGATCCCGGAAGAGTGGACCTGCTTTGCCCTGATCGTCGAGCCGAGGAAGCTTGACGGCGGCGGCCAGGTCGTCACGCTGATCAACCCGGAGGTGGTCGGCGCCGAGATGGAGCCGTCGACGACGATCCGCAGTCATGTCGGCGAACTCGTCGCGTTCCTGGCCAAGGAGGGGCGGACCTGGGAGCGCCTCACCTATCAGGCATCGCTCGACGATTCAGGTGCCTGGCGGCTGAAGATCACGGCGCCGCTGCCCGATTGAGCGCCGCAGCACAGGGCGTTGAGGACCGGGAGCGCCGGAGGGCGTCCCGCGGCGACGCGGGGCGACGATCGCGCGGCAGCCCGGCCGGCGAAGCCGTATTCAGTGATGTTCAGGCCTCATTCAGCCGATACCGGCCAGTCTTGCCGCCGGCAGGATCGCACAACCGCTCAGATTGCCACAATCCGTGTTAGAATCCGCGGGGCGGCGGCGACTGACCGCCTGACCCCTCCAACCACTGGTCTATCGATGGCATGGCATCGGACCATAGGCGCCCTCGGCGCAGCGATCGTCCCCTTGGCGGTGGGGATCGCGCTCGGCCTTGCCGCTGGTGGTGCGGAGGCCGTCGGGGAGATGGCGACGGGGCGCGGCGTTCACACCGACCAGCGCATCGATCTGCCGCTCGATCCGGCGACGGTCGACGCGCCGAAGCCGATGCATGCCGTCGCTCCGGTGCGGCTGGCGGCCGGTGACAACAACGCCGATGTGCTGAAGAGCCTTGCCCCGCGCTTGGCGCCGCTCGAGGTCGTCGCGCGCAGCGATCGGCCTGATCTCGTGTGGGATGTGGCAGCGCGCACGCTCATCGACCGCGACCAGATCGTCGCCTACGATATCGATGCCGGCGACGTCGCCCGCGCCGCCGATCGCGTGGCGCTGGTGCGCTTGTTGCGCGACCTGTCGCAGAAGGCGGGCCAGCCGGTGAAGCTCCAGCCTGACGACCGAACTTACAAGGCTGGGCAGCGGTTCGACATCCAGCTTGCCGATACGCGCGCGCGCTTCGTCCTCGTTTTCGCCGTTTCCGGCGACGGCACCGTCGGGCTGCTCTATCCGCGGCCGAGCGATCCGGCGCAGGTGGCCGATGCGGC
>JARLJB010000177.1 GCA_031291415.1 Telmatospirillum sp.
CGGCCAGACCATCTCGGAGATCAACAGTATCTCGACGGCGATCGCCTCGGCTGTCGAGGAGCAGGGCGCCGCCACCCAGGAAATCGCGCGGAACGTCCAACAGGCGGCGTCGGGCACGCAGCAGGTGACGCAGAACATCGGTGGGGTTTCCGATGCCGCGACGGAGACCGGTCACTCGGCGCACAGCGTGCTGAACGCCGCCACCGGCCTGTCGCGAGAATCGGAAACCTTGCGCCAGGTGGTCGATGGCTTCCTCAAGGAGGTGCGGGCGGCGTGACCGACAACTAGCTGTCTTCGGATTGGACGCGGACAAGGGCGTCCATGACGGCGACGGCAGTCTTGAGCGTTGGGATCGTCATCGCTTCCGTGGCCGCCTGGATACGGTCACGCAAGATAGCCGTCTCGTCAGCTGGGATTGGTATGCCGTCGAAATCGAATGGATGAGCGGGATCGCCGAAGCCTGGCGAAAAACCGGCGTCGCTCAGACCGAACAGGCGGTCCGGCGACGTCGAAAGAATTCTGCAGATATCGATGAATGTCCGGAAATCCGGCTCGCGCTTGTCATTCACATAGTTGGCATAGCGCGCCTGGCTGAGGCCGAGGCGGCGCGCCACCTCCGTATCGGTGAGACCGAGTTCCCGCGCCCGCTGGCGCAATCTTTCGCCGAGACCTTGCATAAGAGTTTTTTCGCCCGGCTGACCACATCGGCGCCAACAACTAATCGTTGTTTATTTTTAAAACGATCGACGGTATGATCGACGCCGTGGTCTTTGGATAATGAAATCTATGGATTACAGATCCCCTGACACTGCGGTGGGGAAGGCTTGTTGCGTGTTTGATATTCTACTCACGATCATGGGTAATCTTGACGATGAAACGGAGATTCTCGCTTTCGCCCAAGATCTCGAAGATTACATCGCTCGCGCACGGCGCCTAGGTTTCATTGTCGAGGTGCGCGACGATCGTCTTGCCCGGATTATCCGCAAACAGATCATGCTGCCAGTTGGGAACGCGCCTCCTTCTCCATGATCGTCGCGTCGATCGAAGACAGGGCGAAGAGGCGCCTCTTTTCGCCGCGATTTCGCTCATAATACCAACGGCAATAAGTTGTGACTTATTGCCGTTGGTCGGCTGCAAGTGCAGCCGCGCCGCCGATGCGGCGGAAGCCCAGGCGGACATCCCGTTGTGCTTCCCAAACCATAATTCTACTTGAGCGGGGATGAACTTCTAACGATTCGTCAATCGGTGAAGTTGTCATCGAAAATGAATCCAGATGAATTTTTCAATATCGATGACGGTTTTCCTGGTCTGGCATTTGACTTGTTAATCAGCTCACGATAACCATTTCCCATACTTGAGTATGGGTACCCGATGATGATCGTGTCGGGCCGGGTGAGGAGTGGGGGTAGTCATGCTGTTTTTCGAAAACTTGAAGATAGCGACCAAAGTTCTGGTGCTTTTGTGTCTGCTTGGTCTGTTCGCCCTGGCGACCACGGTGTTTTCCGCAAGCAGAATGCATGCCATTGACGGCACCTATTCGCGATTGTTGACCAAGGACGCCAAGGGCGCCGTGACGGTGGCGCGGTTGAATGCGCGCCAGATCGAAACGGGCCGGCTGGTTTACCGGCTCATTGCCGAAGACGATCCGATAAAGATGCAGGAGGTCGACAAGGATATTGTCGCCACGGCGGAGCGGTTCCGCAAACTGGCGGCCGACGCCAAAGCAGCCTTGCCCAACAAGGGGGCTGAGATCGACAGCATGTTGGGCAATTATGACGCGCTTCTCCGCGCCATCGCCGACATCCGCGTTCCGGCCGGGGCGAACGACAACGCCACGGCCCTGAAGATGATGGCCGAACGCTTCGATCCGCGGATGGAAACCTTGCGCAAGGATCTGAGCGTCTTGACCGATGCCTCAATTTCCAGTCTTGAAAAGGGATCGAGCGACGCGTCGGCGGAGACGGACTCGACGATCCGCCTGACCTACGGCGGCGAAATCGTCGGTCTTCTGGTCGTTCTGTCTCTGGCGGTCTGGCTGACCAACACGCATCTGGCGCGGCCGATCGTGGCGATCGGCGAGGTGATGAAGCGTCTGGCCGCCCACGATTACGGTGTCGAGGTGGCGGGAACCGAACGTCGTGACGAGGTGGGGGTGATGGCCAAGGCGGTTCATATCTTCAAGGAA
>JARLJB010000178.1 GCA_031291415.1 Telmatospirillum sp.
GCAACCACGCCGGCGCCGACCGTACGACCACCTTCGCGAATAGCGAAGCGCAGCCCTTCGTCCATGGCAATCGGCGCGATCAGCGTCACGACCATCGATATATTGTCGCCCGGCATCACCATCTCGGTGCCTTCCGGCAGCTCAACCGTGCCGGTGACGTCGGTCGTGCGGAAATAGAACTGCGGACGATAGTTGGAAAAGAACGGCGTATGACGACCGCCTTCTTCCTTCGTCAGCACATAGGCCTCGGCCTTGAACTTCGTATGCGGCGTGATCGACCCGGGTGCCGCCAGAACCTGGCCGCGCTCGACGTCCTCACGCTTCGTGCCGCGCAGAAGCGCGCCGATGTTGTCGCCCGCCTCTCCCTGGTCGAGAAGCTTGCGGAACATTTCAACGCCGGTCACCGTCGTCTTCACCGTCGGCTTGATACCGACGATCTCGACTTCTTCACCAACCTTGACCACGCCACGCTCAACACGACCGGTCACCACCGTGCCACGACCCGAGATCGAGAAAACGTCCTCGATCGGCATCAGGAACGGACGATCCTTCGGGCGTTCCGGCTGCGGAATGTAGGCGTCAACCGCCTTCATCAGCTCAAGGATCGCCTCACGGCCCAGTTTCGGATCGCGGTCTTCCAGCGCACAGAGCGCCGAGCCCTTGACGATCGGAATTTCGTCGCCGGGGAAATCATACGAGGACAGAAGCTCGCGGAGCTCAAGCTCCACCAGTTCCACCAGTTCCGGATCATCGACCATGTCCATCTTGTTCATGAACACGACCAGCGCCGGGACACCGACCTGACGAGCCAGCAGAATGTGCTCGCGAGTCTGCGGCATCGGGCCATCGGCCGCCGAAACCACCAGGATCGCGCCATCCATCTGCGCCGCGCCGGTGATCATGTTCTTCACATAGTCGGCGTGGCCGGGGCAGTCGACGTGCGCGTAATGGCGATTGGCAGTCTCGTATTCGACGTGCGCCGTCGAAATCGTGATGCCACGCGCCTTCTCTTCCGGCGCCTTGTCGATCTGGTCGTACGCCGTGAAAGTCGCGCCGCCGGTTTCCGCCAACACCTTGGTGATCGCTGCGGTCAGCGAGGTCTTTCCATGGTCGACGTGACCGATCGTGCCGACGTTGCAATGCGGCTTCGTCCGCTCAAACTTTGCCTTGGCCATTTGTCATCCACTCCGTCTTGCTATCCAAATGAGATCAGCCGGCCAGCTTGGCGCGGATTTCTTCGGACACGTTTGCCGGCACTTCAGCGTAATGATCGAAGTGCATCGAGTATTGGGCTCGTCCCTGGCTCATCGAACGCAGGGTATTCACATAGCCGAACATGTTGGCCAAAGGCACCATGGCGTCGATCACCCGGGCATTGCCCCGGCTATCCATGCCACTGACCTGACCACGGCGACTGTTCAGATCGCCGATCACATCGCCCATGTACTCTTCCGGCGTCACCACCTCGACCCGCATCATCGGCTCAAGGAGCTTCGGACCGGCTTTGGCGATGCCTTCTCGGAACGCCGCGCGAGCGGCGATTTCGAAAGCGAGGACACTCGAGTCGACGTCGTGATAGGCGCCGTCATAGAGTGTCGCCTTGAAATCGACCATCGGGAAACCGGCGAGAACGCCGCTGCCCATGGCCGACCGCAGACCTTTTTCGACGCCCGGCACATATTCCTTCGGAACCGTGCCGCCGACGACGGAATTGGTGAAGACAAAGCCGCCACCCGCCTCGTTGGGCTCGAAGCGGATTTTGACACGGGCAAACTGGCCCGATCCACCGGTCTGCTTCTTGTGAGTGTAGTCGCACTCGTAAGTCTTCGAGATCGTTTCGCGGTAAGCCACCTGCGGCGCACCAACATTAGCCTCGACTTTGAACTCGCGCTTCATCCGGTCGACAATGATTTCGAGATGGAGCTCGCCCATCCCCTTGATCACCGTCTGCCCCGACTCGTGGTCGGTCGTGACACGGAAGGACGGATCCTCGGCGGCCAGACGAGCCAGCGCCATACCCATCTTTTCCTGGTCGGCCTTCGTCTTCGGCTCGACAGCGACTTCGATAACCGGATCAGGGAATTCCATACGCTCGAGAATCACCAGATCGTCGGACGAACACAGCGTGTCGCCAGTGGTGGTGTCCTTGAGGCCGGCAAAAGCGACGATATCGCCAGCACGGGCTTCCTTGATTTCTTCACGGGAATTGGCATGCATCAGCAACATGCGGCCGACACGCTCGCGCTTGTCCTTCACCGTGTTTTGAATGTAGCTGCCGGCCTCGACAACACCCGAATAGACACGAACGAAGGTCAGAGAACCGACGAAGGGGTCGTTCATGATCTTGAAGGCCAAGGCGGCAAACGGCTCGTCATCCGACGGATGCTTGGCGATTTCGATATCGGTGCCGGCCTTGATGCCCTTGATGGCGGGAATATCAAGAGGCGCCGGCAGAAAATCGACGACGGCATCGAGCAAAGGCTGCACACCCTTGTTCTTGAAGGCCGAACCGCACAGCACCGGCACGAAGGTCATGGCAATGGTGCCCTTGCGGATGCAGCGCTTCAGCGTCTCGAGATCCGGCTCCGTACCGTCGAGATAGGCCTGCATCGCGGCATCGTCCATTTCGACGGCGGCCTCGATGAGATCATGACGATACTGCGCCGCCTTCTCGACCAGATCGGCGGGGATCGGACGGTCCTCGAACTCGGCGCCCAGATTCTCGTCTTTCCAGATCACCGCGGTATTGCGCATGAGATCCACGACGCCGGCATATTCGGCCTCGGTGCCGATCGGCAGATGCAGGACCAGCGGGCGGGCGCCCAGGCGGTCCTTGATCATATCGACGCAGCGATAGAAGTTCGCACCGATACGATCCATCTTGTTGACGAAGCAGATCCTCGGCACGCCGTATTTGTCCGCCTGGCGCCACACGGTCTCGGACTGCGGCTCGACACCGGCGACGGAGTCGAACACCGTCACAGCACCATCGAGAACGCGCAACGACCGCTCAACTTCAATCGTGAAGTCAACGTGGCCGGGCGTGTCGATGA
Organism: Telmatospirillum sp.; assembly: GCA_031291415.1. Classification (GTDB taxonomy): domain Bacteria; phylum Pseudomonadota; class Alphaproteobacteria; order Rhodospirillales; family Magnetospirillaceae; genus Telmatospirillum. The sequence continues at coordinate 3,054 of JARLJB010000178.1, forward strand.
TGTTGATGCGATGGTCGCGCCAAAAGCACGTCGTGGCAGCCGACGTTATGGTTATGCCGCGCTCCTGTTCCTGCTCCATCCAGTCCATCGTCGCCGTGCCTTCGTGCACTTCGCCGATCTTGTAGGACTTTCCGGTGTAGTAAAGGATGCGCTCGGTCGTGGTCGTCTTACCGGCATCGATGTGGGCCATGATGCCGATGTTCCGGTAACGATCGAGAGGGGTTTGGCGTGCCATTTTGCTTCCCGAGACCTGAAGGGTTTACCAGCGGTAATGGGAGAAGGCTTTATTGGCCTCAGCCATCCGATGAGTATCTTCACGCTTCTTCACAGCGGCGCCACGGTTGTTGGCGGCGTCGAGAAGTTCTCCCGACAGCCGGTCGACCATGGTTGTCTCACCGCGCTTGCGGGCATTGTCGATCAGCCAACGGATAGCCAACGCCTGGCGGCGGTCGGTACGAACCTCGACCGGAACCTGGTAGGTGGCGCCGCCGACGCGACGTGACCGAACTTCCAGCGCAGGCTTGACGTTGTCGAGGGCTGTGTGGAACACCCCCAACGCGTCCTGGCCGGCCTTTTGTTCGATCCGCTCCAAGGCGCCGTAGACAATCGCCTCGGCAGCCGACTTTTTACCGTCGAACATCAGGCAGTTCATGAACTTGGTGAGCACGATATCGCCATATTTGGCGTCGGGCAGTACTTCGCGCTTCTCAGCGGCGTGACGACGAGACATGGTCGGTTATCCTCACTTCGGACGCTTGGCGCCGTACTTCGAACGGCGTTGACGACGATCTTTCACACCCTGGGTGTCGAGCGTGCCACGGATAATGTGGTAGCGGACACCCGGAAGGTCCTTCACACGACCACCACGGATCATCACCACGGAGTGTTCCTGCAGATTGTGGCCTTCACCGGGAATGTAGCTGGTGACTTCGAACCCGTTGGTCAGACGCACACGGGCAACCTTACGGAGCGCCGAGTTCGGCTTCTTAGGGGTAGTCGTATAAACGCGGGTGCAAACGCCACGCTTTTGCGGACAGGCCTGGAGAGCCGGAACCTTATTGCGCGCCACCTCGGGCTCGCGCGGCTTACGGATCAACTGGTTAATCGTCGGCATACATCGTTTCCTTTGCCAAGACAGGCACAACAGTAAAAAACACCCTACGGAGCCCAAGGTCTCCGGGGCTAACTTCGGGTGCCTTACGCCGACCCGTCCGGCGTTTCGATTGTGGTTCGAGAGTTCGAAAAAGCAGCGTCTAGGCTGTTCACCTACCACCAGCTCTTCGAGAGGGCCGGATAATAGGGACGGCGTAACGGGTCGTCAAGCGATTCTATCTCGCACTTTAAACAAGAATATATGTTTCCTGAATTCACCCGTATTATCGCCCTTGTTGCGTATTTCAAACTCCTGGCGAAATTAAAAAAATCGCCAGACCGAAAAAGACCGCAGTTTCCCTGGCCTTGCGCCCTGCCCCCATTTTTTCACGATGGCGATAGGAAAAGGGCTCCTGCCAATGGCAAGAGCCCTATGGTTTTTCGACTTCAGGTCGCCAGCTTTCACTCGGCCGCCGACGGCGGCGCAGCCTCCGGGCTGGCAATCGCCGGTGTCGCGTCGGCGGCCTCGGCGGGCTGCAGTTCGCGATCCCGCTTGGCCGCGATCTCCTTCAGACGGTTCATCACGGCACCCGTCCCGGCGGGGATCAGGCGGCCGACGATGACGTTCTCCTTCAGGCCCATCAGGGTGTCGATCTTGCCGGACACAGCCGCCTCGGTCAGCACTCGGGTGGTCTCCTGGAACGACGCCGCCGAAATGAAGGAGTGCGTCTGCAACGAAGCCTTGGTGATGCCCTGCAACACCGGGGTACCGGCGGCAGGACGGCCATTTTCGGCGGTCGCCTTGTGGTTCTCCGCTTCGAAGTCATGGCGATCGATCTGCTCACCGACCAGGAAGGTGGTGTCGCCGCCGTCGGTGATCTCAACCTTCTGCAACATCTGGCGAACGATGACCTCGATGTGCTTGTCGTTGATCTTCACGCCCTGCAGACGATAGACCTCCTGGATCTCGTTGATCAGATAGTTGGCCAACGCCTCGACGCCCAACACCTTCAAGATGTCGTGCGGCACCGGATTACCGTCCATCAACGGATCGCCCTTGCGGACGTAGTCGCCTTCCTGCACCGAGATATGCTTGCCCTTCGGGATCAGATACTCGATCGGATCGCCGTCCTCGGGGACCACCAGGATGCGCCGCTTGGACTTGTAATCCTTGCCGAATTCGACGCGGCCATCGATGTCGGAGATGATCGCATGGTCTTTCGGCTTGCGGGCTTCGAACAGCTCGGCCACCCGCGGCAGACCGCCGGTGATATCACGCGTCTTCGAAGACTCACGCGGGATACGGGCCAATACGTCGCCGGCGTTGACCTTTTGGCCGTTCTCGACCGAGAGAATGGCGTCCACCGACATGAAGTAGCGGGCTTCCAGGCCGTTGCCGAGCTGGATGACCTCTCCCTTCTCGTCACGCAAGGTGATACGCGGACGAAGTTCGGCACCGCGCGGCTGCTGCTTCCAATCGACCACCACCTTACTGGTGATGCCGGTCGCCTCGTCGAGCACTTCGCGGACCGACAACCCTTCCACCAAATCGATGTAGTGGGCGATACCCTCACGCTCGGTCAGGATCGGCAAGGTATAGGGATCCCACTCGGCAAGTTTGGTCGTCTTGCTTACCTGCGCGCCGTCGTCGGTCAACAACCGGGCGCCGTAGGGCACGCGGTGGCGGGCTTTCTCACGGCCGTTGGCGTCGATCAACAACAGTTCGCAGTTACGCGACATGACGACCGTTTGACCGGCCGAGTTGACCACCACACTGCGGTTAAGCATTTGGACCCTGGCCTCGAAGCCGGACTCAATGCTCGACTGTTCGGCGCCACGCTGCGCGGCGCCGCCGATGTGGAAGGTACGCATCGTCAACTGCGTGCCCGGCTCGCCGATCGACTGGGCGGCAATGACACCGACCGCCTCACCGACATTGACCCGCGTTCCGCGGGCCAGATCACGGCCATAGCAGGCGGCGCAGGTGCCGGTCTCGGCTTCGCAAGTCAGCACCGAACGGATGCCCACCTGCTCGATACCGGCCGCCTCGATGACCTCCACCAGGCTTTCATCGATCAGATCGCCCGGTTGGCAGATGACCTCGCCGGTCGCCGGGTCGATAATCGGACGCGACGCCGTACGGCCAAGGATCCGCTCGCCCAATGTGGCGATCACCTCGCCGCCATCGACCACCGGGGACACGGTGAGACCACGGGTCGTACCGCAATCCTCTTCGACGATGATGGCATCCTGGGCCACGTCGACCAAACGGCGGGTCAGGTAACCCGAGTTCGCCGTCTTCAACGCGGTATCGGCCAATCCCTTGCGGGCACCGTGGGTGGAGTTGAAGTACTCCAGCACGGTCAGGCCTTCTTTGAAGTTCGCGATAATCGGCGTCTCGATGATTTCGCCTGACGGCTTGGCCATCAGTCCGCGCATGCCAGCCAGCTGCTTCATCTGGGCGGCGGAACCGCGGGCACCGGAATGGGCCATCATATAGACCGAGTTGATCGGCTTGCCGGGCTTCGGCGTGCTGATCTCCTTCATCATGGCCTCGGCCACGTCGTCGGTGCACTTCGACCAGGCATCGACCACCTTGTTGTATTTTTCGCCCTGGGTGATCAGGCCGTCCTGGTACTGCTGCTCGTATTCCTTCACCTGGGTCTCGGTGTCGGCCACCATCTTCACCTTGGAGGTCGGGATCACCAAGTCGTCCTTGCCGAAGGAAATACCGGCGCGGCAGGCGTGGGCATAGCCCAATCCCATGATGCGATCGGCGAAAATCACCGTCTCCTTCTGACCGCAATGGCGGTAGACGATGTCGATGACGTTCTGGATGTCCTTCTTGGTCAGAAGACGGTTGATCAGCGAGAACGGCACATTCGGGTGACGCGGCAGCAGTTCCGAGAGCAACATGCGGCCGGCGGTCGTCTCGACGCGCACGGTGATCGGCTCGTTATTCTCATTGACGGTGTTGTAGCGGCACTTGACCTTGGCGTGCAGACTGACCGCCTTGGCATCCAAGGCCTGCTGAATCTCGCAGACGTTGGAGAAAGTCATGCCTTCGCCCTTCTCGCCGGGCCGCTCCATGGTGATGTAATAGATACCAAGCACGATATCCTGCGACGGCACGATGATCGGCTTGCCGTTGGCGGGCGACAGGATGTTGTTGGTCGACATCATCAGCACGCGGGCTTCCAACTGCGCTTCCAGCGACAGCGGCACGTGGACGGCCATTTGGTCGCCGTCGAAATCGGCGTTGAAAGCTGTACAAACCAGCGGGTGGAGCTGGATGGCCTTGCCTTCGATCAGGGTCGGCTCGAAGGCCTGAATACCCAATCGGTGCAAGGTCGGCGCGCGGTTGAGCATCACCGGATGTTCACGGATGACCTCTTCCAGGATGTCCCAAACCTCGGGGCGCTCCTTTTCCACCATCCGCTTGGCGGCTTTGATGGTGGTGGCCATGCCGTAGAGTTCGAGCTTCGAATAGACGAACGGCTTGAATAGCTCGAGCGCCATCTTCTTGGGCAAACCGCATTGGTGCAGCTTCAGCTCCGGTCCGACGGTGATGACCGAACGGCCCGAGTAATCGACGCGCTTGCCGAGCAAGTTCTGGCGGAACCGGCCCTGCTTGCCCTTCAACATGTCCGAGAGCGACTTCAGCGGACGCTTGTTGGCGCCCGTGATAGCGCGGCCGCGGCGACCGTTGTCGAACAGAGCATCGACGGCTTCCTGCAACATGCGTTTTTCGTTACGCACGATAATCTCGGGAGCGCGCAGTTCGATCAGCCGCTTCAAGCGGTTGTTACGGTTGATCACGCGGCGGTAGAGGTCGTTCAGATCCGACGTCGCAAAGCGACCGCCGTCCAGCGGAACCAACGGGCGCAGCTCAGGCGGGATCACCGGAATGACCTCAAGGATCATCCATTCCGGACGGGAATTGGATTCGAGGAAGGCCTCGACAAGCTTCAGCCGCTTGACCAGCTTCTTGCGTTTGGCCTCCGACGTGGTTTCCCGCAGATCGACCTTCAGCTTTTCGTTCTCGGTGTTGAGATCGATCGCCTGCAGCATGATACGAATAGCCTCGGCGCCGATGCCGGCCGAGAAACTGTCCTCACCATACTCTTCGACAGCTCGCTGATACTGCTCTTCGGTCAGCAGCTCATGCAGCTTAAGGGGCGTCAGACCGGGCTCGGTCACCACATAATTCTCGAAGTAGAGAATCCGCTCGAGATCCTTCAGCGTCATATCGATCAAGAGACCGATACGGCTGGGCAGCGACTTCAGGAACCAGATGTGGGCCACCGGCGAGGCAAGCTCGATATGCCCCATCCGCTCGCGGCGAACCTTGGCCAGTGTGACTTCGACGCCGCACTTCTCGCAGATGATGCCACGATACTTCATACGCTTGTACTTGCCGCACAAGCATTCGTAATCCTTGATCGGGCCAAAGATGCGGGCGCAGAACAAACCGTCGCGCTCCGGCTTGAAGGTCCGGTAGTTGATGGTTTCAGGCTTCTTGATCTCGCCATAGGACCAGGAGCGGATCCGTTCCGGGCTGGCGATGGAGATTTGGATCTGGTCGAAGCTCTGGGTGCCGCTGGCTTGACCGAAGATCTTCATCAATTCGTTCATGAGCTTAACTCTCCCGCTCTGGCCTTTGGAAGGCCGGGAGAGCCCCGCTGGGGCTCCCCCACTCTGCCTGAATTAGTAGTTACGCTGGGTCAATTCGACGTTGAGGCCCAACGAACGCAGTTCCTTGACGAGCACGTTGAACGACTCGGGGATGCCGGCTTCGAAGGTATCGTCACCGCGAACGATAGCCTCATAGACCTTGGTGCGGCCGGACACGTCGTCCGACTTCACCGTCAGCATTTCCTGCAACGTGTAGGCGGCACCATAGGCTTCGAGGGCCCAGACCTCCATCTCGCCGAAACGCTGTCCGCCGAACTGCGCCTTGCCGCCCAACGGCTGCTGGGTGACCAGCGAATAGGGACCGATGGACCGGGCATGGATCTTATCGTCGACCAAGTGATGCAGCTTCAACATATAGATGTAGCCGACGGTGACTTGCCGATCGAACGGCTCGCCGGTACGTCCATCGATCAGCGTGACCTGACCCGACGAGGCCAATCCCGCCTTCTCCAACATGTCGACGATGTCCGATTCGCGAGCGCCATCGAACACCGGCGTGGCCATCGGAACGCCCGGACGCAGATTCTCGCCGAGTTCGAGGAGTTCCCCATCGGACATGATGGAGATATCTTCGGTCCAGTGCTTCGGACCATAGATATCCTTGAGCCGGTCGCGCAGGACATCGACGGTTCCGGTTTGCTGCTTGATGTTGTCGAGCAGTTCGCCGATCTGCCGGCCAAGATTGGCCGAGGCCCAGCCCAGATGGGTTTCGAGAATCTGACCGACATTCATTCGTGACGGCACGCCCAAGGGATTGAGCACCAAGTCGACCGCTTGGCCATTTTCCAGATAGGGCATGTCCTCGATCGGCATGATCCGCGAGACCACGCCCTTGTTGCCGTGACGTCCGGCCATCTTGTCGCCCGACTGCAGCTTGCGCTTCACCGCGACGAACACCTTGACCATCTTCATGACGCCGGGCGGCAGTTCGTCGCCCCGCTGCAACTTCTCGACCTTGTCCTCGAAACGCTTCTGCAAGTGATCGACGCCTTCGTCGAAGGACCGCTTCAGAGCCTCGATATCGCTCATCACCTGATCGTTCTCGACAGCAATCGACCGCCACTGGCTCTGGTGCCAGCCGGCCAGCATCTCGTCGGTGATCGCCACGCCGGCCCGCGCGCCTTTCGGACCGTTGACCAGCACCTGATCGAGCATCAGATTCTTCAGACGGGCGAAGAACGACCGCTCAAGGATCACTCGTTCGTCATCACGGTCCTTGGCAAGACGTTCGATTTCCGCCCGTTCGATGGCGAGCGCGCGTTCGTCCTTCTCGACGCCACGGCGCGAGAAGACCCGAACTTCAACGATGGTTCCGGCCACACCGGGCGGCAGACGCAAGCTGGTGTCACGGACGTCCGAAGCCTTTTCGCCGAAGATGGCGCGCAACAGCTTCTCTTCCGGGGTCATCGGGCTCTCGCCCTTCGGCGTCACCTTACCGACCAGGATGTCACCCGGCTTGACCTCGGCACCGATGTAAACGATGCCGGCTTCGTCGAGGTTCTTCAGGGCCTCTTCACCGACGTTGGGAATATCGCGGGTGATTTCCTCCTGGCCGAGCTTGGTGTCGCGGGCCATGACCTCGAATTCCTCGATGTGGATCGAGGTGTAGACGTCATCGCGCACGATACGTTCGGAAATGAGGATGGAGTCCTCGAAGTTGTAACCGTTCCAAGGCATGAAGGCGACCAGCACGTTGCGGCCGAGAGCCAACTCGCCCATCTGCGTGCTTTGACCGTCGGCGATGATGTCGCCGGTCTCCACATGTTCGCCCACCTTTACCAGCGGACGCTGGGTAATGCAGGTGTTCTGGTTCGAACGCTGGAACTTCAACAGATTGTAGATATCAATGCCCGACGCCGAGGCCGAGGTTTCCTCGGTCGCCCGGATGACGATACGGGTGGCATCCACCTGGTCGACCACGCCGCTGCGGCGCGCCGCAATGGCGGCACCGGAGTCGCGAGCCACGGCATGTTCCATGCCCGTTCCGACCAGCGGCGCCTCAGCGCGGATCAACGGAACCGCCTGACGCTGCATGTTCGAACCCATCAGGGCACGGTTGGCGTCATCGTTCTCAAGGAACGGAATGAGCGCCGCGGCCACCGACACCAACTGCTTCGGCGACACGTCGATAAAGTTGATTTCCGCCGGCGGGACCAACACGAAATCGCTGCTGCGACGGCAACTGACGAGATCTTCCTTGAACCGCCCCTCTTCATCGAGCGGCGCATTGGCCTGCGCAACGGTATAGCGGCCTTCTTCCATGGCCGACAGATAGAGGACCTCATCGGTCACCTTGCCGTCGACGACGCGGCGATAGGGGCTCTCGATGAAACCATACTGATTGACCCGGGCATAGGTGGCCAGGGAGTTGATCAAACCGATGTTCGGACCTTCCGGCGTCTCGATCGGGCAAATACGACCATAATGGGTCGGATGCACGTCGCGCACCTCGAAGCCGGCCCGCTCACGGGTCAGACCGCCAGGCCCGAGGGCCGACAGACGCCGCTTGTGGGTAATTTCCGAAAGCGGGTTGGTCTGATCCATAAACTGCGACAGCTGCGACGACCCGAAGAACTCACGCACCGCGGCGGCAGCCGGCTTGGCGTTGATCAGGTCGTGCGGCATCACCGTGTCGATATCGACCGAGGACATACGTTCGCGGATGGCGCGTTCCATGCGGAGCAGACCAAGGCGATACTGGTTCTCCATCAACTCGCCGACCGACCGAACCCGGCGGTTACCGAGGTGATCGATATCGTCGATTTCGCCCCGGCCATCCTTCAGATCGGTCAGGACTTTGATGACGCCAAGGATATCGGCCTTGCGAAGAGTCCGGATGGTATCGGGCACGTCGGAGAAGGCCAGACGCGAGTTCATCTTCACCCGACCGACGGCGGAAAGATCGTAACGCTCGGAATCGAAGAACAGCCCCTTGAACAGAGCTTCGGCGGTCTCCAGGGTCGGCGGCTCGCCCGGTCGCATCACGCGGTAGATGTCGATCAGAGCCTCTTCGCGAGAGGTATTCTTGTCGACGGCCACGGTGTTGCGGATGTAGGGGCCGACATTGATATGGTCGATGGCCAGGATCGGCAAATCGACGATGCCCGACTTTTCGAGATCGGCAAGCAACGTCTGCGTCACTTCCTCGCCGGCCTCGCAGAAAATCTCGCCGCTCTGCTCGTTGATGAGGTCCTGAGCAACGTAGGAACCGACCAGTTCCTCCTGCGCAACAGCGACCTCAGAGAGACCAGCCTCTTTCAGCTTCCTGGCCGTCCGCGGCGTCATCTTGGTGCCAACCTCGGCGACGACTTTGCCGGTAGCGGCATCCATCAGATCGTAGGTGAGCTTGGCCCCCTTCATGCGCTCGGGATCGAACGCCGTCTTCCACCCTTGCGGGCCGAAGGCATAGACCGTCGTATCGTAGAAGTAGGTCAGGATCTCTTCGGCCGACATGCCGTGCACAAGGCTGTGATCAAGCGGCTTGTCACCAGCCTCCTCACGGAGCTTCTCGGTCTGCGCCGAGTCGAGGGCATAAAGCAGCGTGCTGACCGGCAGCTTGCGGCGGCGATCGATACGCACATAGACCAGATCCTTGGCGTCGAACTCGAAGTCGAGCCACGATCCGCGATAAGGAATCACCCGGGCGGCGAAAAGATATTTACCCGAGGAATGGGTCTTTCCCTTGTCGTGATCGAAGAAGACGCCTGGGCTGCGGTGCATCTGCGAGACGATAACGCGTTCGGTGCCGTTGATGACAAAGGTGCCATTGGCCGTCATCAGGGGCATGTCGCCCATGTAGACGTCCTGCTCCTTGATGTCGCGGATCGACCGCGCGCCGGTATCCTCGTCAACGTCCCAGACGACCAGGCGCAACGTCACCTTGAGCGGCGCCGCGAACGTCATGCCGCGCTGCTGACATTCCTCGACGTCGTACTTCGGCTGCTCGAGTTCGTACTTGACGAATTCCAGGGTGCCGCGCTCAGAGAAATCCTTAATCGGGAAAACCGATTTGAAGACCTCTTGCAGGCCGACATTGGCGCGCAGTTCCGGGGCCGTATCCATCTGCAGAAAATGATCGTAGGAGCTTTTCTGCACCTCGATCAGGTTGGGCATCGGTGCGACCGAAGGAATGCGCCCGAAGTTCTTACGGACACGCTTCCGTCCCGTATAGGATTTAGCCATTGCCGCTCCTCGTAAACTCGTCGGTTAGAGTCCCGCGATATCCCGCCCGTCCCCTCCGCGACAGCGCTCCGATACGGCGAAACGCCGTCGGCACGTTCTCGGGAAGGCGAGCCCCGGCCACCCGGGGTGGGGTGGGCCGAAAAAAAATGTCAAAATCAATCAGCGTGACCGAGGCCACTCTGGCCGCCTGACAAAAAGGCGACGAACAAACCAATGAACAAGCAGCATAAGGCCGGGATACGGCGGCGCATCCGCGTCCGCCGCCTCCCGACCTCTGCCGAAGACGCTTTATAGCGATCTTACTTAACCTCGACCTTTGCGCCGGCCTCTTCAAGAACCTTCTTGATCTTCTCGGCTTCGTCCTTGTTCACGCCTTCCTTGACCGCCTTCGGGGCGGCTTCGACCAGATCCTTGGCTTCCTTCAGACCCAGGCCGGTGATGGCGCGGACTTCCTTAATGACGTTGATCTTCTTCTCGCCGGCATCGGCGAGGATCACGTCGAACTCTGTCTTCTCTTCGGCAGGAGCGGCGGCAGCGGCGCCGGCCGCGGCGGCAACAGCCACCGGAGCAGCGGCGGAAACGCCCCACTTCTCTTCCAAAAGCTTCGAAAGCTCAGCCGCCTCGAGGACGGTCAGAGCGGAAAGGTCGTCAACCAGTTTGGCAAGATCAGCCATTGTAACTTACTCCAGATAGGGCTTGATTCCGGGTTTTTGTAGAGGGCTTTACGCGGCCTCGTCCTGTTTCGCTTTGGCGGCCAGCACACGGGCGATTTGTCCGCCCGGGGCTTGAAGCACGCCGGCGATACGCGTGGCGGGGGTTTGGAGCATGCTCAACAGCTTGGCGCGCAACTCGTCGAGCGACGGCAAGGTGGCAAGCGCTTTGACGCCTTCCACACTCAACACGTTGCTTCCCAGAGCTCCGCCCAAAATGACGAGCTTCTCGTTGGCCTTTGCGAAGTCCGCGACAGCCTTGGCGGCCGCCACTGGATCCTTGGAATAGGCTATCGCCGTAGGACCAGTAAACAGATCGCCAATGCCTTCGAACGTCGTACCCGCCAGGGCGAGACGCGTGAGCCGGTTTTTCGTCACCTTGAAGCCGGCACCAGCTGCACGAACCTTCCGGCGAAGAGCGGTGATTTCGGCAACCGTCAGCCCATTGTTATGAGCGACGACGACCGCACCGGCCTCGACGAACTTTTCGTGCAACGCTGCGACCAGCTCAGATTTTTCTTTGCGGTCCACGTTGGTCTCCGTAAAAGCGCCGATCGGCATCAAGCCGAACGGCAACTTTGCCTTGGTTCCACATCACCGAACGAGGCTAACCCCCGCTCGCTGAAGCGGCACCGGTTGGCCTGTCCCAGAATTCAAGCCGTGGCCGATCTTCCCGGAGGAAGACTGGAGGAAACGGTTTCAACTCTGTCTATGCGGGCGGTTTCCCTTCAAGCCCCCGGCGAACCGGCGGCACCTGCAGTCTCGGACAGGGTACTCACCCGCCCCACCGAAGCGGGGACGGGAAACTTCCTAGATCCCGGGACCGGCTCCTCTCTCGACGAGCCGGTCCCGGAGTCCTTAAAATCGTCAGTCCAGGCTGGCGATGTCGAGCTTGACACCGGCGCCCATGGTCGAGCTGATCGACACCTTCTCCAGATAGGTGCCCTTGGCACCGGCTGGCCTGGCTTTGTTGATCGCGTCGACGAATGCCTTGATATTGGCAGCCAGAGCTTCCTCGCTGAAGCTTGCCTTGCCAACGCCGGCATGCACCAGACCGGCCTTTTCGGCACGGAACTGCACCTGCCCGCCCTTGGCGGCTTTGACGGCTTCAGCGACGTTCGGCGTAACCGTGCCGAGCTTCGGGTTCGGCATCAGGCCGCGTGGGCCCAGGACCTTACCCAACCGGCCGACCAAGCCCATCATGTCCGGCGAGGCGATGCAGCGGTCGAAATCCATCTTGCCAGCCTGAACCTCTTCGGCCAAGTCCTCGGCGCCAACCAAATCGGCACCGGCGGCCTTGGCTTCATCGGCCTTGGCACCCTTGGCGAAAACGGCGACGCGAATGGTCTTGCCGGTTCCGTTCGGCAGATCGACCACGCCGCGGACCATCTGGTCGGCATGGCGCGGATCGATACCGAGATTGAGGGCGATCTCGATGGTTTCGTCGAACTTGGCGACGGCACCGGTCTTGATGATCTTCACGGCCTCGGCGAGGGGATAGAACTTTGTGCGATCGATCCCCGCATAGGCGGTCTTCAGGCGCTTACCTTGCGACATCGTCTTACTCCACTACCTGAAGGCCCATGGACCGCGCCGACCCGACGAGCATGGCCGAAGCCGACTCGACGTCATTGGCGTTCAGATCCTGCATCTTCTTCTCGGCGATCTCGCGGATCTGCGCCATCGTCACCTTGCCGACGAAGCCCTTGCCGGGAGTCTGCGACCCCTTCTGCAGATTGGCTGCCTTTTTCAGGAAATAGCTGACCGGCGGAGTCTTGGTGATGAAGGAGAAGGTGCGATCGGCGTAGGCGGTGATCACCACCGGAATCGGCATGCCAGGCTCCAACCCCTGAGTCTGGGCGTTGAACGCCTTGCAGAATTCCATGATGTTCAGGCCGCGCTGGCCGAGCGCCGGACCAATCGGCGGCGAAGGATTGGCCTTGCCTGCCGGTACTTGCAGCTTAATAAAGCCGACGATTTTCTTTGCCATTTTTTACCTCGGTTCATGTCATCCGGGTTGGCGGTACGGCCATGGCTGACCTCCCGCCTTTACAAGCCACCCACACCCCGGTGTGCGTCGGTGACGATGAACGGCCACGCCTCCAGCACCCCTTCGAGGGGCACCGGCGACAGGCCGAATTCCTTATAATTTCTCGACTTGCGAGTATTCCAATTCGACGGGGGTCGAACGACCGAAGATCGATACTGCGACCTTGAGGCGAGCCTTCTCTTCGTCCACTTCTTCGACCATGCCGTTGAACGATGTGAAAGGACCATCGGACACGCGGACCTGCTCACCAACCTCGAAGGTGATTGACGGCTTCGGACGCTCGATACCTTCCTGCACCTGTTTCATGATGCGCTCGGCTTCGGCGTCGCTGATCGGTGAGGGGCGTCCCTGCCCTCCCAGGAATCCGGTCACCTTTGGTGTATTTTTCACCAGATGCCAGGACTCGTCGTTGAGATCCATCTTCAACAGGACATACCCGGGGAAAAACTTCCGCTCGGTATTGACCTTGGCGCCACGACGAACCTCGACCACCTCTTCGACCGGCACCAGGATTTGCTCGAACCGCTCAGCCAAGCCCTTCTGTTCGGCCTGCTCGCGGATCGATTGGGCGACCTTCTTCTCGAATCCCGAATAAACGTGAAGCACATACCAGCGGTGGGCCATGGTCAGGCTCCCAGCCCAAAAATCAGTTTTACAGCCCAGGCGAAAAATTGATCAACAAGCAGGAAAAAGACAGAGGCAAGCACCACCATCAGAAACACCATTCCCGTAGAAATGGTAGTTTCCTTACGCGACGGCCAAGTCACCTTGGCGACTTCCTGCCGCACCTGGCGTAAAAATAGACCCGGGTTGATCTTTGCCATAACTACTCGTTTACCTGCGCGGCTTTTTTCAATTCGTCGCCGGGACCTTGCCAAGGATGGCAGGAGTGGAGGGGCTCGAACCCCCAGCCCCCGGTTTTGGAGACCGGTGCTCTACCAGTTGAGCTACACTCCTAGACCCGCACGCCGCCGCTCCCTTAAGGGGCGGCGGCGGTGGATAGGTCCGAATGGCTCCGCCCGGTCTTCCGACTGGGCGGAGCCACGCGTTATATACTTACTCGATGATGGACGCAACCACGCCGGCGCCGACCGTACGACCACCTTCGCGAATAGCGAAGCGCAGCCCTTCGTCCATGGCAATCGGCGCGATCAGCGTCACGACCATCGATATATTGTCGCCCGGCATCACCATCTCGGTGCCTTCCGGCAGC
>JARLJB010000028.1 GCA_031291415.1 Telmatospirillum sp.
ACTGGCCAGCTTCCTCTTCAACACCAACCAAACTCTACAGGCCGGAGCCATCGGCTTCGACATCACAGCAAACCCGGCAAAGGCAAGCCAGTTCGTCTACGACGCCAACGGCAACATGGCCGGCAGAACCGACGCGCTCGGACGCACCACTTCCTATACCTACGACACGCTCGGCCACAAGATTACGATGACCGAGCCGACGCCTACTTCGTCTGTCGGCGGGTCCGCCTCCACTACCAATTATCAGTACGATACATTGGGCAATCTAACCCAGACCGCGGCGCCACTCGGCCGTACCACCAGCTCGACCTTCGACGCCAACGGCAACAAGCTCTCCGACACGGACGCTCGCGGCAACATAACCAGCTACACCTACGACGCGCTCAACCGGCTCATCCTTACTACGTATCCGACCGCAACCACGTCGGGCAAGACGTATGACTTCCGCAACAACGTGATCAATGAAACCGATCAGAACGGGAATGTCACGCGTCACGTCTACGATCTCGCCGGCCGCCAGGTCTCGGTCACTCGCGGCTATGGCACGTCGAATGCCAGCACCACGATCTATGCCTACGACGCCGCCGGGCGCAAGACGGACGAGACCGATGCGCTGGGTCACACCACCACGTATACCTACGATGGAGCCGGCCACCTCATCGCCATCTCGGGCGTCAACGGCAACTTCGCCTATGCGTACGACGATGCCGGCAATCGCATCTCGCAGACCGATGGCAATAGCAACACGACGCAGTATCAGTACGACGCCCGCAAGCGCCTGGTGAGGACAATCTACCCGGATGCGACCACGGTCACCAATACCTACGATGGACCGGGCAACCTAGCCAGTGTTACGGATCAGGCCGGCAACGTCGTCCAGTACACCTACGACGCCGCCAACCAGTTGAAGACCGTCGTCCAGCTCAACCATCCCAACCCGTCGAACAACACCAACTCCTACAGCTACGACAAGCTCGGCAACCTGGCTGGCCTGACGGATGAGAATCTGCACACGACGCAGAATTCCTACGATCTGCTCATGCAGCCCATATTGAAGACTCTGCCCGATGGCGCGCGGACCGAGACGCGCCAGTACGACGCGGCAGGCAACCTGGTTTCGCTCACCCACTTCAACGGTGTCACCACCACGTACACCTACGACGCCCTCAACCGTCTGCTGAGCCGCACCACGCCGGGCGAACCGGTGGTCAGCTTCACCTATACGCCTACCGGCAAGTACCTCACCTCAACAGCCGGCGACGGAACCGTGAACTACTCGTACGACGCGCTGGACCGCCTGACCGCCAAGGCCACGCCGGAAGGAACTCTGAGTTACACTTATGACGCGGCGGGACACGTGGCCTCGATTGCATCCTCCAACCCGAATGGCGCCTCGGCCAGCTATGGCTACGACGCGCTGAACCGTCTGAGCGCGGTCACGGACAACCTTCTTGGGTCGACCACGAATTACGCCTACGACCCGGCTAGCAATCTAACCACAGCGACATATGCCAACGGAATCCAGTCCATCTTCCACTACGATTCGCTGAACCGGGTCACGGCGATGGCCTCGCAGATGTCTGGCTACACCTATCAGCGCGGGCCTACGGGCAACCTGACCAGCGCCAACGAACTCAACAACCGCACCCTCAACTGGAGCTACGACGGCATCTACCGGCTCACCAACGAAACCGTCAGCGCCGATCCGGCCAAAGTCAACGGCAGCGTGGCATACAGCCTCGATCCGGTTGGCAACAGATTGTCGGAGAACTCGTCGCTGAGCGGCATCAGCTCCGGCTCGTTCGGCTACAACGCCGACGACGA
>JARLJB010000179.1 GCA_031291415.1 Telmatospirillum sp.
GCACCGGACAGCAGACGCTGCAAAATCGTCACAGCCTCTTCAATATCCTGGCAAGCCGGAGGAACAGCTTCATCCTCGGGCGGATACCTGTAGTCGGTTGCCCACGCCGAATAACGGCGACACTGGTCCAGATCCGTTGCCAGCGGCGGATAGAGCGGACTGGCCAGGCCGGCCAGTTCGTCAAGATCGTGGACCTTGCGAAAGCTTACCCCCGATCCGACGAGCAACCCCTTGATCACCTTCTCGGCCGCCTGTTGGCAATGGTATGCCGCATTTCCCAACGACGGCGGCGTCAATCTCAAGCAGGCATTGGTCACCCGAAGATCCTCGGAAGCAACTTCGAACCAGTTCCGGGCCTCCTCCCAAGCGGCTTTCGGGTCAGTGGCGCTCATAGACCACAGTACCTTCCTGGTCAGCGACATGGGACAATGATCCCACCACCGTCCTTTTCCGGTCAAAAACCGACGCCCGGCACGTCACGATATCGACAGCCCGATGATAGCCCTTACGAGCTTCGTACTTGCCGCGCCAGGATAGCTGCTCTGAAGGCAGGCTATCGTCTACGACCACGAACAAGTCATAGTCGCTGTCCGCATTCGCATCTCCTCTAGCGCGAGACCCGAACAAGATGACCTTGTGCGGCTGGTAATAAGCAACGACGGAGTCCAGCAACTCGGTCGGGAAAACGGCCAATTCTTGTCCCATCGCTAGTGTCCATCGAACATCCGAAAACTCGTCCAGTATGGCCGAATTCGCCGTTCCCTTGAAGATGAAACCGTCGACCGGAACAGAGTCCCGTCTTTTTCACGAGCGGGATTGACTAGCATCCGGCTCCGCCGTCAGGTCGTAGGTGAGCGTGAATGGGACGGAAGGTCGATCAAAGGCGCTGTAAGGCAAGATGAAGCAGTGGCGCCATCCTCCAGAGGGATGGCCGCAAGTCCTTGTCTGCACATCATTTTTTGCCTCTTGATTGGTGCCGTGGATGAATCGGGTGGCGCCAGAGGACGTATAAGCCGTTGATTTTACTGAAAGCGTATGGCGCTGCAACGCGGCTCAGGCGGCCGGTATTCCCGCATCGATCTTGGCCATCGCCACATTCTGGCGGATGCGGCGGGAATCCATGGCTCCAGATGGCGATTTTGGCCGTCGGGGTGACAAAGGAACGATGCTTGTCCCTGTGGCAGCGGGAAGAAATTCAAGAAGTGTTGCGGACGTTTGGCTTGACCCGATTCGCTCCAGTCGAAAGGATTAGCGTTGAATTTCCCGGTCTGGCCTGCCACGAGTGAGCCCACACCTTATGCCGAGTTCTCGATGACACAGCCTTCCGCCAAACCTCAGAAAACCGCACGATGGTCCTTCACGGCCCGCTTCCGGTCGCGCGCCTACGGCTGGCGCGGGTCCGATCTTGCGGCGCAACGC
>JARLJB010000180.1 GCA_031291415.1 Telmatospirillum sp.
GCCAGCGGCTGGCACACTTGCGCCATGACGATGGCGATGCTGGTCGAAAACCACAAGAATACCGGCCACCAAGGCCTCGGCTCCCCCGGCGTCGACGATCTGCGCTGGCTGCGCCCGGTCTACCCCGGCGACACGCTGAGTGTCGAAATCGAACTGCTCGAAAAACGCCGCAGCAAGACCAAACCCGACCGCGGCCTCTTCCGCGCCGCAACCCGCGTCTTCAACCAGGACGGCGTGATGGTCATGAGCATGACCAGCCGCGCCATGGTCCGCACCCGAAATCCCGAAGGCACGGACTGAGGCCGTAGCCCAACAACATAGACCAGCGCCAATTCCGTATACTGCCCCGCGCATATTCGTCATGCCGGACAGCTATGGGATCAAGTCCGGCATGACGAAGGGGATATAGGCACGGGTTGCGTTCCCTTGGGCCGGTTCGCGCCTTATTTCGCGCCTTATATTGACCATTAACCGGCCTGCGAGCGTACCCCGGAAGCGGGCACAAGCGTCAATTCCGTATGCTGGCCCCGGAATTCCATCCGTATGCTGGCCCCGGAATTCCATCGCCGTTGCCAAGCCGGGTATTGGCCTTATCGTGTAAGGTGCGCATTCGGAGGCTGGTTAGTGGATTCGGAAAGAGAACGGCCTTGCGATGAATTCGGGGTGCCATTGCGCGCGGAGCAAATGGGCAGGCATCGATTGGCTTTGGCAGGGCGTTTTACCCAAATCTTGGCATTCGCATTTGGCGGTACGCTGATGCTGCAAGGGTGCGATGGCACGGTTTATCCGCCCTATCGCTACAAGGAAACGGTGGTGGTAGAGACACCAGAGGGCATTCGCACCGGGTCCAGCGTGATCGAAGTACGGATGGTCAAGAGGGCTTTTGGCCATGAAATCAGCGTTCTGCCTGGCGAGTTCAAAGGGCAAGCAGTTGTCGTTGACCTGCCCGGCGATCGCAAGATGTTTGCACTGTTGACCTCGAAAACCGATCGGGCATGGGCCTTGAAGGCCTATCAATATCTTATCCCGCAGCAGCCTTTTGATGGTGATCTTAGTTTGGAAAAATCACCGGAATATCGGCAATATCAATTGGCGATGGCACTCAAAGGCCCTCAGGTTGTGTCACGCGATCGGAAAGTTGTCGGCGGCATCGGAACTGAATCAGGCTATCCAACCATGGTGCGATTCCGGAATATCAATGATACCGCTACTGTCGAGGAAGTCGATCCGGATAATTTATCTAAAAGCTTTGGCGCTGGGTACAGATTTAAGTCTGTTATCCTTGAAAAAACAGATGAGCCAGTCAGCGAAGGCCTGGATAAACAGATGCGTTGGATGGGCCAGTCACCAGAGCCTCCCTTAAATTATCCGACAAACCCTTATGATAGGCGTTTTGCAGTTTCGTTATCTAGAGGTGATTTTTCAACTTACGGAAGGTTTTTCCGTGGATCCTGATCTGTTTGTCGCCGTCCTTGCGATGAATTTCTATAATCGCGTGGAATTCCGGGGAATTCCGGGGCCACTATACGTAATTCATACGCCCAAAAGTGGGTTACCGCGTCAAGGCCCTACGCCATTCACACATCTGGGTTTGAGAGATGATTTCTGACAGAGATGCCAGACCGGCATCGCCGTCAGGGGCAAGTGCCCGACACTGGGCTACCCGAAGGAAAGCCGCCCAGAAACAGGCGCAAGATATTGAGGTATTGTAAATTTTCGCTCAGGATGAGCGAATTTAATTGATATTATTGAATAGCAACATTGAAATCGCGAAGTGCGAATGCCGCAGGAATCAAGCCCGGAAAGACGACAGGTTCAGAGGTCAGGGACCGAAGTTCGAGGGCCGGGATTATGTCGGCGAAACGGGCGTGCCGAACGTCAGCTATCTCGTTCCCAAAACACAAAGCTGCCAGCCCGGTAGAAGCCAATGCGAGCCCTTCCGCCCCATGGCCAACAACGACACGCCGCCCGACTTCATCGAGGACCGCAGCTACATCGGCTTGCATTGGGCGTCGCCGGTGGCGTCGTAGATGGGTTGGCGCTTGGCGTCGAAGATGACGAGGTGGGCGGGGAATACGGCGATGACGCCCATGGTCTTGGGCTTGCCGCCCGGCACCGGGGTCAGGCGGGCGCTGTAGAGCGGGCCTGCGTAGTGGGTGTGGGCGCCTTGCGGCAGGGGGGTGGCGTCGGGGGCGAGCGGGATGTCCACGATGTGATCGTCGACCTTGATCAGGCCGCGCTCGGCTTGCGCGAGGAAGACTGCGCCCATGCCACCGTTTGACGGCACGAAGTTGCAGCCCGAGCCATAGAGCTTGTTTTGCGTGACGTCGAA
>JARLJB010000181.1 GCA_031291415.1 Telmatospirillum sp.
CGCTCCCCGCCGCCGATCTGGCGCGGCTGGGCGAAGAATACCTCGATCGCACGCGCGTCCACCGCAAAGAGGGCAAGCCGCGCTTCATCGACAAGATGCCCAACAACTGGATGTATGTCGGGCTGATCCGCCTGATCCTGCCCAATGCGACGATCATCGATGCGCGGCGCCATCCGATGGGATGCTGCTTTTCCGGGTGGAAGCAGTTTTTCGCGCGGGGCCAGTTGTTTACTTATGATCTTGCGGAAATCGGCCGGTACTATCGCGGCTATGTGGCGCAAATGGCGGCATTCGACCGCGAAGCCCCCGGCGCGGTGCACCGCGTGATCTACGAACGCATGGTCGCCGACACCGAAGGCGAAGTGCGCCGCCTGCTCGATCACGTCGGCGTGCCGTTCGAAGAAGAGTGCCTGTCCTTTTACCGCAACCGCCGCGCCGTCCGTACAGCCAGCTCGGAACAAGTGCGCCAACCGATCTTCACCGGCGGCATCGACCACTGGAAACAGTTCGAACCCTACCTCGGCCCGTTGCGCGACGCGCTCGGCTCGGTCGAAACGGCCTATCCGGATGTTCCTGCGGATTTGGTTTGACGCACGGATGGGGCGTCTTGCCGGCTCGCTATCGGCGCAAGTGGATTCGGCGATTGATCAGAATGCCCACGGGAACAGAAACGCAATGGGGGCCTTTTGCGCAAGACTCCCACAGCGCCAACAGGCCTGCTGGGCTGGGCATACCGGCCCCTGACTTCCCGGCAGCCCGAAGAACTGATCGGCGCAGGACGTACGGGGAAGCGCACCGAGCGCGATGGCGTAGGCCATCGCCGAACAAGCCGGTAGGGGGACGGCCTTTCGGCGCTCATCCGTTTTGTCCCTGAGGCGCCGCAGCCAAGCAGGGCACGTTGTCGGCGGTCCAATCTATGTCATAGGTGGCGGGCACGTTCGGGCTGCTGGGGATCGGACTTGTCTGACCCGCCGGATCGAAAAATATATATCCCATACTATTGTCGAAGGCGGCGATACGGTCATTATCTTTTTGGGCCGTTGCGGCATCGACTTCGTCTTGCTCGACGCGAAAGCCGCGGATCATGCGGATGACGCCATCATTCAGCGCGAACGCCCGATAGTAGTTCTGTCCGAACATGTGGGTATCGAATCCGGGCTTTGATGCCCACTGCCCGGAGCGGGTAGCGGCGGGCAGCCTGACCGTCGTGACGTTGCAATCGAATCCTGGCTTGTTGTAATAGGGCAGATCCTGGTTCTGATCGGGCGCCCGGCCGCGTCGTTCCGGCGGATTGAAGCCGCCACCCGGAAGCGCAAGCGATCGTGCGCCATTGCCATCATCCTCCCAATCGAGTTTCAAGGTGCCGCTGATCGACAGCACGCTGGCTTCGGCCTTTTGATCGTACCGCCATTTGACAGAATCAACCGATTGCCAAGTACTCCCGACCAAATTCTGGCGAAAGGCGCCGAGCAGTTGATCGGCGGGCATGCTCGAGA
>JARLJB010000182.1 GCA_031291415.1 Telmatospirillum sp.
GGCGCCCGGCGCTTGAGGAAAATATTATTTCTGCCTTTTGGCGCAAAAGAACGTCGAGCGGCCGGCCTGCACGATGCGGCGAACGCCCTCGGCGCATGTGCAGCCGGGGCAGGGCTCGCCTTCCCGGTCGTAGACGGCGAAGGCGTGCTGGAAGTACCCGAGCTCGCCATTGGGACGGCGATGGTCGCGCAGACTGCTGCCGCCCGCCGCGATGGCCTCCGTCAGGACCGACTTGATTGCCTTGACCAGGCGTTCCGACTGCTTCCCGGTGATGGTTTCCGCAGGTCGGTCGGGCAAGATCCTGGCGCGAAACAACGACTCGCTCGCATAGATATTGCCGATGCCGGCGACGACCGTTTGATCAAGCAACACCGTTTTGATCGGGCCGGACTTGCCGACCAAGGCCCGTGAAAGAACTGCCGGCGTGAAAGCATCGTCCAGCGGTTCCGGCCCCAGCCCCTTGAGCAGCGGATGGTTGCTCATGTCGGCGGCCGGAAACAGATCCATCAGACCGAAGCGGCGGGCATCGTTATAGGTGACGCGCCGCCCCTGGTCGGTTTCCACCAGAACATGGTCGTGCTTGCCGGGCGGGGCGTCGTCGGCCGGCCCGATCAGCATCCGTCCCGACATTCCGAGATGGATCAGCCAGACCCAACCGTCGTCGAGGTACAGCGTCATATATTTGGCGCGTCTGGCGATCGTTTCGATTCGCCGCCCCTGCAGCCGTTCGGCGAAGGCTGGCGGAAAGGGTCGCCGCAGATCGGCTCGAAAAGTGGCGGCTCGGACGAGAAGGCGACCTTGCAACGCCTCGGCCAAGCCCCGGCATACGGTTTCGACTTCAGGCAATTCAGGCATGACCGCGAAGATGGTCTGTTCCGGGGGCGTTTACAAGTCGTGCCAAGGGCTCATCGAAGACGGCAATGAGCCGGGCGCTCTGGCTCCGGCGCGACCTGCCGCGAGTGTACGAACAATCAACAACCCTTGTGGCGCCGCGCCGACGCTTCGGCTATCCTGCCGCGCCATGAGCAATAGTACTGATCCCGGCCAGGCCGAGGCGACCACACATTTCGGTTTCCGAACCGTCCGAGAAGAGGAAAAGGAAACCCTGGTTCGTGCCGTGTTCGACGATGTCGCGACCCGGTACGATCTGATGAACGACGTGATGAGCGTCGGCATCCATCGCCTATGGAAAAACAGCCTGATCGACTGGCTGCATCCGCGATCGGACATGACTCTGCTCGACGTTGGCGGCGGTACCGGCGACATAGCCTTTAGATTCCGCGCCCATGGCGGCGGTCCGGTGACTGTTTGCGACATCAACCAGCAGATGCTTGCCGTCGGCCGGGACCGGTCGATTGACCGCAACCTTGTGGAAGCGATCACCTGGGTCTGCGGCGACGCGGAGCGCCTGCCGTTGCCGGATCGGTCTGTCGATGCCTATACGATCGCCTTTTGTCTGAGGAACGTCACTCACATCGGAGAGGCTCTGGCCGAGGCCCGTCGTGTCCTTCGGCCCGGCGGGCGGTTTCTCTGCCTGGAATTCAGCCAGGTCGTGCTGGCTCCCCTCAGGGCGCTCTATGACCGCTATTCCTTTAGTGTTCTGCCGCGTGTCGGCGCCATGATCGCCGGCAACCGCGAGGCCTATCAATATCTGGTGGAAAGCATCCGTCGCTTCCCGCCGCAGCAGGAGCTGGTTCGTCTGATGGAAGAGGCCGGTCTCGAACAGGTGAAATACCGCAACCTGTCGGGTGGTATCGCCGCCCTGCACTCCGGTTGGCGGCTTTAACCGCTATGTTTCGAGCTATCCGCAATCTGCTGCGCCTTGCCACCATCGGTCGCGCGCTGACCCGTCATGACGCCTTGTTCCTGCTTGAGGTCAGCGATGGCGGACGCCTGTTGGCGCGGTTTCTGCATTTGTTCGCCGATCGCCGCTTTGCCAGCCTGAGGCCGGGGCAACGTCTGGCGTCGGCTTTGCAGGCCCTTGGTCCAACCTTCGTCAAGTTCGGACAGGCCTTGTCGACGAGGTCCGATCTCGTCGGCGACCAGGTGGCCGAGGATCTTTCCGAGCTGCAGGACCGTGTGCCGCCGTTTCCAGCGGCCGAGGCGCGCGCCATCATCGCGGCCGAACTGGGCCAGCCGATCGAGGTGCTCTTTCAAAGCTTCACCGACGAGCCGGTCGCTGCGGCGTCGATCGCCCAGGTGCATTTCGCCATCACCAGCAGCGGCGAAGAAGTGGCGGTCAAGGTTTTGCGGCCTGGCGTCGAAACCAAATTCGCCCGTGACATCGCACTTTTCTATTGGTTGGCCAAGGGGATCGAGCGTCTGCTGCCGTCGCTTCGCCGTCTTCGTTTCGTCGATTCGGTCAAGGCCTTCGAAGACTCCGTCACTCTGGAAATGGACCTGCGCTTCGAGGCCGCCGCCGCCGCCGAAATGGCCGAGAATTTCGCCGATGATCCGACGTTTACCATTCCCTCGATCGATTGGCAGCGGACGGCCCGGCGGGTTCTGACGCTGGAACGCATCCACGGCATTTCCATCGATGAGGTGGACGCTTTGAAGGCCGCCGGCCATGATCTCGTGGCGATCGTCGAAAAGGCGGCGGACGCCTTCTTCAACATGGTTTTCCGCGACGGCTTTTTCCACGCTGACATGCATCCCGGCAATCTGTTCGTCGGCGACGACGGCCAATTGATCGCTGTCGATTTCGGGATCACCGGCCGGGTCGACAAACAGACGCGACGGTTTCTCGGCGAGATGCTGATCGGATTCCTGAACGGCAATTATCGTCGCGTCGCCGAAGTTCATTTCGAAGCCGGCTATGTGGCTCCCGACAAATCGGTCGATGCGTTCAGTCAGGCCTGCCGGTCTTTTGCGGAACCGATCCTCGGCCGGCCGCTGCACGAAATTTCGATCGCCCGCTTGCTCGGCCAATTGTTTCAAGTCACCGATACCTTCGCCATGGAGGTTCAACCGCAACTTCTACTGCTGCAAAAGAGCATGCTGGTGGCCGAAGGCGTTGGACGGCATCTCGACCCTCACATCAATATGTGGCAGTTGGCGAGACCTCTCATCGAACAGTGGATGGCCGCCAATCTCGGACCGCAAGCCCGGGTCCGCGATTCGGTGGGAGCCGTGGTGGCGTCGCTGGAAAGCCTGCCCCGGTTGGTCTCCCACGCCGAAAAGACCGTCGAGGCGCTACGTCATGGGGGGCTCAGGCTGCATCCCGACTCGTTAAAATCCCTGCAGGGCGGTGGACGCCGGTCCGGGTTGTTCCCGACTTGGCTTCCCTGGGTGCTGGTGGCCGTCCTGGCCGCCGCTCTGTTCCTGCATCAGTAGGCAATCATGTCCGACGATGTCCCCGACGTTTCCACCGGAAAAGACGAAGAGCGTCGTCGCGGGGAATCCCGAGACGGCGGCGGACCCTCGGGTCTGGTTCTCGTCGCGGTGACCGTTCTCTTGGTCATTGGCGGTTATTTTCTGGCAATCAAGTTGAAGGACATGGCCCATCTTCAGGATTGTGTCATGTCGGGCCGCAGCAACTGCGCTCCCATCACCTCGCCGCAGCATTAGGGCGCTTCGCGTCCCGCTCCTTTCACATCATCGATGGTGCCGCCAGGCATTTCGGTTGAGGGCCCGTGATCCCTCTTGCGCCAAGACGGTGGGGCGCTTAACTTAACCACACTCTTACTTCGTAATTCGTGAGGATTTTCCAGTGACACTTGCCGGAAGGCACATTCTGCTGGTGATTGCCGGCGGGATAGCCGCCTACAAATGTCTCGATCTGATCCGCCGCTTGCGCGAACGGGGTGCCCAGGTACGATGTGTGCTGACCAAAGCCGGGTCGCATTTCGTTACACCGATGGCCCTTGCCGCGTTGTCCGAGCAGCCGGTCTTCGAGGACCTTTTCGCTCTCACCGATGATTTCGGGATGAGTCACATCCGCGCCAGCCGCGAGTCCGATCTGTTGGTGGTGGCGCCGGCAACGGCCAACCTGATTGCCAAGATGGCTCATGGTTTGGCCGACGATCTGGCATCCACTCTGCTATTGGCATCCGACAAACCGATTCTGCTGGCCCCCGCCATGAATGTGGTGATGTGGAATCACCCGGCGACACAGGCCAATCTCGCCATTCTCAGAAACCGTGGCGTCTTCCAGGTCGGTCCTGGAACGGGCGAGATGGCCTGCGGCGAAGAAGGGGCAGGCCGCCTGGCGGAGGTGCCACTGATCCTCGATGCCATCGCCACGGCGCTGGGTGGTGGTGGCCCGCTGACGGGCCGCCGCGCCCTGGTGACCTCGGGGCCGACATTCGAGCCGATCGATCCGGTTCGTTATATCGGTAACCGTTCGTCGGGAAAACAGGGCCATGCCATTGCCGCCGCTCTTTCCCGGCTGGGCGCCTCGGTGACGCTGGTCAGCGGTCCGGCGGCGTTGCCCGATCCGGCCGGTGTTCAGGTCGTCAAAGTGGAGACGGCGGTCGAGATGCTGGCCGCCTGCCAGACGGCCCTGCCGGCCGACGTGGCGGTTTGTGCGGCGGCGGTCGCCGATTGGCGTGTCGCTACGCCGGCTGCTCAAAAAACCAAAAAGAGTGCCGGGGGAGCGCCTCCGGTTTTCGAAATGACGCTCAATCCCGACATTCTGGCGACGCTGGCCGAAGCTGGACCGGGGCGCCCCAAACTGGTGATCGGTTTCGCCGCCGAAACACAGGACCTGATCGACCACGCGCGGGCCAAGCTGGTCCGCAAAGGGTGCGATTTGATCGTCGCCAATGACGTCTCGGCGGCGACCGGGACGTTCGGAGGCGATGCCAATCAGGTGCATCTGGTCGGTGCCGATGGTGTGGAGACTTGGCCGTCTCTGTCAAAGACCGAAGTTGCGGGCCGCCTGGCGGATCGCATCGCCGCCTTGCTGGGGGAACGCGACTGATGGCGACCGTACCCGTGCTTATTGAACGCCTTGACCATGCCCGCGATTTGCCGCTTCCGCGCTACGAGAGCGACCAGGCGGCCGGTCTCGATCTGGCGGCCGCGGTGGAGGCCGATGTGGTGTTGCTGCCCGGCCATCACGCCCTCATTCCCACCGGCCTCAGAATCGCCTTGCCCGCCGATCACGAGGCGCAGATTCGACCCCGTTCCGGTTTGGCTGCCAAGCAAGGCGTGACGGTGCTCAATAGTCCGGGAACCATCGATGCCGATTACCGGGGGGAAATAAAAGTGATCCTGATCAACCATGGGTCGGCGTCCTTCACGGTCACTCGCGGGCTCCGGATCGCCCAAATGGTCGTGGCGCCGGTGGCTCACGTGTCATGGCAGGAGTGTACGGATCTGCCCGAAAGTGTTCGTGGTGAGGGTGGG
This sequence comes from Telmatospirillum sp., assembly GCA_031291415.1. Taxonomy (GTDB): domain Bacteria; phylum Pseudomonadota; class Alphaproteobacteria; order Rhodospirillales; family Magnetospirillaceae; genus Telmatospirillum. Next base: position 5,353 of record JARLJB010000182.1, read on the forward strand.
TTCGGATCAACCGGTGTGACCGGACCAAAGGCCTAATGGGGAACGGAGGCGCCCGGCCGATGGTTTTTCGATTTATCGAGAGCGAAAAAGGGACGACTTCATGCTGAGACCTTCGAAGAAAATGTTGTTCGCCATCGAGGCTGTGCTCGACATCGCCTATCATGCGGGTGGCGAGCCTGTACAAAGTCGCGAAATCACCCGTCGGCAGGGGATTCCCCGGCGCTATCTCGAACAGACGTTGCAACAGTTGGTTCGTTCGGGCGTTCTGACCGGCGTGCGTGGGCCGCGTGGCGGTTATCGACTGGCGCGCGAGCGCCGGCGCATCTCGGTCGGTGAAATTGTCCGCGTGGTCCGAGCGCTTGAAGCCTCGGAAGAAACGGCCGAGGAACTGCCCTCGTCGGAATTGGGCAAAGAGGTGATTCGCCCGATGTGGACGGACCTGCAGGAGGAGATCATGAAGCGTCTCGATGGCATTTCCATCGATGATTTATGCATGAAGGCCTACCAAACGGGAATCGTCAGCGAAGTGACCCAGAAGATGGATTTTACAATTTGAATTTTCGGTGTCCAGGGGTTAAACACGGATTATGTGTGTCCAACTAATAATTTACACAATAACGAGGTAAATCATGACCGTCTCGACCGTTGCTCCGAAGGCCGGCTATCGCGGCCGGATCTATGACAGTGTCCTCGAAACAATCGGCTCGACCCCTCTGGTCCGGTTCAAGAAACTGGCGGCGGACGCCGGCGTCAAAGCCGACATCGTTGGCAAGCTGGAATTCTTCAATCCTTTGGCATCGGTCAAGGACCGGATCGGTCTGGCGATGATCGAGGCGGCGGAAAAGTCGGGAAAGTTGAAGCCTGGCGCCGTCATCATCGAACCGACGTCGGGCAACACCGGGATTGCACTGGCCTTCGTCGCCGCCGCCAAGGGGTACCGTCTGATCCTCACCATGCCGGAAAGCATGTCGCTCGAGCGCCGCAAAATGCTGGCTTTGCTCGGTGCCGAGATCGAACTTACGCCCGCCCCCAAGGGTATGACCGGGGCCGTCAAGCGCGCTGAGGAACTCGTCAAGGAAATTCCCCACGCGGTGATTCTGCAGCAGTTTGAAAATCCGGCCAACCCGGCCATTCACGCGGCGACCACCGCCGAGGAGATCTGGGCCGACACCGAGGGCAAGGTCGATATCGTGGTGGCCGGCGTCGGAACCGGCGGGACCATCACCGGCATCGGCCAGACGTTGAAGGGCCGCAAGCCCGGCGTCAAGCTGGTCGCCGTCGAGCCGGAAGACAGCCCCGTCCTGTCCGGTGGTGCCCCTGGCCCGCATAAGATCCAAGGCATCGGCGCCGGTTTCGTGCCAGGTGTCTTCGACCGTAAGCTGATCGACGAGATTTTGCAGATCAGTAACGAGACCGCATTCGCCACGGCCCGCAAATCGGCGCGGTTGGAAGGCGTGCCGGTTGGCATCTCGTCGGGTGCCGCCTTGGCGGCGGCCCTGGAACTGGGCGCCCGTCCGGAGAACGCCGGAAAATTGATCGTGGCGATCATTCCTTCGTTCGCCGAGCGCTATCTGTCAACCGCGCTGTTCGAAGGTATCGCCTGAGGCATCGTCCTTTTTAGAGGCGCGCACAGGGCCGGGGGACATAAACAAGAGCCGATTCCATGGAACGTGGGATCGGCTCTTGCCGTTGCGGGAGACGAAATTTCGCGGCAACCGGCTGATGGATTTTACAATTTGAATTTTGGACCGCTAAGGACTAATCACAAATTATGAGTGTCAAACTAATAATTTACATAATAAAGAGGTGGGATAATGACCATCTCGACCGTTGCTCCGAAGGCCGGCTATCGCGGCCGGATCTATGACAGCGTTCTCGAAACAATCGGCTCGACCCCTCTGGTCCGGTTCAAGAAACTGGCGGCGGACGCTGGCGTCAAAGCCGACATCGTCGGCAAGCTGGAGTTTTTCAATCCCTTGGCATCGGTCAAGGACCGGATCGGTCTGGCGATGATCGAGGCGGCGGAAAAGTCGGGGAAGTTGAAGCCGGGCGCCGTCATCATCGAACCGACGTCGGGCAATACCGGGATCGCGCTGGCCTTCGTCGCCGCCGCCAAAGGCTATCGTCTGATCATCACCATGCCGGAAAGCATGTCGCTCGAGCGCCGCAAAATGCTGGCTTTGCTCGGTGCCGAGATTGAACTCACACCAGCCCGCCAGGGCATGACCGGGGCGGTCAAGCGCGCCGAGGATCTGGCCAGGGAAATTCCCCACGCGGTGATTCTGCAGCAGTTTGAAAACCCTGCCAATCCGGCCATTCACGCGGCGACCACCGCCGAGGAGATCTGGGCCGACACCGAGGGCAAGGTCGATGTCGTGGTGGCCGGCGTCGGAACCGGCGGGACCATCACGGGCATCGGCCAGACGTTGAAAGGTCGCAAGCCCGGGGTCAAGCTGGTCGCCGTCGAGCCGGAAGACAGCCCGGTCCTGTCCGGCGGAGCCCCCGGTCGGAACAAGATTGAAGGTCTTGGCGCCGGTTTCGTGCCAGCGGTCTTCGACCGCGCCCTGATCGATGAGATTTTGCCGATCAGTAACGAGACCGCCTTCGCCATGGCCCGCAAATCGGCGCGGCTGGAGGGCGTGCCGGTCGGTATCTCGTCGGGTGCCGCCTTGGCGGCGGCCTTGGAACTGGGCGCCCGTCCAGAGAACACCGGAAAATTGATCGTGGCGATCATTCCCTCGTTCGCTGAGCGCTATCTGTCGACCTCGCTGTTCGACGGCATCGCCTGACCTATCGTCTTCTGGGAACGGCGGGGAACGCAAATATCGGCAAGAGGCAGATTCCACGCGAGGGGGGATCTGCTCCTGCTTTTTCCGCCAGCCGAATTCCGCTACAACTGACCGATGGATTTTTCTGAAGATCAGATCAGGCGTTACGCACGCCATATCATCCTTCCCGAAGTCGGCGGCATTGGACAGGCGCGGCTTCTCGGCGCCAAGGTCCTGGTCATCGGGGCGGGCGGGTTGGGGTCGCCTCTCATCCTTTATCTGGCGGCCGCCGGGATTGGGACCATCGGTGTCGTCGACGACGACGAGGTGGACCTGACCAACCTGCAGCGGCAGGTGCTGCACAGTACCGAACGCATTGGCTGGCCGAAGGTCGAAAGCGCCAAGGCCGCCGTGGCGTCCATCAATCCTGATGTGACGCTTGTGCCGCACAAGCTGCGTCTGGACGCCGCCAATGCGCAGGATCTTGTGGCTGGATACGATATCGTGGCTGACGGCAGCGATAACTTTCCGACGCGCTTCCTGGTTAACGACGCCTGTCATCTGGCCGGAAAGACCCTGGTGTCGGCCGCCGTGCTGCGGTTCGACGGCCAGTTGGCGACGTTCAAGGCGGGCGGACCCTGCTACCGATGCCTCTATAGCGCGCCGCCGCCCGACGATGACGTGCCGTCCTGCGCCCAGGCGGGCGTCCTGGGCGCGATGGCTGGTGTCATGGGGTCGCTGCAGGCGACCGAGGTTCTGAAGGAAATCCTTGGTATCGGCGATAGCCTGTCCGGTCATCTGTTGATTATCGACGCCCTGTCGACGACGATCCGTAAACTGCGTCTGCCGGCCGACCCCGCCTGCGCCCTGTGCGGCAAGGCTCCCACCATCCACGATCTGTCCGCTCACGGAAGCACCGTTCATGTCTGCGGCTGAGCCGCCGGTCGATGGCCCCGGCGGGCCGGAAAAGCTGTCGCTCGTCTTGTTTTCCGGAAGTTTCGACAAGGTGCACTACGCATTGGCGATGGCGGCGGCGGCTTTGGCCAGCAATCGTCAGGCGACGCTGTTCTTTACGATGGGCGCGGCCCGCGCTTTGCTCGCCGAAGATGCCGAGGGGCCGGGATGGCGCCGACTGCATGCCACCGAGGAGGGGCTCTCCCCGCTGGCCGCCGATGCTGAGCTGACGGCCCGTGGTCTGGGAAATTTCGAAGAGTTGCTGTCGGCCTGCGTTGCGCTTGGCGGTACCGTCATGGTCTGCGAGATGGGGCTGCGGGCCCTGGGATTGACCCCGAAAGCGTTGCGAACCGATGTTCCGGTGACGCAGGGCGGACTGGTATCGTTTCTCGCCGACGCGTCGGCCAGCGGCGCCATGGTTTTCGTATGAGGGGGATGCTCGTCTGATGGATGGTCCGGTACGACCCAACCGCATCATGAATATCGACGGCACCACTGCAGTGATACGGGTCAATGCGCGCGCCGCCCATCTCGGGGATCTTTACCACTGGCTGCTGACCACCCGGCGGTCCGTTTTCGCCGCCGTGTTGATCGGCAGCTATCTGGGTCTCAACAGCCTGTTCGCGCTGGCCTATCTGGCATCCGGCAATGGTGTCGAGAATGTCCGTCCCGGGTCGTTCGAGGATGCCTTTTTCTTTTCCGTACAGACCATGGCAACCATCGGCTACGGCAAGATGGTGCCGATCAGCACCCTGGCGAATGTTCTGGTCACCGCCGAGGCCGGTGTCGGCCTGTTCGGCATCGCCATGGCGGCAGCCCTGATGTTCGCCCGCTTCACCCGTCCAACCGCTGGAATCCGCTTTTCACGCAGTATGGTCATTTCCAAGTTCGATGGTGTGCCGACCCTGATGTTTCGGCTGGCCAATGAGCGCAACGACCAGATCCACGAAGCGCGGCTGCATATGGTTCTGATGCGGTCGGAGAAAACCGCCGAGGGGCAAAGCTTTCGGCGCCTGCACGATCTGAGTTTGGTGCGTTCCTTTACGCCGGTATTTTCGCTGTCCTGGACGGTCATGCACCGGGTCGACGAGACGAGCCCGCTTTTCGGGATCGCCTGTCAGGATCTGATCGATTCGCAATCCGAGGTCATGGTGCTGCTGTCCGGCCATCATCAAGGCTTCCAGCAGGAAGTACATGCCCGCTACGCCTACACGGCCGAGGACGTCGTCTGGGGGGCGCAGTTTGCCGACATCTTTCGCACTTTGCCCGATGGGCGGCGGGTCATCGACTTCGCTGTGTTCGATGTTCTTTTGTATCCCGAAGACGCCGTTCCGGCGGCGCTTGCCGCCGAGCAACGGTCATAAGTCACTCCTTATCGCCGTCGGCATTACAACAGGTTGGCCAGGACCCGGTCCGGTGGATTATGTCCGTCGATATGGGTCTTGATGTTGATCAACACCTTTTCTCCCATGTCGACACGGCCCTCGATCGTTGCCGAGCCAAGATGCGGCAACAGCACGACGTTCTCCATTTCGAGCAATTTCGGGTTGATCGCCGGCTCGTGCTCAAACACGTCAAGGCCGGCGCCGGCTATTTCCCGCTTTTGCAGCATGCGGGTCAGCGCAGCTTCATCGACCACTTCGCCGCGCGCCGTGTTCACCAGATAGGAATGCGGCTGCATCAGTTTCAGGCGACGGGCCGACAGCAGATGGTAGGTGGCCGGCGTGTGCGGGCAGTGGATGGAAATGACGTCCATGCGGGCCAGCATCTGGTCAAGGCTTTCCCAGTAGGTGGCATCCAGTTCCTGCTCGAGTTCGGGATAGAGGCGTTTGCGGTTATGGTAGTGGACCGACAGACCAAATCCTTTGGCGCGTCGGGCGACGGCCTGTCCGATACGCCCCATGCCGATGATGCCGAGCCGCTTTCCCCAGATACGGTGGCCCAACAGGAAGGACGGGCTCCATCCCTGCCAGCGCCCGGCCCGGACCAGCCGTTCCCCCTCTGCCAACCGCCGCGGTATGGCGAGGATCAGCGCCATGGTCATATCGGCGGTGTCCTCGGTCAGCACGTCGGGGGTATTGGTTACGGTAATGCCGCGTTCCCGGGCGCTGGCCAAGTCGATATGATCGACGCCGGCGCCGAAGTTGGCGATCAGGCGGAGAGAGGGAGCCGCATGCGAGAGAATCGCGGCGTCGATACGGTCGGTGACCGTCGGCACCAGCACATCGGCGGTCTTTACCGCTTCAATCAATTCCGATTTAGTTAGGGGACGGTCGTCAATGTTCAACCGGGCGTCAAATAGCTCCATCATCCGCGTTTCGATGGCGTCGGGCAGCTTACGGGTGACGAAAACCAGCGGCTTCTTTGGTGCCATCGTGGAGCCTCCGCTTGTCTTGGACATTCTTAGTTGAGAGGCTGTAGCAAGACCAGGCCCGCTTGTCCAGAGGACTATAACTTTTGAAGAGTAAGGTATTCCCCGAGGTTTCGACAGAGCCAAGCGACAGGGGCGTTTCTTCGCCCGCCTTGACCGACCGGTCGGACCCTGGCAAATATTCCCTTACCGAAATGAAGGTCCTTGATATGCCAGCCATGGCACGACTGATCCGTTGCCTCTTTGCCGTCGTTGCGATCTCGGTGACGCTCCTCGCCATGGCTTGGCCGCTGGCGGCCGCGGAGAACAGCGGCCTGCCGCTGCCCCGGTTCGTCTCGTTGCGATCCGATGAGGTCAATCTGCGAACCGGTCCGGGAGTGCGCTATCCGGTCGATTGGATTTATTCCAGGCGCGATCTTCCCGTCGAGGTCATCGCCGAATTTGAGACTTGGCGGAAAATCAGGGACTGGCAGGGATCCGAGGGATGGGTTCATCAGAGCATGCTGTGGCCAAGGCGCATGGTGGTGGTGACCGGCCAGCAGCGTCGGTTGCGCGCCGAACCGGACGATAAAGCGGTCCCCTTGGCTCTGGTCGACCCCAATGTGACGGGGCGGTTGCTCAGCTGTCCGCGCGGCAAAGAATATTGTCGCGTCGAAATCAACAATATTCAGGGCTGGTTGAAGCGTGACGAATTCTGGGGCGTGTACCAGAGCGAATATATCGAGTGATCACGCAAAGGCGGTATTGAACAGTCGCGGGGGACGATCGCATGGATCTGGGCACGACTCTTATAAGCCTTGCCGTTGTGGCGGCGATCTTCGCCCTATGTTGGTTTCTGGAGCGGCGTCCGCGGTCGGTCGGTGACGTGCGGATGTTCCCCTATATTCCCGTAATGATGCTTTGTCTGGTTTTGATCCTGGGCCTTGTCGCCCATCTGGTCGGCCTGTTGACCGGCAAACCGGTCGGGTCGCAGGCAACGGGATACTAGCCCGTCGACCGGGCGGAACAGCGCTGCCCGCCGTCGTCCGGTCAGTCGTTGACCGCGCGCAGAACCGGCCGGGCTTCTTCTCCGGTTTCCAATTCCGCGACCGTGCGCATATAGTCGTCCCAGCTTTCGAGGAACTCGGCGACGGACAGTTGGACACAGTCCTCCACCGTACGACCAAGCTGGGTCGCAATGCTCTGCAGTTTGTCCCTCACCTCGGGGGTGAGGGTCAGCATCAGATCCAGATCGCTCATGTTTGATTACCTTAAACGGTAAAAAAGTGGGTAAAGTCACCGTATTGTAGCCGTAAATTCTGTTTATGGCTATGTGCCTGTAACATTTTGATTGTGATATAAGCCGGCTCATGCCTTCGCGAACGCCAAGTAACAACGATTCGGGTCTTTGGGTCTCACCAGAAGATCGCGTTCGGATTTCATCGGGGCCGGGCGGCCGTGACTCTCGACCGGCCGGAGACGGGATTTCATCTTTATTCCGACATAGCGGCAATCGCGACCACCGCGATGATCGGCCGGCTGGCCCGCCGCCGCCGCCGAAACCTCCCCGGCCGCCGCAACCGCCCCGCGGTCCCCGCCCGCCGGGCGGCAGGCGGGGACGCAGTATTTTCGGCTGGCTGTTCAATTTTGGCCTGACCATGGCCATTTGGGTGGCGATCGGCGTCGGTATTCTGGTCGCCTATTACTCTTACGATCTTCCCGACCTCGGGACTTTGACCGCCACGACGCGCCGGCCGAGTATTACTTTGGTGTCGACCGATGGCGAAACGATCGCGGCCTATGGCGACGTCTACGGTGAACCGATAGATGTGACGCAACTGCCGCCAACCTTGCCGCAGGCCGTCATGGCAACGGAAGATCGGCATTTCTACAGCCATTTCGGGTTGGACCTGGTTGGACTGCTGCGGGCGTCGGTCGTCAATCTGCGGGCCGGCCATGTGGTGCAGGGCGGTTCGACGATTACCCAGCAGTTGGCAAAAAACCTGTTTTTGACACCCGAACGCAGCCTCAAGCGCAAAGTGCAGGAACTGCTTATGGCGCTGTGGCTCGAACACAAGTTCAGCAAGGAACAGATTTTCACCCTTTACCTCAACCGGGTTTATCTCGGGAACGGCACCTGGGGCGTCGATGCGGCGGCGCGGCGTTATTTCGGCGTGCCGGCCAGCCAGCTCAACCTTTACCAATCGGCTCTGCTGGCCGGGCTTTTGAAAGCGCCGTCGCGGTATAATCCGCAGAACGACCGCGAACAGTCGGCCAAGCGGACCGCTCAGGTTCTGGCCAATATGGTGGCCTTTGGGGCGATCAACCAGGAACAGGCCGACGCCGCCATGAAGACCGGGCAGACGACCGTTCGCCAAGTCTCCCATACCGGCCGCTATTTTGCCGATTGGATCCATGATCTGGTCGATCAGTACGCCCGCGACGACCGCGATATCGTTGTCCAGACGACCCTCGACATGGGACTGCAGCGCAAGGTGGAAGCCGAACTGGAGACCATGCTGGCTGGTCCGGGCGTGAAGGCCGGAGTCAGTCAGGGGGCGGTGGTGGTGATGAGTCCCGACGGCGCCGTCAGGGCGTTGGCCGGCGGCAGGGACTACGCGACCAGTCAGTTCAATCGGGCGGTGCAGGGGCTGCGCCAGCCCGGATCGTCGTTCAAAGCCTTCGTCTACCTGGCGGCGGTCGAGGCGGGGTGGGATGAGAACGACACCATCGAGGATGCGCCGATCACCGTCGGCAAATATCAGCCGGAAAACTATACTCACAAATACGAAGGCCCTATCTCGCTGCGTCACGCGCTGGCCAAGTCGAGCAACGTCGCCGCCGTTCGGCTGATCGAACGGGTCGGCCCCAAACGGGTTGTCGCGGTGGCCAAGCGACTGGGCATCACCTCGGAACTCCATGCCGATGCCTCGCTGGCGCTTGGCACCAGCGAGGTCAGTCTCGTCGAACTGACCGCCGCCTACGCGACGTTCGCCAATAGCGGCAATGGCGTGTTTCCCTATGGCTTTTCCGAAGTGCGCGACAACCGGGGGTCGGTTGTCTACCGCCGGGAAGGAACCGGCACCGGGCAGATCATCTCGGCACACGCCCTGCGTGAAATGAATGACATGCTGAGTGGCGTGGTCACCGATGGCTATGGCAAGGCTGCGGCTATAGACCGGCCGACCGCCGGAAAAACCGGCACCACCCAGGATTATCGCGATGCCTGGTTCATGGGGTTCTCGGCGGACTATGTCGGCGGCGTCTGGTTCGGCAATGACGATGGAACGGCAATGCGCAAGGTGACCGGCGGAACCTTGCCGGCCCAACTTTGGCGGACGGTCATGCTGGCCGCCCACAAGGGGTTGCCGCCTCGCCCGTTGCCTGGTCTCGGACCGGAGGAGAATCCCTCGACCGACAGCGGTGGTGTGGCGTCGCGCCCGTCGCAGCCCAGCGACAGCAACGACAGCATCTGGAACGGTTTGGTCAAGATGTTGGGCGGTTGACCGCCGATCAGGGAGATTGGACGGTCGGCCGGTCGCGGAGCAGGGCGTAGGCAACGGCGCCCAGCAGGACCATGGCGGCGATCGTTGCCGCCATCGGCAGGGTCGTCCCGTCGTCGAACCTGCCGACCAGCCAGCCGGCTCCGGCGGCCACAGCCATTTGAATAAAGCCAAGCAAAGCCGACGCGCTGCCGGCGATTCGGCCGTGCGGCGCGATGGCGGCGGCGGTGCCGCTGGGCAAGATCAAGCCGGCGGCCAGGAAGATTCCGATCATCGGCAAGATGACCGCCGCGATGGTCTGCACATGCGCGAGGCCGAGGCCGGCGAGCGCCACGGCGGCCACCAGACCGATCATCACGCCGGCACCGACCAACCGTTCGGGAGGAACCCGATGGGAGAAGCGGGCCGTCGTCAGGTTGCCAATCAACAGTCCGCCGATCACCGCAGCGAAGAAGAAGCCGAAATGTTCCGGCCTCACCGCCAGGACATCGATAAGGACGAAAGAGGCGCCGGAGATGAACGAGAACATGGCAGCGAAAGTGAAGGTCAAGGTCAGCGTATGGCGCAAAAAGGACCGATGCGTCAGCAACAGTCCATAGGTGCCCAGCATGCGACTCAGTTTGAGGGCATTGCGGTCGAGGTGGCAGTTGGTTTCAACGAGCCTCCACCAGATACCGGCAAACAACGCCAGCCCGAAGATCGTCATGACGATGAAATTGGCCCGCCAGTCGAAAACGGCATGCAATATGCCACCGGCAATCGGTGCGACGGCGGGCGCAATGGTCATGATTGCGGCCATGATCGCCATGGTTCGCGCCGCCTGGTCCTTGGGGTAGGCGTCGCGCACGATGGCCCGGCAGAGCACAGGGCCGGCGCAGGCACCGAAGGCCTGCAACAACCGGGCGAGGATCAAGGTGTCGATCGAGCGCGCGGTCAGGCAGAGAAGGCTCGCCACGCAGTAAAGCCCGGTCCCGGCCAGCAGGACAGGACGCCGGCCATAGCGGTCCGACAGAGGTCCCAGGACCAGTTGGGCGATGGAGAACCCGGCGATGAAGATGCTGAGCGTCATCTGGACATGCGAGACATCGGTGGCGAAAACGCGCGTCATGTCGGGCAGCGACGGCAAGAAAATGTCGATGGACACCGGGCCGAAGGTGACCATGGCGATCAGCAGGGCCAGCGGGGGGCGGGGAGACGATGTCATTTCAGAAGACATGGTCCGCTATGCCTGGCCATAGCGATGCAGGGCCGAGCCATGCTGTTTCAACCATGCCCGGCAGCCGTCGGCACCGTCGACCAGGCCGGCGACGAGACGCCAGAAGGCGGCGGAATGATTCATCTGGGCCAGATGGGCGACCTCGTGGGCGACGACATAATCGAGGATGGCGGGCGGCGCCAGCAACAGCCGCCAGGAAAACGCCAGATCGCCCCGGCTGCTGCAGCTTCCCCAGCGTGAGCGCGTGTCCTTGAGATGGATCGAGCGGTAGGGGCGTCCGATCTTTGCGGCCATCGGCAGGGCGCTGGCGGTGATCTCCTCAAGGGCGCGGCGTTTCAGCCAATCGGTGAGCCGCCGGGCGAAATATTCCGCTTCTCCGCAGACGTGGATTTCGCCGTCCGCCGTCCAGACACCGCGCCGACCGGTGGGGTCGTGACGGAGCAGGTGGGCGACACCCTGCAGCGGCAGCGTCATGCCGTCGGCGAAGGGAACGGCGGCCGGTAGCGCCGCCAGACGGGCGGTCAGCCAGTCGCTCTTGCTTTGCGCGAAGGCCAGACCCTGGCTGACCGCGGCATGGACCGGCAGCACCAGGACAACCGAGCCATCACGCTGGTCGACCCGCAAAGACAAACGCTTGGCTTGCGGACTGCGACACAGGCGCAAGGGGACCGGACGGCCGCCGAGCAGAAGGCTGGTCACGCCGGCCAAGTGACGATGTGATGATCGAGGATGTCGGCCTTTTTCTCGGGAACGGCGCGGCCGAGGACCGACTGGCCGGCGGCGTGAACGCTGTTGGGATCGCCCGACACCAGCGGATGCCACCAAGCCAGCGGTTGGCCGTTGGCCACGAGTCGATAGGCGCAGGTCGAGGGAAGCCAGTTCAATTCCATTACTTTGTCCGGCCGCAGCGCCACGCAATCGGGAACATGGCGCTGCCGTTCGGCATATTTCGAGCATTGGCAGGTCCCCAGATCGAGCAGCCGGCAGGCGACGTCGGTGTAATAGATTTCGTCGGTGTCCTCGTACTGCAGTTTGTGCAGGCAGCATTTTCCACATCCGTCGCACAGAGATTCCCATTCCGACGGGCTCATCTCGCGGAGAGTCTTGACGCGCCAGAAAGGTTCCGTCGTGGTTTCCGGCATTCGGTGCGTTCTCCTTGCGCCAACAGCGCCATGGTGGACCGGAAGGAGCAGGCCTCCGGTCTGGAAATGGTGATTGTGCCCGTCTTCTGGAAGACTTCGGGGAAAATGAAGCATCCGCCGGCGTCGTTCGCCCCCGGGCTTGACAAGCGAGCGGAGCATGACCCGTTCGCGCCGCCGTTTCAACGGTTGCAAACGCCGGAGCCCGATCACGTCAATCGGTGGTCATTCGGTCAATCAGGTGCAGGAACGATCCGATCACCGTGCCGTCGACGTGGCCGACCTCGCCTAACCCCCTGCCTTGCGCATCGGCGGCGTGAAACAGCGGCTGGCCGTCAGTCGCCTGTAGGATGCTGGCGTAGTGGAATTCGTGGCCGCGGAAAAGACTGTCGCATCGGCCAAACGGCGTATCGATCGCCAATCGGCCCTGGCGGTAGCCGAGATGAAGACGCCGTTTGGCAAAACTGGTGGTGACCGGCAACAGCCCCGCCATGGCGTGCATCATTCCGTCGCCATCCTCAAGCGCCCGTCCGAGGGTCATGTAACCGCCGCACTCGCCATAGATCCATTTTTTCTGGCCAGCCGCCCGCCGCAGCCCCGCCAGAAAGGTCCCGGCGGCGGCCAGTCGGGCCGCGTGCAATTCCGGGTAACCGCCGGGCAGATAGACGGCATCGGCGTCACCGGCCGGCGGCTGGTCGTCCAGTGGCGAGAAAAAGGAGATCTCGGCGCCGGCCCGCCGCCAACCGTCGAGGACGGCCGGGTAGGCGAAGGCGAAGGCGTCGTCGCGGGCGACGGCGATTCTTTGTCCGAGCGGCGGCAAGGGTGGTTCCGCCACCGTCCTGGCCGAGAGCGAAGACGGCTGCGCCAGCGCGATCAACCGATCGATGTCGACGTTCTCGTCGATCCGTGTCGCCACCTGGTCGAGCCGTTGGTCGAGCGCCGCGATCTCGCCGGCCTGAACCAGCCCCAGATGCCGTTCCGGCAGGGCCAGCGCCGGGTCGCGGGGAAGCCAGCCGAGCAGCGGCAGATCCGGGCAATGGGCGGCGCAGGCTCTCTCGACCATCGCCCTGTGCGCGGCTCCGGCGACCTGGTTGAAAACCACGCCGGCCACGTCGATGTCGCTCCGGTGGCGACGGAATCCGTTGATCAGGGCCGCCGCTGAGGCTGCCTGGCGGCGCAGATCGACCAGCAGGACGACCGGCCAGCCGGTATGGGCCGCGACGTCGGCTGTCGACCCGGTAATACCGGCGGCACCGGTGTCGGCGCCGTCGAACAGCCCCATGACGCCTTCGCAGATGATCACGTCGGCGTTGGCGGCGAGCGCCGTCACCTGGGTCGCCAGATGGGCCGGACGCATGGCCCAGAGATCGAGATTGAGACAGGGGTGGTGGCTGGCGGCGGCGTGGAAGGCCGGATCGATATAGTCGGGGCCGACCTTGGCGGACGCCAGGGCGCAGCCCCGACGATGCAGGGCCCGCAACAAGCCAAGCGTGAAAACCGTCTTGCCGCTGCCCGAGGCGGCGGCGCCGATGATCAGTCCGCGCGCCGTCATCGGGTCAGCCGGCCAATTGCTTTTTCAGGCCGGCGGCGATTTCCTTGGGCGTCACCTCGCCGGAGAAATGGGTCGCGTATTGGCCCTTTTTGTCCATCACATAGAGGATCGAACTGTGATCGACCGAGTAATTGCCGTCGGTGGTTTCCACCCTGTGGGCATAGACCCGGAATTCCTTGAGCACCGGGGCGACCTGTTCGGGACTGCCGGTCAGGCCGACCATCGCCGGTGAGAAGGCGTCGACATACTGGGCGATCTGGTCGACGGTATCGCGTTCGGGATCGATGGTGATGAAGATCGGCACGACCTGGGCCTGCTCGGCCGGCGTCAGCAGATCGTACGCCTGGGCGACATTGCCGAGCGTCGTCGGACAGACGTCGGGACAGAAAGTGTAGCCGAAATAGATGAGCATCACCTTGCCGCGGAAGTCGGCGTCGGTCACCGAACGGCCATTCTGATCGATCAGGCTGAAGGAACCGCCGACGGTCGGGCCTTGCGGCGCCGTCGCGATGAAGCGTGGCACCACCGCGAAGGCGATGACGACGAGCAGGGCGGCAAGACCGGCCAACAGGGCGGCGATGCGTTGCAGATGTTTCGAACGTCGGTCGGTCATGAAAATCTCAAGCCACGTGGCGCCAGGCCAGCCAGGTCAACATGCCGGCGTTGGCGACCAGAAGGAGGGGGGCGTAGCGAAGGATCGGGCCACGCCAGCGTTGCCCGGCCAGATGTCCCAGCAATCCGACGGCGAACAGGCTGGGCCAGGTGCCGGCGGTGAAGGCCAGCATTCCGAGCAGGCCGGTCAGTGGATCGCCGCTGGCCGCCGCCGCCGCCAGGGCTCCGTAAAGCAGGCCGCAGGGAATGAACCCCAGCAGCAGACCAAGGACATAGCCTCGCCAGCCGGTGGGCTGACCGAACAGCGGACGCGCCAGCCGCTCGATGCCTCGGCTCCACCATCCGGGAGTCCCTTCAGTGCCTCGGAACAGCCGCTTCAGGGCCGGCAAGGCAAGGCTCAGCATGAAGAGGGCGGCCATGAGCAGCAGCGTCGCGGAAATCCAGCGCAAGCCGGCGCCTTTCAGCGGAAGCGTGCCGGCCAGCAGAGCCGCCAGTCCACCGAGGCCGGCGTAGGTGGTGGCGCGTCCAAGATGGTAGGGCAGCAGGGCTGCGCCGGTCAGGCGGTGCCATTCGCGCATCTGTGCGATGGGCGTCCGTTCCAGTCGGGCCGCGACCTGCGACAGTACAAACGGGCCGCACATGCCAGTGCAGTGGCTGGTGCCGCCGACCAGCCCGGCCAGAAACAGGCTGGCCAGCAGGCCACCGTCGCTGGCGAGCACCGTGTGGCATTGGTGCAGACCGGAGTCCAACAGGGCGAGAAGCAAAGCTTGGTCAGTCACCGCGCATCCTTTCTCGTAGATGCGGCAGCATAGGGCTCGCCGCCCCTTCCGATCAAGAGACCCATCACTGCTTGCTTTCAGGCGGCGACGGTGCCAGGGTGCGTCCATCATGATCGCCCAGTGCCAAAGAACAGGATTCATTTGGCGTCGCTCCTTGTAGGAGCGGCCTGGTGTTTGTTTTCGTCTTTTGAAACTCACAGTGCCGCCGTGGTCCGGCCGGCACTGTCGTTGAACATCCCCTCAGTTCCCCGCGCCACGGCGGTCTTTTCCAAAAGGAAAGATCAATGTCCGTCGAATCAGTTGTCCTGACCGGTGACCGCACCACCGGCCCGCTGCATCTTGGCCACTATGTCGGATCGCTGCGCAACAGGGTCGGCCTGCAGGAGACGCATCGTCAGTTCCTGTTGCTGGCCGATGCTCAGGCCTTGACCGACAACGCCGACGATCCCGCCAAGGTGACCCGCAACGTCATCGAGGTCACGCTGGACTACCTGGCCGTCGGCATCGACCCCGGGAAGACGACGATCTGCGTGCAATCCTGTCTCCCGGCACTTTGCGAATTGACGATGCTTTTCCTCAACTTCGTCACCGTCGCCCGACTGGAGCGCAATCCGACGGTCAAGGAGGAGATCAGGATTCGCGGTTTCGAGCGCGACGTTCCCGCCGGCTTTCTTTGCTATCCGGCGGCTCAGGCGGCCGATATCACGGCGTTCAAGGCAGGGCTCGTTCCGGTCGGCGATGACCAGTTGCCGATGATCGAGCAGACCAACGAGATCGTCCGGCGGATCAACCGTCAGGCCGGCGGTGCCGTGCTGGTCGAGGCGCGAGCTTTGACGTCGAACGTGGGCCGGCTTCCCGGCGTCGACGGCAAGGGCAAGATGAGCAAGTCGCAAGGCAACGCGATCACCTTGTCAGCGTCTGCCGACGACATCCGCGCCGCCGTCCGCAGTATGTACACCGACCCCAACCACCTGCGGGTCGCCGATCCCGGGCAAGTCGAAGGCAATGTGGTCTTCACTTATCTCGACGCGTTCGATGACGACAAGGCAGCGCTTGCCGAATTGAAGGCGCAATACCGGCACGGCGGCCTTGGCGATACGGCGATCAAGCGGCGTCTGGAGGAAAAATTGCAGGCTCTGCTCGCGCCGATTCGCGAACGCCGGCGCCAGTTGGCCGACGATCAGGCCCATGTCCGCGAGGTTCTGCGCAAGGGAACGGAGACGGCCGATGCGCTGACCCGGACGACGCTCGCCGAGGTCAAGACGGCGCTTGGCCTCTTCTCGTTCAGTCGTTCGTGAGCATGAGACCGGCCAGCTTTTCGCGCAAACGCACCACCTCGCCGACCACCACCAGGGCCGGCGGTTCGATGCCTTGTCGAACCGCCGCCGCCCCGATCTCGCCCAGGGTCGACACCAGCACCCTTTGTTTGGGCGTCGAGGCGCGCGAAATCACTGCGGCCGGTTCGTCGGGCCGCCGGCCGGCGGCGATCAGACGGGCGGCGATGCGGTCGAGGTGTTTCAACGCCATGTAGAAGACCAGTACCGGAACGGCTTTGGCCAGCGCTTCCCAGTCGACGCTGTTGGGAACGTCACCCGAGGCGTCATGGCCGGTTACGAAGGCAATCGCCGAGTTGGTTTCGCGCGAGGTGGCGGGAATTCCTGCGTAGGCCAGGCCTCCGACACCCGATGTGATGCCGGGCACGATACGGAAAGGCACACCGGCCTCGACCAGCGTCAGAGCCTCCTCGGCGCCGCGGCCGAAGACAAAGGGATCGCCGCCTTTGAGGCGAAGAACCCGCTTGCCCTGTTCGGCCAGTTCGACGAGGCGCTTGGAGATGTCGGGCTGTTTCGGCGACGGCTTGCCGCCCCGTTTGCCGGCAAATTCGCAAATCGCGTCGGCGCCGGCCAAGGCCAGCACGCGATCATCGACCAGGGCGTCATAGACGATGACGTCGGCATGGGTCAGCGCGTGCAGCGCCAACAGCGAGATCAGTCCGGGATCCCCCGGACCGGCGCCGACCAGCCAGACCTGTCCAGGGAGAAAATCAGGAAGAGTGAAAGGCAAGCGATTCATGGGGCCGGATGATACCGATTTTGCCGTTTTCGACCAGAGGGCAATGTGGCTTTTCGAAGGGCCGCTGGCGGACGAGGGCGTCGTTGTTACGGATCTTCAGTCACATTTTTCCGTCATTCCCGCGAAAGCGGGAATCCATGCCACAACAGAAACTATCTTTGGTCGTAGAGTCATTGTTCTTTCCAACCATGGATCCCTGCTTTCGTGGAGATGACGACTAAAAATACCCGCAGACGAACCTTTGAAATAACTGACGACACGCCCTAGGCTGGCGGGATGGACAAACCCCTGCGTAAAGGCTGGACCACCGGCGCCTGCGCGACCGCCGCCGCCAAGGCGGCGTGGACGGCGGTGCTGACCGGCGAATTCCCCGATCCGGTGAGCATCGTTTTGCCGCGCGGCGAGACACCGTCTTTCGCCCTGGCCGAACGGGCAATGGGGAGGGACTGGGCGTCGGCGGCGGTCGTCAAGGATGCCGGCGACGATCCCGACGTCACTCATGGGGCGACGGTCAGGGTCACGGTGAGCCCGTTGCCGGCCGGCTCCGGCTTGCTCTTCCGGGCCGGCGAGGGGGTTGGCACCGTCACGCTTCCGGGATTGCCGCTGGCGGTCGGCGAACCGGCGATCAATCCGGGGCCGAGGACACAGATCGAGAGCAATCTCCGGGCTGTGGCTTCCGGGCAGTCCCTGGATGCCGAGATTGTCATCGCCATTCCGGGGGGCGCCGCGCTGGCGGCCAAGACGATGAACGGCCGGCTGGGAATCCTGGGCGGACTTTCCATTCTCGGGACCACCGGAGTGGTTCTTCCCTATAGCTGCGCGGCCTGGATTCACGCCATTCATCGCGGCGTCGACGTGGCGCGGGCTTGTGGCCTCGACCACATTGCCGGTTGCACCGGCAAGACGTCGGAACGCGCCGTCCGCGAGATGCATGGTCTGCCCGAGCGGGCGATGATCGACATGGGCGGCTTCGCCGGAGCCCTGCTCAAATATCTGCGGGCCCATCCGCTGCCACGCTTCACCCTGGGCGGCGGCTTTGCCAAGCTGACCAAGCTGGCGGCCGGAGCCTTGGATCTGCACTCCGGCGCGACGCCGGTCGATCTTGCCTGGCTGGCCGGTTTGGTCGGTGACCTGGGGGGAGGCGCCGATCTGGTCGCCCGGGCCCGGCAAGCGCAGTCGGCGGCGCAGATTCTGGCAATGGCCGAGGACCTGCCATTGGCCCAGGCGGTTGCCGTCCGTGCCCGTGAGACGGCCTTGGCGGTGCTGGTCGGCGGCGTCGATATCGATGTTGCGGTGTTCGATCGGACTGGCCGGCTGATTGGCCATGCGCGATAAGATCCTCATCCTGGGCGGCACTTTTGAGGCCGCCGCCGAGGCCCGCCGGCTGACCGCGGCCGGAGCGGAGGTGATCACCTCGCTGGCCGGGCGGCTTGCCGATCCGCCGTCATTGCCGGGTCGGGTCCGGGTCGGCGGGTTCGGCGGGACCGAGGGATTGCAGGCCTTCATTCGCGCCGAGGCGATTACCTGGGTGATCGACGCCACGCATCCGTTCGCCGCCGTCATATCGCGCCATGCCCAGCATGCCTGTCAGGCGCAGGGCGTGCCGCTGGTTCGTCTCGACCGTCCGCCGTGGGCTAAACATCCCGGTGACCGCTGGCATTGGGCCGATGACGCGGCGATGGCCGCCCGCTTGACGCCGCATCTCGGTCGCCGCGCGCTGCTGACCGTCGGCGCCGGAACGCTGGGCGCTTTCGCCCGCGCCGGCGGCCCCTTTTACCTGGTCAGGCTGGTCGCGCCGCCGGGGCGCCTGCCGTTTCCCCACTATCAGGTGGTTATCGGGCGCGGTCCCTTCGCATTGGCCGACGAGATCGCCCTGATGCGCGATTTTCGGATCGACCTGCTGGTCAGCAAGGCCAGCGGCGGACAGGCGACCGAGGCGAAGATCGCCGCGGCGCGGACTTTGAAAATACCGGTTTTGCTGCTGCGCCGACCGGCGCAGGGTGTGGCGGGCTGAAACGGTCCAACTATAGAGAGACCGTTCACACGAGGGGATTCGTATAAAGCATGACCTTCAGGGGAAGGCCGTCATTGGACGTTGAAGCATGTCAGAACCACAGAACATTTACGATAATCCCGAATTTTTCGCCGGCTACGCGCATTTGCGTCAGACCGCCACCGGCCTGAACGACGTTCTTGAACAGCCGGCGCTTTGGTCGCTCCTGCCCCAATCTCTCGATGGCTTGCGTGTGCTCGATCTTGGCTGCGGGTTCGGCGATTTCGCCAGGAAAGCACGGCGTAACGGCGCCCGTTCGGTGCTCGCCGTCGATATCTCGGCAAAAATGTTGGCGGCAGCGAAAAAGCAAACGCAGGATCCGGCTATCGAATATCGCCAGCTCGGCATTGAGCATCTCGACCTTGACGGCGGCTCTTTCGACATCGTCGTCTCATCCTTGGCCTTCCACTACGTCGAAGACTATCCGGCAGCCGTTGCCCGCGTTGCCGACCTTCTGGCGCCGGGCGGCAGGCTGGCGTTTTCCGTCGAGCATCCGATCTGCACGGCGATGGCGGCGCAGCAATGGGTGCGCGATTCCGACGGACACGCGCTCTATTGGCCGATCGACGACTATCGGCTGGAAGGCGCACGGAAAACCAAATGGTTCGTCGATGGCGTCGTCAAATACCATCGAACGGTCGAGTCCTACGTCAATGGCCTGTTGGCGTCCGGCCTCACGCTGCGTTGCCTCAAGGAACCGGAGCCGGTGGCCGGCGGAGCGTCGGCGGTGATCCCGGGCCTCGATCTGCACCGGCGGCGGCCGCCGTTTTTGCTGCTCGCCGCCGATCGCTGATCCGCTTGGGGCGAGCGTCTATCGGACCAAGCGGCGTTTCGTCGAAGGCAACCTTGAGGCGGCGCCCAGCGGTAACAGCGCGAGGCCAGCGCAGAGCAGGCCGGCCAGGCAGAATACGCCGGGCAGGGGTAGCCAGCGGGTGGTGACGCCACCCAGCAGATTGCCGAACGGCGCCACGCCCCAGAAGGCGATGACGCAGCAAGCGGATAGGCGACCACGTACTTCCTCCTGGATGCGTTCCTGCAGCACCGTGGTGATCGCCACGATCTGCCACATCAGGCAGAAGCTGGCGCCGAGCACGGCGAGCAGGGAAACGGGAATTCGGTCCGAGAGGCCCAGCAGCGCCAGAAAGGCGCCGCTTGCCAAAGCGGCTGGCCACAGCCTGGTGCGAAAGGGCCGCGCCGCCGGCCGGCCGATCAGGCCGGCGGCAAGGATCGCCCCCAGGCTCGACATGGCGACCAGCCAGCCCAAGAGCTCTGCCCCGCCACCGAACGTTTCCCGCACCAAGGCCGGAAGCAGGACGGTGAAGGGCAGGCCGATCAGACTGACCAGTGACAGGTGCAGCAACGGCAGTCTGAGCTCAGCGCGACGGAGGACCTGGCCTAGCGGTTCTGTCCGTCGGGACGGTTGGGCGTCCATGGGAACCGGTGAGCTGGGCTGCAAACTCAAGACGAGCATCGGTACGATATAGCTTAGTCCGTCGATCAGAAAGCAGGAGCTTTCGCCGCCAAGGGCGATTACCAGCCCCGCCAAGGACGGCCCCAGCAGCCGGCCCAAATTGATCACCACAGAATCCACCGCCACTGCCGACAATCGGCTGTCATTCGTCGCCGCCTGACACAGAAAGGCTTGTCGGACCGGTAGTTCCAGGGCGCTGATGCAGCCGCGCAGCAGCGCCATACCGATCAGGTTTTCGATGCCAAGTTCCCCCCAGAAGGCTAGGCCGGCCAGGCTCAGCGCCTGTCCGGAAGCGAGGCCGTTGGCCAGGCATAGCAGGCGGCGAC
This sequence comes from Telmatospirillum sp., assembly GCA_031291415.1. Classification (GTDB taxonomy): domain Bacteria; phylum Pseudomonadota; class Alphaproteobacteria; order Rhodospirillales; family Magnetospirillaceae; genus Telmatospirillum. The sequence goes on from JARLJB010000182.1 coordinate 26,149, forward strand.
GATCGCAACGGTCGGCCGCCCTGCCGCTCCAGGGGGCGAGCAGAATCACCGGAATCTGTCCGGCGAAGCTGGCGATACCCAGCCACAGCGCCGAGTCGGTCAGACGGAATACCAGCCAGCTGACGGCGATACGGGTCATCCAGCTGCCCGAGACCGACAGCAGTTGGGACGCCATGAACCAGCGGATCTCGCCATGGTGCAGCACCGGCCAAAGTGTCTGGCACGACGCCAGCAAGGTGGCGGACGGACTTCTGTTGGCCTGCGAGTCCGGGGGCGGCCCGGCTTCCGGCAGGAAAGCAACATCCCTGGTGACCTTGGTGATTCGGTTCATCGATGTTGGCCTATAACGAGAATGAATAGATAATGTAATTTAAACATATAGTTGACTTACCAATATGAATATATTCTATTATAGGTTACTGTCTATATTGATGCGGCGTTTAAAATAGAAACTCAATAATAATATTGGATTTATTTTATAAAATTCGAGATATTATACTTATAATTGAGGTGTCGTGCCCGCGAATGATCGCAAATTCCAATGAATTTATTCTAATCATGGAATGATCAGGGGTGTCAGTTGATTGGGAGGGGGAAATCGTGTGGCTGAAACACTCTAGGTTGCTGAGCGTCTTGACGCTCCTGTCCTTTGTCGCGGCGCCATGTCTGGCCGCAGATGGGACCGGAGGAGCGAAGGCGGACGGTGGCAGCGAGACCATCACCGCCGACATCGTTATCGCCGGGGCTGGGTTGTCAGGTCTGGCGGCCGGCCTCACCGGGGTCGAGAACGGCGCCAAGGTGGTAATTTTCGAAAAGCTGCCCGGTATCGGTGGCGCCGGGAACTATCCGGAGGGCTCATTCGGGATTAACAGCCGTCTGCAGAAGCAGTCGGGCGATCCTCGCTACAACAAGAGCCCGGAGGAAGCCTTCGCCGCAGGCGTCGAGTTCCACCATTGGCGGCTCAATTCGGCCTTGCTGTCGACCTTGATCCGCAATTCCGGTGACACCATGGACTGGCTGCAGGACGAGGGCATCAAGTTCAAGGGCATCAAGACGATGTTCCCGCCGGAGAAGTCCTTGGGCGTATGGCATATCTACGAGGGCCATGGCGCACGCGTCGTACAGACCATGTACAGGAAATTTGCAAGCCTGGGCGGGCAGCTCTATCTCGAGACGCCGGTCAAGTCGCTGCTGACCGGCAAGGACGGACGTGTTATCGGGATCGTAGCCGAGGACGCACATGGCAAAAAATACAATGTTTATGCCAAGGGGGTGATTCTGGCGACCGGCGGCTTTGCCAGCAATCAGGCGATGCTGCAGAAATACGTCACCGACATCAATGCCAAGGGCATGCTCGCGGGCGTGCGCTATCGCGGTCCGCTGATCGACGGCCGTACCGGTGACGGCATCAATATGGCGATGGGCCAGGGGGCTGCGGTTCAGAGCATGAATGTGCTGGCCGGAAACGCGCCCTATCTCGACACCAAGGAACCGCCGATCTATCAGTTCAACGGACCCGATTCCTTGAAGCAGATGCGCACCGCCCTGTCGCAGCCCTTCCTTTGGGTCAACCAGCACGGCGATCGCTTCTACAACGAATCCCTGGGGTCGGCCTTTGTCGACGTCTACAACGCCATCACCGCCAACGGTGGCGTGATGTATTCGGTGTTCGACGAGAACATGAAGAACCGTCTGGTCAACGAAGGTCCCTATACGCCGTTCAATGCCATCGTCGTGGTCGGCCAGAAAATGACGGCACTCGACGAGGGGCTGAAGAAAGGGCTTGAGGGTGGCTACGCCTTCAAGGCCGATACCATCCCCGAACTGGCGAAGATGATCCATGTCGATCCGGCCGCGCTCGAGGCCACGATGAGCAAGATCAACGCTTATGCGGAAGCCGGCAAGGATCCGGACTTCGGCCGCAAACCCGAGCATCTGTTCAAGTTCAACCCGACCGGGCCTTACTACGCCCTCAAGGGCATTCGCGCCTTCTTTCTTACTTGTGGCGGTGTGAAGGTCAACGCCAGCATGCAAGCTGTCAACGACAGGGACGAGCCGATCCCCGGCCTCTATGTGACCGGCCAGGACATGGGTGGTCTTTCCGATACGTCCTATGACCTATTGCTGGAAGGCGAAGCCAGCGGCTTCGCGCTGACCTCGGGCCGCTTGGCCGCCAGAAATATCGTCACTACCGAACTGGCCAAGTAAGGAGGGCCCGAAGATGAAAAAACTCGCCTCTCTCGCCTGCCTTCTCGGCCTGTCCCTGCTGCTTGGTACAACCGCCATGGCTGCGTCCGACCCGCAGAATTCGGCGACACAGAAACCGATCGTCTCGGTCGAGCACCAGGACTTCAAGTGCCAGAAGTGCCACGGCGTCGACAAGCCGGCCTCGGCCGCGCCCGATACCGCCTGCAAGCAATGTCACGGTAAGAACGGTGGCACCTATCTCGGCAAGGAAGTCGACTATCAGGAAAGCGGCAAGACGCGCACGGCCAACATGCATGACGCTCATGTCGGTCCGGTTCGCTGCACGGTTTGCCACGCCATCCATAGCGCTCCTCCACAACCGCTTTATTGCAATAACTGCCATCAGTACGACGTTAAGGCGAAGTAGTATATCGTCCAGCAAAAAGAGATCTGGCGGTGGTGAAATATTGCCACCGCCAGATTTGTCAATTATGGTCGGGAACAGTTCATACTTATGTATTTCGTGGTCACAAGGTGGCGCTGATGATCAGCCTGCAGCATTTGCAGCATGCTGTAGCCGTTTCACAGGAAATGTGTTTCAGTGCTGCGGCGAGAAGGCTTGGTATTGCCCAGCCTGCCCTGAGCCAAAGCATCCGGACTTTGGAGAGGAGCCTGGGGGTCACGCTGTTCGTTCGGGACAGTCGGCATGTGTCCCTTACCGAGGCCGGCAAGGTCTTTTGCGAGGAGGCGTTGCAATGCCTTCAGCAGGTCAACCACGCGGCCTGTTCCGCCAAGCTGGCCGAGCGATCGCGTTCCGATAGCGTAACCATCGTCTATACTGCGACGTCGATGGCCGGTGGCCTGCCGGACGTACTGGCGCGCTTCCATGCCCGTTATCCCGAAGTGGCGCTACGGTTGACCGAAATCCAGCTCGGATCGGTGGTCGGCAAGGTGGCGTCCGGCGAGGTCGATGTCGGCTGCACAGCCTGGGCGATGATCGACGCGTCGCTCGATTCGATCCCCATCCGCCGCGACGGCTTTGTTCTGGCCTTGCACCACTCCCACCGGTTGGCCGGAGAGGCCGTCATCCCGCTGGCCGCCTTGGCCACCGAGACCTTCATCCTGCCGTCGGCCTTCGGCGGTCAGTCGCGCGCCAACGAGAAGATCATGGCGATGTGCCGGGAGAGCGGCTTCAGCCCGAGATGCGAATATATCGTTGAGAACATGCCCTCGACTGTCGGGCTGGTCGCCGCCAATCTCGGCATCGCCTTTGTCTTCGATGCCCCCTCGCTGCTTCGGGACGGCGTGATATTTCGCCCCTTTACCCCGAACTCCTGTCAGGAAACCATCAATCTGATCTGGAAAAAGGGTAACGCCTCGCCCAACCTGGCGCGGCTGATCGACTGTGTTTCTTCCCCGCCTCGGGGATGACGGAGCGACTGTCTTACGGTTTCGCTTCCCTGAGCACATGGCTGTGGTCGGCGGCATAGAGACGGCTGTCGGGAAAATGGGTGTCGGAAAAGACTCGGCCGACCAGGATCAGGGCGGTCCGCGTGAAACCGGCTTCTTTGACCTTGTCGCGGATGTCGGCCAGGGTTCCCTGCAAAATCGCCTGATCGGGCCAACTGACGCGGTAGGCGACCACCACCGGACAGTCGGCGCCATAGCGCGGCGTCAGGACGCGGACCACCTGGGCCAGGTTGGTGATCGACAGATGGACGGCCAATGTCGCGCCGCTGGCCGCCAGGCTGCCGAGATCCTCGCCGTCCGGCATCGGCGAAGAGCGGGTGGCGGTGCGCGTCAGGATCACCGTCTGGCTGATCTCCGGCAGGGTCAGTTCCTGGCTGATGGCCGCCGCCGCCGCCGCGAAAGCCGGAACACCGGGCGTGACGTCATAGGGAATGGCCAGCCCGTCGAGGCGGCGCATCTGTTCGGCGGTGGCGCCATAGATCGAGGGATCGCCGGAATGCACGCGGGCGACGTCCTGCCCGGCGGCATGGGCCGCTTCCATCTCGGCGATGATCTGATCGAGATGCAGCGGCGCGGTGTCGATAACCCGGGCGCCGTCGGGCGCTTCGGCAACCACCGCGGCCGGCACCAGCGAGCCGGCGTAAAGAACGACCGGGCAGCGCCTGATCAAAGCCAGACCGCGCACGGTGATCAGATCGGCGGCGCCAGGGCCGGCGCCGATGAAATGAACGGTCATTGTCCCTCCCACTTTTTCGCATAGCCGCGCGGCGTATAGACCCAGGATCGCTCGCCGCGGCGGATCAGGCGGGTTTCGCTGTTGCCGACCAGGACGACGCTCAGCATGTCGACGTCGGCGGCATCGAGATCGGCCAGTCGGACGATCGTCACGCTTTCGGCGTCACGGCCAAGATTGCGCGCGATCACCACAGGAGTCTCGGCCGGCCGATGACCGAGCAGAATGGTCTTGGCGGCCGGCAACTGATCGCGGCGGCGTTTGGAGACGGGATTGTAAAAGGCGACGACGAAATCTCCCTCGGCCGCCGCTGTGACCCGTCGCCGGATGGCGTCCCAAGGGGTCAGAAGGTCCGACAGGGAAATGGTGCAGAAGTCGTGGTTGATCACCGCGCCGGCCCGCGCCGCCGCCGCTTGCAGGGCCGAGATGCCGGGGGCCACGCTGACCGCCAGATGATTCCAGGCGGCCTTGTCCTCGCGGTCCATCAGTTCGAAAACCAGGGTGGCCAGGGCATAGATGCCGGCATCACCGGAACAGACCAGCGCCACCGACCGGCCTTCGGCGGCAAGGTCGAGCGCCTGACGGGCCCGCGCCTCCTCGGCCCCCATGGTGCCGTCGTGGCGGGTCTTGCCGACGGCGGCGTCCCCCAGAAGGTCAAGATAAAGACCGTAGCCGACCAGATCGGTGGCGGTGGCGATGGCGCGGCTGGCCTCCGGCGTCCGCCAGTCGGCGGCGCCCGGTCCGATGCCGACAATGGCCAGGCGGCCTTGCGGCCGGCCGACGCCGGCCGCATCGATATCGCCGGCGGCCAGGGCGATGGCGCAAGTGGCGCGCGTCGACTTGCGTTTGTCGACGATCAACCGGCTTTCCGGGCCGGCGGCGGCCAGCGCCGCACCCTCGGCGACGCCATGACAACCGGTTTCGGCGAACACGGCGTTCGACGGATGGATCAGGCGCGGCCTTTCGGCTTCCAAGGCGGCCGCGGTGAAAAAGCGGGCGGCGACACCAAGTTCGGCGGCCAGAGCATGGACCGCCGGCTCGTCGGCCTTGAGATCAAGCGAGACGACACAGGCCACCGATGCCGCTGAAAGACCGGCTTCGGCCAGGCTGTCGCGCGCCAGGGCCGACAGTTCCGCCGGGTCGGTGCCTCGCTCACAGCCGACGCCCAGCGCCAGCACCGGCGGATGGAGAATCAGTTCGTCGTCGCCATCGACGGCCTGGGCGGTGACGCGGATGCCCAAGAGGCCCTCGTCGCCCAGTCCCGGCGTGGTCAACCAGCCGGCGCTGCCGTTTTCCACTTCCAAACGGACCGGTTGGCCGGCCAGCAGGGCGGCGGCGACCGGTTTGGCGGCCTCGGGATTGCCGACGCGCCAGCCTTTCGGCGGATCGTCGGGTGCCAGCCCAAGCGTCACATCGCCGGCCGTGGTGATGGCCGCCTGTCCACCCAGCGCCGCGGCGATCACCGTGGTCAGGCGATTGGCGCCGTGATGGCCACCCAGCAACGGCACGACCGAGGCACCGTCGGCGCTGACGGCGATCACCGGCGGCTCCGTCCGTTTGTCGTCGAGCAAGGGCGCCAGGGCGCGGATCAGAATACCGGCGGCGCAGACACCGACGATCGGCGTGCCCTGGCTGAACAATGTTCGCAGGTGCGCGGCGGTGTCGGTGAAGGTGACATCGGCGCCGGGGACGCGCTCGGCCAGTCCGTGCAGATGGGCTCCCGGCAGAGCGGCGGCGATGGCGCGGGCGACGCCGCTGCCAGCGGTGCTCAAAGTGACGATGGCGATGTCCATCAGTTCCACGCTTTTCCTCTTCGGTGAACCAGAATCATGGCGAAATAGGGCGCATTGGGATCGTTGGCGGCCTCGGCCAGCGGACGGATCCTTTGACCCGCCTGTCCGGCCCGTTCGACATAGACGGCGTTCTGGGCGAGGCCGAGACGGGTCAAAACCCGCCAGACCTTCGGCAGATGGCGGCCCGGTTTCATGATGGCGGCGGCCTCGACGCCGGTCAGCAGCCGTTCGATCTCGGCTTCCGGCCGTGGCGCCGGGATCACCACCAGGGCGTCGTCACGGGCCGTCAAAGGATGGCCAAGCACGGCGGCGCAGGCCGACAGCGACGAGACGCCCGGCACCACCTCGACCGGGAAGCGGCCGGCCAGACGGGCGAACAAATAGACGAAGGATCCGAAAAACAGGGGGTCACCCTCGCACAGCACGGCAACGTCGCGGCCGGCCGTCAGATGTCGGGCGATCTCCTCGGCACCGGCGTCGTAAACGTCATCGGCGCGCCGCGCCGGATCGAAGGGCATGCGGAGCGCGATCTCGACGGCGCCGGCCGGCAGATGATCGGCGGCAATGCGCCGTGCCAGACTGTCGCCGGACAGCGGCGCCGGATAGGCGACCACCGAAACCTGCCGTAACAGGCGGACCGCCTTCAGGGTCAGAAGTTCCGGGTCGCCGGGGCCGACACCGATGCCGAACACTGTTCCGGTCATGATTTTTCCGCGACGAATTGAGTGACCGGCATGGCCGGATGCCAGGTGTGAAAGCGTCCGACCGGTTCCAGCCGGCTGACGGACAGGCGCGTCAGGGTGCCGCCGATCCGGGGCTGCCAGGCCAGCAGCAGGGCCTCCGCCTCGCTGGTGACGGCGTTGGCGACCAACCGGCCGCCCGGCCGCAAGGCGGCCCACGCGGTCTCGATGACGCCGGGTGCCGACAGCCCACCGCCCAGGAACACGGCGTCGGGGGCGCCGTCGAGGCTGGCCAATGCCTCGGGAGCCTTGCCGCAGCAAAGGCCGAGGTCAGGCACGCCGAGCGCCAGGGCATTGGCGGCGATCATCCGGCAGCGGGAGTTGTCACACTCGACGGCCCGGGCGATGCCGCCGGCCCGGCACCATTCGATGGCCACCGAGCCGCAGCCGGCCCCGATGTCCCACAGCACGGCGCCCGGCCAGGGGGCGAGCGCCGCCAGAGTGACGGCGCGGATTTCCCGTTTGGTCAGCTGTCCGTCATGAATGAAGGCGTCGTCGGGCAGACCGGGGACCACGGACGGCGGCCGGTGGCTGCGCGGACGGTCAGGCAGGGCGACGGCGATGGTGTTGAGATCGTCGGTGCGGGGGATCTTCCAGGCGTCGGCGCGGGCCGACAGGCGCCGCTCGGCCGGGCCGCCCAGACGCTCGAAGACGTCGATCCCGGCCTCGCCCAGCCCATGGGCGACGAGCAGGCCCGCCAGCCTGGCCGCCGATGTGCCGTCTTCGGCCAGCAGCAACAGGCGGGCGCCTGGCGTCAGATGCAAAAGGACGGTCTCGAAGGCGCGGCCGTGGATCGACAGGCAGCGGGTTTCGTGCAGCGGCCAGCCAAGGCGGGCGGCTGCCAGGCTGAAGGATCCCGGGTGCGGGATGATCCGTAAGGCCTCGATGCCGAAACGCCGGGCCAGGGTGGCGCCGACGCCGAACCACATGGGGTCGCCGCTGGCCAGCACGCAGACGCGCCGGCCGGCGACGGCGGCCAGTCGTTCGAGATTGGCGGCAAAAGGCGTCGCCCATTCCAGCCGTTCGGCCGGTCCAGGGGGAACAAGTGCCAGATGGCGCGCTCCGCCGGCCAGGATTTCGGCGTCGGCGATGATCTGCCGGGCGATCGGCGACAGTCCCGCCAAACCGTCTTCGCCGAGACCGACGACGGACAACCAGGGTGCGGTCATTGGATTTCTCCCGCCAGGGCGTTGACGGCCGCCGCCGCCATGGCGCTGCCGCCCCGGCGGCCGGGCAGGGCGATATGGGGAAGGCCGCTTTCGATCAGGGCCGCCTTCGATTCGGCGGCGCCGACGAAGCCGACCGGAAAGCCGAGGATGAGGGCCGGACGCGGCCCGCCTGCGGCGATCAGGGCGAGCAGTTCGAAAAGGGCGGTCGGCGCATTGCCGATGGCGACCACGGCGCCGTCCAGATGGTCCCGCCACAGGCGGACGGCGGCGGCGCTGCGGGTGGTGGCCTGTTCCGCCGCGATGGTCGCGGTGCGCGGGTCGTCGAGCAGGCAAAGAACGGGGTTGGCGGCCGGCAGGCGGCTGCGGATGATGCCGTGGGCGACCATCTGAGCGTCGGCGAGGATCGGCCGTCCGGCCGTCAGGGCGCGGCAACCGGCTTCGGCGCCGCCGGGGCTGAAGGCCAACTGGGCGGCGACGTCGGGCATCCCGCAGGCATGCACGACGCGGATGGCCAGAGCTTCGAGCGGACCGGAAAAACGCGACAGATCGGCTTCGCGGCGGATGATGGCGAAGGATTGCCGGTAGATCTCCGCCGGATCGCGCAGGGTGGCGCGGTGGGGCGGGGCGGTGACGCCCAGAATCCAGCCCTCCTCGGACTCGGCGATCCCGCGCTCGACAGCATCCAGCGCCGGGTCGCCGGCGAACAGGTCGGCAAGCGCGCCGCTGTCGTCAAGCCGGGAAAAATGACGGGCCAGGGCGGAGACCTGACCGGCATCCTTGACCGGCGCGGCATCCGGTTCGATCAGCGACGGATAGACCTCGGCGGCGACGATGGTTCCAGCCTCTGGCTTTTCCAGGCGGACCAGGCCGGTTTCGAACGGCCAGACGCGCAGATGATCCTTGAGCCAGGGATGCTGGCGCAGCGCCAGCAGCCGGGGGATGCCGACCAGGGTCTGGCCGCCGACGGCGCCCGGCGCGTAAAGCTTCCAGACCGGCTGCACGCCCTTGAGGCGATCCTCGGCGAGACGAAATTCGGGAAGCTGATCGGGAAATCCGGCGGGTTTGGTGGTGCCGAGCAGGGGTCCGGCGGCGGCGGCCGGGCAACCCCAGAAGGGGAAAGCGCGGCCGGACAGCCGCCGGTTTAATCCAGCCGCCACGGCGAACCGGTTGTTGCCGTTGTCGGCCCGGTCCTCGACATCGGCGGCCAGCCGTCGCCAGGTCAGCAACCAGGACCGCCGGTGATCGCTGGCTGGCGTGTCGGCAAGCCGTGCCGCGAAGCCACGCGGGAACCCGAAATTGAAATCGAGGCCGAGCAGGGTCGTGCGGCCCTGCGCCACCAGATCGGACAAGCGGTCGGCCAGCCAGAGGGCAGCCGCCGCGCGGGTCGGCGGATTGACCCGGACCTGCTCGGCGGGTCCTCCGGCGCCCCGTTCCCACAAGCTGATCCAGATGCTGTCGGCACCCTGCCGCGGCGTCGCCGCGGCCGACCAGTCGACCATCACATAGGCGTCGAACAGCGCCATGACGGCCGCTCAGTGCCCGTGGTGATCATGATCATGGTGATCGTCGGGGCCATGCTCGTGGTGATGATCGTGCGGATGCTCGTGGGTGTGTCCATGATCATGCTGATGATCGTCGTCGGTGCCAATTCCCCGCACATGGTGGTGATGACCGGTCTGCAGGGCGCCGACGGCGCCTTCATAACCCAGAGCCTGTTCACGGTATTTGCAGAGCTGGCAATTCATCGCCGGTTGACCATCCAGAAGTTCCTCCAAACGGTCGGCAAAACTGTCGATGACCAACGGATGATCGCGCAGGTAGGGCGCCTTCAGGAATTCGACGCCAGGGAAGCGGGCAGCCGCTTCGTCGGTCCACTGGTAGATGCGTTTAACCAGGATGCCGGTGAACAGGAAATAAGGAAACACCACGATGCGGGCGAAGCCCATCCGTTGGACGCGGTCGAGGGCGGCGTCGACCAGCGGCGTGGTGACACCCGAAAAGGCGCATTCGGCCCAGCCGAAGCCCATGCCTTCCCACAGCATGCGGGTCACCTTGGCGATGTTGGAATTGGCATCCGGATCGTTGGTGCCGCGGCCGACCACCAGCAGCAGGCTGTCAGCCCGGCTGATCGTCCGTCCCGACGTCCGTTCGGCCGATTCGATGCGCTCCGCCGAGGCCTTCAAAAGCTTCAGGTCGATGGCCAGTTCGCGGCCATATTTGACTTCCAGGCCGGGATTGTCGGCGGCGAAGCTGTTGATTTCCCAGGGTAGGTCATTCTTGACATGGCCAGCGGCGAACAGCATGCCGGGCAACGCCAGAATGCGGCCGGCGCCCCGGCTTTTCAGCGCCTCCAGGCCGTCGCGGATGATCGGTCGGGCGAACTCCAGGAAACCGCTTTCCAGGTCGAACTGCGGCAGGCGTTGGCGCAGATGCTGGGCGAGAAGGGTGAATTCTTCGATGGCCTGCCGGTCGCGGCTGCCATGGCCGCAAATCATCACGGCGGTCTTGCTGTCGGTCATGCCTGGTCCTTGCCTTCGGGCGGATTGAATAAGGGCGCCGCCTGGTCATTGCCTCCGGACGACGGTGCGCACTATAGGGATATTATCCGGTTTTGTCTTGGGGGGAAGACCGCGTCGCGGCAATTTCCATTTTCAGCGTAAGGTTTTTTCGCCTGAAACGTGCAATGGGTTGGCCGATATCAAGGGAGGTTCTGACCATGCTGACGAGACGTGAGGTCAATGCCGGACTGCTGGCCGGCGCTTTCGCCGCCGTTCCGCATTTCGCGGCGGCCGACGAGCAAAAGACGATATTTCTTCCGGCACCGCGCACCGACGGCGGCGTATCGTTGCGGGCGGCACTGCAAAAGCGCCAATCGATCCGCGAGTTTGCCGATCGGCCGCTGCCGTTGCCGTTGCTGTCCGATCTGCTGTGGGCGGCCTATGGGATCAATCGTCCGGCCAGCGGCGACCGCACGGCGCCCTGCTGGCGCCATGTGCAGGTTATCGACATCTATGTCGCGATGGCCGATGGCGTCTGGCTGTTTGAACCGAAAGCGAACGCGTTGCTGCTGCATGTGGCGAAGGATCTGCGGGAGGAAACCGGCATGCAGGATTTCGTCAAAACCGCACCGGTCAACCTCGTCTACGTGGCGCACGGCGAGCGGATGGGCAACATCGCCGAGCAGGAGCGGATTCTGTGGGCCTCCGTCGACAGCGGATTCATTGGCCAGAACGTCTATCTGCTGGCCGCCGCCGAAGGCTTGGCGACGGTCTTCCGGGCCTCGGTCGAGCACGCGCAGCTGGCTGCCAGTCTCGGTTTGCCATCTCAGCAGTTCATCACCGCGGCGCAGTCGGTGGGTTATCCGCGCAGCTAGTGTTCTGATCCATTCAGAAGATTCCCATGTTCCACCCCGCCCCCAACCCCTCCCCATCGAGGGGAGGGGCGTAAAACTTTAGACTCCCTCCCCCTTGTGGGGAGGGTTGGCGTGGGGGAATTGATGGGGTTCATGCGTCTGTGTCAGAACACTGGAGTCACTCTGAAGCAGGAAGGGATTGGCGCCGAAGCGCCGGTATCCTTCCTCGCCCACCAGGATGTCGAGCCCGACGGAGGCGAGATCGTCGGCTAGCGGGTCGAGGTCGGGCGCCTTCTCGACCAGCAGCAGTTTCAGATAGCTTTTGCAGGCGTCACAGGTCTCGGCACGGACGCCGTCGTCCCGGCCTTCGATCAGGCGATAGCTGACGTCCTTGCCATCGCCGCAGGCGACGCAGGCGGCGCGGATGTGGTGCCAGGCGGTCTGGCACAAGCCGCAATGCAGGTAACGCAGGCGGCCCGACGCCATGCCGACATGGATCACTCCGGCGACCGGCGGCGCGCCGCATACCGGGCAGCGGGCAGCGGTGGCAGAGACCGCAAAAGCGGTGGGGTCGATGGCGGCGGCATGCCGGGTCCAGGCCAGTTGCAGTGCCGCCATGGCAATCGGAGCGGCGGGCAGATCTTCGGCGGTCGGCGCGAACGACATCAACCGATCGGCCAAAGCGACCAGCCGACCCTCGTCCTGACCGAGAAGGCTTTCCACCGCCGGCAAAGCGGCGAGCGGCAGCTTGTCGCGCAGACGCCCGGACAGTGCCTCGAGATCCCGCCGCCACTGCCGCTGCGGCGGGTTTTCCACCAGCGCCACCGCCAGATCGTTCTGGGCGTCGGCGATATCGGCGATGAAGGACAGCCAGGCGCCCATGGCGTGTCCCTGGGCCAACTGCCTGAGTCGCTTCGCGCGGTGCGAAAACAACGTCGTCGGATCAGGCAGAAGCAAGGGTTCGGGGGACTGGCCGGGAACCAGCCCGTTGAGGGTGCCCATGTCAGGGGCGGATGCGGTCATGACGGCGGATCTCCGTGGGTTGCTAGATGAAATAGGGAGGAATGCCGCGTCGCACAAGAAAAACCGTTCGACCGTCTCTTATATCCGTACGGAAATAGCGAATTAAATTCCCGAAACTACTTCGAGAAGAAAAGGCTGGGACACGGCCTCTAAATCAGAACGTGATCCTCCTCTTTTGTCGGGCGGTGGAATTCCCCTAATAATTCCGGTTTTGATTGGTCGAGTCTTTCGGAGCACCATGCGCCAGCGAAAAATCGGGATAACGCTGGAAAAGTTTCTCCAGGAGGAATGATGCAAGTCACGCGGCGGCAGTTTTTCAAGATCTCGGCGGCCGGTTTGTCTGCCACCAGCATGGCGGCGTTGGGCTTTTCTCCTTCGGAGGCTTTGGCCGAAGTTCGCCAGTACAAAGTGGGACGGGCCAAAGAGATCCGCAACACATGCACCTACTGTTCGGTGGGCTGCGGCCTGCTGATGTACAGCCAGGGCGACGGCGCCAGGAACGCCAAGGCGGACATCATCCATATCGAGGGCGATCCCGATCATCCGGTCAGCCGAGGCGCGCTTTGTCCCAAGGGGGCGGGCCTGCTCGACTATGTCCACAGCCCCAACCGGCTGAAATATCCCGAGGTCAGGGAAGCCGGATCCAAGGAGTGGAAGCGCATATCCTGGCATGAGGCGATCGGGCGAATCGCCCGCCATATGAAAACCGACCGCGATGCCAATGTGGTGGCCAAGAATGCCGCCGGCGTGCCGATCAATCGCTGGTTGTCGACCGCTATGCTGACCGCCTCCGCCTCGTCGAACGAAACCGGCATCCTCAGCCAGAAATTCATGCGCAGCCTGGGCATCATCGCCACCGATGCGCAGGCCCGGGTCTGTCACGCTCCGACGGTGGCGGCGTTGGCCGCCTCGTTCGGCCGCGGCGCCATGACCAATAGTTGGGTCGATATCAAGAACGCCGACTTCATCCTGATCATGGGCGGCAACCCGGCCGAGGCGCACCCGGTCGGCTTCCGCTGGGCGATCGAGGCGAAGAAGAAGGGGGCGCGCCTTGTCGTCGTCGATCCCCGGTTCAATCGGTCCGCTTCGGTGGCCGACCGCTATGTGCCGATCCGCGCCGGTTCCGACATCGTTTTCCTGGGCGGCATCATCAATTGGCTGATCGCCAACGACAAGATCCAGTGGGACTACGTCAAGGCCTTCACCAACGCCACGCTCATCGTGGCCGAGGGTTATTCCTTCGATGAGGGGCTGTTTTCGGGTTTCGACGAGGCCAAGGGGCAATACGACCGCAGTTCCTGGAATTATGAACTCGATGAATCCGGCAACGCCAAAACCGACCCCTCGCTTGCCCACCCCCGTTGCGTTTGGAATTTGTTGCGCCAGCATTACGCCCGCTACACGCCCGAGGTGGTGACGGATCTCACTGGCAGCCCGAAGGAGGGTTTTCTCGAGGTTTGCGAGCATCTGGGCCGGACCGCACGGCCCGACAAGGTGGCGACCATCCTCTATGCCCTTGGCTGGACCCAACACACCACCGGTTCGCAGAACATTCGCACCATGGCGATGATCCAGCTTCTGCTCGGCAATATCGGCATGCCGGGCGGTGGCGTGAACGCCCTGCGCGGACATTCCAACATTCAGGGACTGTCCGACCTCGGCCTGTTGTCGACCAGTCTGCCCGGCTATCTGACCCTGCCGCAGGAACAGGCGCATCCGACCTTCGCCGACTACATCGCCAAGAACACGCCGAAGGCCTTGCAGCCCGGCCAGCTCAACTACTGGGGCAATACTCCGAAATTCTTCGTCAGTCTGTTGAAGTGGTTCTGGGGCGACAAGGCGACCCGCGACAACGACTGGGGCTACGACTGGCTGCCCAAGTGGGACCGCATGTATGACGTCCTGGCGATCATGGACCTGATGCATCGGGGCAAGATGAACGGCTTCATCGTCCAGGGCTTCAATCCGCTGGCCTCGCTGCCCGACGTCAGCAAGACGGTCAAGGCCTTCGCCAAGCTCAAATATATGGTGGTGATCGATCCCATCACCACCGAGACCGCGTCGTTCTGGCAAAACCACGGCGAGATCAACGACGTCGACACCGCCGCCATTCAGACCGAGGTGTTCCGGCTGCCTTGCACCTGCTTCGCTGAGGAGAACGGCTCGATCGTCAATTCGTCGCGCTGGCTGCAATGGCACTGGAAAGGGGCCGAGCCGCCGGGCGAGACAAAGACCGACCAGGCGATCATCGGCGAACTGTTCGTGGCGTTGCGCAAACTCTATCAGGACGAGGGCGGCACGCTCGCCGAACCGATCCTCAACCTGTCCTGGCCTTACGCCGATCCGACCGAGCCGACGGCCGAGGAACTGGCCATGGAGATGAACGGCAGCGCTCTTGCCGATCTTCCCGATCCCAAGGATTCCACCAGGTTCCTGGCCCGCAAGGGCGACCAGTTACCCGGCTTCGCGCTGCTGCGCGACGACGGATCGACCGCCTGCGCCGCCTGGATCTTCTCCGGTTGCTGGACCCAGGCCGGCAATCAGATGGCCCGGCGCGACAACACCGACAGCGGCCTTGGCAATACGCCCGGCTGGGCCTGGTCCTGGCCGGCCAACCGCCGCATCCTCTATAACCGCGCCTCCTGCGATCCGGCCGGCAAGCCATGGGATCCCACCCGGACTTTGATCACCTGGAACGGCAACAAATGGACCGGCGCCGATGTCCCCGACATCCAGATCGACGCCGGGCCGCAGACCGGCATGAATCCGTTCATCATGAATCCGGAAGGCGTCGGCCGCCTGTTTTGCACCGACAAATTGGTCGATGGTCCGTTTCCCGAACATTACGAACCGATGGAAACGCCGCTTGGCACCAATCCGATGCATCCCAAGGTGGTCAACAGCCCGGCGGCGCGACTGTTCGCCGCCGACAAGGAGCGGCTGGCCACCCATGACCAGTTCCCCTACGTCGGCACGACCTATCGCTTGACCGAACATTTCCAGTTCTGGACCAAGAGCGTGCGGCTCAGCGCCATCGCGCAACCCGAACAGTTCATCGAGATGAGCGAGGAACTGGCCGCCCAGAAGGGCATCAAGATCGGCGATTGGGTGAAGGTGTCCTCGAAGCGTGGCTTCATCAAAGCCAAGGCGGTGGTGACCAAGCGTCTCAAGCCACTTTCCGTCAACGGCCAGACAGTTCACCAGATCGGCATTCCGCTTCACTGGGGGTGGGAATCAGTCGCCAAGAAGGGCTACCTTTCCAACAACCTGCCGCCCTCGGTTGGCGACTGCAATACCCAGACGCCAGAGTACAAGGCGTTCCTGGTAAACATCGAAAAGGCCTGAGGAGCGACGGGTTATGGCTTTGCAATCCCTGGACGTCCTGAGGCGTTCGGCTAGTCCCACGGCGGCGCCTGAGGCCCGCACCCCTGGCGAAGTCGCCAAATTGATCGACGTGACCACCTGCATCGGCTGCAAGGCCTGTCAGGTGGCCTGTTCGGAATGGAACGACCTGCGCGCCGAGGTGGGAACCTGCGTCGGCGTCTACGACAATCCGACCGACCTCTCGTCCGAGGCCTGGACGGTGATGCGGTTTTCCGAGGTCGAGGAAAACGGCAAGCTGGAATGGCTGATCCGCAAGGACGGCTGCATGCACTGCGTCGATCCCGGCTGCCTCAAGGCTTGCCCGTCGCCGGGAGCGATCATTCAGTACAAGAACGGCATCGTCGATTTTCACCAGGAAAACTGCATCGGTTGCGGCTATTGCGTTTCCGGATGCCCGTTCGACATTCCGCGCATCAGCCCCCGCGACAACAAGGCCTACAAATGCAGCCTCTGTTCCGATCGGGTGGCCGTCGGACAGGAACCGGCCTGCGTCAAGACCTGCCCGACCGGTGCCATTCAGTTCGGCTCGAAAGAGGCGATGATCGAAGCTGCCGCCGTGCGTGTCACCGATCTCAAAAGCCGCGGCTTCGACCAGGCCGGCCTTTATGATCCGCAAGGCGTCGGCGGCACGCACGTCATGTATGTTCTGCATCACGCCGATCGGCCGGCCCTTTACGCCAATCTACCCAAAGACCCGGTCATCAGCCCGACCGTCCGTCTGTGGAAGGGTCTCTTGAAGCCGATCGCCGCGTTCGGCATCGCGGCCGCCGTGCTGGCCGGCTTCTTCCATTACGTCACCGTCGGCCCAAGCCGGGTCGAGGATGAGGAAAAAGAGGGGACCCTGTGATGAAAGAGAAGCTGATTCAGCGCTATACCGCCGCCGAACGCGCCAATCACTGGGTCGTCGCCGGCTGCTTCCTGCTTTTGGCCATCTCCGGGCTGGGGTTCTTCTTTCCCGCTTTCTTCTGGCTGACCGACCTGTTCGGGACGCCGCAATTGGCGCGCATCCTGCATCCCTTCGTCGGCGTGGTCATGGTGCTGGCCTTCGTCCGCCAGTTCTTCCGTTACTGGCGGCACAATCTGATCGACAAGGAAGATGTCGTCTGGATGAAATCGCTGCGCGAGGTGCTGAAGGGCAACGAAGCCGGCGACACCGGCCGTTACAATGCCGGCCAGAAAGGCATGTTCTGGCTGATGACCGGCTGTCTGGTTCTGCTGCTGTGTTCGGGGGTCATCGCCTGGCGGCCCTATTTCGCCATCCATTTCCCCATTCCGGTGATCCGTTTGGCCCTGTTGGTGCACTCGGCCAGTGCGGTGGCGCTGATCGTCGGCATCATCGTGCATGTCTACGCCGCCCTGTGGATCAAGGGGACCATTCGGGCGATGGTGGAAGGCGTGGTCAGCCACGCCTGGGCCCGCAAGCACCACCCCCGCTGGTATCGTGATGTGATCGGGAAACGGTAATCGGGGGATCCCCGTCCTGGTGGACTCTAGCACCTGGTGCTCTGGCGAGTGGAGCGGGCAAGAGAGGCTGTGAATTAATAGAAAGTGGCATCCGTGCCGGTGTTCGCCGCAAAGCGGCGAAAATCCTTGCTTTCGACTTCGGCCCTACACCGGCACGGAACCACTAATTTTTTACAACCTCGGATGCCCGTCCCACTCGGCGGAGCATCAAGTATTAGAGTCCAACCACTAGCGCCACAAGGGGTCGATCGGCGGTTTGCCGGCGCAAACGGCGGCAATGTTGTCGAGGGCGCGAAATCCCATGGCGTTACGGGTCTCCACCGTGGCGCTGCCCATGTGCGGGCAGAGAAAGACGTTGGGCAGGGTGGCGAACCGCAGGTCGAATTGCGGTTCGTCGCGAAAAACGTCGAGACCGGCGGCGAACAGTTGCCCATTTTGCAGCGCGGCGATCAATGCCTCCTCGTCGACCAACTTGCCGCGGGCGGTATTGACGAAGACCGCGCCGCGCGGCAGCAGCGCCAGGGTCCGCGCATTGATGATCCCATCGGTCTCGGCGCTGGCCGGGGCATGGACCGAGAGAATATCGCAGCGTGGCAGCATGGCGTCGAAATCGGCGCAATATTCGGCGCCTTGCTCAAGGTCGGCGGGCAGGCGGTGTCTGTTGCTGTAAAGGATCGTCATGCCGAACCCGCGGGCCCGCCTGGCGACCGCCTGGCCGATGCGTCCCATGCCGAGGATGCCCAATGTCTTTCCGCTGACCGAGAGTCCCAGGAACTCTCCCATTCCGAATGCCTGGCGCCAGCCTTTCCTCATCGTCTGCTCGTATTCCGCGGCTCGGCGGCTGGCGGCCAGGATCAGCAGAAATGCCATGTCGGCCGTGCAATCGGTCAGGACGTCGGGTGTGTTGGTGACGACCAAGCCCCGTCGCCGGGCGGCGGCAACGTCGATGTGGTCGAACCCGACGCTGCAGGTGGCAACGATCTTGAGATGGTCCGGCGCCTGCCCGATGACCTCGGCGGTGAGCTTCGTCTTGCCGCTGACCAGCAAGCCCTCCGCCTGCCGCGCGATGACGTCTTGCAGGGCGGTTTCGCCGTCGAGATCGTGATCAGGGATGATGGCGTCGAAGTCCCGGCCGATGCGTTCGACGACCGCCACCGGCAATCGGGTGGCGACAACAATGCGTGCCTTCGTCATGACATGGAACCCTTCTCCAGCGCCCGCCTGCAGTGCCGAGCGTATCGGCTTGCCGGATTGGTTTCCAACAAGATTTGTCCGCCTTCCGCCTATCTTTCGCCGGCCAGGCGCTTGAACAACCGGCGCATCTCGCCGACCCGGCCGACATAGACGGCCGCTTCGTGGTCGCCGCAGCGTTCGCCGGGAATCAGTTGAAAGCCGTGGTGGGCGAAGGTTCTGGCCGGGCCGGCGCCACAAAGATGGATGATGGCGGCAAGTTCCTGTTTCTGCTGCGGGTTCGCCGGTTGCGGGCTATGGGCGAGAATCGCCGCGACCTGACGATCAAGCGAGATCGCCGTCAGTTCGATCGCGTGGCTTGGCAGGACGCGCGTGTAAAGGCCGGTGAACCAGCAGGAGTCCCAGTCATTCCAGGCGCCTTCGGCAACGACGGTGTGATTGCGGATGCAGTAGTGGCGTGCGTCGGCAAAGGCCGGATCGGTCATCTGGTACATGCCGACGGCGCTCGAAGCCGGCTGGTAGATCGAGAAGGGATTCCAGGCGAACCGCCAGCGCCAATAGGTGTGGGCCACGGGATCGCCGGAGGCCTCGACCTGGGCCAGTGCCGCCAACAGTTCCGGGCTGATGGCAGCGGTGGAGTATTCGCGGAACAGCGGCGCGTACTGTTGCCAGGTCTCGGCCGGTCTTTTCTTGAGGACGCCGTTGACCGGAAAGAGCATTTCGGCCGGCTTGTGAACGACGTGATAGACGAGGTTGGCCAGCGAAAAAACAAGCAACGCGACAACGATCAGGAGGACATTGCGAATCGGCGGTGGCGTCGCCTTGATGGTCCGTCCCACCAGTCGAAGGCGGTCGCGCCAGCGGCGAATCCCAACGACAAAGGCATCCCACTTGCGGCGCGCCTTGCCTTGCTTTGACGGAGACCGCCGGGGCGGACGCCGGCCGGCCGTGGTGGCACCGGGCTTGGCGGCAGCGGATTTGCCAGTGCCGGATTTGACCATGCCGGGCGGAGCCGCGGAACCACTCTCTTTGGCGATCCGCGGGCGCTTGGCGGGCTTGCGGTTTTTCAACGCGGCGTGGTGTCGCCCGCGCCGATCGGCAGTTGCATCATGACCGTGTCGAGCCAGCACTGATGCTTCCAGCCGACCGACCGCAGCGTGCCGACATGTTGGAAGCCCAGGCTTTCATGCAGTCGGATCGAGGCGGTGTTGGCTGAATCGCCGATGACCGCGACCATCTGCCGGAATCCCAACCGCTCCGACTCGGCGATCAACCGTCGCATCAGCGCGCCGCCGATGCCGTGGCCGTGGAAGCCATCGCGGACATAGACCGAGTTCTCGATGGTGCCGGCGTAGGCGAGGCGGGGCCGGTAGGCATTGGCATAGGCATAGCCGACGACTTCTTCGCCGATTTCGGCGACGACATAGGGATACCCTTTGGCGAGAAGGGTCTGGCGTCGTTTGGTCATCTCGTCGGCGGTTGGCGGCTCCAGCTCGAAGCTGGCCTTGCCGGTGCGCACGGCGTGGCCATAGATGGCGGTGATCGCCGGAATATCGGTGGGGTCGCAGGGACGCACCAGAATTTTGCTATGCTCGGCATGTTGTGCGGTCTGCACGGGAAGGCTCCCTTGGTGGTGAGGAACCGGGATCCTCGCGCAAGTCGTTGGCAAAAGGAAGCCCATGATCCGGGCTGCCCGGCAAAAGCGGGTTTCGATGAGGGGGTGTCTTCTGGCATTGTCGGTGCCAGGAAGAGTGGACCTGACCGTTCGGAACGCTCTTTATGGCCCTCGGCCCGGCGCACGCGTCCTCAGCGCTTGGCCAGATATCTGCAACGCTTCTGCTGATGGAATCCCGAATGGCATTTAAATCCCTTGCCCCCGCGTCCGTCGTTATTGTCGCCGGCATGTTGGCCGTCGCCGCCGGTCCGGCCGTCGCTTCCGATCCCGGCGCTCCGCCGACAGCCGTCGAACCCGTGGTCGACGACTATCACGGAACCTCCGTCAGCGATCCTTATCGCTGGTTGGAAGACAATGACGGGCCGCGGGTCCGTGCCTGGACCGACGCCGAAAATCAGCGTACACGGGCACTGCTCGACGCCATTCCCGGCCGTGCCGCCCTGCGTGATCGCCTGGCCGATTTGATTACCGGCGCCTCCGGGGCGTGGTTCGAACTGGAGGCCCGGCCGGGTGTCCTGTTCGCCATGCACGCCGACCCCAAAGTCCAGCAACCGTTGCTGAAGGTCATGGGGCTCGACGCCGATCCGGCCAAGGGCCGCGTGGTTCTCGATCCCAACAAGCTCGATCCCAGTGGCGGCACGACCGTCGACTGGTATGTGCCGTCACCGGATGGCCGCCGGATCGCCGTTTCGCTGTCGCAGCGCGGCAGCGAGGAGGGCACGGTCCATGTCTTCGAGACGAAGACCGGCAAGGATATCGGCGAGGCCGTGCCGCGCGTGCAGTTCCCGACCGGCGGCGGCAGCGTGGCCTGGCGGGCTGACGGATCGGGGTTCTGGTACACGCGTTATCCGGGCGAGGAGCGGCCGGAAGCCGACCGTCGGTTCTTCCAGCAGATCTTCTACCACCGCATCGGTACCGATCCGGCCAAGGATGCCTATGTTCTCGGCCGTGATTTTCCCAAAATCGCCGAGACCCGTCTGGACAACCGGGCCAATGGGCGTCTGCTGCTGGCCGAGGTGAAAAATGGCGACGGCGGCGAGGTCATGCATTTCGTGCTGACCGAAGACGGCAAGGCCCATCAGGTCACCCGTTTCGAGGACGGTGTGACGGACGCCACGATGGCGCCCGAAGGCACGCTTTATCTCGTCTCGCGCCAGGGCTCGCCGAACGGGCGCGTTCTGGAACTGGCGCCCGGGCATTATGACCTGGCCGACGCCAAGGAGATCGTGCCGGCCGGCGAACTTTCCATCCAGCCGGGCGAGGGGGCGTTGGCCGCCACTCGCGGGTATGTCTACGTGCATTACGTGGTTGGTGGACCGTCGGAAGTGCATGTTTTCGATGCATCGGGCCGCGCCCGGGGAAAACTGCCGCTGCCGGAGGTTTCGGCGGCGCGTGGACTGACGCCGCTGCCGGGTGGCGACCTGTTGGTGACGATCGGCACCTATACCAAGCCCATCTACACCGCCCGCTTTGACGCCAAGGCCGGCAGCCTGACGGCGACCGGCATCGCCATGACCAGTCCGGCGACGTTCGACGACGCCGAGGTTCTGCGCGCCTTCGCCACCTCGAAGGATGGAACCCGGGTGCCCTTTACCATCGTTCGGTCGAAGGGCACGCCGCAGGACGGCAGTGCGCCGGCGTTGCTGACCGGCTATGGCGGGTACGGCATCGTCTATGCGCCGTCGTTCCTGGCCAGCCGCGGCCGTGTCTGGCTTGAACATGGCGGCATCATGGTGATCGCCAACATCCGCGGCGGCGGCGAGTATGGCGACGCCTGGCATCTGGCTGGCAATCTGACGAAGAAACAGAACGTCTTCGACGATTTCACCGCCGTCGCCCAGGCGCTGATCGACGAGCATTACACGACACCCATGCGCCTGGCCATCGAAGGCGGCAGTAACGGCGGTCTGTTGATGGGGGCGGCGCTCACCCAGCACCCCGAACTGTTCCGCGCCGTCGTTTCGCATGTCGGGATCTATGACATGCTTCGCGTCGAGCTTGATCCCAATGGCCTGTTCAATGTCACCGAGTTCGGCACGGTCAAGGATCCGGACCAGTTCGCCGCGCTTTACGCCTATTCGCCTTACCATCATGTCGTCGATGGAACCGCCTACCCGGCGGTTTTGCTGATGGCCGGCGAGCACGACGGGCGGGTCAATCCGATGCAGTCGCGCAAAATGGCAGCGAGGTTGCAGGCGGCGACCGGATCGGACCAGCCTGTCCTCCTGTTGACCAGCGCGCAATCCGGGCATGGCATGGGAACGGCGCTGTCGGTCGCCATCGAACAGTCGGCCGACAGCATGGCTTTCCTTTTCGACCGCCTGGGCATCAAATGATCCATGGACAGCGGGGCACCGTCCCGCTGCCCTTTACCGGGAGCAATCGCCATGCGTTGGAAAATCGTCGGGGTTTTGCTGCTGGCGGCGGGGCTGACCGGCTGCGCCGCTAATTCCTCCCTTCCGACGGATCGTATGGCTGCTGCCGAGGCGTTGGCCGCCGACCGTGCTTTCGCCGCCATGGCCGCCCGTGACGGACCGGGCGCCGCCTTTCAGGCGTTTTCCGCCGCCGATGCGGTGTCCTTCATTCGCGCCGACGCCCACATGCGACCGCAGGATTGGCCACCGCTATTTCCATCGACAGCCCGACTGACCTGGACCCCTGCGGAAGCCCACGCCTCCGACGACGGCAGTCTGGCGTGGACCTGGGGCCGGTATGACTGGACCAGGATCGCATCGGGCAAACAGGAAACCCATACAACCGGACGTTATCTTACTGTTTGGCAGCGGCAACCTGACGGGTCCTGGCGCTTCCGCGCCGACACCGGGTCGCCGGATTGACCCAGCCAGCCGCCGGTTGACGCCGACCGGCGGCTGGCTCATCCTCCCACGATGTTTCCGCTGTTTGCCGCGGGCGGGCCGATCGATCCGTTGATGGTCTTGGTAGGCGCCCTGATCCTCGATGCCATCCTTGGCGATCCTCCGTGGCTATGGCGGACGATCCCTCATCCCGTCGCGCTGATCGGCTATCTGATCGGCTTTCTCGACGACAAGCTCAATCGCGATCGGCGTAGCGAGGTCGACCGTCGTCTGCGCGGCGTTCTGGTGGTGATCGGCATGGTTCTGGGTGCCGCGGCCCTGGGCTTGGCGGTTACCGAATTGCGTCGTCGCTGGTTTTGGGGGTGGGCGATCGAGGGCGTCCTGATCTGGATGCTGATCGCCCAACGCAGCCTGTTCGGTCACGTGGCATCCGTGGCCCGTGCTCTTGACCGCGAAGGACTGGCTGGAGGACGCCGGGCCGTTGCCAAGATCGTCGGCCGCGATCCCGAAAGTCTCGACCAGTTCGGCGTGGCCCGCGCCGCCATCGAATCCTGCGCCGAAAACTTTTCCGACGCGGTGGTGGCCCCGGTGTTCTGGTATGTGCTGTTCGGTTTTCCCGGCATGCTGGTCTATAAAACCGTCAACACCATGGACAGCATGATCGGCCATCGTTCCGAGCAATATCTGGAATTTGGCATGGCGGCCGCTCGCCTCGACGACGCGATGAATCTGCTGCCGGCCCGCCTGTCGGGCGTACTGCTGTCGCTGGCCTGCCTGTTCGTGCCGGGCGGTCATCCGGTCACGGCGCTTCGGGTGATGTGGCGCGACCACGGACATCACCGCTCTCCCAATTCCGGCTGGCCGGAGTCGGCAATCGCCGGCGGTCTGGACCTGTCGTTGGCCGGTCCACGGAAATATCCCGGCTATGTGGCGCAGGAAAAGTGGATCGGTGATGGCCGGGCGCGGGCGACGACCATGGACATCCGTCGTGCCCTGATGGTTCTGGCCGTGGCCTGCCTGCTCGATGTCGGCTTGGTGATCCTGGCGGTCCTGGCGCAGGAGTGATCTTCGCCGTCCTTGGCACGGCGCATCACGCGTCCCGTCAGCGGATGCCGGCGATCCTCAGGATTTCCGTCACGTCGAGATGGCGTTCGATGTGGTCGGCCAAATCATCCAGAACCTGCTCGACCATGGCGTCATAGGCCAGATCGCTGTCGCGGCCGGGCCGCAAGGTGGCGAGAAAGGCGCGGCGAAAGCCGTCAGCCGCGAACAATCCGTGCAGGTAGCATCCCATCACCCGGCCGTCGGCCGAAACCGCTCCGTCGGGCCGGCCGTCGAGGGTGAGCAGCGGACGCGTCCGATCGGGTCCTTCGGTTCGTCCCATATGCATCTCGTAACCGCGCACCTCCTGGCCGAGGCCGTGGCCGGAAATCTGGCGGAGAGTCTTCTCGCCGGTCATTTCGGTGGCGATATCAAGCAGGCCGAGCCCGGCCACCGCGCCGGGTGGCCCCTCGATCCCTTGTGGATCGGAAATACGGGTTCCCAGCATCTGATATCCGGCGCACAAGCCGATGACATGCCCGCCATGGCGCAGATAGGCGGCGAGATCGACGTCCCAGCCCTGGGCGCGCAGAAAGGTCAGGTCGGCGATGGTGGCCTTCGACCCAGGCAGGATGATCAGATCGGCATCCTGCGGCAACGGCTCGCCCGGCGCGATGAACGACAGCGCGACATCGGATTCGGCGGCCAGGGGATCGCAGTCGTCGAAATTGGCGATGCGCGGCAGTCGGGGAACGGCAATGCGAAGTTGACCGTCGCTCGTCCCGCCGGAGTTCAGCGAGCTTGAGTCCTCGGCGGGCAGGCGGCCGGCCTTGGCGAACCAGGGAAGGACGCCAAGGCCGGGCCAGCCGGTCCGGTCTTCGATCAGACCGACAGCCGGCTCGAACAGCGCCGGATCGCCCCGGAATTTATTGATGACCCATCCTTTGATCCGCCGGCGTTCGGCGTCGGGAAGCAGGGCATGGGTGCCGACCAGCGAGGCGATGACGCCGCCACGGTCGATATCGCCGATGAGAATGACCGGCACGTCGGCGGCCTCGGCGAATCCCATGTTGGCGATGTCGTTGGCGCGGAGGTTGACCTCGGCGGCGCTGCCGGCCCCCTCGACCACCACCAGATCGCGTCCCTGACCGATCAGATGGAAGCTCTCGAGAACCTGGGGCAGCAGGGTCGGTTTCAGGGTGTGATAGTCCTGGGCGCCGGTATTGCCAACCACCCGGCCCTGGACGACGACCTGGGCGCCGACCTCGCTTTGCGGTTTCAACAGGACGGGATTCATGTGGCGGCTGGGTTCAAGCCGGCAAGCCCGCGCCTGCAGCGCCTGGGCCCGGCCGATTTCGCCGCCGTCGCCGGTGACGGCGGCGTTGTTCGACATGTTTTGCGGTTTGAAGGGCGCCACCGAGAGACCCCGGCGGCAGGCGGCGCGGCACAGGCCGGCGACCAGCAGTGACTTGCCGACGTCCGAGCCGGTACCCTGGAGCATGACGGCCGCCGGCGCCCTCGTCTTTTTTTCAGCGGGCAAGGATGTCTCGCAACCGGTCGGCCTGCGGATTGTTCATCGCGTTATCGAGGACGATGGCCCGCGACGAGACGTTCTGCCCGTAATAGCTGGCGTTCCATGATTCGCGCGGTGACAGCGCCGTTCCTTCGAGTGACAGGCCGCCGTAGAGGCCGACGCCCGACAGGGCGACGGCGGTGATGTCGGCCCCCAGGTTGCTGGTGGTCGAGGCGCCCATCCCGGCTCCGACGACCAGGACGGTGACGCCGGCATCGGCTCCGAAGCGGAACTGATTGGCGAGAATGGCCTGCAACGCCTTGTCGCTGTTGATAATGAAGACGATGGAGCTGCTTTCCAGGCCGATCTGCAAGCCCAGACTGCCGCCTTCCATGGTGTAGAAGGCCGGGTAGCTCCAACTGCCGTCGGGTTGGTGAACCATCAGGATGCCGTTGCCATATTGGCCGCCCAGGATGAATCCGCCTTTGTAAAGATCGGGAATGATCAGAAGGGCGCGGCTCTTGTGCAGATCGTCGAGGAAGCTCCGCTGGAAATTGTTGTCGGTCTTCAGCCGTTCGATGGTGGAAGCGGCGCTGTTGACGGTCTTCTGCTGGTCGACTTGGGCCATGGCCGGCCAGGCGGTGAAGGTGAACAGGGTGAGGGCAAGGACGGCAAGGCCACGCAAATATGTCATCTCTAGTACTCCACCCCCGGCTGCGCCTTCACACCATCGCGGAAGGGATGCTTGACCAGGGTCATTTCGGTCACGAGGTCGGCGGCGGCGAGCAAAGCGTCCGGGGCGTTGCGACCGGTCACCACCACATGCTGGCCGGCCGGGCGCGCTTCGATTGCTGCCAGGACCGGCTCGATGGGGAGGTAGCCATACCGTAGGACGACATTCAACTCGTCGAGGACGACCATGGCGTATTCGGGGTCGGCGAGCAAGGTCTGGGCTTCCGTCCAGGCCCGCTCGGCGGCGGCGATGTCGCGGGCGCGATCCTGGGTTTCCCAGGTGAATCCCTCGCCCATCGCCTTGAAGGTCACCAGATCGCCAAAAGAGGTCAGAGCGCGGCGTTCCGCAGTGTCCCAGGCGCCCTTGATGAATTGGATGATGCCGACACGAAAGCCATGACCGACACAGCGCAGCGCCATGCCGAAAGCGGCCGAGGATTTTCCCTTGCCGGCGCCGGTATGAACGATCAGCAGCCTCCGGGTTTCCGTTTTCCTGGCCATCAGCCGGTCGCGCGCCGCTTTTTTCTTGGCCATCTTCTCGTGATGGCGAGGGTCAGGGTCGATGTCTGTAATGGTTCCGTCTGTTTCCGAGGTCATGCGGAGCCTTTCAGCAGGTCGTGGGTATCGTTGCGGCGTGGATGCCACAGGCGGCGGTCGATCGCCTCCTCGAAGCGCGCCGCCATTTCGGCAAGCGCTGCCGGATTGTTCTCGGCCAGGAAGCGATGAACCGTTTCGTCGCGAAGATAAGCATCGAAGAGTGCGTCGAAATGATGGTCTTTCACGCATCCGGTGGTGGCCGCGAAGGCAAACAGATAATCGACCGTCGCCGCCATTTCGAAGGCGCCCTTGTAGCCATGGCGCATGACGCCCGCCAGCCATTTGGGATTGGCCGCCCGGGCGCGGACGACACGGGCGATCTCCTCCTCGAGGGTTCGGATCTTCGGCGTTTCGGGGCGCGAATGGTCGGGGTGATAGACCGTCGGGGCGACGCCGGACAGCGTTTTGACGGCCGCCGCCATGCCTCCCTCGAACTGGTAGTAGTCGTCCGAGTCGAGCAGGTCATGTTCGCGATTGTCCTGGTTTTGGATCACCGCCTCGGCCGTCCGCAGCCGGCGCTCGAACAATCCGTGCTCGGCCGCGCCGGCCGATCCGGCGCCATAGGCATAGCCGCCCCAGGCGACATAGGCGCGGGCAAGATCGGCGCTGGTCGACCAGCCTCGCTCGTCGATCAGCGCCTGCAGCCCGGCGCCATAGGCTCCCGGCTTCGAGCCGAACACCCGAAAACCGGCCCGCCGTTTTGCCTCTTCCGATGACAAACCGTCGGATTGCAGGCGCTCCGCCTCGTCGCGCAGATGAGCGGCCAGCGGATTGTCGTCGTCGCCTTCATCAAGGGCCGCAACCGCGCGGGCGGCCGAGTCGAACAGATCGATCAGCGCCGGGAACGCATCGCGGAAAAATCCCGAAACGCGCAAGGTGACGTCGACCCGTGGCCGGTCGAGGACGGAAAGCGGCATGACCTCGAATCCGGTCACCCGTTTCGAGGCGCTGTCCCAGGTCGGCCGGGCGCCGATCAACGCCAGCGCCTGGGCGATATCGTCGCCGCCGGTCCGCATGTTGCTGGTTCCCCAGGCGCTGATCGCCACGGCGCGCGGCCAGGCGCCGTGGTCTTGCAAATGGCGTTCGACCAGAAGACCGGCCGATTTCCATCCCAAAGTCCAGGCCGTTGGGGTCGGCACCGCGCGACTGTCGACCGAATAGAAATTGCGCCCGGTCGGCAGGACGTCGGGTCGTCCCCGCGTCGGCGCGCCGGATGGTCCGGGCGGTACGAAGCGTCCGGCCAGACCCTTCAGCAAGCCTTGAATCTCCGCATCGCCGCAGGCCTCGACGGCCGGGCGCAGTGCGGTTGCGATCCAGCCAAGCACCGCTGCGGCGCGCGGCCAGGCCTTGACCATCCCGGCGGCTTTGCCGTCGGCGACCAGAATCCTGGCCAGAATTTCCAGGCGCTCGACGGTGTCGCCGGCGGTGCGCCAGGGATCGTCGCCCTGCTGTGCCAGGACACCCGGCCGCGGTCCGGTCCACGGCTCGCCGAGCGGTGTGTCCAAGGGATCGAAGGCCAAGGCGAAGTCGTCGGCGAGAGCGCGCAGGAGCGATGCCTGTTCGGGCGCCGATCCCCGCGGGATGCGGGCCAGCGCCACCAGCAGATCGGTCAGTTGTCCGCCGGTCGGCGCCTGGCCGAAGATATGCAGTCCGTCGCGGATCTGCAGCTCCTTCAGTTCGCAAAGATGATTGTCGAGTTTCTTGAGAGCGCTCTCGGCCGGGTCGCCGGGCGCGATGCCGCAGTCGACGTCGAGGCCGCTGGTCCGGGTCAGCGCCAGGATTTCGTCTTTCAGGACCTTGAGCCGGCGCGGGTCAACGGACGCGGCCTCGTAATATTCGTCGACCAATTGTTCCAGTTGGCGCAGCGGACCGTAGCTCTCGGCGCGCGTCAGCGGCGGCGTCAGGTGATCGATGATCACCGCCTGGCTACGGCGTTTTGCCTGCGTTCCCTCGCCGGGGTCGTTGACGATGAAGGGATAGAGATGCGGCATCGGTCCGAGAGCGGCTTCTGGGAAACAGCCGCCGGAGAGGGCGAGAGACTTGCCGGGAAGCCATTCGAGATTGCCGTGCTTGCCCATATGGACGATGGCATCGGCTCCAAATCCCTCGCGCAGCCAGGCGTAGAAGGCCAGATATCCATGCGGCGGAACCAGAGCCGGGTCGTGATAGGTCGCCGCCGGATCGATGTTGTAGCCGCGGGCCGGCTGGATGCCGACGGCGATGTTGCCGAAACGCAGGGCGGAGATGACGAAATGTCCGCAACTGAGTTCGCCCGGGACAAAGTGCGGATCTTCCTCGGGCGTTCCCCAGCGGTCACCGACGGCGGTTTGCACGGATGCCGGCAGACGTTGGAAAAAGGCGAGATAATCCGGCAGCGACAGGGTTTCCCGCACCACGCGCCGGGCACGTTCGGCCAGGTTGTTGGTGGCGCCTTGGCTCAACAGGGTGATCAGCGCGTTGCCGTCACGGGGAATGTCGGTCACCCGGTACCCGGCCTTGGCCAAAGCGCCGAGGACCCCGACGGTGGCGGCCGGCGTATCGAGACCAACGCCATTGCCGATCCTGCCATCGCGGTTGGGATAGTTGGCCAGCACCAAGGCGATATGCCGTTCCGCCTCGGACTTCCGGCGCAGTTTTGCCCAGCCGGCGGCGAGATCGGCGACAAAGGCGATGCGGTCGGCAACCGGCCGCGTGGCGACGATATCGCATTGGGTTTCATCGTCGCGCCGGGCCGCCGCCTTGAAGGAAACGGCACGTGTGATGATGCGTCCGTCGACCTCCGGCAGAGCGACGTTCATGGCGATGTCGCGGGCCGCCAGGCCGGCCGTTCCGTCGCGCCAGGCCGTTTCGGTCCCTCCCGAAAAGATCACCTGCAGGACAGGACAGTCGGCAGGGCCGAACGGTCCGTCCTTCGGGTGGTCGGGGGCCGCGACCGAAAATCCCGTGGTGTTGAGCACGACGTCGGGCGGCCGGGCCTCCAGCAGGGCCTCCAGCGTGGCGACGCTCAAGCGGTCCTTGAGACTGGCGATGAAGATCGGCAGGCAATTGAAGCCCCGTTGCCGCAGTTCCGCTGTCAGCGCGTCGAGGGCGGCCGTATGGCCCGCCTGGACCAGGGCGCGATAGACGACGATCGCCGCCGTCGGGGCATCGGCCGTCCAGTCGGCGGTGAGGGCATCGAGCGAGGCCCCGGGAGGATACAGTCCGGCCGGCGGCAACGGCACCGGTTCCCGCCAGCTTTGTTCGATGCCGATCAGGCTGGCGGCGTAGCGCAACCCCTGTTCGGCGTTGGCGCGGCCGCCATGGACCAGATATTGCCAGAGCCGATGGCAGGCGTCGGCCGGCAGGCTGCTCCAGGCGGCGAGATCGGCATCCGGTTGGTCGTCTCCCGGCAGGAAGGCCACGGGGCAGCCGGTCTGCCGGCAGACGGCGGCAATCTGCTCAACGCCGAACGGCCAATAGCCGCGGCCGCCGAGCAGCCGGACGACGACCAGCCGGGCGTGGCGGATCACCGCCTCGACATAAAGATCGACCGACATCGGGTGGCCGAGACGCAGAAGATTGGCCAGTCGCAGCTCGAATCCGCCGACCGCCGCCTTGGCGTCGGCCAGACAGGCGAGTTCGGTATCGGCCGCCGACAGGATGACGACGTCGCCGGGGGTCTGGCCGAGATCAACGGCCTTACTGCCGTCGGTGATGCTGCCGGGGGTGGTGGCGAGCAGATGCATCAGCGGTTCCCGCTCATCCGTCCAGTCCGCTCCGGATGGCGGTGGCGATGGCGTCGCGGTCGAGTCCGCGGCGGCCGATGACGACCAACTGTCCGGCCCTTGTTTCGTTCTTGTGCCAGGGGCGGTCGTAATAGCCGGCGACTCTGGCGCCGACGGCCTGGATCACGTGACGCATCTCCTTGCCGGCAATCGCCAGGAAGCCTTTCAGGCGAAGGATGTCGTGCGCGGCGATGATGGTTCCGAGGCGCCGCGTCAGAAGCTCGGGATCGGCGATCGTCGGCAAGGCGACGGCAAAGCTTTCGAAATCGTCGTGATGGTGGTCAAGGACGGTATCGTGAAAGGTTGGACGCCCATCGAGGTCGTCTTCGGCCGCCGACCCGAGGCCGAGCAGGATGCGGGCGTCGATGGCGCCTTGCCGGGTTGCCACCAGTTTGACGCCGGGGCGCAGTTTCGCCCGAAGGTTTCGTTCGACGCCCTCCAGTTGGCCGGGGTCGAGCAGGTCCACCTTGTTCAACAAGACCATGTCGGCGCAGGCCAACTGATCGCCAAACACTTCCTCGAGCGGGTTGTCGTGGTCGGGCCGGGCCATCTGTTCGGGTGTTGAGGCGAAGCGGCCGGCCGCCCAGGCGGGGCCATCGACCACGGCGACGACGCCGTCGACGGTGACCTTGGAGCGGATGTCGGGCCAGTCGAAGGCTTTGACCAGCGGCTTGGGCAGGGCCAGCCCGGAGGTTTCGATGACGATGTGCTGGGGTGGCAGAGGTCGCGTCAGCAACTTCTCCATGGCCGGCAGGAATTCGTCGGCCACCGTGCAGCACAGGCAGCCGTTGGCCAGTTCGATGATGTCGTCGCAGCCGCAGCCCTCCGCCCCGCAGGCGGCGAGCAGTTCGCCATCGACGCCGACGTCGCCGAACTCGTTGACGATCAGGGCGATGCGCCGTCCTTCGGCATGGGCGAGAAGGTGGCGGATCAGCGTCGTCTTTCCGGCGCCCAGGAATCCGGTGACGACGGTCGTCGGGATCTTGGAAAACTGGCTCATTCAAAGTCCTTGAGCAGAAGGGGAAGGCCGGCGGCGATGAAGACGACGCGCTGGCAACGTGCGGCAACGGCTTGGTTCAGCCGTCCCGCATGGTCGCGGAAACGCCGGGCGAGCGGGTTGTCGGGAACGATGCCCTGGCCGACCTCGTTGGAAACGAAGATGATCGGGCCGGCCAAGTCAGGCAGCGCGCCCACCAGCCGGGCGATTTCCGCATCGACATCGACATCGGCCTCGCCGAGCAACAGGTTGGAGAGCCACAAGGTCAGGCAATCGACGAGAATTGGACGATCGGGCCGCGCGTGCCGGGAAAGCGCGGCCGCCAGGTCGAGCGGTTCCTCGACGGTGATCCAGCCGTCGCCGCGCCGTTCCTGGTGGTGGCGGATCCGTTCGGCCATCTCGTCGTCGCCGGCTTGACCGGTGGCGAGATAAAGCCGTTCCGGCGCGGCGGCGAGCAATGCCTCGGCATAGCTGCTTTTTCCCGACCGGGCGCCGCCAAGGATCAAAGTCAGGGGGGCCAGGCGGACAGACTGGTCCGCCCCAGGCAATGGGGTAACGTGACGCAAAGGCGATCCTCCCTCCGAGGACGAGTCCCAATACCGTCTCCGAGGAGGTCTCCTGGCTTGGGGGTCAACGATAACGGCGCCTTCCCGTCTCCTGGCGGAGCAGTGGCGAGTGCCGCGATCTTTCCCTTCACAGTTGCGGGGGCAGCGCCGGATCGACCGGACTTCCCTGTCTCAGAACGGACAGCTAACCCTAGCACCGTTTCCCATCACGGCTCAAGGGTTGGCATTTTTTCCGGCGGTACTCACTATGGAGTGGGCTGGAATGGTTGGAGGTTGAGGGGGGCACTTTTTTCAACACCAAGATCACCAGAGCCGGATGATTTTAGACGGGATCGCAGAGCGATACCGTCTAAAATCTGAATCCGCCTCTATCTCAATAAAGTAGAGGGCGATTCAGACTTTAGATCGAAGCGGTACCGCTTGGATCTAAAGTCATCGCGCTCTAGGGGTCGCCAGCGGCGACCTGCACCAAGAGCACCAAGGCGATGGTGACGAAGAGAGAGAAGGGGCGCCCAAACCCGGCGCCTTCTTGGTGTTCTTAGTGAAGCCCGCCGTTGGCGGGCGCTTGGTGGTTCATCTATTCATCGCGGTTGGATTTGCCGATTTCGCCAAAATGAGAACCTCTGATTTCGGTCAGGCTTGTCACGCCGATTCGTCGGGAACCAATTTGACGGCGGCGGTGTCGCGGTCGAGCATCACGAGGGCCGAGAGCGTCAATGCCGAGGCGCCGGCCAGATAATATCCAACCGCCGAGAGTCCGAAGGTCGTCGCCAAGGTTGTGGCGATGTAAGGGGCGAGCGAGGCGCCGAAAATGCCGGCGAGATTGAAAGCCAGTGAGGCGCCGGTATAACGGACCATCACCGGGAAGGGCTCGGCAAGCGCCGTGCCGAGCGGGCCATAAGTGAAGCCCATCAGCGAAAAACCGATGATCAGGAAGGCTAGAACGCCGATGGTGCTGCCCGAACCAAAGATGGGCGCCAAGGCGAGGCCGAAAACGATCATCGCCACGGTCGTCCAGACCAGTGTGCGGCCGTAACCGATGCGGTCGGCGATCAGCGCCGAGACCGGAATCGTCAGACCGAAAAAGCAGACGCCAATCAGTTGCAGCGGCAGGAAGGTCGTCTTGGTGTAGCCAAGAGCCGTAGTTCCCCAGTTCAGGGCAAAGACGGTCATGATGTAGAACAGCACGAATGTCGCGATGGCGCCGACCGTGCCGAAGAGAAGCAGGAGTTTCTGTTCGGCGAAAACCGAGGCGATCGGCACGCGAACGCGTTTCTGCTTTTCCATGGCGGCGAGGAAATCCGGCGTCTCCGTCAAGCGCAGACGCACCCACAATCCGATGAGGACGAGAATCGCCGATGCGATGAAGGGGGCCCGCCAGCCCCAGGTCAGGAACTGTCCGTCGCTCAAGGTCGCCGACAGGATGATGAAGCTGCCGCTCGACAGGATGAAGCCGACCGGTGCGCCAAGCTGCGGGAACATGCCGTACCAGGCCCGCTTGCTGGCCGGCGCGTTTTCGGTGGCGAGCAAGACGGCGCCGCCCCATTCGCCGCCGAGTCCCAACCCTTGTCCGAGACGGCACAGCGCCAGCAACAGCGGCGCGAGAACCCCGACGCCGGCATAAGTCGGCAGCAGGCCGATGGCGATCGTCGATAGTCCCATGGTCATGAGAGCGGCGACCAGCGTCGCCTTGCGGCCGATGCGATCGCCGAAATGGCCAAAAAGCGCCGCGCCGAACGGTCTGGCGAAGAAGGCGATGGAGAAGGTGGCGAAGGACTGCAACACGGCCGAGGCGGCGTCGGATGCCGGAAAAAACAGCTTTGGGAAAACGATGACCGAAGCGGTTGCGTAAATGTAGAAGTCAAAAAACTCGATCGTTGTTCCGATCAAGCTGGCAAAGAGGATCCGGCTGGGTGAGTTCGTCGCGGGCAAGGAGGTCTTTTGGGAAGCGGTCATTGGGCAATCCTGACGTTTCCAGGCGAGATCAGGCGTCATCCTTCCTCGCGAAACGGACATCTTATGGGGAAAAACAATCTCGCGAAGATCCCTGTCTCGACGCCGTTGTCAAGTGATAATGCCCGTCGTTATTGTCAAGTGATAAAAAGCTGCCCTATTTTTTGCGCCGGGTCAGATGAAAAGCCAGACCGGCCAGGGACACTGCAAGACCGAGACCGGTGACCCCGGGCCAGCCGAAGTTGCTCCAGGCGGCGCCGGAGGCGGCCGAGCCAGCGGCGCCCGCCAGAAACATGCCGGTCATGTAGATTGTGTTGATGCGGTTGCGGGCCGCTGGAACCAGAGAGAAGATGACCGACTGGTTGGCGATCATCGACATGGTGACGCCGGTGTCGAGCAGGATGACCCCGACGGTAAGACCGGCGAGCCCGGGAACAACGGCGAACACAATGAAGGCTGCGAGGACGAGCAGCAGGCCGAAGCCGATGATGCCTTGCGGTCCCCGCTTGTCCGATTGGCGTCCGGCCATCGGGGCGACAATCACGCCGGTCAGACCGACGATGCCGAACAGACCGGCGACGGCGCTCCCCAGAAGAAAGGGCGGCTCTTGCAGCAAGAGAGCCAGCGTCGTCCAAAAGATGCTGAAACAGGCAAATTGCGCTCCCTGGGTCATCATGGCGCGGCGCAGCCTCGGTTGGCTGCGGGTCAACTCACCCAGTGACAGCAGCAGCGAGGCGTAGGCATGGCGTTGGGCCGGCGGGTGGCGGGGCAGGGTGATGGCCAGCATGACCGCCATCAGGGCGGCGATCAGGGTCCCGGCCCAGAACATGGCGCGCCAATCGAACCAGGCGCCGATGCTGCCGCTGATGGTCCGGGCCAACAAGATCCCGGTCAATAATCCGCTCATCACCGTGCCGACCACTTGGCCGCGACGGTCGGCCGGCGCCAGATCGGCGGCCAGCGGCACGATTTGCTGGGCGATGGTCGACAGCGCTCCGATGACCACCGAGGCGACCAGCAGCACGGCGGCCGACGGTGCCGCCGCCGCCACGGCAAGCGCGATCACCAGGATGATGTTTTGCGTGAGAATCAGCCGGCGGCGGTCGAAAGCGTCGCCCATCGGCACCAGCAGCAACAGTCCCAGGGCGTACCCGAGCTGGGTGGCGGCCGGAACGAGACGGACATGGCCGGAGTCTCCGAAGTCGCGGACGATCAGGCCGAGCATGGGCTGGTTGTAATAGATGTTGGCGACCGACAGGCCGGCGGCGGCGGCCATTATCAGGGTCAGGCGACGGCTGATCTGCGACGGCATGAAAATCCTTGGTGTTTGTCCAGAAATGGGATGGGAGTCCCATTGGTCAATAGCTGATCTTCATCGACAGGAAATAACTGGCGGCCATCTTCTGCGGCCCGGCGTCGCGGTAGGCCCAAAGGTTCTCGGCCGACAGTTCGAACGACAGGCTGTCGCTGGCGCGCCAGCCAAGGCGGGGAGCGAGCTGCCAGGCTCCTTTGACCCATTGATCGGTGCTGGTCAGGGTAGTGCGGTCGAACACATATTCCTTGGTCGCCGAGGCGTAGGAGGCGGAGAGGTCGACCTCCCAGTCATCCCAGGCGTACCCGAAGGTGCCGTTCAGCTTGTGGACCGGCTGTTCGTTGCGCATGCCGAGGTCGTAATGCTCATGGAGACGTTCGAACGTATAGTTTCCGCTCCAGCGTATTCCTTTTCTTTCTTTGTGCTGCAACGATAGTTCGATGCCGTTGGCCACCGATCCGGTGCTCATCTGGGTGATCTGAGTCGCCTGGTCGCCGGTCAGCGAATAGGAGGTGCCGACGTGGTGCATGGTCATTTCGTGGAACAGACTGATCCGTGACAGGGCGTCCAGGTCATGCCACTGATGATCCCAGGCGGTCTGATAGTTGTAGACGGCCGACGGTTGAAGGTCGGGATTGCCGAGGAAATAGACTGTCGTGCCCTGCAGGGGATAGCGCTCGATCAGTCCGAAATTGGTGAGTGACGGCAGTTTCAAACCGCGCGCGAACTCCAGGCGAAGGGTATCGCTCGCCGTCAGTTTGTCGATCAGGGCTGAATTGACGCTGACACCGCCGATGGCGCGGTCGAACTCGGCGTTGGTGTAGATGTCGCCGGCGGCCGGTTGTCCGCTGCGGGCCAATTGGAAATGATCGTAGCGAACCGCGTTGACCGTGCTGACGGCGGGCGAAAAGGTATGTTCCCACATCGCCGATCCGGCAGACAGATCACCGGTCAAAGTGCCGCTGGTAAGATTGCCGGCGGTCATCGAATCGTGGCGCACTTCGCCGCCGATGCGGAAACTGTCGGCGGGGCCGATCTTGAACAGGTCCGACACCTGGCCGACGGCCATGCGGTCGGTCAGTTTCATCGCCCCGAAGGTCTGCGTCTGTGCCCAGGGCATGTCGATGGCGGTCAGATAGGCGGTCGCGTTCAGTCGGCCGAGCGCTGTATCACGAACGTAGCTGCCTTTGATCGAGTCGGTGACCATGCGCATGTCGATGAAGGTATTATAAAGGATATGCCGCTCCGTGACGTCGACATGCGAACCCTCGAGGCTGAGGTGGCTGCCGTCGGCCAGGGCGAAACCGGCGTCGAAGGAAGCCTGCCGGCGGTTGGGGTTCTTGGCAAAATCCCTGTCGGCCGGAGTATTCACCGCCATGCCGAAATCGTGCGCGTGGTCGCTGGCGACGGTCAGTCGGACTCCCGATCCGTCGCCCAGCGCCTGGGTCGTGGTCGCCGAGGCATCGCGTCTGGCGTGATTGCCGACACGCATCCTGGCGCTGTTGACCTGATCGTCGACGGGGTCGAAGGTTACGATATTGATGACGCCATCGACGGCATTGAAGCCGTAAAGGGCGCTTTGCGGTCCGCGAATGACCTCGATTTGGCGGATCTCGTCCAATTCGACCGGCAGGCTCGACCAAAAAACGGCGCCGAACCCGTCGAAATAAACCTGACGGCCGTTGACCAGCACCATCACCCGACTGGTCAGTGGTTCGATATATCCCCCGAGAGCGACATCGGCAGTACCGGGCGAGGAATGCGTGATGTCGACGCCGGCCAGCCGATGCAACAAGGTCGGAATGTCGCGGGCTCCGGAATGTTCGATGTCATCGGCGGAGATCACCTCCATCAACATCGGCGAATCGGAAATTCGTTCCGGTTTTCCTGTGGCGCTGACCGTAACCTGCTCGTCGAACAGGGATTCGAACCGATGATAATCGAAGTCCTGCGCCTCGCCCGGACCGGCCGACAAAAAAGTCGCCAAAAATCCTGTCCAGGCCATTTCCAGGCAGGACGTCGGGCGTTCTCCCGGGGCGTTTGTTCCGCGCCGTTGGGAGCGGGTGGCCATGCCACCTGGTGCACTGACACCAACACATGGTGCCAGTGCACCAGTGTCAACAACCCTTGGTCCGGCTCCACCGGACCGGCCACGCTCAAGCGCCGCGCGGGCTATTCGTGCACCGACAGGCAGCACCATCTGTTTGAGTCGGTGCACTAGGGAAATCGTACGCATACATAACCCAAGAAGCAGGAACCGAAAGACATTTCCGCCGGATCGTTCATTCCAGACGCATGGTCGGGATATGCAACCATGGATTAAGAAGAGCGTCAAAAATATCAGCGAATATTCTGATGGTGCCGACTCCCGGTGAGACAAGGCTGTCAATAGGTAAGTCTCACCGACAGCAGGTAGTCGGCGCTCATCCTCTGGGCGACCGAGTCGCGATAGGGCCAAAGATTGTCGGCGGACAATTCGAGCGTCAATTGATCATTCGCATGCCAGGCGACCCGAGGCGAAAGGCTGACGTGGCTGTCGATCGATATGACCTGGAGTTGCGGCGATAGCGCCGAATTGGTGATCATTGCGCCTTTGGTGGCCGAGGCATATTGCAAGGCCAAATCGGCGTCCCAATCCTCCCAGCCGTAGCCGATATTGGCGTTGGCCTTGTGGGTCGGGAGACCGTCGCGGAATCCGAGGTCGCCGTGTTCGTGAAGCCGTTCGAATGTGTAGTTGACGCCCCAACTCAACCCGTTCCTGGCCTTGTGGCGCAAATCGATGGTAGCGCCGTTGGCGACGGAGCCTGTCGCCATCGCCGATTCCTCGACAATGGCGCCGTCGACGATGGTATAGGGCGAGCCGATATGACGCATGGTCATCTGGTGGAAGATGACCATGCGTCCGGCGATGTCCCAATTCCGGAACTGATGATCCCAGCCGGCCTGGTAGTCGTATACGGCCGTCGGCTGCAGATCGGGATTGCCGTAGTGATAAACGCCAGGATATGGCGGCAGAAAATGTTCCACTTGGCCGAAATCGGCGAGCGACGGCAATTTCAATCCGCGAGCAAAGGACAGCCGCAGGGCGTCATCGCGGGTGAGTCTGCGGATGAGCGACGAATTGACACTGAAGCCGTCGATGCTGCGGTCGAAATCGTCATTGGCATAAAGACCGAGTGGTAGAGGCTGGCCGCTGCGGCCCAGTTTGAAATAGTCATAGCGCACGGCATTGACCACGGTGAGGTCAGGCGAGAAAACATGCTCCCACATCATCGAGCCGCTGCCCAGGTCGCCGGTCAGCGTTCCCATGGTCAGCGGGCCGGCGCTCAAGGTGTCATGGCGCGCATCGAGACCGAAACGCAGAGTATCGGCCAATCCCGCTTTCAGCAGATCGCTGAGTTGGGCCACGGCCGCGCGATCGCCCACTCCGAATGGGTGGAATGCAGCCGTCTGCACCCAAGGCGCCTGCATGCCGGAATAACTGACCGATGCATTGACGCGGCCGATGTCGGTGTCGGCGATGTAACCGGTTTTGATCGAGTCCGAAACGATTCGGGCGTTGTAGAACACGTCATAGACGATGGCGCGTTCCGAGACGTCGGAATGCGACGCCTCGATGTTGATCCGATCCCCGTCGGCAAGATCGATCCCGGCACTGAGCGAGGCGGAACGGCGATTAGGGTTCTTTTGGAAAGAGGCATCGGTTGGTGCGCTTTCGACCATGCCGTAGTCATGGGCGTGATCACCCGCCAAAGCCAGGCGGACGCCTGCGCCATTGCCCAATGATTGGGTGGTGACCGCCGAGATGTCCCGTCGATTGTGATTGCCGAGGCGGGCCGTGACGTCGTTGATCCGGTCATCGACGGGATCAAAGGTAATGATATTGACGACGCCATCCACGGCATTGAAGCCATAAAGCGCGCTTTGTGCGCCATGGATCACTTCGATCTGGCGGATTTCCGAAAGTTCGACCGGGATGGACGACCAGAAGACATCGCCAAAGCCGTCGAAATAGATCTGCCGGCCGTTGATCAGGACCATGACCCGGCTGCCGATCGCTTGCAGGTAACCACCGATGCCCAGTTCCTGCGAACTGCTCGATGCATGTGCGACATCAATACCGGCCAAGCGGTGCAGCAGTGTCGGAATATCGCGCGATCCGGATCGCGCGATATCATCGGCACTGATCAGATCCATCAAGACCGGCGTATCGGCAACTCTTTCAGGCTTGCCGGTGGCACTGACGGTCACGGCTTCGCCAAACAGATTTTCATATCGTCCGTAGTTAAGGTCTTGTCCCCAAACCTTCGGAGCCATCAGCAGGATTGCGCCCATGGCGACCGGCCATGCTCGGAAAATTCTGTTCGGAGTCGGGGATCGCGCGGAAGGTGGCGGGAACATTCGAGACACCACGAAGGCGAAATATAAAGACTTTGAACTATTCTATTGCAGGGAAGGGCCCGTAACGGATGAAGGGGTCGACATTAACTCCGCTTCGAGTCTTATGAGTAACAGAATTTTATCAGAGGTTGGAGAATCATCACCGATTCTTTCCCTTTGTTGGCGGGTCGGTGAATGGGAATTGACTAAAATTGAAACTATCTTCACTCGCAAATATTGGCGTGATCATAGAGAAACGTCCGCTCCTTACCCGAGGGCGGGGGAGCGTTGACAAAAGCGGCTTCTCTTGCAGGGGGGCTATCGCCGGAACACCGGCAGAAATACCGGTGTCCCGGAATTAAAGCGGGATGTGACGCGTTATCGCGTCGGTGGCGTGGTCGGCAGTTCGTCCAGCTTGGCCAGCAGATATTCGAGATCCTTCGAATGGAAGGAAACCTCAAGCGTTTCGTACTGCGTCAGGATGCGCTCGATCATGCGCCGGCAATAGCGTTCGCGGTCCTGCTCGCCGCCATCAAAGGCATTTTCCTCGGCGACATCCATGGCGCAACGAAAGGCGGGGTAGAACGTCGCCGGCAAGTGGGTCTTTTCGTAAAGCGCCTGGAAGCCGAGTTCCCCCGAATCGTGGATCAGGATCGATGCATTGAGCCGCGAGACGCTGCCCAATTCGGCCATGCCGGCCTCGAAGAAGGTCATGTCGCCCATGCAGACGGCCCGCAGCATGATCGACGGCGTCAGCCGGTGATGGCTGTGAAGATGACGGACCAAACCCTCGACATCCTCGCGGTCGGCACCGGCCGACAGGGTGATGGTGGCCCGTTCACGGCTCTGCCGGGTAATATTGGCGGCTACCGATCCAGACAATTGATGGTGACTGATGAGATGCTCGCGCCACTGGTCGGAGACCATGGTCATCAGACGTTCGGCGACGGTGACCGGCAGGCTGGCGCGCTGAACCAGCGAGCCTTGCACGGTGCTTTCGTTGCCGAAGCTGTCAATGATCGCCTGCAGGGATTGCTCGGAGATGTCGGCTCCCTGATTGGTCACCAGATTGGCGACCACCTCGGGGTTGCCGCTTTCGACCAATGCCTCGGAGACCGTCGACGATATCGTCGGTCGCTTGGTGATCGCCAGTTGTTTGACGGGGCCGTGGCTGCGGACGATCTCGATGAGGTCCTCGTCGGTCAGGACGCGGGAAAACTGGAGAATGGGCAGGGCGACCGTGTCAACGTCGTGTGCGAGGTTGACCGCCACATCGTGCGGCAAAGACGGACTCTCTTTGAGGTGAATGGCAAGAGCCTGACGCACGCGGACTTCTGCATCGCGGGCCATAAGGCGCAGAATGTCAGCCGCCAGACGACGTTCCGTCGGCGACAGCTCGTCACTGTCGAACTGCGATGCCAGCTTGCCCGCAGTTTCCACCCGAACCTCGACAGAAGGCTCCGTGAGCAATTTGTCGACGTCCTGACGTGTAAGCTTGTTCTTGACCATGACGATAGTCGCCTCGTTGTGGCTGCGCGGTGGT
The DNA here is from genome assembly GCA_031291415.1 of Telmatospirillum sp. Classification (GTDB taxonomy): domain Bacteria; phylum Pseudomonadota; class Alphaproteobacteria; order Rhodospirillales; family Magnetospirillaceae; genus Telmatospirillum. The sequence continues at coordinate 67,544 of JARLJB010000182.1, forward strand.
CGACTGCGCCCTGCAATTATTAACGTGCGTCTGATCGGATTAAAAGACTCAGATGATTTACGATTCGATTATAGCAGCTTGCAAATTTTTTTTATGCAACTGCTGTCGATCGATGGCTTATTTCATCGCGCGGTCGGAACGATCTCCCCGGCCGTCCGCCGCAGCAAGTCCTGAAGGGTAACCAGCGTGGCCGCAAGTTCCCGGCGGTCGCGGGCCTGGACCTCGGCCGGTTCGCCCGGGTTGGGGATATGGCACAAGACCTCGAGCGCGTAGCGGGCCGAGAGGCGACGCAACGGATGGCCGGTTTTGGCGGATTCCTCAATCACCGCGATTTCCGAGGCGTGTTGATCGCGAAAGACTGTCTTCAGATAGTCCTGCAGATCACGGTCATCGTCGTAAAAATGGTGATAGAGAACATCGTCTTGCGACGATAATTCACTCAACAGGTCGTAGACGTACCATCCCAGCGTCATTTCCGACAGGTTGGTGCCCTGGCGGGTCCGTTCCAGGAAGTCGCCGGCCTTATCGGCGTCGATGACCATTTCATGCCGGAACTCTTCCAGGATCACCCGGTCTTCCGTGGCGGCGGGCGGTGGCGGCACGGCGCAGCCGGCAAGGATCAGCAAACAAGCCCCGACCAACAGCCGCCAGCGGCGCCGGCCGCGTTCCGGCGGATGCGCCGGGCGGCATGGACAGTTGCCAGGCATTGCCGGAAACTGTTTCATCTGGGACACCAAAGTCAGCTGTCTTTCGTGCAGGCACCGTGTCCGGCAGCTGGCGCCGAAGCCTGGGAATCGGAGCATTGCCACGCCGTTTTGGGGAAACGGATCGTCCGGCCGGGGCGTCGCGATTCTTGACCCCAGCCGACGCGGTCATACCGAAGGTTATAATCCCGATCTCCGTCAAAAGCATTAGGGTTAAAACCCGTAGAGGGCAGCCATGGCAGGATCCCGGTCCGCGACCTGACGGGCCAGGTCGACGATGACCTTGGCCTGTTTCCAGGTGGCGTCGTCCTGCATTTTCCCATCGAGCATGACGGCGCCACTGCCGTCGGGCATCGCTTCGAGGATGCGCCGGGCGAAACGCACCTCCTCGGCGTCGGGACTGAAGACGCGTTTGGCGATGTCGATTTGTTTCGGGTGCAGCGACCAGGCCCCGACGCAGCCCAACAGGAAGGCGTTACGGAACTGCGCCTCGCAGGCAAGATCGTCGGAAAAATCGCCGAAGGGACCATAGAATGCCTTGATGCCATGGGCACGACAGGCATCGACCATTTTGGCCACGGTGTAATGCCACAGATCCTGTTGGAAAAACTGGCGCGACCCCTGGTCGGCCCGCGGATCCTCAAGGATGCCGTAGGCCGGGTGACCGCCGCCGACCCTTGTCGTCTTCATCCCGCGAGAGGCGGCCAGATCGGCCGGCCCCAGGCTGATGCCGTGCATTCGGGGGCTGGCGGCGGCGATCGCTTCGATATTGGCGACGCCGAGAGCCGTCTCGAGGATGGCATGAATGAGGATCGGCTGGGCGATCTCGTGGCGGGCCTCCAACTGGGCCAGAAGCTGATCGAGATAGTGGATGTCCCACGGCCCCTCGACTTTCGGCAGCATGATCACGTCGAGCTTGTTGCCGACAGATCCGACGATGTCCATGACGTCGTCGAGGAACCATGGAGAATTGAGGCAATTGACGCGGGTCCAGAGGCCGGTGCGACCGAAATCGCAGGCTTTGGCCGTGGCGATGAAGCCTTGGCGGGCATCGATCTTGGCGTCAGAGGGAATGGCATCCTCAAGATTGCCAAGAAGCACGTCGACGGTTCCGATCATTTCGGGAATCCGGGCCCGCAGCTTCTCGTTGTGCGGCGGAAAGAAATGGATCATCCGTTCGAGAACCACCGGGAGATCCCGCCAAGGGGCCGGTGCGCCGATAGCCAGCGGCTCGAAGAACTTTCTTGGCGGCTTGAGGCTCATGGTGATTTCTCCCGTTGTTATATTCATGCGGGTGAAAATCACCCTGCGAAAGATTGTGTCTGCCGCAGTGCGAAAAGAAAGTCAATCTGGCGTTGTGTCGAGTGTCGAATTTTCCACTCGGAGACAGTCTTTGCGGGGCGGTGTCTGATCAACCACAGCGCAATTTTTCGTAATTGAGGACACACCATAGTGGTTGGACTCTGACACTTGGTGCTTTGACGAGTGTTGGGGTGGACGGCCCACCTCCAACGCGGAAGCGGCGGAAATACTGACTTTTCGGCTTCGCCGAAAGGCGGGCGGGACGCCCGCCCCGCTCCTAGTTTAAGGACTCATCCGGCTCTAGGGAAGGGTTCTTAACCCGCGGACCAGATCGAGGTATTCCGGCTCGTTTTCCGCCGACAGAATTCCGTGGCGAATGAAGAAGTCGATCAGCACGAGTGGCACGTTGAATTTGAAACGCTGGCCATGGCGCAACAGATCGAGGATTTCCTCGGGTTCCATCAAGAAGAACTGGCTGACTTCGCCGTCGGTATTGGTGGGCGTGAAGCTCGTCGGCAGTTCGAGATCGTAGACGAACATCGTATCGGGTTTCAGGCCCCAGGTCCCGGCCATGCAGTAGCTGATGGCGCCGACCGGCGTCGCCGTCAGGGCCAAGTCGCGGGGCATGCCGGCCTCCTCGGCCGCCTCTTTGGCCAGGTTTTCGCTGAGGCCGAGGCCGGCGGGCTGGCCGCCGGCCACCATATTGTCGAGCTTGCCGGGTTCGACTGCCTTGTCCGGGGCGCGCTTGGCAATCCACAATTTGACGGTCCGTCCATGGCGGACGAAGCCGTTGAGATGGACGCCAAAGGCGGCAATGCCGAATGCCGAAACGGCGGACCGGTCGATCAGGAAAAACGGCTCCTCGCCCCATCTGGAGACGACGCGGTAATCTTCCCCCAGTGTCTTGGCGAGCGTCCCCTCGGCGCTCAGGCGATCAACGACTTCGCGGAGGGCGGCGGTTCGCGTCGCCGCATCGGTCAAACGCGGCGACACCACGACGCGATCGGTGGAAACGACAAAAATATCCGGAAAAGCGGCCAATCGTTCGGCCAACCGCTGGCGCACCGCGCCAATGCGGCAACCGGAAATTTCAAGGGGTCGATAGTCGGCGGGAACAAAAGCGTTGCAACGCTTCACATGATCAAGAAGGCTCATATGGCAAAAGGTGCTCTGCCGACGGTTTCCCGTCAAGGGGGCGAGAAATCTGCGGCAGAATGCTGGTTGCCGGTTGTCACCTTAAAAAAAATGTGGTTATTTTGGCGAAACGGGTGTCCTTGCGTGGACAGGACTATTGCTCCTGGGTAAACTACCGCGCGGGCGTTGTTCGCTTAGGGATTTGGAATGGCAGTCCATCCTTGCCCTGTCGAGAATAGACGTTGTGTGGCAGGATGGGGGCCGCGCGCTGATATGTCTCTTGTCTGCCCCTCAGCGGCTTTGCCGGAAAGCGTCATTCGTTTCGTTTTCGACAGCTTGTTTTTTTCGGACCTCACCTCGGACCCCGTCGGGAAATGGCATTGCCATCGCAAGACACCTGCCCGGACCTCCGAGGAGAATGCCCGGAAGGTTATGACCGCAAGACGGCTTCGAGGAACATTCCCGTGCCCCAAGCCGTGATGCCGGACGAGCCATGATCCGAACTGAAAAGGTCATTGGCGTGGTGCCTCGGCCCCTTATGGAATGAGAGTCAAATGGACCAGGAAGACCTGAAGCTAGCAGCGGACTTTCCCGCCATTACCTACGAGCAATGGAAGAAAGCCGTCGAGGAAAAGGAACTGAAGGGCGCACCTTTCGAAAAGAAGATGGTGACCAAGACTCCAGACGGGGTCGATCTTCAGCCTTTGTATGTCGCGGAGAATTGGCCCTGGGAACAAGATCCCTCGGGATTCCCCGGATTCTTCCCCTATACCCGCGGAACCGACGCCATCGAGCGCGCCCATCGCGGCTGGGATATCCGGCAGGAATTCCGCGAGCCCGATCCCAAATCGGCCAATTACGAAATCCGCCATGATCTTTCGCGCGGCGTCACGTCGGTGGTCGTCTGCCTCGACGAGGCCGCCCGCCACGGCGTCGCCCCGACCGCGACGAAGGCGCCGATCGGCGCCGGCGGCGTCATGATTCATGACCTTGCCGCCCTGGAAGAGGCGCTCGACGGTGTCGACCTGGCGAAGGTTTCCGTTTCGCTCGATGCCGGCGCGGCGTTCGTTCCGGCGGCCTTGTCCCTGGCCGCCGTGTGGCAGAAAAAGGGTGTCGCCGCCACCGCGGTGGCTGGTGAGTTCGGTGCCGATCCTCTCGGGCATCTGGCCGCGACCGGTTCGCTGCCCTATTCGATCGAAAACGGCTTCTCCCAGCTCGGCTCGCTTGCCGCCTGGACGGCCAAGGCTTTCCCGAAAGTCCGTTCGGTCAGCGTCGATACGTCGCCCTACCACTCGGCGGGCGCCAGCGAGGTGCATGACCTGGCCATCGCGCTTTCGACCGCCGTTGCCTATCTGAAGGCGATGGAAGCGGCCGGGCTCAGCGTTGATGCCGCGGCTCGGCAGATTTCCTTTACCCTGTCGGTCGGCTGCGAGGAATATCTGCAGATCGCCAAGTTGCGGGCGGCTCGCAAGCTGTGGGCGGCGGTGGCGCTGGCCTGTGGCGCCTCGAAGGACTCGGCGGCGATGGTTTTGCGCGCCAAGTCGGCCGAACGCATGTATTCGAGGATCGATCCCTGGGTCAACATGCTGCGCAACACGGTGTCGACCTTCGCGGCCGCGGTCGGCGGTGCCGACAGTGTGACCAGCCTGCCGTTCGACAACGCGATCGGATTGCCGGACTCGATGGGACGGCGCATCGCGCGCAACACCCAGGTGATTCTGATGGAAGAGTCCAATCTCTTCCGGGTCGTCGATCCGGCCGGCGGTGCCTGGTCGTTCGAGAGCCTGACGCAGCAGATTGCCGAGAAAGCCTGGGCCTTTTTCCAGGAAATCGAGGCAAAAGGCGGAATCGTCGAGTGCCTGAAGTCCGGTTTCCTGCAGCAGACGATTGCCGCGACGATGGCCGAGCGCGACAAGTCGGTGGCCAAGCGCAAGATTCCGCTGACCGGCGTGTCCGAGTTCCCCAACGTCCTTGAAAAGCCGGTCGAACGTCCTGCCCCGGATCTCACCGAGGTCATCGGCCGGACCAAGACCCGCCTGACCGCCGGCGCCAAGGCTGCGGCCTCGCGCGTTGGCGCCCTGGGCGGTTCCCTGGCGAAGCTAGACGACGTGCGCGCCGCTCTGGTTGGCGGGGCGCCGTTTGCCGACATCGTCACTGTTGGTGCCGGTCCGGCGGCCAAAGTCACGGCATTGCCGCGGCGTCATCTGGCCGACAGCTTCGAACGCCTGCGCGATGCGGCCAGCGCCTACAAGGCCAAGACCGGTGCCCTGCCGTCGATCTTCCTGGCCAATCTCGGCCCGGTGGCCAAGCACACCGGCCGCGCCACCTTCTCGAAGAACTTTTTCGAGGCTGGCGGCATCCAGGCGATCGGCAACAACGGCTTTGCCGACATCGAGTCCTGCGTCAAGGCCTTCAAGGAAAGCAAGGCGCGGATCGCCGTGATCTGCTCGTCGGATGCCCTCTACGAGGAAGTGGTGCCGACCTACGCGCCGGCCCTCAAGGCGGCGGGAGCCGAGACCCTCTACTTGGCCGGCTCGCCGGGCGAGAAGAAAGAAACCTACGATGCCGCCGGCATCGATGACTATATCTTCATGGGAGGCGATGTGCTGGGCAAACTGACCGCGCAGCTGATCCGCCTGGGAGTGATCGCGAAATGATCCCCGATTTTTCCAATATCAGCCTCGCGCAGGCGAAGAACAGCGCGTCTTTCAAGGATTGGGAGGCCAAGGTCAAGGCCGAGACCGGCCAGAATCTCGATCAGATGCTCTGGGAGACGCCGGAAAAGATCGGGGTCAAGCCGTTCTATTCGGCCCAGGATCTCGCAGGCTTCGATCATCTGGCGACCATGCCCGGCTATCCGCCCTACAAGCGTGGCCCCTATCCCACGATGTATGTGACCAAGCCGTGGACCGTGCGTCAGTATGCCGGCTTCTCGACCGCCGAAGAGTCCAACGCCTTCTATCGGCGTAATCTGGCGGCCGGCCAGAAAGGCCTGTCGATCGCTTTCGACCTGGCGACCCACCGCGGCTACGACTCCGACCATCCCCGCGTCGTCGGCGATGTCGGCATGGCCGGCGTGTCGGTCGATTCGATCCTCGACATGGAAGTGCTGTTCTCCGGCATCCCGCTCGATCAGATGTCGGTCTCGATGACCATGAACGGCGCCGTTCTTCCCATTTTGGCGCTTTACATCCTGGCCGCCGAGGAACAGGGGGTCAGCCGCGAGAAACTGACCGGCACCATCCAGAACGACATTCTTAAAGAATTCATGGTGCGCAACACCTACATCTACCCGCCAATTCCATCGATGCGCATCATTTCGGATATTTTCGAGTACACCTCGAAGAACATGCCGAAGTTCAACTCGATCTCGATTTCCGGCTACCACATGCAGGAAGCCGGCGCCACGGCCGACATCGAGATGGCCTACACGCTGGCCGACGGCATGGAATACATCCGTGCCGGCATCAACGCCGGTCTGACGGTCGACGATTTCGCGCCCAGGCTGTCGTTCTTCTGGGCGATCGGCATGAACTTCTTCATGGAAGTCGCCAAGATGCGGGCCGCCCGCCTGCTGTGGGCGAAGATCGTCAAGAGCTTCAACCCGAAAAATCCGAAGTCGATGTCGCTTCGCACCCATTCGCAGACATCGGGTTGGTCGCTGACCGCGCAGGACGTCTTCAACAACGTCGTCCGTACGCAGATCGAGGCGATGGCCGCCTCGCAGGGACATACCCAGTCGCTGCACACCAACGCGCTTGACGAAGCCTTGGCATTGCCGACCGATTTCTCGGCCCGCATCGCCCGTAACACGCAGTTGTTCATCCAGCAGGAAACCGGTATCTGCAAGATCATCGATCCGTGGGCCGGCTCCTACTACGTCGAATCGCTGACCGACCAGTTGGCACGGCGCGCCTGGTCGCTGATCCAGGAAGTCGAGGCGACCGGCGGCATGGCCAAGGCCATCGAGGCGGGCATTCCGAAGATGCGGATCGAGGAAGCCGCCGCCAGGACCCAGGCCCGTATCGATGCCGGACGGCAGACCGTGCTCGGCGTCAACAAATACAAGCTCGATGACGAGGAATCGGTCGACGTTCTCAAGGTCGACAATTCGTCGGTGCGCGAGCAGCAAATCGCCAAACTGCACAAGCTGCGGGCCAACCGCAATCAGGCTGATGTCGATCATGCCCTGAACGCGATTACCGAGGCCTGCGCCACGGGAACCGGCAATCTTCTCGATCTGGCGGTCATCGCGGTTCGTGCCCGGGCCAGCGTCGGCGAGGTTTCCGATGCCTGCGAAAAGGTGTTTGGTCGCCACAAGGCGGTGATTCGCGCCATCTCCGGCGTCTATACCGCGGAAGTTGGGAAGGATTCCAAGCAGATGAAGGAAGTGGGCGAGCTTCTTCAGCGCTTCGAAGCCAAGGAAGGGCGCCGTCCGCGCATCTTCCTCGCCAAGATGGGACAGGATGGACATGACCGCGGTCAGAAGGTCATCGCCACCGGCTTTGCCGACATGGGATTCGATGTCGATATCGGGGCGCTGTTCCAGACGCCGGCTGAAGCGGCCCGTCAGGCGGTTGACAACGATGCGCATGTGGTCGGCGTCAGTTCACTGGCGGCGGGGCATCTGACTTTGGTCCCGGCCCTGCGGGAGGAGTTGAAAAAGCTCGGACGCGAAGACATCTTGATCGTTGTCGGCGGTGTCATCCCGCCGCAGGATTTCGATGCCTTGTACAAATTCGGCGCGGCCGCGATCTTCCCGCCCGGGACGATCATCTCCGAGTCGGCAAAAGAGGTGCTGAACAAGCTGATGGTAAATCTCGGGTTTGACACGGTGGCTGCCCAATGACGCTCTCGGTCGATACCGGGAGGGTTTCCGTCACGCCGCCGAACGATCGACAGGAGTGGCGCGCTAGGCGCGCCACTCTTTCCCTTAAGGACTATGTCGAAGGCGTCCTTTCGGGAGATCGCATGCGGCTGGCCAGGGCGATCTCGCTGGTCGAAAGCACCAATCCCGACCATCAGAAGATGGCGCAGGACCTGTTGGTGCAGCTGGCTCCCTACGCCGGAAAGGCACATCGCATCGGTATCACCGGCGTTCCAGGCGTCGGCAAAAGCACATTCATCGAGACATTCGGCAACCTCTTGATCGACAAGGGGCACAAGGTTGCCGTTCTTGCCGTCGATCCCAGTTCCAGCCGCAGCGGCGGCAGCATTCTGGGCGACAAGACGCGCATGGAGACTCTGTCGAACAACCCAAACGCCTATATCCGGCCGTCGCCTTCCTCAGGACGTCTGGGTGGCGTCACCCGGACCACCCGCGAAACCATGATGGTCATGGAGGCGGCCGGCTATGACGTGGTGCTGGTCGAAACCGTGGGAGCCGGCCAGAACGAAACCGTCGTCGCTGACATGACGGATTTTTTCCTGGTGCTGATGTTGCCGGGAGCCGGCGACGATTTGCAGGGCATCAAAAAGGGCGTGCTGGAACTGGCCGACCTGATCGCCGTCAACAAATGCGAAGACGACAACGAGCAGAAGGCCGAGGCGGCTCGCCAACATTATGCCACCGCGCTGCACATCATGACTCCCAACAGTCCCAACTGGAGCCCGCCGGTCCTCAAGGTCAGCGGTCTCAAGGGAATCGGGCTTGAGCAGTTGTGGGAGCGCATCGAAGAACACCACAGGATCTTCGTTGAGTCCGGCGAACTCGATGAAGCCCGCCGCCATCAGCGGATCAAATGGATGTGGAACCTGATCGAGGACAAGCTGCTCGACGCGATGAAGAGCAATCCCGACGTCCGGGCCAGCCTGCCGAAGATCACCCAGGACGTCGAAAGCGGCAACACGACCGTTCCGGTGGCGGTGCTTGAACTGCTTCGAATGTTCGGCCTCAACGTCGGTCTTGCCGGCTAGTGCATTGACACAAACAGAAGATATAGCAATTTCGTCAATGCACTCCAGCCCGCGCGGCGCTTGAGCGTTGAAAAAGCGGAGCTTTTTCGCTCTTGCAGAGTCTAGTGCATTGAATCATTCAGATGATTCAATGCACTAGGGGCTGCCGTCAGTTCACATTCCTAGCGTTGTTCTTTTCGCCATCCCCGCTGATTCGAGGGGATGGCGGCCATCAAATACGTACAGGCAAACCTTCGCAGTGACTGGTGACGCGCTCCAGTGGAAGCAACATCGTCGCGTGACTTGCGTCAATGGTTCCGCCGCCATAGATAGGATTGGGAGGGCCGCCGCCGAAGTGACGGTCTTGTAACGATCCGGAAGGCAAGAATGATGCTTCGCCGTTTCATTGTGGCGCTCAGCACCTCGGCGGTGTTCTGTCTCGTGGCCGGCGGTGCCTGGGCGGGTGGCTATGTCCGTCTGGGGTGTGGCGACTGGCAAGAGGAATTCATGGTCGGGACCGGCCAGCAGTTCCGGGGCCAGGGCCTTGAGCTGTGGCCGATGCTGTGCCTGTCGAGCAATAAGATCTCGTCCTACGCGCGGGTCATGAACGCGGATCATTTTGCCCGGTTACAGACCTTGGCGGCGCAGAAGGCACCCGATAGCGCACGGTTGGCCGACTGGATGACGACGCATGACGATCTCGCTTTGCAGATCGGTGTCGCCGACATGTTTGCCGAGATCGGAGAGCTGACCTTCGGGGACATCCGTTCGACGGTGACCAATGCTGCGCGCCCGACCGAGGAGACAATCTTGACGACCTCGTCGGTCTATTACATCCACCCCACCTGTGCCGGCCGTCTGATTCCCTTCGACTATTATCTCGATCGACCAGTTCCCTGCCCGGCCTGCCAGGGTGGGCGACTGAAGGTGATCGAAGGCGGCAATCATGCCGAATGGGACTGATGCGCCGCCGCCCTCTGTCCGGATCTGTCGCCAATCACGACAGTAAATCCGGTGATATCAAAACGCTGAAGACCCTGGTTCCTTACCTTTGGCCGCCGGACCTCGAATTACGGGTCCGCGTGGTCTTCTCGATGTTCTTTCTGGTCGCCGCCAAGCTGATGAATGTGCTGGTGCCGGTGATCTTCAAGCACGCCGTCGATGATTTGGCACCGCTCGGGTCGGTTGGCCTTGGAATCGTCGTGCCCGTCGGTTTGGTATTGTCCTACGGCGCGGCGCGCGTGCTCGCCCAGAGCTTCGGCGAATTGCGCGACATCCTGTTCGGCAAGGTCGGACAACGGGCGATCCGCACCATCGCCCTGGCCGTCTTTCGACATCTGCACCGTTTATCGTTGCGCTTTCATCTCGACCGCCAAACCGGGGGTCTCAATCAGGCGATCGAGCGAGGGTCCCGAGGTGTGGAATTCCTGCTCAACGCCCTGTTGTTCTCCATCCTGCCGACGCTGCTGGAAATCGGCTTGGTCTGCGGCCTGCTGTGGACTCTCTACGACATCAGGTTTCCGTTGGTCACGCTGGCGACGATCGCGGTTTACGTTGTCTTCACGTTGTGGGTGACCAACTGGCGCATCAAATTCCTGCGCAGTGCCAATGAATCGGGTCAGAGGGCGAACACCCAGGCTATCGATTCCCTGATCAACTATGAGACCGTGAAATATTTCGGCAACGAGGAGCATGAGGCCCGCCGCTACGACCAGTCCTTGGCGAGTTACGAACGTTCCGCGGTCCAAGTCAAAGTGTCGGTGTCGGTCCTCAATCTCGGCCAGGGCGCCATCATCGCCATGGGCGCGACCGTAATGATGGTCATGGCCGCTTATGGTGTGGCCGACGGGCATCTCAGGGTCGGCGATTTCGTGCTGGTCAATACCTATCTGATCCAGCTTTACCTGCAGCTCAATGCCCTCGGATTCATCTACCGCGAGATCAAACGTTCGTTGATCGATATGGAGGACATGTTCGCGCTTCTGCGGCAGAGCAGGGAGATCGCCGACGTTCCGGGGGCACCGGCTTTGCTCGTGCGGCGCGGCGGTATTTCTTTCGAGAACGTATCGTTTCGCTACGAGCAGGATCGGGAAATCCTCAAGGCGATCAATTTCGAGGTGCCGCCGGGGCACAGCCTGGCGATCGTCGGGCCGTCGGGGGCCGGCAAAAGCACGCTGTCGCGCCTCCTGTTCCGGTTTTACGACGTTTCGGCGGGCCGCATCCTGATCGACGGCCAGGACATCCGCACGGTCACCCAGGCGTCTCTCCGGGCGGCCATTGGCATCGTTCCGCAGGACACAGTGCTGTTCAACGATACGATCTACTACAACATCGCCTATGGGCGTCCCGGAGCCTCGCGCGAGGACGTGGAGGCCGCCGCCGATCTCGCCCGCATTCATGACTTTGTCGTCTCGCTGCCGCAAGGGTACGAGACGCGGGTCGGGGAACGAGGCCTCAAGCTGTCGGGAGGGGAAAAACAGCGCGTCGCCATTGCCAGGACCATCCTCAAGGGACCGAAGATCCTGTTGTTCGACGAGGCGACATCGGCGCTCGACACGCAGACCGAGCGTGAGATCCAGCTGTCCCTTCGCGAGGTTTCGGAAAATCGTACCACGCTGATGATCGCGCATCGCCTGTCGACGGTTGTCGATGCCGACGAGATCCTGGTTCTCGATCAAGGCCAAGTGGTCGAGCGCGGGCGTCATGACGTTCTTTTGGCGCAAGGCGGTATCTATTCCGGAATGTGGCAACGGCAACAGGAAACCGCGTATCTTCAGGCCGAACTGGCGCAGGCTCTGGCCGGCGATGGAGTGGCCTGATTGTAGGGAAAACCGTCCAGGATGCTTGGTCAGAGGATGGAAAAACGCTAGGATTCCCGTTCGCGAAAGAGGGGAATGAGATGTTCAAGTTCATCGGCCGGGCGCTCGCCGGCCTGGTTCTGACAAAAGACGCACGACAAGCGGTCGGTCAGCTCCAGATCGGCCCCATAGCCGGCAAGAGCAAGCCGAAGTCTCCCTTCGATCAGCGGGATCAGGACGGCGCGGAACGTCCGGGGGCGCGGGAGCAGGCGATCGCCGACGTGCAGAAGGACGCCCAGGACCTGGTTACACCCGATCGGGCCGAATTGATCCGCCAGGCCATGCGGGTGCGGGCGGCCAAGCAGACGATCCTGGCCGATCTCGACGATGAAACCCGTGGCAAGCTGGTGGCAGCGGCGATGAAGGCCCTGCTCAAGAGCGACCAGCCGAAAGAGTGAAGGCTTGGGGCGAAATAGTCGCTCCAGGCCGTTAAGCGCTGAGCGGCGCTTGTGAGCCCGTCGGAGCCGGAGGCGCAGGCGTCATATGAACCTCAGGGCTCGGGAGCGACTGTTTTTCCCCAGAGCCTGAGGGGGCCTGGGGCGGCCGTCGATGCATGCCTTTCTCGACACAAGCTGACGGAAGGCATAGAAATTATATCCAGGCATGTCCTGTCGCCCTGACGGCTGATGGTCTCGTATGATTTGGGGTCTCGGATGATTTCGACAGTAGAAGAAGATCAGCTCAAAAAAGAGTTGGTCGGACTATTTGGCCATATGAACAAGATGCGCCGGGAGCTTGCTGTTCTTCAGGGGCATGACGACGGCAACTTTGTGACGATGGCCGATACGCTTGACGCAATCGTTGAGAACACCGAGACGGCCAGCAACGCGATTTTGGAGAGCATGGAAAGCATCGAGGAGATGGTTTCCGAGTTGCGCCGGATCGATAATCCGGCGGTTTCAGCCATCTGCAGCCGCATTTCCGAACGCAGCAATCAGGTGTTCGAGGCTTGCTCGTTCCAGGATTTGACCGGGCAGCGGATCACCCGCGTGGTCAATTCTCTGAAATTTATCGAGGAGCGGGTCACGGCGATGGTCCGTATGTGGGGCAAGGAAGAGCTTGCCAAGGTCGTCGAGGAGGTGAAAGCCGAATCCGCCCCGGCGGTCGTCGATCCGGATAAGGCGCTTCTGCACGGTCCGCAGCGCGATAGCGTGGCCAATAGCCAGGCGGACGTCGATAAGCTGTTCTCGCAGGACGACATCGACAAATTGTTTGGATGATCCTGCCGGAGGCCGTCACAGATTCTCCTTGACGAGGGGATGCCGAGGCCTTAAAAACCCGGCTTCCCGGCATTTGCTTGGTTCGAAAAGAAAAGAGGGTATCTCTCATGTCGCGTCGTTGTGTCGTCACCGGCAAGGGTGTGTTGACTGGCAATAATGTTAGCCACGCTAACAACCGGACCCGTCGCCGTTTCCTGCCCAATCTGCAGGAAAGCGCTGTGCTTAGCGATGCCCTGAACCAGACGGTTCGCCTGCGTCTTTCGACGCGCGGTCTGAAGACCATTGAACATAATGGCGGCATCGACTCCTTCCTGCTGTCGGTCACCGACAGCAAGCTCACCACTGAGGCCCTGCGCCTGAAGCGCCGCATCCAGCGCGCTCTGGAACGCCAGGTCGCCTAAGACATCCCATCCGACGCTGGGATAGAAAAAGGGCCCGCCTCCTGATGGAGGCGGGCCCTTTCGCGTGATCAAAGGCAGAAGGAACGCCGCTGCTGGCGACGTGACGGGCGGGGACGCCCGTCCCACTGATGATTTCAGCATCCCACCAGTGGCTCCGGCAGTTCCGGCGAAGCCGGAAAGGTGCCTCGTTTCTGACGTTGTCACTTGAAGGAACGCCGCTGCCCGCGGCGTGACGAGCGGGGACGCTCGTCCTACTGGCGGCCCTGCTCTCAGTTCACCGCGCCGTGGCAGTGCTTATATTTCTTGCCGGAACCGCAAGGGCAGGGGGCGTTCCGCGAGGTGCCACCCCAGGTCGATGAATCGGCAGGATCGACAGCGGCGGTCCGCATCGGCTGCTGGACCGTAATACCAGCCTCGGCGGCGTCTCTCTGTCTCGACGATTCGGCGAAAGCCGGGTCGTCGCGGCTTTCGACATATTGGCTGGGTGACCGCGGCGGCGTGAGTTCCTCCTCCGAACCCGATTCGACGCGCAGTTCGATATGGGCCAGCAGCGAGGTGATCTTTTCACGAAGGTCGGCCAGCATCTCCTCGAACAGGTTGAACGCTTCCCGCTTGTATTCGTTCAACGGGTCGCGTTGGCCGTAAGCCCTGAGGCCGATGCCCTGACGCAGATGATCGAGTGTCAGCAGATGGTCCTTCCAGGACTGGTCGAGCACCTGCAGCAGCAGGCTCTTCTCCACCATGCGCATGACGTCCGGACCGTAGTTGGCGGCCTTTTCCGCCATCTTATGGTCGGCCGCCTCAAGCACGCGGTGACGGATCTCCTGGTCGGCGATTCCATCTTCCTTGGCCCACTCGACGATCGGCAGGTCGAGGTTGAACACCCGCAGGACGTCCTGGCGAAGACCGGTGACATTCCATTGTTCCGGGTAGGCGCGTTCGGGAATGGACTTGAGTACCATGTCCTCGGCCACTTCGTGACGCATGTCGACGATCGCCTGCGACACGTCGGTGGCGCTCATCAATTCTTTGCGCTGCTCGTAGATGACCTTGCGCTGGTCGTTCATCACGTCGTCGAACTTCAGCAGATTTTTGCGGATGTCGAAATTGCGCGCCTCGACCTTCTGCTGCGCTTTCTCAAGGGCCTTGTTGATCCAGGGGTGGACGATCGCCTCACCCTCCTGCAGGCCCAGTTTCTGCAGCATGCCGTCCATGCGCTGCGATCCGAAAATGCGCATCAAATCGTCTTCGAGCGACAGGAAGAACTTGGAGGCCCCCGGGTCGCCCTGACGGCCTGACCGGCCGCGCAACTGATTGTCGATGCGCCGGCTTTCGTGACGCTCGGTGCCGACCACATAGAGACCGCCGGCCGCCAGCGCCACCTGCTTGCCGGCCTCGACCTCGGCGCGGATCTCCTCGGCCTTCTTGGCCCGCAGAGCGTCGTCGGTGATGTCGGCCAACTCGTGGCGGAGCCGCATGTCGAGATTGCCGCCCAATTGGATATCGGTACCACGGCCGGCCATGTTGGTGGCGATGGTCACCGCAGCCGGCACGCCGGCCAGCGAGATGATGTAGGCCTCGCGTTCGTGGTGACGGGCGTTCAGAACCTCGTGCTGAATCTTCTTTTTCTTGAGAAGCTCGGACAGCATTTCCGATTTTTCGATGGAGACCGTGCCGACCAGAATTGGCTGTTTGCGGCTGCGGCAGTCCTCGATCAGCTTGACGATCGCTTCGAACTTCTCGCGGGCTGTCCGATAGACCTCGTCGTCGGCGTCCTTGCGGGCGACCGGCACGTTGGTCGGGATGTCGACGACATCGAGATTGTAGATCTCGGCGAATTCCGAGGCTTCGGTCATCGCGGTTCCGGTCATGCCGGCCAGCTTCGGGTAAAGGCGGAAATAGTTCTGGAAGGTGATCGAAGCCAGGGTCTGGTTCTCGTTCTGGATGGTCACCAGTTCCTTGGCTTCCAATGCCTGGTGCAGACCCTCCGAATAACGCCGGCCTTCCATCATGCGGCCGGTGAATTCGTCGATGATCACCACCTTGTCGTCGCTGACGATGTAGTCGACGTCGCGGGTGAACAATTTATGAGCGCGCAGCGCCTGATTGACATGGTGCACCAGATTGACGTTCTGGATGTCGTAAAGGTTATCGCTCTTCAGCATCCCGTCTTCGGTCAACAGCGCTTCCACATGGGTGACGCCTTGCTCGGTCAGACTGACGGCGCGGGCCTTTTCGTCTTTTTCGTAATCGGTATCGAGGAGTTGGGGGATGATCTTGTTGACCCGGACATAAAGCTCGGAGTTGTCCTCGGTCGGCCCCGAAATGATCAGCGGCGTCCGCGCCTCGTCGATGAGGATCGAGTCCACTTCGTCGACGATCGCGTAATGGAACGGCCGCTGAACCATCTCTTCGAGACGGAATTTCATATTGTCGCGCAGATAGTCGAAGCCGAACTCGTTGTTGGTGCCATAGGTGATGTCGGCCCCATAAGCTTCCTGGCGTTCGAAATCGCTCAGTTCATGAGTGATGACGCCGACACTCAGCCCAAGGAAACGATAAATCTGGCCCATCCACTCGGAATCGCGCTTGGCCAGGTAGTCGTTCACGGTAACGACGTGCACGCCTTTGCCCGACAGCGCGTTCAGATAGACGGCCAGCGTGGCCACCAGCGTCTTGCCTTCGCCGGTTCGCATTTCGGCGATCGTACCTCGGTGAAGGACCAAGCCTCCCAACAGCTGAACGTCGAAGTGGCGTTGGCCGAGAACGCGTCGAGCCGCCTCGCGGACGGTGGCGAAGGCGTCGACCAGGATGTCGTCTTCGCTTTCCCCCTTGGCCAGGCGATCACGCAGCCAGCTGGTACGGGCGCGCAAATCGTCGTCGGACAGAGGCTGGACCTGGGGTTCCAGCGCGTTGATGGCCTCGACCTGTTTCGTGAAAGTCTTTAAAAGACGGTCGTTGGCGGTGCCGAAGAGCCGTCGGGCGATGGCGCCGAGCATGCGGTAAACCTCGATGATTGGGTAAGGCGCGGGTGGCCTTTTGCCGGACGCTGACACACATAGAGCCAGCAACATCATCTGTCAACGTTGGGGGGCGCGCAGACAAGCCGGGGAAGGTGCAAAGACCGGCCTGTCGCCAACAGATGCGAGACAACTAAATAAACGCACAAATTCACCGTTCCAGCGCTTGTGTGTTGAACCCGGTTGTGCTTAATCCCTGCCGTGAGCATCCCAGTCGGGCCGCCGCCGGCCGTCCGCACCTACTCGTTCTAAGACGAAAAGGAACTACCCAGATGATCCAACGCAACCTGCGTGCTGCCCTTTTGGCCGCCGTGATGACGGCCGTGGCCGTACCTGTTTTCGCTGCGGACGCCGACCCTGTCGTAGCCTCGATCAATGGCAAGGAAATTCATCGCTCCGCCGTCGTTCAGGCGCAGCAGGCCATTCCTCAGCTGCGCCAGATGCCGCTTGAGATGGTCTACGAGCAGTTGCTCGACCATGTCGTGACCGCGCAGCTGTTACTCGATCAGGCCAAGCAGCAGAAGCTGGACGACGATCCGCAGGTCAAGGCGGCCCTGGAAGAGGCACATGCCCGTGTGCTGCAGCAGGCCTATCTGGCCAAGCGCGTCGAAGCCGACATCACCGAAGACGCGATCAAGCAGCGTTATGAAGAATTTAAGAAAACGGTGCCGCCGAAGGAAGAGGTGAAGGTCCGCCACATCCTGGTCGACACGGAAGCCGAAGCCAAGAAGGTCCTGGCCGACCTCAAGTCGGGTGTCAAATTCGAAGACGAAGCCAAGGCGAAGACCATCGATCCGTCGGGTAAGACGAACGGCGGCGATCTCGGCTATATCGGCAAGGACGACACCGTCAAGGAATTCTCGGAAGCGGCGTTCAAGCTGAAGCCCGGTGAAGTCAGCAAAACCGCAGTGAAGAGCCAGTTCGGCTATCATGTGATCAAAGTCGAAGATCGTCGGATCGCGCCGCCGCCGTCCTATGACGAAGCCAAAGGTTCGATCAAGAACGAGCTGGCGCAAAAGGACGTGCAGAAGGTTATCGACAGCCTGAAGAGCTCGGCCCAGATCAAAAAGTTCAATCCGGACGGCTCGCCGCTGACCGAAGCCGCCAAGCCGGCGGCTGAGGCTCCCAAGCAGTAAGCTGTTATTTCGTGACAAGTTCTTAGGGCTCTGGGGCGGAAATTATTGCTCCAGAGCCTAGCGACCATGTCATCAGTTACTCTAAAGGTTCGTCTGCGGGTATTTTGTAGTCGTCATCCCCGCGAAAGCGGGGATCTATCGTTGGAAAAAATGATGACTCTGCGACCAAAGACAGTTGTGGTTGCGGCATGGATTCCCGCCTTCGCGGGAATGACGGGAAAATGTGACGGAAAAACCGTAGCTGACGACAGACCTTAGGGTTCATGCGATGCCTTCGCCTCCGGCTTCGGCAGGCTCGGGCTAAGACCGTATAAGAAGGTAAGGAGGATCTTTGACCATGGCGTCACTCTCTCCGCTGGCTCCCAAGACGCAAGTCGTGTTGGCCCCCTTGGATGGCGTCCGCTTGGCGTCCCACGCTTGCGGATTGCGCTACCAGGGACGTACCGACCTGATGATCGCCGAGCTGGCCGCCGGCACCACCGTCGCCGGCGTGTTCACCAAGTCGCTGACGGCGTCGGCTCCGGTTCTGTGGTGCCGGGAGGCATTGAAGGGCGGCGGGGCGCGGCTGGTCGTGGTCAACTCCGGAAATGCCAACGCCTTCACCGGCCAGGCCGGTGTCGCATCCGTGCGGCGCACCGTCGAGGTGGCTGCGAAACAGTGTGGATGCAAACCCGAAGAGGTGTTCATCGCCTCGACCGGTACCATCGGCGTTCCGCTCGATGATTCGAAGATCACCGAGGCGTTCGGTGCCGCGTTCGGCGGTCTGGCGGTCGATAAGTGGAGCGACGCGGCGAAAGCCATTCTCACCACCGACACCTATCCCAAGACAGCGACCCGCACCGCCAGGATCGGCGGCGTCGACGTGCGGATCAATGGCTTTTGCAAGGGTGCCGGAATGATCGCCCCGGATATGGCGACGATGCTGGCCTTTGTCTTCACCGATGCCACCTTGCCGGCGGCGGTGCTGCAAGAATTGCTGGCCAAGGGCACGGTCAAATCATTCAATTCGATCACCGTCGACAGCGATACGTCGACCAGCGATACGCTTTTGGCCTTTGCCACCGGCAAGGTTTCGCATGCCAAGGTGAGTGGTCCCAAGGACCCGGCGCTCCGGGACTTCCGCAAGAAGTTCGAAGATCTGCTGCTCGATCTCGCCCTCCAGGTCGTCAGGGATGGCGAGGGGGCCAGCAAGTTCGTCAAGATCACGGTGACCGGGGCGGCCAGCGCCCGGGCAGCCAAGACGATCGGCATGGCCATCGCCAATTCGCCGCTCGTCAAAACAGCGGTTGCCGGCGAGGACGCCAACTGGGGCCGTATCGTCATGGCGGTCGGAAAATCCGGCGAGAAGGCCGACCGCGATCGGTTGAGCATCCGTATCGGCGGCGTCGAAGTGGCTCACAATGGCCAGGTCGTTGCCGGTTATGACGAGGCCCCGGTGACGGCGCATATGAAGGGGACCGACATCGTATTCGAGGTCGACATCGGCGTGGGGCGCGGCAAAGCGACCGTGTGGACCTGCGACCTTACTCACGATTACATCGATATCAATGGTTCCTATCGCACCTGAGGGGTGTCTGGCGCCCTCGTCCGGGTGGTCGGGGACGCCAGTCGACACTGCCCGTTTGCGCCTGCGTCGCCTCAGCATGGACGATGCCGATGCGGTGGCGCGTCTGCTCGACGACTGGGACGTCGTGCGCAATACCTCGAACATTCCCTTTCCTTATGACCGCGAGATGGCCATCGAGTTCGTCGCCAAGGTGGAGAGCGAAAGCGCTACCGGCCGGGCCGTTGTGTTTGCCGTCGAAGACAGGCTGAGCCACCAGCTTATCGGTTGCGTCGGCAGTTCGATCGAGCAGGGTCGTGCCGAAGTGGGCTATTGGTTCGGTCGCGCGGCCTGGGGGCGGGGTTATGCCAGCGAAGCACTGCTGCGGTTTCTGAGACTGTTGTTCGAGGTCAACGATATCGGGTCGGCCTGGGCCTCCGTCCTGCCGGAAAACCGGGCGTCCCGTCGTGTTCTCGACAAGGCCGGGTTCGTCGTCCAGGAGCGTCGACGGGTCGAGTTGCCGGCCCGTGGCGTCAGCGCCGATCTGGACTTCCTGGTGCTTGAGCGGGCGGATTGGCTGGCGGCGCGTAATCGGCGGCCGATGTTGCTGGTGGCCGCCGCCGCCCTGATCGATGTCGACGGACGGGTGCTGCTGGCCCAGCGTCCGCCGGGGAAGTCCATGGCCGGGCAATGGGAGTTTCCCGGCGGCAAGCTGAACCCGGGAGAAACTCCCGAGGCCGCTCTGGTCAGGGAGTTGGACGAAGAGCTCGGCATCGACGTCTCCGAGGCCTGCCTGGCGCCGCTGGGCTTCGCCTCGCACGACTACGACAGTTTTCACCTGTTGATGCCGCTCTTCGCCTGTCGTCGCTGGCTGGGCAACCCCAGCCCTCGCGAAGGCCAGAAGCTGGCCTGGGCATTTCCGCCGCAATTCGCCGGTTATCCAATGCCGCCGGCCGATCTGCCGCTGGTCGCCATCCTAAGGGACTGGCTTTAACTCACCAATGCCTGCCGGCCCTTCTGGCTGATGGCAAGGCTCTGTTATAGATTGGACTTGTCGCCAGCGGTGGACAGTCGGGCCTGCCCGCGCCCGCTGGGTCAGCGGAGGTGAATATGGTCGATGAAGTCAGTGCGGCTCTTGTCATTATCGGCAATGAGGTTCTGTCCGGGCGAACCCAGGACATCAATGTCCAATATATCGCCAAGGGATTGGGAGAGATCGGCGTCCGGCTCAAGGAAGTCCGCGTCGTTGAAGATGACGAAGCGGCGATCATCAAGGCGGTCAATGAGTTGCGTGCCGCTTACACCTATATTTTTACCACCGGAGGCATCGGTCCGACGCACGACGACATCACCTCGGAGTGCATTGCCAAGGCGTTCGGCGTGCCGCTGCTGCGCGATCCGCGCGCCGTTGAAAGGCTTCTCCGCCAGATCAAGCCGGAAAACCTTAACGAGGCGCGTCTGCGCATGGCCAACATCCCCGAGGGCGCCGATCTGATCGATAACCCGGTCAGTCATGCCCCTGGATTCAAGATCGGCAATGTCCATGTGATGGCCGGGGTTCCCAAGATCATGCAGGCGATGTTCGACGGGATTCGCGGTTCCTTGAAAGGCGGACGTCCTCTTGTTTCGATGAACGTCACCATCCACATGGGAGAAGGTGCAATCGCCGACGGTTTGCGGCAGATCCAAGATGATCACGCCGATGTTGAAATCGGCAGCTATCCCTTCAGTCGCGATGGCCAATATGGAACCATTATCGTAACCCGGGGGGCTGACCCGACGACGGTTTCCACCGTATCGCGTCTGGTTGCCACCATGGCCGAGAGCGTCGGCGCCCGTATTGAAATGGACAGCGAATCGGCTTGAGTGAGGCAAGGCGCCGCCCTGGATGGTGATGATGAAGCTCTTGCGCCATGAACGGGTCGCCGTCATGTTCCTCATCCGCCATCTGCTGGTCGGCGTCGTCGGTGCCCTGCTGTTCGGCGGGTTGGTTCTGTTGCTCGATATCGCACATCTGCGCAGTCTTGCCGCCCAGTCGCAGGACGGCGTGCTGACCCTGGCGCTGTTCTTCTTCGGCCTGACCATTACTTTCGGCAGCGTCGCCATGGGGATCGGCATTATGAGTCTTGCGCAGGACGACAACTGAGCCCCGCTCTTGCGATGCCGGGCGCGGCAGGATAACGTCTTGCCGCTTTCCGACAGTGTTTGGCGCAATTGGGGGCGTGGCGAAATCGGTAAACGCAAGCGACTTAAAATCGCTCGGCTTTGGCCTTACGGGTTCAAGTCCCGTCGCCCCCACCAGCGTCGATCCGGCGTGCCATGTCCGCCGTTTGCAAGTGGTCAGGGCGAAATCATCCGACATAATTCTTTTTCACAGTCGCAATAAAAGCCAGAGACGGATCGTCATTTCTTTCAGACGAGGACATTCCTTAGGAAAGATGTGAGCCATGACGATGAAACGTGTCGCGCTGCATGCCGGACATGTCGTGTTGGGCCTTGCTGCAGTTGTACTTTTTGCCGCTGTGTTCGGCTGGGTGGTGATGACGGCATGGAACGCGGCCATTCCGGACCTTCTGCACCTTCCGGTTCTCGGCTATGAACAGGCGGTGGCCGTGCTGATTCTGATCCGAATCCTGACGGGACGGTTTACCCACGGTGCTGGGCGCTGCGGCATTGGGCGCCGCCGTTGGCACCGGGACACCGCCGCGGACGGTGCGGCGTTCTACACCGCCTGGTGGGACGCCGAAGGTGCCGACGCCTTCAAGGATTATGTCGCCCGTCAGACGGGTGACGCGGGGCGGGCGTGATCCCCCGTTCCTCCGCTGACCTGGCGCCCTTTGGTCTTACGTCGGCCGATGTCGACCAGGGGCGCGAGCGGTTGGCCCAGGCATTGTCGCGTGATCGCCACCGCCTGACGCACTTCGTCAAAGGCCGGCTGTTCGCCGCCTCCGAGGTCGATGCTGAGGACGTGGTGTCTGATCTGGTCTTGCGATTGTTCGAACGGGCCGACCTTCTGGCCCAGGTGGAAAATGTGACAGCCTATTTGTTCCGGGCGCTGGGCAACGCCATGACCGACGTGTTTCGGCGCCGTCGCGACATGGAAGAACTCTCCCTCGACCATGCAGACCCGGCCGCCACACCCGATATCGTTCTCGAAACGACGCAGTTGCGTTCGGGGCTGAGCGACGCGCTGGACCGCCTTTCTGAAGCGGAGCGGGCAGTCTGGGTGGCCGTCGAACTGGAAGGGTGGACCTTTCGCGAATTGGCGGAACGGTGGGATGAACCCATCGGGACGCTGCTGTCGCGCAAGAATCGGGCGACCAAGACTCTGCGCAAGGCCCTGGCCGCCGACGGCTGGGGAAAATCTCTCGAATAGGGAATCGTATTTGTATGAGGCCGATGACCATCAGGATTTTGACAATGACGGCCAGGCTTGCCGGTCTGCTCGCTCTTGGGCTTGGCGCCGCCTTTTGGGCTGGCTACGACATACCACTGCATGTCCATATGGCGTGTGGTGGCCTGCTCGTGCTGTCTTTGTGGGGGCTGGCGGCGCTTCTGGGCAGGCGGAAACCCCTGCCTTCCCTGTTGGCCGGGGCTTGGGGTGTCCTGGTACCCTTGGCCGGGGTGATGCAAGAGCACCTGTTCCTGGGAGAGGGGCAATGGGTCCTGCAGGTCTGCCATCTGGGCCTCGGCCTCGGTGCGATCGCTCTTGCCGAACGACTGGCGAAAGACCTCAAAAAAAGTGCGACGTCATGAAATATTCTGTTACCAACCATGTCGAAGGCGGTCATAGACAAGACAAGATCCCAGGGTAGCTTGGCCAACCTCGCGGACAGGGGCGTTCCCGCGGGCCAACGGCGATCAAGACGATGAACGGTGTGTGATGAACGATGTGCAGGGCAAAGACGTCCCTCCGGGAAATGCCGGTTGGCAGCAGAGATCCTTGGCGAAGAGCCGGGCGCGTTGGCGCCGTGTCATTTGGGGTGTTCTGATCGCGGCATTGATGGGGACGATCACGTGGGTGAGCGTCCGGCCACCGGCTGCGCCTCCAAGCCGGCCCGGCCGTTTCGGCGCAAGTGCCGGCCCGATGCCCGTCGTGGCGGCCGTCGCCGAAAAGGGCGACATCTCCATAACGCTTGGCGCTCTGGGAACGGTGATACCCCTGGCGACCGTCACGGTGAAGACGCAGATCGCCGGGCAGTTGACCGATGTCGCTTATCGGGAAGGCCAAGTGGTTCGCGCCGGCGACTTTCTCGCACAGATCGATCCCCGTCCCTATCAACTGTCCTTGGCCCAATACAGCGGACAATTACAACGCGATCAGGCGCTGCTGAGAGCGGCCGAAGTCGATTTCGCCCGTTACAAGACGCTGCTGGCCCAGGATTCCATCGCCCGGCAGACGGTGGATACCCAGGAAGCCCTGGTGCAGCAATATCGTGGCACGGTCGAGACCGATCAGGCCCAGGTCAATAACGCCAAACTCAACCTCGTCTATTGTCATATCGTGGCGCCGGTCGGCGGTCGCGTCGGCCTTCGCCAGGTCGATCCCGGCAATTATGTGCAGACCAGCGATACCAACGGCATCGTGGTGATTACGCAGATGCAGCCGATCACCGTCGTGTTTACCTTGCCGGAAGACAATCTGCCGGCGGTGATGAAACGTCTGCATGAGGGGGCGACGCTCGGCGTCGCCGCCTTTGATCGAAGCCAGTCGACGCAATTGGCCAGTGGCCGGTTGATGACCGTCGACAACCAGATCGACACGACGACCGGAACGATCAAGCTCAAGGCGCAATTCGACAATCGCGACGAAGCACTGTTTCCCAACCAGTTCGTCAATACCCGGCTCCTGGTCGATACGCTGAAGGATGCCACGGTGATTCCATCCGCCGCGGTTCAGCGGGGCGCACCGGGAACCTACGTTTATGTCGTCAAGGACGATAACACCGTCACCGTTCGTCCGATCAAACTGGGACCGGCGTCCGGCGAGAAGGTTGCCATTCTGTCGGGCATCGAGATCGGCGAGAAGGTGGTGGTCGATGGCGGCGACAAGTTGCGCGAAGGCGCATCGGTGACGCTGCCGACGGCGAAGGATCAAACCGGCGCCGCCGGCAACGGTGGCGGAACGCCGGCACCGGCTGCGGCCGACGCCCATCCGCGAAAGACCGAAGGCGAGGCTGACACCCAGCATCGTCGCCGCAAGGACCAGTAAGGCGGTTCCGCCGGTTCGGATCCTTAAGGAAATTTATCGATGAGTCCTTCGCGCCCCTTCATCCTGCGTCCGGTCGCCACCTCCTTGCTGATGGTGGCAATCCTGCTGGTCGGTTTGGTCGCCTTCAAGTTTTTGCCGATTTCGGCATTGCCCGAGGTCGACTATCCGACCATCCAGGTGCAGACGTTTTATCCGGGGGCGAGCCCGGAAGTGATGACCTCGGCGGTCACCGCGCCGCTTGAACGTCAATTCGGGCAGATGCCCAGCCTCAATCAGATGTCGTCGTCCAGTTCGGCCGGGGCGTCGGTCATCACCTTGCAGTTCGGACTCAACCTGAGCCTCGACGTCGCCGAACAGGAGGTCCAGGCGGCGATCAATGCGGCGGGCAATCTGCTGCCCTCGGATCTTCCGGCACCGCCCATTTATGCCAAGGTCAATCCGGCCGATGCACCGATTCTCACTCTGGCGGTGACCTCGAAAACCATGCCGCTGACGCAGGTCGAGGACCTGACCGACACTCGCCTGGCGCAGAAAATCTCACAATTGCCGGGTGTCGGTTTGGTCAGTATCAGCGGCGGTCAGCGGCCGGCCGTCCGCATTCAGGCCAATCCGCAGGCGCTCGCCGCTTACGGTCTCAATATCGACGACTTGCGGACCACTATCAGCACCGCCAACGTCAACACTCCCAAGGGCAACTTCGACGGACCAAGCCGGGCCTACACGATCAACGCCAATGACCAGTTGAAGAGCGCCGACGAGTACAACCACATCGTCGTTGCCTACAAGAACGGCGCCCCCGTCCTGCTGTCGGACGTCGCCAAGGTGGTCGCCGGCGCCGAAAACAACAAGCTGGGCGCCTGGATGAACAGCAGCCCGGCGGTCATCGTCAATATCCAGCGGCAGCCCGGCGCCAACGTGATCGAGGTGGCCGATGCGATCACCGCGTTGTTGCCCAGTCTGAAGGCGGCCATGCCGTCGGCCGTCGATGTTGCCGTTTTGACCGATCGCACCAACACCATTCGGGCTTCGGTCGTCGATGTGGAATTCGAACTCGGTCTGTCCGTGGTCCTGGTGGTTCTGGTCATCTTCCTGTTTCTGCGCAATATCCCAGCCACCATCATCCCCAGCCTGTCCGTGCCGTTGTCGCTGATCGGCACCTTTGGCGTGATGTATGTGGCCGGATTTTCGGTGAACAACCTGTCGCTGATGGCGTTGACCGTGGCGACCGGCTTCGTCGTCGATGACGCCATCGTGATGATCGAAAACATCGCGCGTTACATCGAACAAGGGGATTCGCCGCTGCAGGCGGCGTTGAAGGGGTCCGAAGAGATCGGCTTCACGATCGTGTCGCTGACCATCTCGCTGATCGCCGTGTTGATCCCGTTGTTGTTCATGGGCGACGTGGTCGGCCGCCTGTTCCGCGAATTCGCCATTACGCTCGCGGTGACCATCCTGATTTCCGCGGTGGTGTCGTTGACGTTGGTTCCCATGCTGTGCGCCAAACTGTTGCGCCATCGCCCGCCGGAAGCGGAGACAGCGGCCAACCGCTGGGCGCAACGCTGGTTCGACGGATTGATCGGCGGTTACGGCCGCTGGCTGAACTGGGTGCTCGACCACGCGCGCCTGACCTTGCTGGTGGCGGTCGGCACGGTTGGTCTGACGGCGTTGCTCTATGTAGTGATTCCCAAAGGTTTTTTCCCCGTCCAGGATACCGGGCTGATCCAGGGTATTTCGGAGGCCGGCCAGTCGGTGTCCTACGCCGCCATGGCCGAGCGGCAGCAGGCCTTGGCCAGCGCTGTTCTCAAGGATCCCGACGTGGAAAGTCTGTCGTCCTTCATCGGCGTCGACGGCACCAACAACACGCTCAACAATGGCCGCGTTCTCATCAATCTCAAACCCAGGAACCAGCGCAAGGCCACCGCCAGCGAGGTGATTCGCCGACTGCAGCAGGAGACGGCCGATGTTGCCGGGATCACTCTTTACATGCAGCCGGTGCAGGATCTGACCATCGACGCCAACGTAAGCCGCTCGCAATACCAGTTCGTGCTCGAGGACGCCAATCCCGACGAGTTGGCGCTCTGGGCGCCCAAGTTGATCGAACGTCTGTCCCGTCAACCGGAGTTGGCTGATGTCGCCGGCAATGCCCAGAATCAGGGGTTGTCGGCCTATATCGAGATCGACCGTGACACGGCGGGGCGTTTCGGCATCACTCCGGCGACCGTCGACAACGCGCTCTATGATGCGTTCGGCCAACGGATCGTTTCGACGATCTTCACGCAGTCGAACCAGTACCGCGTGATTCTCGAGGCCGATCCGCAGGTGCAATCGACGCTGAAGTCGCTCTCGTCTCTTTATCTGCCTTCGTCGTCCGGTGGCCAAGTGCCTCTCTCGGCCATCGTTTCGGTTATCGAACAGACCGTTCCGTTACAGATCAATCATCTGGGTCAGTTCCCGGCCACCAGCATATCTTTCAACCTGGCGCCGGGCGCCTCGCTCGGCGAAGCGGTCGAGGCGATCGGTCAGGCCGAACAGGACATCGGGTTGCCGCCCAGCGTGATGACGGCTTATCAGGGCGCCGCCCTGGCCTTTCGGTCCTCGCTTTCCAATGAGGTGTTCCTCATCCTGGCGGCGCTGGTCACCATGTACATCGTGCTGGGTGTCCTTTACGA
Organism: Telmatospirillum sp.; assembly: GCA_031291415.1. Lineage (GTDB taxonomy): Bacteria > Pseudomonadota > Alphaproteobacteria > Rhodospirillales > Magnetospirillaceae > Telmatospirillum. The sequence goes on from JARLJB010000182.1 coordinate 94,638, forward strand.
GAGCTTCATCCATCCCGTCACCATTCTGTCGACGCTGCCAGCGGCCGGTATCGGCGCCCTGCTGGCCCTGATCGTCGCCAAAAGCGACCTTGGGGTCATCGGCATCATCGGCATCATCTTGCTGATGGGGATCGTCAAGAAGAACGGCATCATGATGGTGGACTTCGCTTTGGAAGCGGAACGTCACCAGGGCAAGTCGCCCAGGGAGGCGATCCACCAGGCCTGCCTGCTGCGGTTCCGTCCCATCCTGATGACTACCATGGCCGCGCTGCTGGGCGCTCTTCCGCTGATGATCGGCACCGGCACCGGATCGGAACTGCGCCATCCTCTGGGCATTTCGATCGTCGGCGGCCTGATCGTCAGCCAGTTTCTGACGCTGTTCACCACGCCGGTCATCTATCTGGCCTTCGATAAAGTGGCCCGTCGTTTCCAGCGTCCGGCCGAGGACACGAAGAGCGAGACGCCATGAACCCGTCGGCCCTGTTCATCGGCCGGCCGGTCGCCACCACCCTTTTGACCCTGGGCGTCGCCCTGGCCGGGGCCATTGCCTTCTTCCTGCTGCCGGTTTCTCCCCTGCCGCAGATCGACATCCCCACCATTTCGGTGCAGGCATCAATGGCCGGGGCCAGTCCGGAGACCATGGCCAGCAGCGTGGCGACGCCGCTTGAGCGCCATCTTGGACAGATCGCCGACGTTACCGAAATGACGTCGTCCAGTTCTGTCGGTTCGACCCGGATCACTCTGCAGTTCGGCCTCAATCGCGATATCGACGGCGCCGCGCGCGACGTCCAGGCGGCAATCAACGCGGCCCGGGCCGATCTGCCGGCCAGCCTCAAAAGCAATCCGACCTACCGCAAGATCAATCCGGCCGACGCGCCGATCATGATCCTCGCCTTGACCTCGAAGAATTTGACCCAGGGGCAGCTTTACGATTCGGCGGCGACGGTGCTGCAGCAGAAACTGTCGCAGGTCGAGGGCGTCGGCCAGGTCAGCATCGGCGGCAGTTCCCTGCCGGCGGTTCGCGTCGAGATCAATCCGCACGCCTTGTTCAAATATGGCGTCGGTCTTGAGGATGTGCGGGCGGCGCTGGCGTCGGCCAACGCCAACGCGCCGAAAGGTGCGATCGAGGGAGACGGTCGGCATTACCAGATCTACACCAACGATCAGGCGCGGAAGGCGGAGCAATATCGGGCGCTGGTGATCGCCTACCGCAACAAAGCGGCGGTGCGTCTGTCCGACGTGGCCGAGGTCGTCGATTCGGTGGAAGATCTGCGCAACCAGGGCCTGGCCAATGGGCAGCCTTCGGTTCTGATCGTCGTCACCCGGCAGCCCTCGGCCAACATCATCGAAACGGTGGATCGCGTGCGGGCGTTGCTGCCGCAGCTTGAGGCGTCGATTCCCTCGGATATCGATGTGGCGATACCAATGGACCGGACGACCACCATCCGCGGTTCGCTGCATGATGTCGAGCGGACCCTGATGATCTCGCTGGGCCTTGTCATCCTGGTGGTCTTCCTGTTCCTGCGCGACTGGCGGGCGACCTTGATCCCCAGCGTGGCCGTGCCGGTTTCCCTGATCGGCACCTTCGGCGCCATGTATCTTCTGGGATACAGCCTCGACAATCTGTCGTTGATGGCGCTGACCGTCGGCACCGGTTTCGTTGTCGATGATGCCATCGTCGTTCTGGAAAATGCCGTGCGTCACATCGAGGCGGGAATGCCACGCCGCCAGGCCGCCCTGCAAGGGGCCCGGGAAGTGGGATTTACCGTTCTATCGATGAGCCTGTCGCTGGTGGCGGTGTTCATCCCCATCCTGTTGATGGGGGGAGTCGTCGGACGTCTTTTCCGCGAATTCGCCGTCACCTTGTCGGTGGCCATCCTGGTGTCTCTGGTGGTGTCCCTGACGACGACGCCGATGATGTGTTCCCGGTTGCTGCGCCGCCAGCCGGAGCAGCAGCGTTCGCGACTGTTCCGGATCAGCGAACGCGTGTTCCAGGCATTGTTGCACGAGTACGAACGAACGCTGGGGACGGCTCTGCGCCATCGGCGCCTGACCATGCTGGTGCTGTTGGCGACCGTCGGTCTCAACTTCTACCTGTTTTACATCGTCCCCAAGGGGTTCTTTCCGCAGCAGGACACCGGCGCGATGGTCGGCGGCATCCAGGCCGACCAGAGTATCTCGTTCCAACTGATGCGCCAGAAACTGGTCTCGTTCGTCAATATCATCAAAAGCGATCCGGCGGTCGCCAACGTTGTCGGCTTTACCGGCGGCGGCCAGACCAATGGCGGATTCGTCTATGTTTCGCTGAAACCGCTGGCCGAACGCGACCTCTCCGTCGACAAGGTGATCGGCCGGCTGCGCGGCAAGCTGGCACAGGTGCCTGGTGCGGCGCTCTTTCTTCAGGCGGTGCAGGACATCCGCCAGGGCGGACGAACGGCCAACGCCCAATATCAATACACCTTGCAGGCTGACGAATTGTCCGATCTGCAACTTTGGGCGCCCAAGCTGGCCGAGGCCTTGCGCCACCAACCGGAACTGGCCGATGTCAACTCCGACCAGCAGGACAAGGGGTTGGAGACGGATCTGGTGATCGACCGGCAGACGGCCTCGCGCCTCAAACTGACGGCAAGCCAGATCGACAACACCCTCTACGACGCCTTTGGCCAGCGGCAGGTGTCGACCATCTATAATCCGCTCAACCAGTACCATGTGATCATGGAGGTGGCGCCGGAGTACTGGCAAAGTCCGGAAACCTTGAACGATCTCTTTATCAGCACGTCGGGCGGATCGGTGACCGGATCGCAGGCGACCAACGCCGTGGCCGGAACCACGACAACCACCCGCACGACCTCGGGCTCTTCCACCGCCCAGGTGGCCGCCGACACCGCACGCAATCAGGCAACCAACGCATTGGCCAACAGCGGACGCGGCAGCGCCTCGACCGGAGCGGCTGTCAGCACCTCGGCCGAGACGATGATCCCGCTTTCGGCGATCTCGCACTTCGGTCCGGGAACAACGCCGTTGGCGGTCAACCATCAAGGCCATTTCGTCGCCAGTACGATTTCCTTCAATTTGCCGCCCGGAAAATCCTTGAGCGACGCGGTGGCGGCAATCGATCGAACCATGCGGGAAATCGGCGTGCCGACGTCGGTTCACGGCAGTTTCCAGGGGACGGCCAAGGCCTTCCAGGATTCGCTCGCCAACGAACCGATTCTGATTTTGGCGGCGTTTCTTGCCGTCTACATCGTTCTCGGCATCCTTTACGAAAGCTACATCCATCCGATCACAATTCTTTCGACCTTGCCGTCGGCCGGAGTGGGGGCGGTGTTGGCTTTGCTGGTCTGCAACTCGGAATTTTCGATCATCGCCCTGATCGGGGTCATCCTGCTGATCGGCATCGTCAAAAAGAACGCCATCATGATGATCGATTTCGCCCTCGACGCCGAACGCAACCAGGGCCTGACGCCGGCCGAGGCCATCCGGCAGGCCTGCCTGTTGCGCTTTCGGCCGATCATGATGACCACCATGGTGGCGCTCTTGGGTGCCCTGCCGCTCGCCCTCGGTCACGGCGAGGGGGCCGAAATGCGTCAGCCGCTGGGAATTTCCATCGTCGGCGGTTTGATCGTCAGCCAGTTGCTGACGCTTTATACGACGCCGGTCGTCTATCTCTATCTCGATCGCCTGCGGCAATGGGCCAAGCGCCGGCGCGATCGCCGTGCGTTGCGGCGAGCCACGCCATGACAAAGGGACCAAAAATGGCATTTGCGGGGAAGGCGGCCTTGATGGCCGTCGGCATATCCACTTTGGCGGCCTGCGCCGTTGGACCCGATTACCAGCGTCCCGACGCGGTGATGTCGGACCATTACAAGGAACAGTCCGCCGCGTCCTCCGAGCTGTGGCGGCCCAGCCGACCGGGCGACGAGGCCGATCGCGGCGCCTGGTGGTCGGTTTACGGCGATCCGCTGCTCAACAGCCTGCTGTCGCAGGTCGACGTTTCCAACCAGAACGTCAAGGCCTATGAGGCGGCCTATCGCCAGGCCCTGGCGGTTGCCGACGCGGCGCGGGCCAGCTTTTTCCCGACGCTGTCGTTGGACGCTTCGGGTGCGCGCTCCCAGTCGCACGCCTCGGTCCGGGGGTCGTCGGGCACATCGGTGTTGTCCAATTCCTACAGCACGTCGCTGTCGGCCAGTTGGGAGCCGGATCTGTGGGGGCGCATCCGGCGGACCGTCGAGGGCAACGAAGCGAGTGCCGAGGCAAGCTCCGCCGATCTCGCCGCAGCGCGCCTGTCTGCCCAGGGCACTTTGGCCGCCGACTATTTCTCACTTCGCTATGAGGACGCCCTCAAGCATCTGCTGGAGGCGACGGCCACCGCCTACCAACGGTCGCTGGAGATCACCCGCAACCAATATGGCGCCGGCATGGCGTCGCGTTCGGACGTCGTCCAGGCGGAAGCTCAGCTTGCCTCGACCCAGTCGCAATTGGTCGCCGTCGGTTCGCAGCGGGCGCAACTCGAACATGCGATCGCCGTGCTGGTCGGCAAGGCGCCGGCGGACTTTTCCATCGCCGACACCGGCGTCCTGTCCGAGGTTCCGCCAATTCCGGCCGGCGTGCCGTCGGTGTTGCTGGAACGGCGTCCCGACATCGCCGCCTCGGAGCGCCGGATGGCCGCTGCCAATGCCCAGATCGGCGTGGCCGTGGCGGCTTACTTCCCCAGTTTGACTTTGTCGGGATCAAACGGTTTTTCCGCGTCGACGCTGGGCAGTCTGCTGCAGGCCTCCAACAATGTCTGGTCGGTCGGGCCGTCCCTGGCGTTAACGGTTTTCGATGCGGGGTCGCGCAGCGCTCAGGTCGAGGAGGCCCGCGCCTCTTATGACCAGTCGGTGGCCAACTACCGGCAGAGTGTGCTTACAGCCATGCAGGCCGTTGAGGATAACCTGGCGACGCTGCGCATTCTTGCCGAACAGGCCGAAGTGCAGAACAAGGCCGTCTTGGCGGCGACGGAAGCCGAGCGGCTGGTGCTCAATCAATATCGGGCCGGGACCGTGGCCTATACCAGCGTGGTGACGGCCCAGGCGACGGCACTGTCGGACAAACAAACGGCACTTGGCATCGCGCAAAGCCGGTTGTCGGCGTCGGTGGCCTTGATCCAGGCGTTGGGCGGCGGCTGGGAGCGGCGGCCAACGGCCGACGCGGTGGAATAGTACCAACGATCAGCTCAAGAGCGCGACGCGTTAAATCCGCCTCCATCTCAATAAAGCAGAGGGCAGTTTCGGCCCACAGACGCTTTTGGAAAAAAAGAACCTTGTCAGCAGGGACCCGGTCGGGGGATTGTAAATTCAATCTGTGATAGGGGGAATTCATGGCGACGGGCACTGGAACGATCGATCAGCTGGAGCGGGAAATCGAATCCGAATTCGTCGACGAGACGCGTGACGTGCTTGCCGGGCTGGAGGTGATGCTGGGCAATTTCGAATCCGGCCTTGTTGATGGCGTGAAAGCGCTCGCGACCCTGCGCAGATCGTTCCGTGCGCTGGAGGCGCGCAGCCAGAGCCTCGACAAGGCGACGATGGGCGTCGTCTCCCATCGTGCCTCCGAATATCTTTCGGATTTCGACGGTCTGGAGCGCGACCGGGTGGTCGACGTTCAGATCTTCATCGACGTGGTGCGCAAGCTGCTTGGTCAGATCGACGGCGCCGGTACCGAACATTCGAGCGAACTGGTGCGTCAGCTTCCGTCGCGGCGCTTGGTCGACTTCGACGTCAACGAGGCCGTCAAGAAGCTGAATATCGAAATGATGCTGGTCATCCCCGATCGGGCGACCAGCCATTACGTCGAGCGAGAGCTTGCCGCCTGCGGGTACCGGGTTTCCAATGCCGGTCATTTCTTCCGCGGCCTCGAACTGGCGGTACGGACGCAACCGGATATGGTCATTACCGCGGCGGTTCTTGACGAAGCCTCCGGCATCGACCTGATCCGCGCCATGGCGGGTATCCAGGCGACCGCACACACGCCGGTGGCGTTGCTGACCAGCTACGCGGCGGGACATCCATCGTTGGCCGATTTGCCCCCGCATGCGGCGGTGATCCGCAAGGGCAGCGGGTTCGGCGAGGATCTGGCGATCGCTCTGGCCCGCTTCAAGATCACCTGAGCCTTTGGGGGGAACGACGTCGTTCTTTTGACAGCCAAAATGTGCTAATCAGCAACGTCTCAGCAATTTTTCCGGCGGAGCTTCATGGTCGCGCGTCTTGCCTTTCCGTTTCTCGTTCTGGCGGCTTTGTCGTTGTCGGGCTGTATCGTCGGCGATAGCATCGCTCATGTGGTCAAGCTGGCCCAGGGCAGCGGGCAGAAGAACGAGTCTTCCGGAACGCCGGCCGCCGCCGCGCCGGCACCGGCGGCCGTGCATGACGAGGCGCCACCACCGCCGCCAGCCGCCGCTCCGACGCGCGATTCCGTCAGCGTCGAGACATTGGCGCCGCCGTCTCACTGATACTTCCGCGAAGAGGGGGGGGGGCAATGGCGTTCGGTTCGCTATCGCGACAATTGCGAAACCGTCCGCGATTGTGGATCGCCATTGCGGCGGGGCTGGTCCTGTGGGTTTCTACGCCTGCCTCACTGTCCCAAGCGACCCGGACTATCTTGTCGCTCGACCTGGGGGCGCTGGTCTTTCTCGGCCTGACTTGGCACATGATGGCCGCCTCAACACGGGAACGGATGCGGTTGCGGGCCCGCATGCAGGATGAGGGGCGGGTGACCATCCTGCTGCTGACCGTCGGGGCAGCCGTGATCAGTTTAGCGGCGATCGCCGTTGAATTGCGTCAAGTCAAGGATCTGCCGGCCGGCCAGCAACTCGCCCATATCGGTCTGGCGGCGGCGACCATTATCTGTTCCTGGCTGGTCACCCACACGATGTTCGCCCTTCATTACGCCCACACCTTCTATGACGAGGGGGAAGGCGAGGGGAAGGATCACGCGGGCGGTTTGGAATTTCCCGGCGCAGGTCATCCCGACTACTGGGACTTTCTCTACTTCTCGTTCGTGATCGGCATGACGGGCCAGACATCCGACGTGCAGATTGCCAGCCGCAAGATGCGACGTCTCTGCCTGGGGCAGGGCGTGTTGGCTTTCTTTTTTAACACAGTGATTCTGGCGCTTAGCATCAACATTGCGGCGGGATTGCTGTAGATGTGTCGGGGCGCGATAAGTGATTAAATGATTACAGCATGGTGCTGGTCTTTTGCTGTAAACATTCTCTTACAGTTGTAAAAACGAAGATGCCGAAAGATCTCTGAGAGGCCAGGAAAACGGGCATCGCCTTTTTGTGGCATGAACATTGCTTACAAATTTGTCGTTGATCCACCATTGGTGGGTGTCGTTTGTTGATCCAAGGAATTGCCCATGCGCAGGTTTTTCGCCCTTCTGTCCGGTCTTGTCCTGAGCACTCTCGGTGCGTCGTCGGCCTTCGCCGCGTCGCTTGACGCGGCGACGATCCTCAAGGACTTCAACGCGGTGGTCTATACCGATGGATCCACCTCGTCGGATATCGAAGGGGCGGCCGTCATCGGCGGCAATTTCAGCGGAACGAGTGTCTATCAGATCCCGAGGACGACGACCCTGCCTTCCGGATATGGGGCGCTGACCGTTTTTGGGAATGCCTCTGGTTCCATTCACATGGAGAACGGCAGCAACGCCTACTTCGGTGGAGGAACGGTCGGTTTTAATGGTGGTGGCAGCTATATCAGCGCGCCCAGCGGGACGATCAGCGACTTCGAGAAGACGATGAATTCCTTTTCGTCGCTGTTGGCGTCGCTCGCCTCCAACAGCACCTTGCCGACGACCGACAACAACGAGGTCATCAAGGCGACGCCCGGCGCCAACGGCATCGCGGTGTTCAACATCACCGCCGACCAACTGGCGGCTATTCCCAGCTACAAGATCGACCTGAACGGCGCCTCCACTGTCATCTTCAATGTTTCCGGAACCTCGGTCACCGTTAACGCCACCGACGAAAGTGGGGTTACCGGTGCCGACAACATCATCTGGAATTTCTTCGACGCCACCACTGTGACGCTCAATAGAGAGTTCGTTGGCACGGTTTTGGCCACCAAAGCGGCGGTCACCAATAGCAGCCCGATCGACGGGACGCTGGTCGCCAAGTCCTGGATTGGGCAGGGTGAACTCCATAACTATGGGTTCGACGGCAACTTGCCGATACCCGTTCCCGAACCAGCGTCATTGGCCCTGCTTGGCGTCGGTCTGTTCGTGCTGGAGGTCGTGCGCCGCCGTCGCGCCTGACGCTCGGCGCTCGTCCAACCGGCGCGCATTCGGAAAAGAAGATTGGCTGGAACGGGAAGGCGGAGACCTTCCCATTCGGCGTCATTCTTTGACTTATATTTCAACTCAAAGTTAATATTGCTTCCACCAATCGATCGCGACGGTGACGGCAACATCGCCCACCCCGATCGGACAAGCGGTGGGAGACCGGCATGTCATTTTTTGAAAACCTGAAGGTTGCCAACAAAGTCATCGTTCTTCTTTGTCTGTTAGGTCTGTTTGCCTTGGTGACGACGATCTTCACCGCCAACAGAATGCACGCCATCGACGGCACCTATTCCCAACTGCTGACCAAGGACACCAAGGGCGTTGTGCTCCTCCAGCGGCTCAGCACGCGGGTGGTCGATGTCGGACGACTGGCTTACATGCTGATCGCCGAAGAAGACGTTGAGAAACTCAAGGCGATCGATCGGGACATCGACGCAACGGTGGAGCGCTTTCGCGATTTTGCCGGCCAGATCAAGCGCCTGTTGCCGGCCAAAGTTGCTGCCGTCGATGCTGTTCTTGGCGACTATGACGCGCTTCTTCGTGTCGCCGCCGATGTCCGGGCGCGCGCCCTGGTCAATGACAACAGCGCGGCGACAAAACTAATGCGCGAACAGTTCGACCCGAAGATGACGACGCTCAGGGCCAGCGTCAACGCCTTGACGGAAGCGGCGACGCAAGATCTCGAGAAGGAATCGAGTGCGGCGTCGGCGGAGACGGACTCGACGATCCGCCTGACCTACGGCGGCGAAATCGTCGGTCTTCTGGTCGTTCTGTCTCTGGCGGTCTGGCTGACCAATACGCATCTGGCGCGGCCGATCGTGGCGATCGGCGAGGTGATGAAGCGTCTGGCCGCCCACGATTACGGTGTCGAGGTGGCGGGAACCGAACGTCGTGACGAGGTGGGGGTGATGGCCAAGGCGGTTCATATCTTCAAGGAA
>JARLJB010000183.1 GCA_031291415.1 Telmatospirillum sp.
CATGCATGGACGCAACAGATGGACAGGGATCGCCTGCGCCTCGTCGAGAATGATCGCGCTATTCGCCAGATTGTGCAGCTTGCGCGCCTTGCTCGTGCGTGATGCAAACAGGCTTTCAAAGAATTGTACCGCCGTGGTGACCACCACCGGAGCGTCCCAGTTTTCGGCATCGCGCCGCAGCTTGGCCAGGCCCGACGCGCCCTCTTCCTCGCTATCGTCGCTGGGCGGGCGTCGCTGATCCCAGTCAAAGCTCGAATGATGTTCCAACACGGCATCGCCCAGCCCGATGTCCTCTCGAAAAATCGCAGCGGTCTGTTCGATAATCGACGTAAACGGAATGACATAGATGACCCGGCGCAGACTATGTCGCGCGGCGTGTTCCATGGCGAAGCTCAATGATGTCAAAGTCTTGCCCCCGCCTGTCGGGACCGTCAGCGTAAACAGGCCGGGGGCCAGGGCAGCCTTCGCATTGGCGTGATCAAGGATTTGCGAACGCAGTCGATTGACTTCGCTATCATCGCGACGATGGCCCGCGATATAATCACGCACTTTGTTGAGATGGTCCGGCAATAGCACCCCGCCACGTGTCGGCGCTTGCCCATCCGAATAGAACGCCTCGGTTTCCAGAAAATCGGCATCGACCAGACTGGAAAACAGCATCCGGGCCAGAAATGGCAATGAGAAATGCTTTTCGATCTGGTTCGTGCCGAGCTTCGGCGCACCTGTGGCGAGTTCCGCTCGCGGCGGCAGCCCGATCGCGTGGTCTTCCCACCCCTCGTGCGATTCGACGGTCTTGCCAAGCCGGGATGTCAGGCTTGACCCGCCATAACCGTCACCATTCATCAAGCCTCCATGGTGCCCGGCAATTCCAAATCCGAGCAAGCGGCCAATTTGATCTCCATAGAGATCACGGGCCCGTTGCGCCCCCGCCGTACTGTGATCTGGCCCCTTGGGACCGCCGACGATCGACGGTTGCCTGATATAGGCCTGATATTTTGCCGAGCATTTGCCGATGTCGTGCAAAAGCCCCATGGCCAAGGCCAAGGAAGCGCCACCGAACGGCGCTGCATGGCGCCCCGCCCGAGCCCCCACGGACACGAGATGGTGCATCAGCGGCTCCCACTCGTTTTCGGGCCGAAGTTCCAGCGAGTGCGCGTAGATCATTTCGACAGCCTGCTTTTTCAAAATTGCCGAGGGCAGCCCAAGTTTGCGCCGCCGATGCAACGCAAGGGAAGCACAGCTTAATTCTTCATGATGGCCTTGTCCAAGTGTTGGAGGCGGTCGCTTCGCTGTCCAACGGAGGCATGGAAATTCACATCGAGGCAACGCTATCGCACCAGCGGTTTCCAGGCGTTGGTAGCCAGCGGCCTGTTTCAATTTGCGGCGGGCACCCCATATCGCGGGCATGAGCAATCACCTGATCCATACCCCGGATGCTGCTGCGCTGGAACATCTGGCGCATCGCGCTGTCAGCGAACTGCCGCAGATTTTCCGCGATCATCTCGGCGATGTGGTGTTTCGCGTGCAGGATTTTGCCGACAGCGAAATGTTGCATGCTGTCGGGCTGTCAGACCCGTGGGCGCTGCTCGGGCTGTATCACGGTCGGCCTTTCGGTCAGCAGTCGATCTGGTCGACGGGCGAAATGCCCAGCATCATCTCGCTGTTCCGGCGTCCGCTCCTTGCCGAATGCCATCGGCGGGGTGTGTCGATCAACGACATGGTCACCCATGTGATCGTTCACGAAGTCGGCCATCATTTTGGCCTGTCGGATGCAGACATGCACCGCATCGAGGACGAATCGTAATCATCCCCTCCTGCC
>JARLJB010000184.1 GCA_031291415.1 Telmatospirillum sp.
TTACCGACCGACTCCGACTTTGGACCTTGACAACGAAACCCTCATACGAGTGGCACCGGCGTCTCTGCCGGTGAAGGGGCGAAGTCGAAAGCAAGGATTTTCGCCGCTTTGCGGCGAACACCGGCGCGGAGGCCGGTGCCACTTTCGATTTAATTCACACGCTCGGGCGCCCGCCCACTCGTTAAAGGACCAAATGTTAGCTAGCCGCGCCAGAAGCCCTTGGCGAAAAGCGCCAGGAAGACGAACATTTCCAAGCGGCCGAACAGCATGGCGGCGGCCAGCAGGACCTTGGCCGCATCCGGCAGGCCGGCATAGCCGGCCAGCGGACCGATTGATGGCGCCAGACCCGGCCCCAAATTGGCCAGAGCCGACGCCGACGCCGACAAGGAGGTCCAGAAGTCGAGGCCCACCAGGCCGAGCCCCATGGCGACCACCGAAAAAGATACGGCGTAAACGAACAGGAACCCCAGAACGGATTCCGAGATCATCTCGGGAATTTGTCGCTTGTCGTAATGGGGCAACACCACGGCGCTTGGATGCAGCATCCGAACCATCTGCGCCCGGGCGTTGGCGAAAAGAATCTGGAAGCGGAAGATCTTGATTCCCCCGGCCGTCGAACCGGCACAGCCGCCGACGAAGGTCAGGAAGAACAGTAAGGCCACCGGCAGACCGCTCCACTGCCCCCAATCGAGGGTGGCAAAGCCGGATCCTGTCATCACCGAAGCCGCCGTGAAGGCGGCGTGACGCAGCGCCGGCAGCGGTTTGGCGTCCTGCTCGATGATCAGCCAAAGGGCAAGAATCAGGCTGGCCGACAGAAAGATGCGCAGGTAGAGCCGGAGCTGACGGTTCTTGCGAGCGGTTTGCCAGCGTTGCTCCACCAGATGCAAATAGATCATGAAGGGTGAGCCGCCGATCAGCATGCCCAACAGCATCACCCAGTCCACGGCGGGATTGTGCCAACTGCCGATCGAACCGTCGGCGGTCGAAAAACCACCGCAGGAGATCGTCGTCATGGCGTGGATCAGCGCCGGGAACCGGCTCATCCCGGCGGCCCACAGCAGCAGCGTGAGAAACCCGGTCAAACCGGCGTAAAGCCCGACGATACCAATGGTCACCGTGGCGGCGCGCGGCATCACGCGGTCGGCGCGGTCGCCGCTTTCCAGACGAAAAATCTGCATTCCGCCGATGTTGAGCGTCGGCAGCACCGCCAGGGCCATCACCAGAAACCCCATGCCGCCCAGCCACTGCAACAGACCGCGCCACAGCAGAATGCCGGGCGGCGTCCGGTCGAGATTGCGCAATACCGTCGCGCCGGTGGTGGTCACGCCGCTGACCGCCTCGAACAAGGCGTCGATCGGCGAAAGATGCAAGGCTGCGGAGAAGACGAAAGGCTGCGCCGCTGCGACGCTGACCGCCAACCACCCGGCCACCGTCAGCAGAAAGACCTGCCGCACCGAGAACTCACCACGCCGTCCGACATGATTGCCGGCCATCAGGATGATGCCGAGGAACAAGGTGACCGAGGCCGAGGCCGTGAAAACCCGCCAGTCGGGATCGCCGTGAACATAGTCGACGATAGCAGGCAGTCCCATGGCGACCGCCAGCAAAGCCAGCAAAACACCGGTAACGAAAAGGACCGGGCGCAGATCGAACATCGTCGCCTACTCCCGCCAAAAAACTTTGGTGAACAGGATCAGCACGGTGGCCAGTTCCAAACGTCCAACCAGCATGCCGAAGGCCAGAAGATATTTCGCCTCGTCGGGCAGGTCGGCATAACTCGCTCCGGGGCCGATGACTGGCCCCAACCCCGGACCGACGTTGGCCAGTGCCGAGGCGGCGCCGGAAAGACTGCTGATCACGTCGAGGCCAACCAGCGTGAGGCCCAGGGCCAGCAGCATGAAACAGAAGAAATAGAACATCATGAAGCCCAGAACCGATCGAACCACCGCGTCGGTCAGGCGAAGCCGGTTGAAGTCGATGACGAAAATGCCGTGGGGGTGGAGCAGACGACGGATCTGCGCGCGGGTCACCGCGAACAACACCTCGTAGCGAAATACTTTAATGCCGCCGGCCGTCGATCCGGTGCACCCGCCGATGAAGGTCATCGAAAAAAAAGCGATCTGAGCGAAGCCGCCCCAGGCATCGTAGTCGGCGGTGTGGAAGCCCGAGGTGGTAACGATCGACACCACATTGAACACCGACTGGCGCAATGCCTCATAAGGGCCGAGATCGCGTGTCGACCAATTCCAGAAGGTCAACAGCGCCGAGAAACCGGCAATGATCACCAGATACCAACCGACCTGACTGTCCTCGAAGATAGACCAGCGGCCGCGTTTCCAAGGAGCCACGAAGCGGGCAAAGGTGACGCCGCCCAACAGCATGCCAAGCACGCAGATCCAACGGGCGGCGTCGCCGAAATGACCGAGCGACTGGTCGGACGTGGAAAAACCGCCCGTCGACAGCGACGACATGGCATGGCACGCAGCCTCGAGCGGCGTCATCCCGGCCGCAGAAAAGGCGATCATCAACAGCAGGGTGAAGATGCCGTAGACCTTGAGAATGCCCGAGGCCACCACGGAAATTCGCGCCTTGACCTTATCGGTCTTGTCCGAGCTTTCCATGCGGAATAACTGCATTCCGCCGATGCGCATGATCGGCAGCAAGGCGACCGAGGTGACGATGACCCCAAGGCCGCCCAACCATTGCAGCAAGGCGCGCCACAGAAGAACCGCCGGCGGCATGCGATCCAACCCGATCAAAATAGTCGAGCCGGTGGTGGTGATTCCCGAGACCGTCTCGAAGAGGGCATCGACCAGCGACAGATGCTGGCTGCCGAAAAAGAAGGGGAGCGATCCGAAGGCTCCCGCCAGGACCCAACTGACCGTGGTCACCAGAAAGGCCTGCCGGATCGTCAGATTGGGATCACAGACGGTGCGGTTGGCGGCAATCAGCACGAGACCGAAAAAGCCGGTCGCCATCAGGCCAAAGGCAAAGGCCTGCCACTCGCTGTGGGTCGTCGCCAGGTCGACCGCCAATGGAACCGCCATGGCAGTGGCAAGAGTCAGCAGCACGAAACCGCTGATGAATAGGACCGGACGAATGTCGAGCAAAGAGTGATCCCCTGAAATGGCAGAGGACTATTGTCGCGAACGCGACGTCCTGTCCAGACTCTTTAATGAACCGGCCAGTCCACCAGTCTCCACCGGTGCGGGAATGGTATTTTTTTCGGGCTTCGCCTTAATTATCCGGGAGAAACGTGGAAGCCCTAAGAAAAACTTACAGAATAAGAGTGAACGAGGCAGGAATCGCCTCCATCTTTCGACTATTCGATGACGATCTTAGGGACCGCCCCTCCTTTCTCCCGGAGGTTCGACAGGCCCGACGAGAGTCCATCTGATGCCTGCGCCTCCGGCTCCGGCCGGCGAGAGACGCCGCTCGGGCTCTCGTGGCCCCCTTCTCACATGAAGCGCGCCACTAGTTCAGGCGCATTTTCTGGTGCGGGCTGTCGAGGGAAAATGCCGGGATGGCGATATCGAACCGCTCGCCGTTGAGCGTTTCCATTTCATAGGTGCCAACCATGATTCCCGACGGCGTCGAAAGCGGTGTCCCGCTGGTGTATTCATAGCTGTCGCCAGGATGCAGCACCGGTTGCTCCCCGACCACGCCAGAGCCTTTGACTTCCTGGACGCGGCCCATCGCGTCGGTAATTTTCCAATGGCGGCGCAGCAACTGCACTGTTTCGGCGCCGGCGTTTTCGATGCGCACGCGATAAGCCCAGACGAAATGATTGTCTGCCGGAGACGACTGGTCTTCCAGATAGATTGGCTGAACCGACACAGTCAGGGACCGGGTAGTCTCGGAATACATTGCCGCATCGTGCATCTTACCGGCGATACCAGCCTCCTTAGCCATGGGGTAATTCTAGCCTTGCCTGTCTGATTGTCCAGTTTGCTCGCGTTAGGGTATGGGCCGAAATTACCGTCCCACGTCCTTGAGCCCGAGTGGCGCCTGAACCCGCCGCGCTCAGCTCACCGGCTGAAACGCACGACAACACGGCGATTCTGCGGTTCGCGGACACCGTCGGCGGTCGACACCAACGGTTCGGCCTTGCCGCGTCCCTCGATCCTCAGACGGTCGGCCGGCACTCCGGCGGCGACCAGCGCCTTGCGCACCGCCGCGGCGCGCCGCAAGGACAGCTTCATATTGTAGGCCGTCGTTCCCGTCAGATCGGTATAGCCGATGATCTCCATTTTCGGATAACCGGCAGCTTTTGCCGCGGCGGCCACATTGGTGACAGACCGGCCGGCCTCGGGGGTCAACGCGTCCCGGTTGAAGTTGAAAAACAGTTGGTAGTTTGTGGCCTGCCCGGCAGCGACCGAAGGAGCCGGAGCGGCAGCGGGCGCCGCGCCAGCGGCCGGCGGCGGCGTCCCCGCCGGGGTGGCGGCTGGCGGATGAGACACCGATTCCATGATTGCAGCCATTTTGGCCTGCGATTCGATCGCTTCCATGGCCGCCATGAAATCACGACGGCAAGCGACGATTTCCTCGGGTCGCCAGTCCTTGTGCTGCTGCTCGATCCAGCAGTCGAATTTCACCTGCGCGGTCGCCGA
Organism: Telmatospirillum sp.; assembly: GCA_031291415.1. Taxonomy (GTDB): domain Bacteria; phylum Pseudomonadota; class Alphaproteobacteria; order Rhodospirillales; family Magnetospirillaceae; genus Telmatospirillum. The sequence continues at coordinate 4,611 of JARLJB010000184.1, forward strand.
CAAGACGGGAACGCGGCCCGCGGCGTTGGCGCCCAGCGCCGCCATCAGCCGTCCACGCGCCGCCGTCAAAGCCGTCCACGCGTCCTTGTCGGAGATGCTCCAGTCGGACATGTCCTCGGGCGGCACCACGGTTCCATGCGCGGCGGCAAGCCCCTTGCGGGCGAAATGCTGGGAATAGAACCAGCTGTACTGCATCCGTTCAGAGCCGGCGAAGGCGCGATATTCCTTGGCCAAGGCCTGGGTGAAGGGGGAACCTGAAGGCTTCGTCCTTTCCAATTCCTCAAGCTCGTAAGTGGTCCCTGGAAAGGACGCACAGCCGGCGATCATCACCGGCAGAGCCAGACTGGCGAGCAACTTGGAAAACGTCATGCCTCTTCTCCCCTGGACGCCACGGGCACACCACCCATGTCCGCCCGTCGATCGGAAATAGCCCCTTTGAGCGCGGCGATCAAGCCGTTAGCGCCGCGGCCAGGTCGTCGATAAGATCGGCGGCGTCTTCCAGACCTACCGACAGTCGCAAAGTCGCCTCGGTGATGCCCATGCCCAGCTTTTCCGCAGGGCTGCGGCTCTGATGGGTGGTCGTCCAGGGATGCGTGATCAGACTTTTGGCGTCGCCGAGATTATTCGAAATATCGATTAATCTCAGTGCATTGAGCAACCGGTAGGCGTTTTCCTTCCCCCCCTTCGGAGCGAAGGCGATGATCGAGCCGCCGCCAGTCATCTGGCGAACGGCCAGGTCATGCTGCGGATGGCTGGCCAAACCGGGATATATAACCCGCTCAATGCCGCCGTGCCCCTCGAGAAAAGCGGCAATCCTGCCGGCGTTCCCGACGTGACGGGCGACCCGGAGTTCGAGGGTTTCCAGTCCCTTGAGCAGCAACCAGGCGTTGAAGGGCGACAGGCAGGGGCCGGTGTGCCGATGGTAGGGAGCCAAAACATCGGTAATGAAGGACTGGCTGCCCAACACGGCGCCGCCCAGACAACGCCCCTGGCCGTCGATATGCTTGGTTGCCGAATAGACGACGATGTCGGCCCCCAGCTGCAACGGCTTTTGCAGGATCGGCGTGGCGAACACGTTGTCGACGATCAAAAGTCCGCCGGCGGCGTGGGTCAGTTCGGCCACCGCCCTGATATCGATGAGCTCGAGCGTCGGATTGGACGGGGTTTCGATGAACACGCAGCGGGTCGGGACCGACAGTGCCGCCTTCCATTGGTCGAGATCGGTGCCGTCGACCAGCGTCACGGCGACGCCGTAGCGCTTCAGCAGATCGCCGACGATCCACAGGCAGGAGCCGAACAGCGCCCGCGATGCCACCACCCGATCGCCGGTCTGCACCTGGCAAAGAAGAGCCGCATGCACGGCGGCCATGCCGCTGGCCGTGGCGCGGCAGGCCTCGGCCCCTTCGATCAGTGCCAGACGGTCTTCGAACATCGCCACGGTGGGATTGCGGAATCGCGAATAGACGAAGCGTTCACGCGTGCCATCGAAACTTTCCTCGGCCTCCTCGGCGCTGCCGTAGACATAGCCGGAATTAAGGAACAGCGCTTCGCTGGTTTCGGAAAAGGACGTGCGTGTCAAACCGCCGCGAACCAATCGGGTCGCCAGGCGCCAGTGATCATTGGAAGAGTCGGTCATCAGAACCTCCATCCGCAACAAAGAAACCTGGCCGGGAAAAGGCTCGACTTGACGCGCGCTTGACCCGTTTAGCCGTTTGTTTTACGTGGCCGCAAGCCGGTCGCCAAATCACCACGATATGCGATCAGATAGCCTGCTTCGCCCGCTCGCGTCAACCCGTGGAACGCGTTTTACCAGGACAATCGGCTGAAGTCCGATTACCTTGCGCGCTTCGCCGGGCATTTGGTATTTTGAACTATTACAAGACATGATATCTTGTAATTACTTCCGCGACGAGGCCGTTGTGAGCATAAATTTCCTTGATACGGCAAATGAATTTCTAGAAAAAGCTCTGCAGGCATTTAACGAGAAAAGGATGCTTGATGTCCATCAATTGATGGAAATGGCATTCGTGTCCGCACTGATGCATCGCAGTTCGGTTCCGATTTCATTTAAAATTCTGCCGTCGCACATCTTGCCGCGCCCGCTGGCTGCCATAGAACATGTGATCGTCCATGTTTCCCGCCAGGGCGTTGTGTTTTATGCGGCAATCGGAATCATTTCCCACCCGTTGAGCGAACTCAGGCGCTTTCCAATGGTCGGCGAGATTTTTTCCAATATCTCGCCGACGCTTCCAGACAATGGCGTCTTCGAATGCATCATCGATCTCGGCGATGGCAATGACGCCGGCGACTACCGGCGGATCGCCTATTCATCGGCGCGGTCCGACACCGTCCTGGTCCCTGACCCCTATTTTTATATGTTTGATAATTACGACGCGCTCCGTCAGGTCGCCGCCCATCAGACGCCGCCCTGGCGCGAGCGTCGGAATGTCCTGTTCTGGCGGGGAACCGCCGGCGGAGCCACCGGGACCGGTCCCGGTGAAAATAACCGCCCGGACCCTGGGGAGCCTTCGGATTGGGGTTGGCTTCCACGGCTGAAACTATGCGCGGCGGCGCGCAACAGCAAATACGCCGGGATGATCGACGCAGCCCTGTCGAGCCATCGGCAAATTGAACAAAAGTATTTGCGAGAGGCGATCGAGCGTGCCGGATTTTTGCGGCAGAGCGTCACAAAAGACGAATTTCTTAAATATAGATATCTGGTCGATATCGATGGTTGGACGAACTCGTGGAGTCTTCTCGACAAGATGATCACCGGTGCGACCATCTTCAAAGTGCAATCGGCGTCCGGTTTCCGTCAGTGGTTCTATGACAGGCTGCACCCCTGGACCCATTACATACCGCTGGCATCCGATATTTCGGATCTTGACGACAAGATCGCCTGGGCACTCTCCCATCAAGACGAGTGCGAACAAATCGCAGCCAACTCTGCCGCCCTGGCCGCAGACATCCAATTACGACCGGAACTGGCAAAAGCGGAACAGGCGATTTCCGCCATCCTGACTCCGGCAACATAGGGCTTTCCGGATTACCAGGTCACCGCCGGAACAACGGCGCCAAATGGTCAACCGCTCCCACAAACGACCTGTACGCAACTCCGCAAACTGGCAGTAAAGTCGCCTCCGGCGTGGGCGTAGTTCGATGGTAGAGCGGAAGCTTCCCAAGGTCAGACGAAAAAATTCGCGATACGTGAAACTATAGAAAACGCAACGGGTTCGCTCTACGCTCGCTATCCGCTTCACCTTTGCTTATCACCTCGCTATCAGCTCAATTCCCATTGAGTTTGGCGTTTTTGGCAACAGCGATCGTACCGGTCCAGACCGGTCAGGATCGGAACCTGTTTATATCCGCGGCGTGCCAAAAACCGACGGATTAGCCGCGACCAGCTTTTCCAAGAACGCGGCGAAGTTCTTGCGGGTGGCACCCTCGACCGCCAGCCTCGCCCGTACCGCGCCCACAGTGGCATCACCGAACGTAGCGGTGTAAGTGGCGTCGACGGTTTCGTCCATGGCGACCTGTTGATCAGCCTCGCGGATCACCTGATATCGGATCGTCATACTACAATCCATTTCAATGCCGCTAGTCGGAGCCACCAACGAAATGAGGGTGGCATTGATGTCGTAGCGGGCACCTTGTTCGGCCAACAGCCCATTCGCCTTCAGCATTTCCTGCAACGTGATGCGCGCGTCCGAGGCCCAGGTTCCGGACCGCCAGCCTGGGGCGTTGGTAACGTCACTCGTGACGGCACCGGCATCCAAACTTCTGCTCAACGGTGAATTAGCGGGAATTACCGCCTGGAACTGCGGCAAGGGTTTGGGTGTGCCGCACGCGGAAAGCATCAACACGACGATTGCTAGGCAGGTAAATCGGGCATATTTGACAGACATATCGACCCTCTCAAAACATAAAAATATAAAATTCGCATCAAAAGCAGTGCGAATCAGGGATGAAACGCAACATCAAGGACGCGAGAGATCTTCTTACAGCATCATGCCGGAGTGGGAAAAATATGGAATGAACAGGCCCTTCATCAGAAGCGAACACCACTCGGTATGGCACGGCAACAGTCTTTCTAGACTGCCAAAATGGGCCAATATGGCAAGGAATTTCCACATCTTTACAACAATGGATAATTCGGCACAGAATGGCCGAGGCGTTGCGATTGCGATTGCGATCTTTAATCAAATTTTGGAGGCTCGGGTGATGTTGTCGCTGAAGAAAGGGAGGGTAAGCTTGTTGATCTTGGCGGTTACCTTGTCTCTAACCGCCTGCGCGAAGCAAACTACTGTTGACAAGGTCGAAAGCATCAAGGACCAGAACTATGCCGGGTCACCCAAGACGATCTCCTTCGTCCAGTCCAAAGAGGTCGATTTCAGCGAAGGTCTGCGAACCAATATTATCGCCGGCCTCAAGACCTGCGGGACGGATGCCAAATTCTTTCCCTTTAACAACTTCAAAAATGATGATTTCTACAAAAGATCCGACAGCGTCATGCAGGTCGCCATCATGACAACGGCCGAGACGACCAACCTGGCGTCCGGCTATGCAAGTACCTTCCTCAGCAAAGCGACCTACGAGTTCACCTTGCAGGATCTACGAAGCCAAAAGATCGTCTGGCGCTCGCGCATGGAGTTCGATCAGGCCGACCCCCACAAGGTCTTCGACAACGCCGTTCGCGGCGAACAAAGTCCCGATGGCGTCTGGGCCAAAGCGCTGGTCGAGCAAATGAAAAAGGACGGACTGCTGGCCAACTGCAATCCCTAACGGATACCGAGCCCCAGTCGACACAGCAAGGCGTCGACTGGTTGCCGATGGAAAGATGTCAGGCTCGCGGAACCGGAGGCGGCACACAGGCGCTGTTGATGACCGCGTCATTGCGAAGGCGATCGACCAGGGCAGCGGCAAGATTTTCGCCCGGATACCATGCCGCCAGGAAATTCATCTCCGCGCTCCACACGACCGTCTGCGTCTTCATATCGGTGAGCGCGAGATCATAGACGATCACCAACCTGTTGGACGACGTCATCACCGACTTCGCCTGAATATCGAGAACAGCGTCCGGATTGAACTTTCCGGTGACCAACCCCCGTTCGCTGGGCGCCGGCGCCTTGTGTTCTTCAAGGGTGAGTCTGTTATCCACCTGCGCCTTCTTTTGATATTCTGTGGCAATACCACATTTGGCGAGAGAGTCGGTCACCAGTGTGGCAAAAGTCGCCTCCGCGTTGCCGTCCCCCCTGGTCTTGAGCGCGTCATTCAAGTCGGCAAAAACGATCAGCCTTTTGATGTCGCCGGTATAGTTCGTCAATTTTTTCGATTCGATCGACGCGTGTGAATTGACGCAAGACGGCAAGGTCACGGCCATACCAATAAGCAGGGCGCAAGAAAATAATCTAGAACCTCTCATTATCCCCCTCCCGACAAAATGCATAGGAAATGACATACGTCATATCTTGAGCGGACAACATATTTTTCACAAAACCATCGGATGATATAGACGTCCACCTGTTCACTTCGCGCTCTCTTCGGATCGAAGGAGCTGACAGGCACTCATGCTTTGAGACGACCGGCTGGCAATGGCGTCTGGATAGCAACCACGCCACAAACCACTTGCACGCAACCCCGCCAACCGGTAGAAAAGTCGCCTCCGGTGCGGGTGTAGCTCAATGGTAGAGCAGAAGCTTCCCAAGCTTACGACGAGAGTTCGATTCTCTTCACCCGCTCCAAAAATTCCCCGAAGAATACACCACATTAGTAAATCCCCGAGACGCGGAGCGTGATCGAAAGATCAATGCGGGACAGGAGGCAATATACTGCCCCTACGGAAGCGATTATACTTCGACAATCCCTGAACAAATTCGTAAAAAACTGGAGCAAGGAACTGTCCGGGCTCAGCATCTCGGATGGGGTCACCACCAACGCCTTTCGTCGGGCGAAAACTGGATTGGACAAGGCCTGCATCGCGATCAAGAACAAACTTCTGACCGCCCGCATGATCTCTTCCAACGACTGCTGGTGGTGAAAATCTAACATTTAGGACCCTCGTCATTCCCGCTTTCGCGGGAATGATGGTGTGGACGGCCCCTGCTCCGAGGCATCGAAGTGCCGTAAGGTGGTCGGTGATGAAACACGCCACATAGAGGGGGCCGCCCATGGTCGAGGTTAGCACGATTGGTCTTGATACCGCCAAGAA
>JARLJB010000185.1 GCA_031291415.1 Telmatospirillum sp.
GTTCAAATGGAACCTCGGCAACGGCTTTTTCGCCGGCTTCCAGACCGGCGTCTATCTTCCGGTCATGAATGAACTGAGCATACTCGGCATTCCTCGCAATTTCGCCATGTTCCAGGCCCTCGGCGCGGTGAGCTATTTAAACGATGGTTGGAATCTTTCGGGCACGTTCATTTTCGGCACCGGGCAATCCGGAAACGCTTTCACCCAGCCCTGGAACTATGCGCCGGATTGGCTGAATGTCGATGTCACGGCGACCAAGAGGTTCGGCAAGTTCGAAGTTGGCTTGGTTGGCTTCGGTTCGGCTGACCTCGATACGCCCGTGCCTGGCTATAGGAAGCAGAGTCAGATCGCGTTGGGCGGCCTCGTCGGCTACGACTTCGGATCGGTGAATTTGCAGTTCAAACTGACTCGCGACGTACAAGAGGCCAATTACGGCGGCTACGACACCCGGTTTTGGAGCAACATTATCATTCCTGTCTGGGTGGCCCCGCCGCCGTCGGCGACTGTCGCCGCCAAATATTGATCGGACAAAACGGCGCGGCGCAAACCGCGCCGTTTTTGCTTGCAACGGGCAGGGGTTAGGAATTGCAAAGCGCGGGAGGCGGCCGCCGGGTCGAGGGCAAAATGCGAGATACCCCGCAGGTATCAAAGGTTTCATCAATCGGTATTGGATCGTCCCTTGCGCCATCTCTAATTTTTCTGGCGCTCCCCTGACGGGGGAAAGGGAAATGTTTCGAGGAACGCGGCATCATGAAAAAAATCAAATGCGCGCTGATCGGCTCAGGAAATATCGGGACCGATCTGATCTACAAATTGCGACGCAGCCCCTTGCTGGAGCCCGTGTGGATGGTCGGCATCGATCCGTCATCCGAAGGCTTGGCCCGGGCGCGCGAGCTGGGGTTGAAGACCACGGCGGATGGCGTCGACGGCCTGTTGCCGCATGTTCTTGAAGATGGCGTGCAAATCGCCTTCGACGCCACCAGCGCCTATGTCCATGCCGAGAATAGCCGCAAGCTCAATGAGTTGGGTGTTATGGTGATCGATCTGACGCCAGCGGCGATCGGCCCGCTGTGCGTGCCGCCGGTCAATCTCGCCGAACATACGGCCAAGCTGGAAATGAACGTCAATATGATCTCCTGCGCCGGACAGGCGACCATTCCGATCGTCAATGCGGTCGCGCGAATCCAGCCGGTTGAATATGCTGAGATCATCGCCAGCCTGTCGTCGAAATCCGTTGGCCCGGGCACCCGCGCCAATCTCGATGAATTCACCTACACGACCTCGAATGCGATCGAGCGGATCGGCGGCGCACGCAAGGGCAAGGCGCTCGCGATCATCAATCCGGCCGAGCCGCCGATGATCATGCGTAATACGATCTATTGCCTCACCGACGACCCGCCGAAACAGGCGGAGCTGACGCAATCCATTCTCGCGATGATCTCCGAGGTGCAGAAATATGTGCCCGGCTATCGCCTGGTGAACGGACCGATCTATGACGGCCATCGCGTCGCAGTCTTCATGGAAGTCGCCGGTCTCGGCGATTACCTGCCGAAATATGCCGGCAATCTCGACATCATGACCGCGGCGGCGACCCGCACCGCGGAAATGTTCGCCGAGGAAATCCTGTCCGGCAAGATCCGACTCGACCCAAAGAGGGCCGCGTGATGAGTCAGGAATACCCCCTGAAGGGCCGCAAAATTGTCATTCATGACATGACCTTGCGCGACGGCATGCACGCCAAGCGCGAGCAGATCAGCATCGACCAGATGGTAAAAGTCGCGACCGCGCTCGACGCCGCAGGCGTTCCGCTGATGCAGGTCACCCATGGCGCCGGGCTCGGCGGCAATTCGCTCCAGCACGGCCGTGCGCCGCACAGCAACGAAGACTATATTTCCGCCGTCGCCTCCCGACTGAAGCGGGCGAAAGTGTCGGTGCTCCTCATTCCCGGCCTCGGCACGATGGAGGAGCTTCAGTCGGCCTATGATTGCGGCGCGCGGGCGGTTCATTGCGCCACTCATTGCACCGAGGCCGACACGGCGCGCCAGCACATCGCCTTCGGTCGCAA
>JARLJB010000186.1 GCA_031291415.1 Telmatospirillum sp.
CTCGCCGATCCGCAGCGCTGCGGCTGCTGGCCCACGCCGTTTCAGTTACGCTACCGCACTCGGGGTGACTGCGTCGTCGCCCAGAGATCCCGACCATCCGCGGCAGTCGGCGAATGTTATGATCGAAATATTAGGCAGTCCTTCAATTTACTTCATCGTTCATTTGATTTACGGCGGATGAATATTGACCAGTTGCTTTCACGCAAAGCATCTGCGCTGCCGGAATTAGGACATCGATAGGAAAAGGGGATGCGGATTTTGCCATCGCGACCGCTATGGGAAATTCGCGCTACTTTGTCGATCGCCCTCAAGACGCCGTTTATACGCGCCCCCATCCACCACGAGTATCGAAGATCTTGCGACCCCCGAGCCGTTCGCTCGGGACGCGCAGAAAGGCGGTGTGGTCGACGAGGAGGACGAAAGCTCCTGAGCGATTGAGCCCCTCTTCCAGAGTGATGAGCGGAACGCCCGCCTCCTTCAATGCGGGCGGTTGAACGTGAATGAAAGGCTCGACTGCCGCGACCTTGCCAGGAAAAGCGCGCCCCAATCGTTCAACGATCTCCATCGCCGGGCTTTCGCGCAGGTCGTCGACATTGGGTTTGAACGCCAGCCCAAAGCAGGTGATCGTCTTGTCTGCAGACGTTTCGATTGTCGCCGCCAAACGTTCGAAGACATAGTCCGCCTTGCGGTCGTTGACCTCGCGCGCCACGCGGATCAGCTTCGCCTGCTCCGGCGCGGCGTCTACGATGAACCACGGATCGACCGCGATGCAATGTCCGCCAACGCCAGGGCCCGGACTCAGGATATTCACGCGCGGGTGGCGGTTCGCAAGTTTGATCACCTTCCACACGTCGACGCCATGATGATCAGCCACCATCGATAATTCGTTGGCGAAAGCGATATTGACGTCGCGGAAGGCGTTTTCCGTCAATTTGACCAGTTCGGCGGTCGCGGCGTCGGTGCGCAGCACTGTCCCGCGAACAAAGGATTCGTACAGCTGCGCGGCGCGTTCCGTACAGACGGGCGTGAGGCCCCCGACGCATCGATCATTGTCGATCAACTCGATGAGAATACGGCCGGGCAATACGCGTTCGGGACAATAGGCCACCGATACGTCAGAAATGGCGGCGCCGCCGCCGGCGAAGGCGAGATCTGGCCGCGCGTCCGCGAGTCGCTTTGCGACATTTCTCGTCGTGCCGACCGGACAGGTCGATTCCACGATGACAATATCGCCTCGCTTCAGCAATGGCGCGATCGAATCGGCCGCGGCGAAAACGAAATCCAGTTGCGGGCGCCGGTCCTCGGTCAGGGGCGTGGGCGTCGTGATTATGAACGCGTCGGCCGGACATGGCGTATGATGAGCCGTGAGCAGCCCGGAATTGACGACTTTCTGGACAAGGCCGTCGAGGTCCGCCTCGGTGATATGAACACGGCCGGCCGAGACCGTCTCGACAATATCCGGCCTGACGTCGACCCCGTAAACACGATGGCCGTGACTCGCGAGAAGCGCGGCTGTGGGCAACCCAATATAGCCAAGACCGAGGACGCATATTGAAGTCATGAAACTGCTCTTATGCTTGGTTTAGCCATATGGGCCGAAGCGATATGTTCGACGATGCGTTCGGCGGCGTGACCGTCGCCGAAGGGATTGTGCGCCCTGCTCATGCGCATGTACGCAGCCTCGTCGTCGAGCAATCGCGACGCTTCGCGCACAATTCGGTCGGTATCCGTGCCGACGAGGATCGCCGTGCCCGCTTCGACGCCCTCCGGGCGTTCGGTCGTGTCGCGCATGACCAGGACAGGTTTGCCGATGCTGGGCGCTTCTTCCTGCACGCCGCCGGAATCCGTCAGCACCAAATGGCAGCGCGTCAGCAGGTAAATGAAGGGCACATAATCAAGCGGTGGAATAAGCGCGATGCGCGGATGGCCCGCCAGGCGCGCGTTCATAACGTCTTGAACATGGGGGTTTGGATGGACCGGAAAAACGATGAAGACATCGTCGCGCATGGCCAGACGTGCGGCGGCGGTCGCGATCCGTTCCATGCCGCCGGCGAAATTTTCACGGCGATGGCTGGTGAGAAGAATGATGCGCTGGTTCGAGCCGAGCGGCGGCAGCCGTTGCGCAATCTCGGCTGTCGCTTCGTGAAATTGCGGCAGCCGCGCCTTGATCGACAGGAACGCGTCGACCACAGTATTTCCTGTCAGATGAATACGGTCCGCCGGGACGGATTCCGCGCGCAAAGCGTCGAAAGCCCGTTTGGTCGGAGCGAAATGCAGGTCAGCCAGTACTGCCACCAGCTTCCGGTTTGCTTCTTCGGGCCATGGAGAATGGATGTTGCCGGTGCGCAGCCCCGCCTCAACATGTCCGACAGGAATTTTTCGGTAGAACGCCGCGAGCGAAGCTGCAAATGCGGTCGTGGTGTCGCCTTGGACGATGACGCGATCAGGTTGCCGCGTTTCAAGCATTTCGCCAAAACGGGCGATAACTCCTGTGGTGATGTCTGTAAGGGTCTGCCCGGCCCGCATGAGGTCGAGATCCACGGTCGGTGTTATTCCGGCCACGCGAAGCACCTGATCGAGCATCCCGCGGTGCTGCGCCGTGGCCCAAACCTCTACATTGAAACGTCCGTCCGCCTCGAGGGCGTGGACAACCGGAAACATCTTGATCGCTTCCGGACGCGTTCCGATACAAACGACTAACTTGATCGTCACGAGCTCACACCTTGCTGATTGGAGGGTGGATGCCGACAAGCGCCCTCGCAACAATGACGAGGAAGGCCGCATTGGTGACGAGGTAGCGTTTCCACATGCGGCGCGGCTCCTGCATCACGCGAAAAAGCCACTCGAGACCGCTCTGCTGCATCCAGATAGGCGCGCGCTTCACATAATTTGCGACGACATCGATGCTTCCGCCCACGCCCATGATGAAAGGCACCTCGAGTTGATCGCGGTGGACCGCGAGGAAATGTTCCTTGGTCGGCGTCGGCATGGCGATAAAAAGGCAATCGGCGCCGGATTCGCGGATCGACTCGACGACCTGCATTTCGTCCCCCGGCTCGTAATAGCCGTGTTGCGCGCCGGCGATTTCAATCGAAGGATATCTGCGGCGGATATTGGCGATCGCGGTTTGCAGGACATCCGGGCGGGCGCCGAGAAAATAAGGCCGATAGCCTTCTCGAGCGCAGAGCGCGATCACTTCTTGCATCAGATCGACGCCAGCGACTCGTTCGGGAACCTTGATCCCCATCAACCTGGCCGCGAAGACGACGCCCATGCCGTCGATTCCGACGAGGTCAGAACAGGCGATGTCGGCGCGCAATTCGCTGTCGCTTCTGAGCTTGACGAATTTGGCGACGTTCAGCGCGACATGATGCTGACGCTTGCGCGTACGCATCGCCTCGTGCACGCGCTCAAGGGTTTCGTCCATCGTCAGGACATCGATGTCAACGCCGATAAAGCTAGCCCGCGACTTGCCCATCGGCCCCTCCCCTCGATCTGAAACACGCGCTGGGCGCCTCACCGGGCGGCAAGGCGAAAGCTCCCACAGCGCGACGGCTGCGTGGTTTCAACGATCGGAAGAATGCGCGAAGCTTGGCAACTCCTCATCCATCATATGAATTAGAAGCGTCGAATTTTAATCGATCAAATGGCAGTGAGGCGCATTCGGGCCGGACGCCACCGAAATTCAAGGCGCGCGTGGCGGTTTGACGCCTGCGCCACGAGCCTCCCAGCGCCGACGCCTCCGACTTTCCCGAACGATTGCCAACAGTCCGTCCGTCCCTTCAGGAGTAAAGACGGCGCCGTCGAAATCCGGGATCAAGCATTAAGGAGGCAACGGGCATGCGGACTTCCGGAGGTGGTCTGTCTCGCTGTCCGCAACACCGGCGGCGCATTCTGCATCCCGCTTCCCCGAATCAGGGTCAATTCTCAGGGCGACCGCCTTGATCAACCTTGGCCATTGCCGGCTGGAAAGCGTATCGCGGGAGGCAAGGACCAAAGCGCCGCGCCGTGGACGGGTCCTAACCCGAACGGAAACCAGTTCAGACTTTTCACCGCCGGTCGCTCGCCGCCGGAGGCCGTCGACGGTCGTGCAGCGAGCCCTGACGCTCCGACATCATCCTAATGCGACCCAATTGAGCAGCCATATCGTTGAGCATCAACTTTGCGGCTGCCAGGTCCGCAGCTTTCTTGGCAATCTCGCGTAACCGCAATCGGATTAAGAAGCTCCTTTCCATGTCGCACCCTTCGTCCCGGCCGAAAAATTCAATTCCGATTGCAAATATTGCCGGCGCGCCGGCTCTAAGCTGCAATTCTATGGGCCGGACGCTGCAGTTACATGAAAAAATTGATTAAATAGCTGCGAATAGCCGAAGCGCGCCGCAGTTCTCGGCGGTCATTGCGGTCGCCGCCAAAATCCGACCGGTCGCGGGCTTCGCTGCGGCGGTCGCCCACTTCGGTTTCTGTCGAGCAGGACGCCAGCCATCTGACCCGGCGCAGCGCCAACGTCGCCGCCTATGACTTCAGCGACGGCGCGTCGATTTACTAAAACGTCCCTGTCATCGGGGAATTCGACTCGGAGACTTCTCGTCAGGAAACGCAAAAATTCACGACACGCCGCGCCTGAGGCTCCGGCACAAAGGTGAGAGCGTTGAACAGCGCTGAATGTATGGTAAACGAGATGATGACGAGCTGGACGATCATGCAATCTGGGTTCGCCACCACTGAATTAACGATTCGACCAGAATCATTGCCCTGGAGTGCAAATTATAAATATAATTAGATCATGATCGCCAAACTGCTCGTCATTCCTGGCGCCGAATTGATCGTGCACGTATCTGTTGCGGCGATCAAGATCTTGCGACGACGACCTGACGTCCCGGGCGGCCAGCATTTCTCGACGCCACTGGATCGGTCTGAGGCGCTCAATCGCCAATTCGAAGAATTGTGTCAGCTGGTCGAGCGTGGACGTCTGGCGCAGCCTCCGGCCTCGATGACCAAGGGAGCGGTCCCCTCCAAACGCGTCGCCCGGCCCGCGGCGACGGGCTCCATTGTTCTGGCGAATGATCTGGCCCCGAAGGGGCCTCGCATCCGGATTCAAAACCTCAAAGCTTCGATCGTACGTCAGGGCAAGGCGTCCAAAATTTCAGCCCCGCTGGAGGAATGTGCGCAGGCGGCGGCCAGCGGCGCGTGGCGTACTCCCCTCGCCCGCAACAGCCGCCATCGCGCAAGCCTGCCCCATGGCGTCAGGATTTATGCCGTCGGCGATATCCACGGTCGTGCGGATTTGCTCGACCGCCTGCTGTCCGCCATTGACGCGGATTGCGTCCGGCGGCCCGCCAAACAGACGATTACTGTCTTTGTCGGCGACTATATCGACCGCGGCCCGGCGTCGCGCCAGGTGATCGACCTCCTACTGCAATGGCGGCAACACCGAGAAGCGGTTTTCCTCAAAGGTAATCACGAGACATTCCTGCCTCGCTTCCTCGCCGATTCGCGCATCCTCGATAGCTGGAGGTTATGTGGTGGTCTCGAGACGCTACTGTCCTATGGACTGAAGCCGACGATCAATGCCGACCGCCAGGAACAGATCAAGCTGGCCGATGAATTGGCCTCAGCCATTTCCAAGGACCATCTCGATTTTCTGGAGACGCTCAAGCTTTCCTACGAGTGCGGAGACTTTCTGTTCGTGCATGCCGGTATTCGACCGAACGTCCCGGTGCACGCCCAGGCGGAGAGGGATTTGCTCTGGATCCGCGAGGAGTTCCTAGGTTATGAGCAGCCTTTCGAGCGCTTCATCGTTCACGGCCACACGCCGGCGCCTGTGCTGGAGTTGCGGCAGAACCGGATCAACATCGATACCGGCGCCTTTGCCACGGGGCGCCTCACCTGCATCGCCATCGAAGGATCGACGATCACGCCGCTGGCGACGTGATCGCACCCGCCGGCGAGCGCCTCAGCGCTCTTTCATTGCGCGCTCAGCCTGGTCCCACAGAGGCTTGGTCAGATAGGACAGCGCCGTGCGTCCCGGCGTCTTGATGAAGACATCGACAGGCATGCCTGGCACCAGCTTGGCCGATCCCAGCTTGGCGAGCTCGTTCGGCTTGAGAGCGACGCGCGCCGTGTAGTAGCTGGTGCCGGTGCGCTGGTCCTGGGTCAGATCCGCCGAGACCACGCTGATCTCTCCATCGACCTCCGGCGTCGTCTTCTGGTTGAAGGCGGCAAACCGCATCGTCGCGGCCTGGCCGACATAGACCTGGTCAATATCTCGCGGAGCGATCTTCACCTCGACGGCCAGGACATCCAAGTCGGGGACGATGAGCATGATCTGTTCGCCCGGCGTGATGACGCCGCCAACCGTATGGACCGAGAGCTGATGGACATGCCCCGACTGGGGCGCCCTGATGTCGATCCGCTTGAGCTGATCGACCGCCGCGATCTTGCGCTCGGCGAGTTCGGAAAGCTTGGAGCGCGTTTCGATCAAGTCCTTGCCGACCTCGCTGCGGAGATCCTGGTCGACCTGAATGATCTGCAGCTCGATTTCGGAGATCTTGCCTTTCGCCTGCGCGATCATCCCCGCCAGCTGGCTGCGCTCGCCTTCGAGCCGGGCGGCGTCCCGATCGAGCGCGTTCACCCTCGTGACCGGGACAAGATTTTTCTGGTAAAGCGTGCGGACGCCTTCAAGCTCCTGATGAATCAGGTCGACTTCCTTTTGCTTGGCCTCCCCCTGACCCAGATAGCCCTTGATTTCGTCCTGTAGCTGCGCGCTGCGTTCCTCGAGCTGCGCCTTCTGCCCGCTCCTCGCCTGGCGCCGCAGCTCGAACAGCTTGCGCTCGGCAGCCATGGCCCGCGCTCCAGCGGAATTAACGTCCTTCGAGCGGTCGAGCAACGCTGCCGGAAACACGATCTCGTCGATGCTGTCGCGCTCGGCCTCCAGGCGGGCCTGACGCGCGAGCAATTCATCGACGCTTGTTGTGACGATCATGGCGGTGGCCATTGTCTGCGTCTCATCCAGACGGATTAGAATATCGCCGGCATTGACCCGGTCGCCATCGCGGACTCGCAATTCGCCGACGATCCCGCCGGTCGCGTGTTGCACCTTCTTGACGTTTGAATCCACCACGACCACGCCCTGGCCTATCACAGCCCCCGAAAGCTGCGAAGTCGCGGCCCATCCGCCAATGCCAAACGTCACGCAGCCTACCATGATCGCGCCCACGATCATGTAGCGCTGAATCGAGTGCAGAGCCGGCGTCGCCGTGCGGTTCATCAAGCTACCCCTTGGTTTTCAGCAACGACGTTGAGTGAGACGGGCTTCCGAAGCACCTTTCTGAGGACTTCCTCCTTCGGCCCGAACGACTGCATGCGCCCCTCGCCGATGACCAGCACGTGATCGACCCCCTCGAGGGCTTTCGGGCGATGGGCGACGACGACAATGATGCCGCCACGCTTGCGCACGTTGACGATCGCCTCGGTGAGAGCGTCCTCGCCTTCTGCGTCCAGGTTCGACGATGGCTCGTCAAGCACGACCAGGAAGGGCTCGCCATAAAGGGCGCGCGCCAATCCGATTCTCTGGCGCTGCCCTGCCGACAGCGTGACGCCGCCTTCGCCGACCTTCGTGCCATAGGCCTCCGGGAAGCCCAGAATCATGTCATGTACGCCCGCCGTCCTGGCGGCGTCCAGAACCGCGTCCGGCTTGGCCTGCGGATCGAAGCGCGCGATGTTGCGCGCGATGCTGCCGTCGAACAGTTCCACGTCCTGCGGCAGGTAGCCAATATGTTTGCCGAGCGCCTCGGGGGACCATTGATCCAGCGCGGCGTTGTCGAGCGTGATCCTGCCGCGGAGACACGGCCAGACCCCAACCAGAGCCCGCGCCAACGTCGACTTCCCCGATCCGCTCGGACCAATGATCCCGACCGCCTGACCGCCGCGCAGTTCCAATGACACGTCGGCCAGGATCTGCCGGCCTGAATCAGGCGCGGCCACTCCAAGCTGTTTGATGGACAGCCCCTCGGTCGGAGCGGGCAACGCCAGAGGCTCTTCTTCCTTGGGGAGGAGTTTGAGCAATTGATCGAGCCTCCGGCCCGACTGACGCGCCGAGACGAACCCCTTCCAGTTCGCGATGACGATCTCGACTGGCGCCAAAGCGCGAGCCGTCAGGATCGATCCGGCGATGATGATGCCCGCCGTCGACTCCTGGTTGATCACGAGATAGGCGCCGACCGCAAGAACCGCGGACTGCAGGATCGACCGAAACACTTTCGAGGCGCCGCCGAGCCCGCTGGCGACGTCGCTCGCCCGCTCATGGGCGGCGAGATACTTGCTGTTGATTTCCTGCCAGCGCAGCGCGGCTTGCCGCCGCATGCCCATGGCCTGCAGGACTTCGGCATTTCGTCGGCCTTCCGCCGCAAGCGCCGTCCGCGAGACGGCAAGACGCGAAAACGCCTTCGCCGGACCTCGAGTCCGAAGCTCGGTCAGGACCGTGATGGCGACCAGCACCACGGCGCCAACCAGGGCCGTAACGCCAATCCAGAAATGAAAGAGGAAGCAGACGCCGAGATAGATCGGCATCCATGGCAGGTCGAAAAGCGCCGTCGGCCCCCCGCTGGACAGGAAGCTGCGAACCTGGTCGAGGTCGCGCAGCGGCTGCAAGCCGTCGCCGTCGCCGCGGGTCTTCAGCGGCAGCCGGACCACGGCGTCGAACACCCGCACTCCCAACTGCTCGTCCAAATGGCGGCCGATGCGAACACTGATTCGGCCGCGGACGAGGTCGAGACCGCCCTGAAACATATAGAGCACGATCGCCAGCACCAGCAGCGCCAGCAATGTCGGCACACTGCGGCCGGGCAGGACCCGGTCGTAGACCTGAAGCATGAAGAACGATCCGGTGAGCATCAGCAGATTGCTCAGGCCGCTGAAGGCGGCGAGGCCCCAGAAAATCCGTCGGCACGACGCCAGCAACGCTGCGATCTCGGAGCGCGGCTCGTCGTACTCGTCCGCAGGTCGAGCGCGATCGGGACAGATCCGCCGCCTGACAGCCTCGATCGACCGCTTTACGGCCTCATTCAGCTTGGCGGTCTGCGCGCTGACCCGTTCCGCCATCGGGCTGATGGCGTTGCCGGATTCCGCTTGGAGCGAGGCCTTTTTTTTGGTCCGAGGATCCGGCGGGGGGCTTTCCCCCCGCCGTCCAAAAGTGGGACTTTCTTTCCGCCGCCCGAAATCAGCCATGCCATATGCCCCTGAACCGAGACTGCATCGAGAAGATTCCCCGAGCTGGATTCAATATCAATCCCATCTTTTCTATCACGTGGTTCACGCGAAGTGGAAGTCAGAGGAGTTGAGCGCACTCATCTTGGTGTTCTTCAGCGTCAGGGTGTCGCTCCCGGACGCGATGACCACGTCGAGGCCGACCTGTGACGCGTGGGAGAGCACGCTGGCGAAGCTGCTGAACTCGTTCGAGCCGAACTGGATCGTATCGTGCCCGCCTCCGGTGGCGACGAAATCTCCGATCACGTCGTGGCCGAAATTGGTCGCGAATACGAACGTGTCCGGATGACCATTGCCGAGGAAGTAGTCATCGCCCGGAGTGCTCGCCAGGACATTGCTACCGGTCGAACCGATGATCGCCTCGCCCGAACTCGTGGCGACGGCCGCGCCGGAGTGGGTTACCTCCTCCGCCGTGATCACATGGACCGCGTTCGAGAGTGGCGCAGTACTGAAGTGCCAGGCGCCAGTCGAACTCGCCGTCGCGGTCCCGATTTGGGTCGTGCCGTCAAAGAGCTCTACCACGCTGTCGGCGTCGGCCACGCCCTGGATTGAGACGACGTGGTTCGAATGTTCGGTAAGATGTGTGAACCCTATCGTACTCGAGGTCGGCGAGGTCGCGCTCTGGGCCGTGACGCTCAAGGTGTCGGCTGCCGACGCCACCCCGATATTGCCCGCGATGTCCGTCGCGGTGGCCGTGAAGCTGTGACTGCCGCTCGTGAGGTGTCCGGTGTCGAGGCTCCATGCGCCGCTGCTGTCCGCCTTCACGGCGCCGATCTCGGTAGACCCGTCGTACACCGTGACGGTGCTGTTGCCCTCGGCCGTCCCCTCCAGGATCAGGTCGTGGAGGCTGGTCGAGGTTCCAACCGAGGCGCCGGCCTGCGAAACGACGGACACGGACGGCGCGTAGGGCGCCAGCGTGTCGACGCCGATAGTAAAGTCCGCCGACGCAGCGCTGGTCTGGCCGGACGAATTTGTATCGGTTGCGGTCAGGCTGTTGCTGCCGTCCGCCAGCACCGACGTCGTCACCGACCACTGGCCGCTGCTGTTCGCCGTTCCGGTCCCGACCAGAGTACCGCCGTCGAACACCTGCACGGTGGTGTTGGCGACGGCTGTCCCAGTCAAGGTTGGAGTGTGGTCGTTTGTGATGTGGTCTCCGACAACCCCGCTGTCCGTAGAAAACGTGGCGATCGTCGGGGCGGCAGGCGGCGTCGTGCCGATCACCGGGTCGAGCGGCGCGGACAAGGCGCTGACATTGCCGGCCACGTCGGTGGCTGTCGCGGTCAAGGCGTGGCTGCCAGTCGACAACGCGGATGTGGTCACGCTCCAGCTTCCGCTCGCGTTCGTCGTGCCGGTTCCAACCGCCGTGGTCCCTTCATAGACGGTGATCGTGCTGTTGGCCTCAGCCGTTCCCGACAGCAGCACGTGGTTGGTGTTGACGACCGATTCGCTCGTCTCGACCGGAGCAGCCGGCGCGACCGTATCCACGGTGACGCTGAGCGAGGCGGACGCCGCGCTCGCGACGCCGGAAACGGTGTCGGTCGTCGTCAGCACATGCTTGCCGTCGGTCAGTGTCGGGGTGGTGTCGGTCCAGGCGCCGGTCGAATCGGCCGTCACCGTTCCGATCAGGGTCGAGCCGTCATAAACCTTGACCGTGCTGCCGGCCACCGCCGTGCCCTTGATGGTCAGATGGTTGGCGTTGGTGATGCCGTCGCCGACCACGCCGGTGTCCGGCGACCAGGACGAAATCGCGGGCGCGGCCGGAGTCGTCGAAGTGGTCGTGGTCGTGGTCGTAGGCGTGGACGAGGTGGTAGCCGAGGCTAAGGTCAAGGTCGACGCCTCGGAAGAAGCGTTCGAATCCTGCACGGTCGAACCGTTGACCATGTTCACGTTGGCAATATATGCGGAGTTCGCGCTGCTGTCGTTGGGTCCGCCGCGGAGGCCGCCGAAGGCAAGTCCGCCCGAGGTGCCCGTCGGGTCGATATAATTGTGGTCCACCGTGAATTTGCCGGTCAGATCCGCCACCGTGACTCCGGTGAAGACATTATTATACCCGACCATCGTGTTGTAGCCGATTTCGCCGCCGGTGATCACGCCCTTCGTGGAGCCGAGGTCTGGCTCGACCATGAAGCCCTGCGAAGAGAGGCCACTCGCCTCCGTCGTCGTATTGTACAAGATCGTGGCGGTGTATGGTCCCGCGCCAAGGAACTGCACAAAATCGCCGTGCTGTCCCGCCGCCCCGCCATTCTGGAAGAAATTATATTCGGCGACCAGATTGGACGCGCCGTCATTGTTCATGTCGATCATGTCGCAGCCGGCGTTCTTAAGCCAGCAAGATTGGACCGTCACAGTGCCGGCGCCCGACGCCAGGATCAACGCGCCAACATGGGTGTTCATACCACCATCGATGGTGCAGTTTTCCACCGTCAGATTGCCGGATGTCAATGTCCCATAAATCGGCGTCTGGGTGCTATTGGCCCCGACGACAAATTTCGAGTTCTCGATTGTCGTGTTGTTCGCGGAGGTGACGACGTTCCAGCCCCCTGCGAGGGAGAAATCGTAGCCGTTGAGGGTTACATTGTTGCCCGTCACCGTGATCGTATGGGTCGAAGCATTCACCGTCACGCCGGCCATCGAGATCGTGGAGGGATCCTTCAGCGCTAGACCTTGGGGGCAGCCGACATAATAGTCCACGCCGGCGACTTCCCATGCAGGCCGATTGGCCCCATAGCTGGCGAGCAAGGTCGGGTCCTGCGGTGTTCCCGTCGACACGGTGGAGCTCGTGGCGATGGACGTCGACCCGATCACCGGGTCGAGCGGCGCGGACAAGGCGCTGACATTGCCGGCCACGTCAGTGGCGGTCGCGGTCAGGTTGTGTGAGCCAGTTGACAACGACGATGTCGTCACGCTCCAGCCTCCGCTCGAGTTCGTCGTGCCGGTTCCAATCGCAGTGGTCCCGTCATAGACGGTGATCGTGCTGTTCGCCTCGGCAGTTCCCGACAGCAGCACATGGTCGGTGTTGACGATCGAATCGCTCGTCTCGACCGGAGCAGCCGGCGCGACGGTGTCCACAGTGACGCTGAGCGAGGCTGACGCCGCGCTCGTGACGCTGGAAACGGTGTCGGTCGCCGTCAGCACATGCGTGGCGTTGGTCAGCGCCGGGGTGGTGTCGGTCCAGGCGCCGGTTGAATCGGCCGTCACCGTTCCGATCAGGGTCGAGCCGTCATAAACCTTGACCGTGCTGCCAGCCACCGCCGTGCCGTGGAGGGTCAGCGTGCTGGCGTCTGTGATTCCGTCGCCGACCACGCCGGTGTCCGGCGACCAGGACGAAATCGCGGGCGCGGCCGGAGGCGTCGAAGAGGTTGTGGTTGTGGTTGTGGTTGTGGTTGTGGTTGCGCCTGTGGTCAAGGCCGCCGCCTCGGTGGCAGCGTTCGAATCCTGCACGATCGAGCCGTTGACCATGTTCACGTTGTTAATATACTGGGAGTTTGCGCTGCTGTCGTTGGGTCCGCCGCGGCCGCCGCCGAATGCAAGCCCACCAGTGGTGCCCGTCGGGTCGATGTAATTGTTGTCCACCACGAATTTGCCGGTCAGATCCGCCACCGTGACCCCGGTGAAGACATTATTGTACCCGAGCATCGTGTTGTGGCCGATTTCGCCGCCGGTGATCACGCCCTTCGTGGAGCCGATGTCTGGCTCGACCATGAAGCCCTGCGAAGAGAGACCACTCGCCTCCGACGTCGTATTGTACTGGATCGTGGCGGTGTATGGTCCGGCGCCAAGGAATTGGGTGAAGTCGCCATGCGCCCCAGGCGCCATTCCGGCATTCTGAATCAGATTATATTCGGCGACCAGAGCCGACGGACCGCTATTGTTCATATCGATCATGTCGCCGCCGGCGTTCTTAAGCCACGAATGATCGACCGTCAGAGTGCCGCTTCCCTCCATCAGGATCAACTGGCCAACATTGGCGTTGCCAGCACCGTCGATGGTGCAATTCGTCACCGTTACATTACCGGACGTCATCGTCCCGAAGATCGGCGTCTGGGTGCTATTGGCCCCCACCACGAAGTTCGAGTTCTCGATTGTCGTGTTGGTCGCGGAGGTGACGACGCTCCAGCCCCCTTCGAGGGAGAAATCATAGCCATTGAGGGTGACATTGTTGGCCGTCACGTAAATCGTATGGGTCGACGTATTCAATGTCACGCCGGCCATCGAAATCGTGGAGGGATCCTTCAGCGCCAGGCCTTGGGGGCAGCCGACATAATAGTCCACGCCGGCGACTTCCCATGCAGGCCGATTGGCCCCATAGCTGGCGAGCAAGGTCGGGTCCTGCGCAGTTCCCGCGGGGGCAGTGGCGGAGCCATCGCTAATGGTCATACAGTCCTCCTGGTCCTGATCCGTTTTTCTGCAACAGGCAACGCGCTCAATTTACTCAATTAAACGCCCCCCGGCGTCACTACCTGTTCGTCGATCTGCGAGCGAATCAAGTTCTTTGAATCTACTGGCACACCGATGGAAGGGTAATACTCCACCAACGAAGGCTTTTTTTGGACGGCATTACGGCCCATACGGGGAATATCGGGCGACGTTGGCCTGATGAAATTCCGTGCCTCACGTTATTACGTGCTTCATTGCCTATTTCGGAATCGCTTATGGTCACCAGATCCCGATTAAACGACGGTAACATTGAAATCTTTAAACAATCCTAGGGGTACAGCTCGCTGTTTATAATTTAAAGATTTATAATTTAAATAAATGAAACTTTTCGGCGGGATTAATTTACGGAATTAAATCGTTTGCTGGCGAGCTGCGGCAATCGCCCCACGCCCGCAGTGATTTCGGCTCGCCATCTCACGAAAATTAGCGGATTTCGCCTTGCGCGGCGCTGGCGGCTGCGGCGCTCTGCGCCACCGAGCGGCCCGATCCTCAGCGCTGAATCGCTCCAGCAGGCGGGCTGACTTTCCGGATGATGACGCCGGAAACCATATTCACATTGTTTAAATAGAACGACATTGGACTGCGGTCGTTGGGACCGCCCCGGACGCCGCCGAAGGCGAGGCCGCCCGAGGTGTGCGACGGGTCGAAATAATTGTCGTGCACAGTGAATTTGCCAGCAAGATCGGCCACCGTGATCCCGGTGAAGACATTATTATATCCGGTCATGGTGTTGTTGCCGATTTCGCCGCCGAGGATCACGCCGGGCTTGGAACCGAGGTCTGGCTCGACCATGAAGCCCTGCGAAGAGCCACCGCTCGGCTCCGTCGTCGTGTTGTAGATGATCGTGGCGGTGAACGGCCCACCGAGGAACTCCGTAAAATCGCCATGCGCCCCCGGCGTCATGCCGGCGTTCTGGATCAGATTATATTTGGCGACCAGAGCGGACGGACCGTTGTTGTGCATCTGGATGATGTCGTCGCTGGAGTTCTTGAGCCAGGAATGATCCACCGTCAGGGCGCCGGCGCCGCGCATTTCGATCAGACCGCCGACATTGCCGGAGTTATTGCCGTCGATCGTGCAATTCGTCACCGTCACGTTTCCGGACGATTGCGTCCCGAGGATCGGTGCGTTGCCATTGGAGCCCACCAGGAAATTCGAGTTCGAGATGGTGACGTTGTTGCTGGCGATGATGACGCCCCAGCCTCCATTCAGAGTGAAATCAAAACTGTCGAGCGTAACATTATCGCCGATCACCGTGACCTGGCGAAGGTTCTCGTTCACTTTGACGCCAGCCATGGAAATGAGGGCCGGATTATGAAGCAGCTGGCCATCAGCGACTCCGACGCCATAATTAACGCCCGCGACTGACCAGCTTGGCTTATGGGAATACGAATCGAGCAAATGCGGAAGTTGCGCGCCGATCGTTGGATAAGTCGTGGTCGTCGGCGGGATCTTCGCCCTTCTCGCGAAGACGACATCAACCCAATAGTTCGTGTTATTGGAGGCGGTGGTCGGGAAATGGCGCGCGTCCGCGCCGTACCAGCGGACGCCGTTTATCGACGCGGGCGCCGTGATATCGCCGTTGACGACGGCATTGGTAAAATAAGCGCTATCTGCCGAGTAATAATGGTTTTCGCCGTGATAAGACGCCGTATACACCGTGTTAGCCATGATCTCGACCGGGAAGATGAACTCGACTTCCTGCCAACCGCTCGCCGTCTCATTTGTATATTGTGCACTCGCCAGCAAAACGCCCGACGAATCCCACAAATTACCAAAATGAACACCTTTGTTCAGGTCGCCTTTGTAAAAGCGCAAGCCGGTGATATAGCCTTTCACTGCTGATTTAAACTGTATCCCGAGTTCAAAATTGGACGCTGATTCCTCGACATTCACGTTAATCGGCCTGGAAGTCGCAGAAAATAGGCTTTCCGCCGCGCTTTCCGACTGATCGAGCGACGGGGCCGCTGGCGCTGCGTAGGCAAGCGTCTGCAACACCACAAACGTCGCCATGCCGAGCCCGGCAATCCGTTCGGCCTTCATCCCGTCATCCCCGCGTCTGAAACGATCGGCCATCGAAATTCGCCCCCCGCAGGTCTCGCGCGCAGAACAAGCGCCTTCCCTTTAGCGCCATTCGCCCGCGCATGCGTCCGCAAGCGCATAGGAATGGGGCGGAATGGCCCTGGCCGCCTGCTGTTCCGCGCCGCGCTCCTGAAAGCCTGCTCGAATCCCCAGGCAAAGACCCCAAAAGAGCCATAAGGAGTTCCAGTAGTGCACGGTCAGACCCGCGAGCATCAAAACCCAGACCGCGATTGTAAAGCCCGTCCGCACGTTGCTCATGTAAGCATCTTGCGCACGGCCGATGCGTTGCTTGCCCGCACCGCCGTAGTAGGAACTGATATTGGCCAGCAGCAGCAACGGGACAACGGGGATGCCGAACCGAAGAGCCAAAACCAGCCAGACGGCGTCGACTGAAGCATTGTCAAAGAACTCCTTGACTACTGGATCCCCGATGTCGCCGAAGCCATAACCGGTGAGCGGCGAAAGACCGATATTGTAGAAAGCCCTGTCCCAAGTCGCCTCACGGAAATAGCCCGTGGATGGATCGAGGGTTAAATGGGATATGACCCAGGATGTCGGATTATTCGTCACGCCGTAAATGATGGCGAAGAACAAGGCGACAACTGCGGTGAAAGCCTTCCAACGCCAGTTGAATCGGTTGAAGACGATATCGTAGCCATAAACCGCGATGACAATGAAGGACACCATGAAGGGAGCCGAGGACATCGCGAGCACACATCCGAAAAGACTTAGTCCGACGAAAACCCTTTGGCGCGCATACAGGAACACGGCTGCCGCCACCGCACAGAACGTCCCATAGAGGATCGGATGAGGAAATATCGACGTAGCCCTGACGAAACCGCCTCTAAACTCGGGCACCCAGCCCAAAGGTACGCCGACCAATGGTCCGATCACGGCATTGAGCACCCAAATTCCCGCGAGCTGGTCGAGCACCGCGAACGCGACGACGATGACAACCACCGGCTTGAGCATTTTGACAAAGGCTTCAATCGCCTGCCGCCCGAATATGAAGCCTCGCGCGACGGCATATGCGCCCCAGAACTCGAGGACGATGGCCACCGTGGACGACATTGAATCATAGCTACCTGCGATCAGGATCGACACAATCATCCATGCCGACGCGAGGCTCGTGAACAGGTCGCACCAGACGAGATGTCTTCCCTTCCTGAACATCCGCAAAAAGGCAGGCGCCAGCAAAAGAGCAACCGCCAGTCGCGCGGCATAAAATTTGAAGTCACCCAAGTTAAAGGTCAGGCTGGACGGAATAGCTATTCCGATCATGAGCAGAGCGATGGGCCCGAAATTCGAGTTCGACGCCGGAATCGCGCTGCTCGACAGTCTTGCGAATTGCAGATCCTGACCGCTGCGCACCTTCCGCCCCCCCGTTTCACATCTTGTACGCCGCTTGGCGTTAACCTAGCCGCGCGGACGCGTCGTGAAAATAGCATGAAATTAAAATAAATCGAATTAAATGGGTGACAGCCCGCAAAATCAAATATATTTATTTAATTACGACCTCCAGCAGAACTATACGCGCATCTATTGCCGTTATTTTCAGAGATTTAGCTTCACGCGGAATCCGTCACCATGGCCCTTGGTTGGCACGTCTACACCTGCGCACGCACGTCAGATATCAGCATTCTCGACCGTGATCTCCGGCGTTCGCCGGCGATCGCCGGAGGCCAGGTGAATCTGACGGTCCTGTTGAACCAACCCGGCGCCTCGCAAGCTTATGCGGACGCGATGGAGTCCGCGACCGCTGACATTCTAATTTTCGCGCATTGCGACGTCTTTTTCCCTGAGGGCTGGTTCGAGCGATTTGAATGGGAGATCGAGCGCCTTACGCGCCTCGATCCGAACTGGGCCGTCGCCGGCGTCATCGGCGTCACAGCCGGCGGGAATTTCGTCGGCCGCGTATGGGACTGCTCGCTCGCGCCGCTGTTCGCCGAAACGGGAGGGCTGTTTGGAACAGCGCTGAAAGAGCCTGTCCAGGTTGTCAGCTTCGACGAACTGGTCCTTATCGTTCGAAGGGACGCAGGCGTCCATTTCGACCGCAAGTTGCCAGGGTTCCATCTTTACGGCTCCGACATCGCCCTTGAAGCGGAGCGCCGGGGCCGTACAACCTATGCCCTCGACATACCCTTGATTCACAACGCCAAGGCCCAGCTTCATGTCGGTCCCGACTATGTGGAAGCGTACCGGTACATGGTCCGGAAATGGGGGAAGCGACTGCCGACGCCCACAACCTGCGGCGTGCTGACGACGAATCCGTTCGTATTGCCCTATCGCCGCATGAAGGTGCGCTACAAGGCGCTCTTTCGGCAATCGACTTATTCCACTGCGCGACTGGCGGACCCCTCCCTCAAGGCGAGCGAATTGGGGATCAGCCGGCTTCTGATCATCCCGCCGGAACAGGCGCTGCCGATGACCCAGAGCGACGACGCGCGAAAGCCCGGTGACACGGCGGAATCGGTATTGCCCAAATCGGAACGCGCCGTTTCGGAAGGAATTCAATTTCGCGCTCAGGCTGACAATTCTGGCCCTTATCGCATCCAAACGCTGCGCAGTAGGGAGGAAATCGAACCATTTCGCGAATTCTGGAACGCATGCGCTCCGGGGCGTGACAGCGATCTGGATTTCTATCTGTTTGTCACGGAGCACATTGATGGCTGCCTTCGCCCCCATGTGTTCGTTCTTTTGGAAGGCGAAACGCCGCGAGCATTGCTTGCTGGTCGCATCGATATCGCGAAAATCCCGATCAAAGCCGGCTATTTCGCACTTCCCGTCAACGAGCTGAAGGTTTTGCGCATCGTCCACGGCGGCGCCCTCGGCGAGCTGAATAGCGAGAGAGCGCGACTGCTCGTCGCCAGCATGATTGGTTCGCTGAGCGCGGGAGAAGCCGATGCGGCAATGTTCGAATCGGTCACCGTCAATTCGCCGCTGGCCGAGTGCGCTCGTGCTTTGCCGTCGCGGTTTTGTTCGGACTGGCTGAGCGAGGCGATCCCCCACCGGATGTGGGACATGTCGGACGCGGTCGGCCCGTTCCAAAGTCAATTATCCAGCAATGCCCGTTACCAGCAGCGAAAGCGTGCAGCAAAGCTGAAATCCTCATTCGGCAACGTCAGGATCGAGGGCTTTCATTCGCCCGGCGACCTGCCGAAGCTGATGACCAGCGCCGAAACCATTGCCGAGAAGTCTTATCAGAGGGGAATAGGCGTCGGATTCTTGCGCACGCCTTTTGTCGAGGCCCGCCTTGCGTTTGAGGCGCGGATGGGATGGCTCCGCGGATTTGTCCTGTATCTCGACAACCAGCCCTGCGCATTCTGGATAGGTTCTCTTCGCAACGGTGCCTTCGTCAGCAATTATCTCGCCTTCGATCCGACCTATTCCGACTATTCGCCTGGCATGTACCTGCTCCTGATCGCGATGGAAGAGATTTGGGCAGACGGGTCGGCAGTGCGGCTTTTCGACTTTGGCGGCGGTGACGCTCCCTACAAGGAGCGGCTGGCGAACGTTTGCATTGAAGAGACGCAGATCTATATTTTCGCACCCCGGCTGAAACCGCTCGCCATCAACGCCCTTCGATCGACCATCGGCGCGGTGAGCCATTCCATCAAGCGTTCGGAGACGCTGGCGCCCCAATTGCAAAAACTGAAGCGCTGGTTGCGCAGCAGGGCGGCCAAACGCGCGTGACGTCGTGGCTGTCCGGCGAAGCTATTGGGCAGGCTTGCGCGGCCAAAGCGAACTGTCAGGCCTTCCTGATCTGCCCCTGGCCCCGTCGACCAAGCCTTTCATGCTGAGGTTCGCCGAAGCCGGCGCGCCGCTCAACGCATAGCGCGCGGCGTAGAGCAGCCCCGTGCCGAAGTGAAGGATCCACATTCGACCTGCCCAACGCCGCCCA
>JARLJB010000187.1 GCA_031291415.1 Telmatospirillum sp.
GATCGAAACCGGCAAACCCGACAGGGTTTCAAGATCGGTTTGCAGGTTGCAGTTCCGCCAGGCCTCGAGAGCCGCGTCGGGCGCGCCGACTTCGCTGCACCAGTTCCATAATTCGAAGGGAACCGCGACGCCAAGCCCGGCAATTCTCTGCTTTTGCGCGCCGCTCAACTTGCCGGTCAGCTCGTTCAGGCCCTTGGCCGTGAACGCGAGGATTTCGCCGACATCCGGATAGGCGTAGGAGCAGCGGATCTGGTCGCGAACGGAGCCGACAAAGTCCATCAGCATGAGGTGGGCAGTGCGGCGGCCGATATGGAGCCCGAGCGCATAGGCGCCGTCGGGATTGAGTTTCAATGGCACTGAGGGCTGGCCGACCCGGCCGCGGCTGGGCTCCATGCGCAGCAGCAATCCATCCGCTTCAAGCGACCTCACGATGACGGAAGCCGTCTGCGCCGACAGACTGGTCATCCTGGCGATTTCGGCCTTTGGCAGATGGCCGAAACGGCGCACGAGGGAGAGGACGAGCCGTTCGTTATAGGCCCGAACTCCGAGAAGATTGGTGCCGCGAGATTTCTCTCCGGCCAGGGGCGTCGCAGCTGCGTCAAAAATCATCAAGGCTGTCCAGGAACGAAGAAACGCGGAAATTCTCTATTGTGGCTTGGCGCTGCGCAAGGGCTGCCTTTTGACGTCGCGGCCCGTTCGTTGATCTCAACATGCCCCAGATCGGCGTCCACGTCAATTATTAAACCAAAATGATTTATCTATTGACAGGAGGGCGGACTGGTGGGAGGTTAGGCCACCAGAGCAGACACAGAGGCGCGACAAACAGCGTCCGATCGATGAGCGAGGCTCATTCAAGACCGTGTCAGTTGGGGAGGAAACATGTCGAAGATCGAGTTGCGATCGGCTGGCCCGATCCTGGAGATGCGCAATATCTCCAAGACGTTCGGCAAGCTCAGGGCGCTGCGCAATGTGCAGTTCAGCGTCGCCGAGGGCGAAATCCACGCCTTGATGGGCGAAAACGGCGCCGGGAAATCGACGCTCATGAAAATTCTCGCCGGTGCCATACGACCCGACGCCGGATCCGAAATTTCAATCGGCGGAACCCTCGTCGCCATGACCGGGCCGATGGCCGCAAAGGCGCTCGGCATTGCGGTCATTTACCAGGAGCTTTCGCTTTCCCCCAATCTGAGCGTCGCCGAAAACATCTATCTTGGGCGCGAGCTTCGCGGGAAGGGCCTGGCCGCGGGCTGGCTCGATCGAGCCGCGATGATCGAAGGCTCGGCCGAAGTGCTTCGCCGCCTCGGGGCGTCGTTCACGGCTGACGCCAAGGTCTGCGATCTTACCCTTGCCGAGCGGCAACTCGTCGAGATCGCGCGCGCCGTCCATTCCAATTCAAAAATCCTGATCATGGATGAGCCGACGACGACGCTTTCCGAGCGGGAAACCGAACGGCTTTTCACGATCATTCGCGCGCTGCGCGATGAAGGTCTCGCCATCGTCTATATCAGCCATCGCATGGAAGAGATCTATGAGCTCTCCGATCGCGTGACGGTCTTGCGCGACGGAACCTATGTTGGAACGCTCGAAACCCATGCGATCAGCCCGAACGCCATAGTGCAGATGATGGTCGGGCGCGACATTTCGACTTTCTACAAGAAGAACCACGACGCGCATAATCTTCGCGGTAAACCGATCCTTTCGGTCAAGGGAATGTCCGACGCCAGGCGGGTCAAGGACTGTTCGCTCGAACTGCATGAAAGCGAGGTTCTCGGCATCGCCGGGCTGGTCGGCGCCGGACGCACGGAATTGGCGCGCCTGATCTACGGCGCCGACAAAGCGAGCGCGGGAAGCGTCGCGGTCGATGGCGTCGTCAAGCGGATCGCGACACCGCTCGACGCCATTCGCGCCGGAATTCTCTATCTGACCGAGGATCGCAAAGAGCTTGGGCTCTTCCTCGACATGTCCATTTGCAACAACATCAATGTCGGGGTCGCCAGCAGGGACGCCCGCATGGGCGGACTGCTCAATTTCCGCAAAAGCCGGGAACGAAGCGCCCAGGCGATCAAGGACCTCAACATCAAGGTGACCTCGGCGAAGGGACTCGTCGGCGCTCTTTCCGGAGGCAATCAGCAAAAGGTCTTGCTGTCGCGCTTGCTGGAGCTGAACCCGCGGGTGCTGATCCTCGACGAGCCCACCCGCGGCGTCGACATCGGCGCCAAATCCGAGATTTATCGCCTGATCGACAACCTGGCCCAGCGAGGCATCGGCGTCATCGTCATCTCGTCGGAATTGCCGGAGCTTATCGGTATTTGCGATCGGGTTCTGGTGATGCGCGAGGGCCGCATCGCAGGCGAGCTTGGCGGCCCGGCCAATGAAGCAATCAACCAGAACAATATCGCCGCCATCCTGACAGCCGCATCCGAATGCGATGTCCCCGAACATCGCCATGCCCAATACACGAACCTGGAAAGCCGCGCATCATGAACGCATCAACCGGGAATGCCTTGCAGGATGCTTTGAAGAAGCATCAGCTCAATTTTATGCCGCTCATCCACACGATGGGCATGCTGCCGGTTCTCCTTATTCTGTGCGTCATGTTCCAATTGGTCACGGGCTATGCGGAGACCGCCGATTTCAGCCATGCATGGCAGAGCGGCCGGTTTCTGAGCTGGCAGAATCTTTCGATCATCGCCCAGCAGGCTTCCATCAATACGGTCTTGGGCGCCGGGATGACCTTCGTTATTTTGACGGGGGGAATCGATCTCTCGGTCGGGTCGATCCTTGCAGCCTCCGCAATGGTCGCCGTCTCGATTTCCCTGGTCCCCGGCGCCTCCTTTTTGGCTTTTCCCGCGGCGCTCGCCGGAGGTTTGGTCCTGGGCCTGTGCAACGGGGGACTGATCGCCTTCCTGCGGCTTCCGCCCTTCATCGTGACGCTTGGGTCGATGACGGCTGTGCGCGGTCTTGCCCGGTTGCTCGGCAATGACACGACCGTCTTCAATCCGGATCTGCCCTTCGCCTTCATTGGCAATGGTTCGATCTTCAACATCCCCTGGCTCGTCGTCATCGCATTCGCGACTGTCGTGATTTCCTGGGCGGTCCTGCGCCGCACGGTGCTCGGCCTGCACATCTATGCAGTCGGCGGCAGCCCCGACGCCGCGCGGCTGTCTGGCATCAGGGTGCCGTTTGTGCTGCTCTTCGTCTACGGCGTCTCGGGCCTCCTGTCCGGCCTCGGCGGCGCCATGTCCGCGGCTCGCCTCTATGCCGCCAATGGCCTGCAGCTCGGCCAGTCCTATGAACTCGACGCCATCGCCGCGGTCATTCTGGGCGGAACCAGCTTCGTCGGCGGCGTCGGTTCGATCTGGGGAACCCTGATCGGCGCCCTGATCATCTCGGTCCTGACCAATGGTCTTGTCCTGACTGGCGTCTCGGACATCTGGCAATTCATCATCAAGGGCTTCGTCATCATCGGCGCTGTCGCGCTCGACCGGTATCGCCTGCGCGGCTCCGCGCGGACTTGAACTAACGAAAAAAGATAAACGGGAGGAACACCATGTCTAAATTCAAGATTGCGGGCGCGCTGCTTGCCGCCGTGCTGACGCTGCCGGCGGAAGCGAAGGAACTCAAGTCGGTCGGCATCTCGCTCGCCTCGCTGGGCAATCCCTTCTTCGTCGCCATCTCGAAGGGCGCGGCGGCGGAGGCGCAAAAAATCAACCCGAACGTCAAGGTGACGACCCTGGGTTATGATTACGACCTCAACAAGCAATTCAACCAGATCGACAATTTCATCGCCGCCGGTGTCGATCTCATCCTGCTCAATCCGGGCGATCCTCATGCGGTGGCGCCCGCGATCAAACGCGCGCAGGCCGCGGGCATTGTAGTGGTCGCCGTCGACACCGCCGCCGACGGCGCCGATATCACGATCATGACCGACAATGTGAAAGCTGGCGAAGAAGCGTGCCAGTTCATTGTCGACAAGCTTGGCGGGAAGGGCGATGTCATCATCGAAAACGGCCCCCAGGTTTCTTCGGTGATCGATCGCGTGGCGGGCTGCAAGAAGGCGTTCTCGGCCGCTCCCGGAATCAAGGTTCTCACCGCCGATCAGGACGCCAAAGGCTCGCGTGATGGCGGCCTTGCCGTCATGCAGGGCTATCTGACCCGTTACCCGAAGCTCGACGCCGTCTTCACGATCAATGATCCGCAGGCCATCGGCAGCGACCTCGCCGCCAAGCAGCTCGGGCGCACCAATATCGTCATCACGTCTGTCGATGGCGCGCCCGATATCGAAAAGGCGTTGAAGTCCAACACGCTCATTGAGGCGTCCGCGAGCCAGGATCCCTATGCGATGGCCAAGCTCGGCGTTCAGCTCGGCAATGACCTGCTCAATGGGAAAAAACCTTCGGCTTCGACCACCCTCATTCCGCCTCAGCTCGTGACCCGGAAAAACGTGTCCGACTATGCTGGCTGGGACTCGCACCGCTAAACCAATCAAGGCAATCAGGAGCGTCACATGTTGAGATTTTCAACGGCCGCTTTGGCCGGATGGGCAGTGCTGTGCGCAAGCGGGCAGGCCTTCGCGCAACAAGCCGCCGCGGATAAGCCGTCGGCCGTCGTTTCGCCGGACTTCAACACGAGCGTCAGCGACGTCGTTGGGGCGCAGGTGCACGACAGCTTCGCCAATGTCGGCCAAACCCTGTACGACCACGGCGTCACCGTATCGTCGAGTTTCACGGCGGAGCCGGCGGGCAATCCGGTCGGCGGCATAAGCCAGGGCGCGACTTATGCCGGCCAGGTTTATTTCGGTCTCGATATCGACCTCGGCAAAATGCTCGCCTCGCAGGCGGCGAACGACACTTATGTCCATTTCGCCATGGTCGATCGCCAGGGCAACCGGCTTTCGCAATATTATATCGGCAGTTCGATCGGACCGCAGGAAATCTGGGGCATCCAGAGCGTGCATCTGGCGGTGCTGACCCTCGAGCGGAAGTTCTTCGACGGGCGCCTCGACGTGACGGTCGGCCGCAGCCCGGCCAATATCGCCTTCCTGGATTCGCCGATCTATTGCCATTTCATGGTGAACTCGGCCTGCGGCAATCCGGCGCTGATCTATTTCGCCAGTAATTTCTCCGGCTTCCCGTCGTCAAGCTGGGGCGCCGACGCCAAGGCGTGGTTGACGGACAAGATCTATTTCCACGGCGGCGTCTACGAGGTCAATCCGCTCGACCACGACCAGGCCTATCCATGGGGCATCTGGAACACTGGCGCCACGGGCGCGATTGTCCCCCTTGAACTTGGCTATGCGACGAATTTCAAGAATGACGATCTGCCGCGCCATTACCAGATCGGCGGCTGGATAGACCGCTCCACCTATACGAGTCCGCTTTACTCGGCTGACGGCGGTTTCGCGGCAATCAATGGTCAGCCTTACGCGACCCTGTTCGGCCAGTCGGGCGTCTGGGCGCGCTTCGATCAGATGATCACGCGTCCCGATCCCCATTCGAACCGTGGCCTGACTCTTTTCGGCGTCTTCATGAGCGCGACCTCCGGGCAGCCGGTCATGCAGCAATATTATGAACTTGGATTGCTCCAGCAGGGAACGTTCGCCGGGCGCGACAACGACACGCTCGGCTTCGTCGTTAATTTGGAGAAGTGGAGCAACGACGCGCTGAACAATGTCCGCCTTGCGCGAGCGACGGTCGGCAGCTTCACATCGCCGCCACCCTATATGGTCATGATGGAATTGAACTACGGTTGGCAAATCACGCCGGCAGTCCAGCTTTCGCCAAATCTGCAAGCGATCATCAATCCTGACAATTTCAACGAGCCAACGCGGCCAGGCAACATTCCGAGCGCCTTCATCGTCGGCTTCAAATTGAATGTCGACCTCGCGAAAGCGGCCGGGATTGGCGCTGAGGACATCAGCAAGAACGAGCGGCAGCAGAAGGTGTTCTGATTGGAAAATGTCTGGCTCGACACGGCTGAAATAGCTGTCGCCATCATACTCGGCCGTGTTGAACCGGAATTTCCGACGCCTGGTCTGACGACCGGCGAAAGATCTGGACTCGCTTCGAGCCTCGCTCTGCAGCGCGCCCCGAGCGCGGCGTCGATTGTCGAACACGAACATGCGGATGGATCCCCGTGAAACACGAGACAGGTTTTTCTGCAATGACCACACAAATTCTGCAAGTTGAACCGTTCGATCTGGTGGTTTTCGGCGGGACCGGCGATCTGTCCTATCGCAAGCTCTATCCGGCTTTGTTTCGGCGCCATATCGAAGGCCAGCTTTCGCCGGGGACCCGCGTCATCGGCGTATCGCGCCAGCGCATGAGCAGGCAGGAATTCACCCTCGCCGTCGGCGAAGCGCTTAAGCGTTTCGATCCAGCTCATGCCGACAATCCCGACGCGCTCGAAAATTTCGTCGCCTTGCTGGATTATGTCACGGTGGATGCTGGCGGCGACGCCGGCTGGCCTGAACTTCAGTCCAATCTTGGCGACGACCCGGCGCGCGTCCGCGCTTTCTATCTCGCCACTTCTCCCGAATTGTTCGGCAAGATCGCGAACCGGCTTTCACTGCATCAATTGATCACGCCCGCAGCGCGCGTGATCGTCGAGAAGCCCATTGGCAAAGACGGCGCGTCGGCCGCTGCGATCAACGACGCCCTGGGCGCAGTGTTCGCGGAAAGCCAGATCTACCGCATCGATCATTATCTCGGTAAGGAGACGGTGCAGAATCTCATGGCCTTGCGCTTCGCCAACGCCTTGTTCGAGCCCCTGTGGAACTCCGGCCATGTCGATCACGTGCAGATCACCGTGTCCGAAAGCATCGGCGTCGAAAGCCGCGCGGGCTATTACGACAAATCCGGCGCGTTGCGCGACATGGTGCAGAACCATCTCCTGCAATTGCTTTGTCTCGTGGCGATGGA
>JARLJB010000188.1 GCA_031291415.1 Telmatospirillum sp.
CCTACCCAACGGGCCTGAAAGTCGAGGATGCCGAGATGGACGCGCTCAACCTTCATCGTCACGATTTCCACGCCGATTGGAACTACACGATCAGGCCCCAAAATCCTAAATCGTAGCGGTAATTATTGAACAAGCCCTTAGCCTATTTCCTCACGCTTTTCTGCAGTGTGTCGACCAAACCTTGCACCGGTGCGAAGGCGGCGGTGAACACGGCCGTCGTCAGATTGGCGATATTGCTGCTGTCGGCAACGGCGGTCTCGACCCCTTCTTTGATCAGCTTCTGCTGCAGCGCAATGAACTCGACCGGAGAGGTCACCGTGGCAAGCGCCTGGATCGAAGCGGCAAGCTTCGCGACATTTCTGGTTGCCAGCGACTGATAAGCCGAGGCCAGTTCCTGGATACCGGCGATGGCGGCGCTGCCGCTCTTGCTCAGAGCCTCGACATTGCTTTTGGTGGCGGTGGTTATCTGTTCAACAGTGGCACTGGTCATTTGGAAGTTCCCTCATCGGTCGGTTACGCGATGCTGATTGCTGCACCGCAATAGCGCGATGCCACACTATGCCATTTTCACGAAAGCACAAACATCATATTGCGGCGCAGCATAACCCGTTGCCGCGATTGGCCGTGATGAAGATAAACTCGCCGACACCGTCCATAAAAAGTCCATCATTTCATGTATTTGTCATAAAATTGACCGTTATTTGAAATTGTTCATCCGTATATTCCCGGTTCAAGGACGTCCGTGGGGATTTTTCGTCCAATGAAAAATCCAACTTTTGCAGTGTTGTTTTCCGGCATCGATAATCTTTCGATGTTTCCGGCCGGATTTATGTTTCCATTTGGTGGGGGGGCTTCATGAGGTCGAATCTGTTGGTGGGAGTCTGTCTTTCGGCGCTTTGCGCAATGGGGATTGCGCGGGCCGAGGACGTTCATGATCTGTCATCGGTCGAAACCGTGACCGTCACCGCCCCCGGCGAAACCCGCCACGTCCAGTCGATCAATGACGCCACCATGCAGGAAGCAGGAACGGCCGCCAGCCCGCTCCAGGTCATCTCGCAACTTCCGAGCGTGAACTTCCTTGCCTCGGATCCCTATGGAGCCGATGAGTTCGGGGTCCGCATCTCGATGCGGGGATTCAACCAGAACCAGTTGGGGTTCACGCTCGATGACGTGCCCCTTGGCGATATGACCTACGGCAACTGGAACGGCCTCCACATCAGCCGCGCCATCATCAACGAAAATGTCGGACGGGCGGCGATCTCCCAGGGCACCGGCGCGTTGGGAACAGCATCGAACAGCAACCTCGGCGGCACCCTCCAGTTCTATTCGCTCGATCCGTCTGAAAAGCCGGGTGTCCGGGCCGATCAGTCCTTTGGCAGTTACAATCAGCTGCGAAGCTATGCGCGGCTTGACTCCGGCCGATTACCGTCGGGAACCAAGGTGACCCTTTCGGCCGTCTACGAAAATTCCGACAAATGGAAAGGCGGTGGGAATATCGCGCAGCCGCTTTATCAGGTTAATGGAAAGATCATCCAAAACGTTGGGCAGGAAGGAACTCTCTCGGCATTTTTGAATTATTCGGACAGAACAGAGAGTGAAAACGAATCCCTGTCTCACGAATATATCAACAAACTTGGATATAACTGGGATTACATCGGCGACTGGTCGAAATCAGTACGATCGGCTTTTGCCGCGGAAGCTGACCAGGCCTACGGCGTCCGCAATTATCCGGTCAGTGCGGTCAATTCGATTGGCGGCAGTGCATCCAATCGCGGCTCAGCGATTTATTACGGCGGATCCGGCCTGCGCAAAGACACCTTGGGGGGCGTAACCTACAAAACGCCGTTGGCTAACGACCTTGATCTCAAAACCACGATTTATGGACATCGCGACGACGGTGTCGGGCTGTGGTTTGCGCCAAGCGCCTTTTTCAACAATCCCGTCACCAACCAGCCGCTTCTGCAGGTCAACGGCTCGCCGATCCTGTTGCGGACGTCGGAATACGGCCTGACCCGCGATGGCGCCCTGTCGTCGCTGACCTACAACACCGGCGCGCACACCATCGAAGGCGGCTTCTGGATGGAGAAGGAATATTTCGATCTGGCGCGCAGGCTCTACGCCACCAGCCCGGCAAGCCCGATCTACGACGTGGGGGAATGGCCGACGAATCCGTGGCTCACGCAGTGGGCCTATCATTTCAACACAAGCGTGTTCCAGGTCTACCTGCAGGATGCCTACAAGATCACCGACACATTGACCCTGACGGCCGGCGCCAAGACGATCAACACATGGACGACCGGCAAACTGGCGCAATGGTCGCTTGCCTCCGGCAACTATGCCCAGGGAAGTCTTTACGCCGGAGACAAATTCCTGCCGCAGATCGGCTTTAACCAAAAGATCTTCGGCCGCGACGAAATTTTCGCCGATGTCGCCAAGAACATGCGGGCGTTCGTCGCCGGCGGCCCCGGCTTCACGACCTCGCCCTGGGGAACCAGCCAGGCCAACTTCGACAATTACGTCAAGGGCTCCATCAAGCCGGAAACGTCCTGGAGCGAGGAAATCGGCTACCGCTTCAACCACGATCCGACCACGGCCGAGGTCAGCGTCTTCCATACCAACTTTTCTCATCGCCTGCTATCGGCGTCGCCAGGCGGCGTCTCGATCGCCACCGGGGCGGCCAACATCCTGACCAATGTCGGCGGCGTGACCTCCGACGGCGTCGATGTCGCCGTCACCAACAAGCTGCCTTACCATCTGAGCTGGTACAATGGCGCCACCTGGAACCGGTCGACCTATGACAAAAATGTCGTGGTCAGCGGTCAGTTTTACGGGACCAAGGGCAAAATCACTTACGATACGCCGAAGTATCTCTTCAAAACCGACCTCGCCTGGCATGACGACGGTTTTTTTGCCCATATCGGCGGGCAATACACCGGGAAACGCTTCTATACCTACACCGACGACAACTATGCCTCGGCCTATTTCATCACCAATCTGGGGGTCGGCTACGTTCTGGACGAACTGGGGCCGTTGCACGAGAGCCGCATCCAACTGAACGTTTACAATCTGTTCGACAAGAAATACGTCTCCGCCTTTACCAACGCCGACATGAGCGATCCGACCGGTCAGAAAGCGGATCTGCTGCTGGGGGCGCCCAGGACCATCATGGGGAGCATTTCCGTCAAGTGGTAACGAATCACCTGTTGTGGGCGTCCCGGCATGACTACCGGGACGCCCGCCGCACATTCAAAGGGCCGTTCCGTCCGGCAGGATGACCAGGTTCCAAGCCGCCTCGTCGGTCAGCCATTTGCGTGCGGTATCGCGAACCGAGGTCGGCGTCACCGCATCCAGTCCGGAGACCGCGTTGCGAATGGCATCAAGCTGGCGGTCATCGGATTGCGCGCGAACCAGATTGGCTGCCCAATATCCATTAGTTTGTTGAGCCTTGCGGGTCGTCTCGATCAGTGGTTTGCGAGCCCGCTCGAATTCGTCGGCCCCCACCTCGCGGGATCTTAAGTCAGCGACGATGTCACCCAGTGTCTCGTGGAACATTGCGATCTTGTCCGGCGGCGTCTCGACCTCGGCGCTGAAATAGCCAAAACCGGGGAAGATCCTCGAACTGATAAGCCGGACATGCGGCGAGTAAGTGCCGCCGATCCTGGTCCGGAACTCGTCGAACAACCTCTGTCGCAAAACGGCCTGCAGGACGCGCAGATCATCGACCTCGCGCCAATCGCCCAGAGAATCGGGGGCCGGCCACGCGACGAAGGCGATGGACTGGTCAGTCCGTCCATGATGGACCAGCCGCACGGGCT
The DNA here is from genome assembly GCA_031291415.1 of Telmatospirillum sp. Classification (GTDB taxonomy): domain Bacteria; phylum Pseudomonadota; class Alphaproteobacteria; order Rhodospirillales; family Magnetospirillaceae; genus Telmatospirillum. Next base: position 3,816 of record JARLJB010000188.1, read on the forward strand.
CCTTGTTTCCCGGCGGCAACCTGACGATCAGATTTTTCGCATCGATCGGCTGCAGCTCCGAACGCGCCGGCAGACTTCCCAGTGTCACGGCGACGGCGGCGACCGCCTGCTCGACCGTGACATTGCCGACAACCGCCACCTCGAGTGGCGAGGAAGCAAGGACGGGTCGCAGCAAGGCCATCATCTCGTCGGGACTGGTCCGGTCGATGGACGCATTGTCGGGAAACAGCCACCGGTTGTCGCCGCCGTGCAGCAAGGCCTCGCCATCGCGCTGGAAAACCGACGACGGCGTGTTTTCCAGTTGTGGCAGGATCATCCGGATTTTGCCCCGCGCCTCTTCGAAACCTTCGGGCCGCCAACCAGGATGGGCAATATAGGCGGTCAGCAGCTGCAGTTCCGCGTCGAGATCCTGCGGACGGGTCGTTCCATTCAATTCGAAAAACTTGTCGTTGGCCTGGAACTGGGCCTGCACCGATCGTGACGCCATAAGACGGTTGATGTCGACGATCGACGCCTTGTCGAGCCCGCCGTTCAACAGGCCGCCAAAACTGATCGTCCAGAGCGGCGGCGGCGTTTCGGCCGACAGGCCGGCCCGGCCATGGCCGAAACTGACGGCGACGAGAATCTGATCGTCACGAAAATCCGTCGGCTTGACGGTCAGCCTGACACCGTTCTCAAACCGTACCAACGTGGTTCCGAGATCGGCGACAACACTCTGCTGAACCACGCGGCCGGCGCTTCCGAACGATCCGTAGGGCCAGCTTTCCAACTTGGTGTCCGGTTGCGTCGCCACGGCATCCTGGTTGAGCGCATCGGTCATAATCGGGACGAGCCCGTCCACCGTCTCGGCACCACTGGCGAAAAAAAGCGGCCCCGCCCCGGCGAAAGCCCGCCGGAGGGCCCCGTTGACCTTGTCGGCCGTCAACCCTTGCAAAGCCTCTTCGACCAGTTTCTTGCTGTCGGCCGGATGCAGAAAGACCTCGCCGGCATCGGTTTTGCCAACCAGACCTTCGGCGAGCACTGGCGTCGGCCTCTTGTCGGCGCCAGCCAATGCCGCGTCGAAAGCGCGATGAAAGACGACCGCCTGCCGATCGACCTCGTCCTGGCTGAAGCCCTCGGTGGCGGCTTTTCGAAAGGCCTGACCCGTGGCCGCAAGCCCCGCCTTCAGTCCTTCGGATGTCGTCGTCGCTGCGCCCAGGTAGGCGGTTGTAACGGATCTGGCCCGGTCATGATAACCGGCCACGGCGCCGACGAAGGGCGGCGTCGGTCCATGAGCGATATCCTGAAGGCGTTGGCTCAAGGCGGCGGCGGCAAGTTGGCGCAAGGTATCTTCGATCTCATAGGCTTTGTCGTCCGGCCCGTCGTGAAACGGCTGGTTCCAGACGATGGAAAGCTGGTTCTGCGCTCCGGCTTCAAAATGGGTCCGGCTCTCGAACGGCCGGTCGCTTGGCGGACCCAGCCGAGGATCGGCGCCGGCAAGGCCGCGACCTTGCCAATCCGAGAATTTGTCTTTGATCTTGTCTTCGATCATCGCCGGATCGATGTCGCCGACGACAATCAGGGTCGTCCGCTCCGGACGATACCAACTGTCGTAGAAGACTCTGAGATCGTCCGCCGTCGCCTTTTGGATGACCTCGACATCGCCGATGGTCAGATGATCGCCGAGCGGCTGATCCTTGAAAAGGAAGGCAAGCTGGTCCTTGGCGGCCCGCCGGTTGGGTGTATCGCCGAGCCGTTCCTCGGACAGAACGACATTGCGTTCGGAGGCGACGGCATCCTGGCTGATCAGCAGTTCGCTCGCGGTTTCGCGCATCAGGTCAAGGGCTGTGTCGACGCTGTCACCGTCAGCATGCGGCACATCGAATTTGTAGACGGTCTGGGTCGGTCCGGTCGAGGCATTGGTATCGGCACCGAGCGCGGCACCAAGGCGTTCCATCCGACGGAAGACTTCGCCTTCCGGCACATGCGTCGAACCACGGAACGCCATATGCTCAAGAAAGTGGGCCAATCCCCGCTGTGCTTCGTTTTCTTCGATGGAACCAACCCCGACACGCAGACGGAAGGAAACCTCGCCAGGCGGGGTGGCGTTTTTCAGGACGGCATAACGCATGCCGTTGGACAGCGTACCGAAATGCACGTTGGGATCGGCCGGCAAATCGCTGATGCTCTGTGGCCACAGGGAATTGGACGGCAGCGGCGACGGCGCGTCGGCCGCCCAACAATGGCCGGCAAGAAGAACCAACGCTGCCGAAAGACAAGCGCCCCCCCAAAGACCAATCCGCACAGGATCCCCCTCTCAAAAGCTGCATCGGTAATTCTTCATGGCATGCCAGGATTGTCAAATGGCAACGGTAGAATGCCCGTTCCTCACTGCCGATCGGAAATAAATGAGTCGAGATTTCTTACACTTTCCGATGGACTCCGGAGCCCACGCCGCACAACCCCACGGACTGAACGATGGCACAAGCTTTGCTTCTGCCGGTTCCGGCATCGAAATGATGTCTCGCTTTCCGGCGAAGCCGACCGTCGCCGCGCACCGGAGAAGAGAGATGAGCCCTACCAGTAAAATTGTGACGTGTCTTGTGGTCTTGCTGCTGGCGACGACATCGTCGTTGGCGAATGCCGCGCCGATCAGCGACCTGGTCGTTTTCGGCGACAGCCTGTCAGACGTTGGAAACAATGCTCAACCGACCCCCTATTGGAACGGCCGTTATTCCAATGGGCCGGTCTGGGTTGAATATCTGAACAATAGCCTCGGTCTTTCCCCGTTGACGGCATCGAGTATGGGCGGACGCGACTACGCCACCGGAGGAGCTCAAACGGCCGACATGGTCGTCCAGGCGCAAAGCTACATTGCCGGACCGGGAGTTGATCCCAATGCCTTGTATGTGGTTTTCGGTGGCGCCAATGACCTGTTCAACAACCCCTCGGCTTCGGCCATTGCGCTGGCCGTCACCAATTTGGCGACGGTGATCGGGGAACTCGCGGCGAACGGCGCCAGGAATTTCCTGGTTGCCGATCTGCCCGACCTGGGGCTGACGCCCGCCGCTTCCGGAGATCCACTCGACGCCAGCCTGCTGACGCAAGCCTTCAATGGCGCGTTATTCTCGGCTCTGGACACTCTGTCCGTCGCCGACCAGATCAACATTACGACATTCGATCTCTACGGCCTGCTCGATCAAGCGGCCGCCGCCCCTGAACGATATGGGTTTGGCAACGTCACAGACCCCTGCATCGGGTTGTCGTCTTGTGACGGTTATCTGTTCTTCGATGACATGCATCCGACAACCAAGGGCCATGTCCTGCTGGCCGACGCCGCGCTCGCGGCCTTGCCTGAACCAGCACCGTTGGTCTTGCTGTTGCCCGGACTGCTCATCCTGTTGCGCCGAAAGGCGCATGCCGGCGTTGGCGCGTAGTCCCATCGGGACATCTGAAAAGGCCCGGACACACGACCGGGCCTTTCATATGACGAGCCGGCAACTCTGAAACCCGGCCCCCCTGAACGCCCAGTCCCGTTACCCCTGGCTTTCGCCGGGCTTGACGCTGTCCGACTTCTCGGCCGCCAACTTCTGGGTTTGCTGGTATTCCAGAGTGGCGCGCGACGGTATTTGCGAGACCTCCTCGCCAGAGGTCGTGCTTCGGTACTCGATGATCACCGAGCCGGTCACGCTGTCGATGGCCAAGGTCGGGCTGGAATAGGTTTCCGCGGGAACGGTCGGCAATACTTCCGCTCGCGCCGCGTTACTCGAAACGGTTTGAGCCGGTTGCGCCGAAACAGCCTGACTTGACGCGGTGGCGGCACCGCTGACATTGGGCAAATCCATAGCCTTCCCTCCGAATTGGGGGGCGAAGAAAACCGAAACATTCGGCTCTCCTGGCGGCTCGCGACCAGTTTCCGGTCGAAAACCGCCAATTAAACTTCTGATATTATACGGACGGACCGGCAAAACCAGGCAGGATTCTTTCCTGGAGTTTGACAGCCGTGCGGGTTCCGCAATCGCCGATCACGAGGCTCACCGGCCGCGGCGTTCCTCCTTGAAAAAACGGCTGCGCCAGAAGACCGTCATCGACGACCCAGGTCAAACAGTACACCGACGGCAACGCTGTGGGGGTCGATGGCATGGCGTCCCTCCACTCAGACGGTTTCCCCCGACCTTTCCGACATACGTCCGGGACTGGAGGAAGGGACATACGCTCGCGGCCCAGCGGGCGATTCATCTTCAGCCAGATGCACAGATCGCTCCCCCCAGAAGACGACTTCCGGGGACCACCTAAACGAAAGGCCCGGCTTCTTCGGCCGGGCCTTGGGGAAAGCGTTGGTACGCTTTCAATATTTGGTGGGCGCGCGGGGACTCGAACCCCGGACCCGCTGATTAAGAGTCAGCTGCTCTACCAACTGAGCTACACGCCCGTAACGGGAGGCCGGTTATTAGCAAAGGCGGGGCCATTTGTCGAATGCTTTTTTGCCCAAGCCCTTCATTTTGGCTCAAATATCATCCGATGCGCCCCGCCTGCCGATATGGACGTCGCGGTGAATGTAGACGCTCATGATCAGGCCGAAGCCGAACAGCAGCGTCAGCATCGCCGTCCCGCCGTAGGAGATCAGGGGCAGAGGAACGCCGACCACCGGCACGATCCCCATGACCATGGCGATATTGATGAACACGTAAAGGAAGAAGGTGGTGGTGAGCCCCAGGCCGACAAGGCGGGCGAACTGGCTACGGGCGCGAAGGCTCATGGCGTAGCCGTAGACGAGGATAAGCGTATAGAGAGCCACCAGGACCAGGCCGCCAACCATCCCCCACTCCTCGGCCAGCATGGTGAAGATGAAGTCGGTCTGCTTTTCCGGCAGAAAATTGAGGTGGCTTTGCGTCCCCAGCATGAATCCCTTGCCGAACATGCCTCCGGATCCCAGAGCGATCTTCGATTGCAGGATATGGTAGCCGGCCCCCAGCGGATCGTTCTCCGGATTGAGAAAGGTGATGATGCGTTGGCGCTGGTATTCGCGCATGAACTTCCAGGCCACCGGCACCGCGCCGACGCCGGCGGCGATGATCACCGCGAACTTCCAGACCCTGACCCCGGCCAGGAAAAACATCGCGCCGCTGCCCAGGGTCAGCATCATCGCCGTACCGAGGTCGGGCTGCTTCAAGACCAGGCCGACCGGCAGGAACACCATGATCACCGGCGGAATCAGAAACAGCGGACGCCCGACATCCTGGTAGCTGGCGCCGTGAAAATAGCGGGCCAGCGCCAGGACCAGGGTTATCTTCATGATTTCGGAGGGCTGCAACTGGATGAAACCGAGGTCAATCCAGCGTTGCGCCCCCATGCCGACCGAACCGCGAATCTCGACGGCCATCAGCAAAAGCAGCGCCACGGCGTAAAGCAGATAGGCCCAGCGCATCCACACCCGGATGTCGACCATCGAGACCGCCAGCATCACCACCATGCCGACCAGGAACCTTACGATCTGACGCGATGCCCAGGGGTCGATGTTGCCGTTTGCCGCGGAATAAAGGGTCAGGAAACCGACCGAACAAACCACGGTGATCAGCAGAACGAACGACCAGCTGACATGCCACAGCTTTTCGCGCAATGTCATCTCGGAACGGCTGAACCGGAAGTACATCTGGCGTTCCCTCATCCCGGATCCCCGTCCTCGGGGTCATCGAGGATCGGGTCCTGGTGGAAATGTCCACCCTCGTCATCGGCGGGCTGGTGCCAATGGGAGTCTTTTTTCGGTGCCGGGCGCGCCGCCGTCGGAGGACTGGGCTCGCCCTGCACGCCACGCGGCTGGAAGCGCTTTTGCACCTCGGTCAGAATATCGCGGCACATCGGCGCTGCCACCGACGAACCTCCGCCGCCGTGTTCGACGGTCACGCAACAGGCGTAACGCGGCTCGGACTCCGGAGCATAGGCGATGAACAAGGCGTGGTCGCGTTCCTTCCACGGCAAGTCCTCGTTCTTCTTCACTCCGCTGTCGCGTTCACGCATGGTGATGCGCCGAACCTGCGCCGAACCGGACTTGCCCGACATCGCCATGCCGTCGTCCTTGATTCGCGACCCATACGCCGTCCCGCCGGGCTCGTTGACGACGGCGAACATGCCTCGGCGGATCTGCGCCAGCGACTGACGCGAAATACCGAGATCGGGCCAGTCGGGAGCTGGACGCGGCATATCGTGCGATCCCTCGACCAGATCACGGGCGAGATGGGGCTGCACGGCATAGCCGCCGTTGGCGACACGGGCGCACATCACCGCCAGCTGCAACGGCGTCGCCAGGACCTGCCCCTGACCGATCGCATTGTTCAAGGTGTCGCCGGGATGCCAGGGCTGTCCCATGGTCGCCCGCTTCCAGGCGCGGTTGGGTATGTTGCCGCCCCGCTCTCCCGGCAGGTCGAGATTGAGCGGCGCCCCCAATCCGAAACGCTTGGCCATTTCGGCGATCCGCTCGAAACCGGTCCGCCGGGCGATTTCCCAGAAGTAGACGTCGCAAGAGTTCTTGATGCCGCCCTGCAGGTCAAGCGCGCCATGCCCGCCCTTCTTCCAGCAGTGGAAGGTGATATTGCCAAGACTCATCTGACCGGGACACAGCACCCGTTGGTCGGCGGTTATGGTGCCGCTCTCCAAGGCAGCCAAGGCCGTCATCAACTTGAAAGTCGATCCCGGCGGATATTGTCCGGCGATTGCCTTGTTGGTCAGCGGTGAACGCGGGTTGCTGCTGAGCTCGCGCCATTCGTCGGACGACAGACCACGATTGAAGGCGTTCGGATCAAAAGACGGCGTCGAGGCCATCACCAGGATATCGCCGGTGTGGATGTCGATGACCACCGCCGCCGCGCTTTCCGCCCCCAGACGCTGGGCGGCGAACTGCTGCAAATCGAGATCGATGGTGAGATTGAGATCGATGCCGGGCTCGCCCTCGTCACGTTTCAGTTCGCGAATCGTCCGGCCGACAGCGTTGACCTCGACCTGGCTGGTGCCCCCTTTGCCGCGCAATGCCAAATCGTAGACCCGCTCAACGCCGTTCTTGCCGATGCGGAAGCCAGGCAGTTCCAGCAAAGGATCGGATGACGCCTGCAGATCGGCCTCGGAGACCGCCGAGACATAGCCCAGCAAATGGGCGCCCAAGCCTTCCAACGGATAGCTGCGGCTCTGACCGACGTCGATCATCACGCCGGGCAAGTCGGGGGTGTTGATTTCGATGCGAGCGACGTCCTCCCAAGACAGATTCTCGCGCACGGTAACCGGCACGAAACTGCGGCGCCGCTTGATCTCACGGGCGATGCGAGCCCGATCATGCTCGGTGACGGGAATGATGTTGGAGAGCGAATCCAAAGTATCGTCGAGGTCGTCGGTCTGTTCCGAGACGATCAACACACGGTAATTCTGCTGATTGACAGCCATCGGCACGCCGTTGCGGTCGAGAATCCGGCCGCGTGGCGGCGGCAGCAGTCGGAGATTGATGCGGTTCTCATCGGCCAGAGTGGCATATTTGTCTGCCTCGAGGACCTGCAGGTAATACATCCGGCCTGCCAGCGCCGATAACAGCGCGAGCTTTCCACCACCAAGCAAAAGGGCGCGCCGACCAATGATCTTGGCGCGGTCGTTGTCGCGGCTCATGGTCAGGCACTACGCAACAAGGCCAGCTGGGCTCGGGCAAAGAACCAGCTCAGCACGGGATAAGAACACATGGTCATCAGGAACTCGAACATCACCGAATGCAGTTCCAGTCGATGACCGACCAGCAACGACACCAGAGCCCACTGCAGCAGGAAGGCGCCGGTACCGACCAAACCGAATCCCCACCACGCGATGCGAAACGGCTTGCCGTGAAAAAAACGCCGCTGCGACGCGGTCATGCCCTGCGCCAGCAGATAAATCAGCGGCGACACGCCAAGCGGCGTCCCGGCGATCACGTCGTTGATCAGACCAAGGCCAAAGGCCACGGCCGGCGGCATCAGATCGGGGCGATAGATCGACCAATAGTATACGCCGATCAACGGCAGAAGCGGCACGACCATGGCGAATTCCGGCAAATGCACCGGAACGGCATCAAGCAGAATCAAAAGCAGGGTCAAACCGACCGGCACCAGATGGCGAACCCCTTGATCCATCCGCTGCAGAAACGACCCCTTCACCGCTCACGTCCTTCGGGCACCGGATCGCTGGGCAGAATGCCCGGCAGGCCGTAATCGACCACCGTGACATACTCCAACTGATAGCGGTGCACGAAGGGCTCGACTCGCACGATACCGTCTTGCACCGACGAAATCACACCGATCGGCAGCCCGGGCGGAAAGGCGCCGCCGTGCCCGGAACTGACCACGCGATCGCCCGGCGCGGCATTGGTCCCCGATGACAGATAGCTAAGCCGCGGCCGATCGGTGTTGTCACCGGTCAGAATCGCCTTGGCGCGCGAATTCTCAAGAAGAACGGGGATATGGCTGTTGATGTCGGTAATCAGCAACACGCGGGCCGACCGCTGCCCGACCTCGGCGACGCGTCCGACGAGAAACTCTCCGGCGATCACCGCCTGGCCTTTGCGGATACCGTCGCGGCTGCCCGAATTGACCAGCATGGAATGAACGAAAGCGCCCCCGGTATCACCGACGACGCGCGTGGTGATGAAGGATGGATCGGGATCAGGGAGGTAATTGAGTTGGTTCTTCAGCGCGCGGTTCTCGTTATCGAGCTGGCGGGCCAGCGTCTGCCAATGCATGAGATTGGCGTTCTCTTCCCGCAGCCGGACGTTCTCGGCACGCAGCGTCGCCAATTCGCGCACGGCGCCGACGACGTCGGCAATGGTGCCGGCCGGCCGGCTCATCACGTCGAGGATCGGCACCACCGCATCGCTGACCGCCACCCGCATTCTCTCGACAAGAACCGTGTCCGCCTTGCCCAGCAACATCAATCCGAAGGAAGCCATGGCGAGCGCAAGAAAGGCAAAACGCTGGGCAAGCTGCCTCAGCGTCGCCAGACGTCCCAGCGCTCCCGAATGCTGCTTCACGCCTTACCTCCCCCGCTGCCCCACCGGGCACCGGTCAGTACATGCTGGTCAGAACGTTCTTCAATTTCGGCATCTCTTCGAGAGCCCGGCCGGTGCCCAGGGCAACGCAGGACAGCGGATCATCGGCGATCGATACCGGCAGGCCGGTGGCGTGACGAAGCACGAAATCGAGATTGGACAACAAGGCGCCGCCGCCGGTCAGCACGATTCCCTTGTCGACGATGTCGGCGGCCAATTCCGGCGCAGTATGTTCGAGCGCCACTTTCACCGCCTCGATGATGGCCCCGACCGGCTCGGCCAGACTTTCGGCGATCTGCCGCTCGGAAATGATCAGTTCCTTGGGCACGCCGTTCATCAGGTCGCGGCCCTTGATCTCCATGGTCCGTCCCTCGCCGTCTTCGGGCGGGCAGGCCGAACCGATTTCCTTCTTGATCCGCTCGGCCGAACCTTCACCGACCAGCAGATTATGGTTGCGCCGGATATAGGCGATGATCGCCTCGTCCATCTTGTCGCCACCGACACGCACGCTTCGCGAATAGACGATACCGCCCAACGACAGCACGGCCACCTCGGTGGTACCGCCGCCGATGTCGACCACCATCGAACCGGTTGGCTCCGTCACCGGCAGGCCGGCGCCGATCGCCGCCGCCATCGGTTCCTCGATCAGGAACACGCGACGTGCTCCGGCGCTTTCGGCCGATTCCTGAATGGCCCGACGCTCGACCGCGGTCGATCCGGACGGCACGCAGACGATGACCAACGGACTGGCGAAGCTGCGCCGGTTGTGCACTTTGCGGATGAAGTGCTTGATCTTCTCCTCGGCGACCTCGAAGTCGGCGATGACGGCATCACGCAAGGGGCGGATGGCTTGGATATATCCCGGCGTCCGGCCAAGCATCATCTTGGCCTCGTCACCGACCGCCAGCACCTTTTTCTTGCCCTTTTCCTCGGCAATGGCCACTACCGATGGTTCATTGAGGACGATGCCCCGTCCCTTTACATAGACCAGTGTATTGGCGGTCCCCAGATCGATCGCCATGTCTGCGGACATCCATCCAGTCACTCTGGAAAACATCATGCCTCACTCAATACCCAAGCGTTTGCGTTGCAACAATGCCGATGGTCATCCATCGGCATCGCATCTTTTTCGACAAGTGTCGTGGCGGAAATGGGTGATACCCGGCATTGAGTTGGCACCACAACACTTTTCGTAACGTTCACAAACGTTTTCGAGTCTCCGACAGGAGGCAGGCCATCAAGCCCGCGACACCATCCGTCAGAATCTCTCCACAATTCAATCTGCAGGTGGGCCGATCCATCAAGCGCTCAAGCGGCAGGCATTTGGACCGGGGCACTCTCTCCCGCGGGCGCAGTTATATCAGGGTGTCATCGCTTCCGGAGCGGTTTTTTCCCGTTTCACCAACAATTTGTTCAAAGCATTGACGTAGGCGCGAGCAGCCGCCACCAAGGTGTCGGTATCGGCCCCCTGGCCGCTCACCGTTTTGCCGCTTTCTTCCAACCTTACGGTTACCTCGGCCTGGGCATCGGTACCCTGGGTCACCGCGTGAACCTGGAATAATTGCAGATGCGCCGGATGGGGAAATAGCTGCTGAATGGCATTGAACGTCGCATCGACCGGCCCGTCGCCGGTCGCCTTTATCTTCCTGATGGCACCGTCGACCTCCAACTCAAGATCGGCATAAGGCGGTTGACGCGATCCGCAAAGGATTTCGAGCGACAAAAACCGAATGCGCTGAACCGAACCGGCTCCCGCGTCGTCGATGAGTGCGCGAATATCTTCGTCAAATACGTCTTTTTTACGGTCGGCGAGATCCTTGAAGCGACGGAAGGCGTCCTCAATGGCGTTGTCGCCCAGGTGGAAGCCGAGCCCCTTGAGCTTGTCCTTGAAGGCGGCACGCCCGGAATGTTTGCCCAGCACCAGCGTCGACTTGTTGAGACCGACCGATTCGGGGGTCATGATCTCGTAGGTCTGGGCATTCTTCAGCATGCCGTCCTGGTGGATACCGGACTCGTGGGCGAAAGCGTTCTTGCCGACGATCGCCTTGTTCGGCTGCACATTGATCCCGGTGATGGTCGAGACCAGACGCGACGCGCGGGTGATCAGTTCCGTCTTAAGGCCCGTATGGAACGGCAGCCGGTCCTGGCGGGTTCGCACCGCCATGACGATTTCTTCGAGCGCCGCGTTGCCGGCCCGTTCGCCCAGCCCGTTGATAGTGCATTCCACCTGGCGGGCGCCGGCCCGAACCGCCGCCAACGAGTTGGCCACTGCCAACCCCAGATCGTTATGGCAATGCACCGACAAGATGGCCTTGTCGATATTGGGGACCCGCTCGCGCAGCATACCGATCAGTGCCGCGAACTCGTCGGGCACCGCATAGCCGACCGTGTCGGGTATGTTGATGGTCCGCGCCCCGGCCGTGATCGCCGCCTCGACGCAACGGCAAAGAAAATCATGATCGGTCCGCGATCCGTCCTCGGCCGACCATTCGACATCATCGACCAGATTGCGCGCCAATCCGACGCTTTGGCTCACCGCCTCAAGAACCTTTTCCGGCTCCATCTGCAACTTATATTTCATGTGCAGCGGCGACGTCGAAATAAAGGTATGGATGCGCTTCAATGGCGCCGCCTGGATGGCCTCGGCGCAACGTTCGATATCGTTGCGGGTCGCCCGGGCCAGGCCGCAGACGGTCGAACGGGTGACCGTCCGGGCGATCTTCGAGACAGCCTCGAAGTCTCCGTTCGAGGCGATCGGGAAGCCGGCCTCGATGACATCGACCCCCATGTCCTCGAGAAGCGACGCCACCTTCAGCTTTTCTTCGAGATTCATCGAGGCGCCGGGAGACTGTTCTCCGTCGCGCAAGGTCGTATCGAAAATAATGATGGAATCTTGCGTCATCTGGCTGCTCATCGTCGGGATCCTAGCGCCTCACGCCGACTGCCGGGGGACAACGCCCATATGCGTCCCGCCGCCTCCGCATTTCGGTTGGCCAGTACCGGCGAGGGGAACACGGGGGGATGCCAGACGGGCTCGTCATGGCGGCAGGAGAGACTTCGGGCGGGCAGGGAGCGCAATCGCATTCCGTCCGAGGTTCCCCCCATCTCTTTTCGTCCGTCTCGAGTTTTCGACCGGCAAATCTAATCTGAACGGCATACTACCGTCCCGCCCGTCCACTAGGAAGTAAGAGAGATTAATTGTCAATATGGATAGTCGGCCTTTCCGAATGATACCGGAAATCGCCGATCCAGCCTGAACTCCCGTCTCTCTGAAAAGACAAGGAAGTCCAGACTGGCGCTTTTCGACGGTGCCTAGTTGCGGCTCTTGTCGACCAGCTTGTTCTTGCCGATCCACGGCATCATGGCGCGCAGCTTCTCGCCGACCGCCTCGATCTGGTGCTCGGCCTGGATGCGACGGGTCGCCTTGAAGGAGGGCTGACCAGCCTTGCATTCGAGCATCCAGTCGCGAACGAAGCGGCCGGACTGGATGTCGGTCAGGACCTTCTTCATTTCGGCCTTGGTGTCGTCGGTGATGATCCGCTCGCCGCTGACATAGTCGCCATATTCCGCGGTGTTGGAGATCGAATAACGCATGTTGGCGATGCCGCCCTCATAGATCAGGTCGACGATCAGCTTCACTTCATGCAGGCATTCGAAATAAGCCATTTCCGGCGCATAGCCGGCTTCCACCAGGGTCTCGAAGCCGCTCTGGATCAGCTTGGAGAGACCGCCGCACAGCACGACCTGTTCGCCGAACAGATCGGTCTCGCACTCTTCCCGGAAGGTCGTTTCGATGATGCCCGAGCGACCGCCGCCGATTGCCGAGGCGTAGGACAGGGCCAGTTCCAAGGCATTACCTGAGGCGTTCTGCGCCACGGCCACCAGGCAGGGCACCCCGCCGCCCTTCAGATATTCGCCACGCACCGTGTGGCCGGGGCCTTTCGGCGCCACCATGAAGACGTCGAGATCGGGCCGCGCTTCGATCAGCTTGAAATGAATGGCCAAGCCATGCGCGAAGACCAGAGCGGCGCCCTGGCGCAGATTGTCCTTCAGCTCCGTGGCATAAAGATCGGCCTGCAATTCATCGGGCGTCAGGACCATGACGACGTCGGCCCACTTGGCAGCCTCGGCCGGGGTCAAGACCTTGAGCTTCTCGGCTTCGGCCTTCTTGATCGACGCCGAACCCGGACGCAGGGCCACCGCGACTTCCTTGACCCCCGAATCGCGGAGGTTAAGAACATGGGCATGCCCCTGGCTGCCATAGCCGATGACGGCGACCTTCTTCGCCTTGATCAAATTAACGTCGGCATCCCGATCGTAATAAACGCGCATGCTATAAGTCCTTCCTTCAAGCATTGCCCCCGGCCGCAAGCCGCCGATGAGCGCATCATGATGACTACCGTCAGCCCGGCTTCCGGGCATCTCTCAATCCTGTCCGGAAGAACCATTCTTGGCGGCATGAATGGCCGGATCAAGCCCGGCCACGACGGATTTCGATGTGACTCCTAGATCGGATTGGGTCCCCGCGCAATGGCGACCACTCCGGTGCGGGAAACGTCGACCAGTCCCAGCGGCTCCATCAGATGGATGAAGGCGTCGAGCTTGTCGGTCGCCCCGACGATCTCGAAAACGAAGGAGTCATTGGTGGAATCAACGGCGCGAGCCCGAAAGATGTCGGCGATGCGCAAGGATTCCACCCGTCTTTCTCCGGTTCCCGCCACCTTGACGAGAGCCAGTTCACGCGACACAGAGGGACCTTCGATGGTCAGGTCCGACACTTTGTGGACCGGCACCAATCGGCGCAACTGCGCCTTGATCTGTTCGATCACCATCAAGGTTCCGGAGGTCACGATGGTGATCCGCGACAATTGTTCGCGCGTATCGACTTCGGCCACCGTCAGGCTTTCGATATTGTAACCGCGACCGGAAAACAGCCCGATGACGCGGGCCAGCACGCCAGCCTCGTTGTCGACCAGAATGGCGACGGTGTGCCGGAGAATTTCCTGTGGTTGCGAGACCATGCTCCGACTCCCCCTTCAGACCAGGACCATGCCGTCTTCGGAAACGACGCCGCCCGTCTCGTCTTTCGGGCCGAGCAACATTTCATTATGCGCGGCGCCCGACGGGATCATCGGGAAACAATTCTCCGCCGGATCGACGCGGCAATCGACAATGACCGAACGGTCGCTGGCGATCATCTGGGCGATGACATCGTCCAATTCGTCGACCTTGTCCGCCTTCAGGCCCACCGCGCCGAAGGCATCGGCCAGTTTGACGAAATCGGGCAACGACACCGAATGGCTTTCCGAATAGCGGGCGCCATGCAGCAATTCCTGCCACTGGCGCACCATGCCCATGTATTGGTTGTTGAGGATGAACACCTTCACCGGCAGGTGATATTGGGCCAGCGTCGCCATTTCCTGAATGTTCATCTGGATCGAGGCTTCGCCGGCGATATCGATGACCAGCGAGTCGGGATGGGCGATCTGCACGCCCATGGCGGCCGGCAATCCATACCCCATGGTTCCGAGACCGCCCGAAGTGAGCCAACGGCCCGGCGTCTCGAACTTATAGAATTGGGCAGCCCACATCTGATGCTGACCGACCTCGGTCGTGATGTAGGTATCGCGGTCCTTGGTCAACTGATAGAGCCGTTCGATGGCGTATTGCGGTTTGATCAGCTTGCCGTTCTGCACATAGTGCAGGCAGTCCTTGCCCTGCCACTGCTTGATCTTCACCCACCAGGCGGCCAGGTCCTTGTCGTTGACGTGAAGCTGCCTGGCCTTCCAAACCTTGATCATGTCCTCGAGGACGTGGGCGACGTCGCCGATGATGGCGAGATCGACGGCGACGTTCTTGTTGACCGACGATGGATCGATATCGATGTGGATCTTCGTCGAATTAGGCGAAAAGGCGTTGATCCGCCCGGTCACCCGGTCGTCGAAACGGGCGCCGACGCAAATCATCAGGTCGCAGCCGTGCATGGCCATATTGGCCTCGTAGGTCCCGTGCATCCCCAACATGCCGAGCGACAAGGGATCGGATCCGGGAAAGCCGCCCAATCCCATCAAAGTCTGGGTACAGGGGAAGCCGGTCATATGCACCAGCTGCGACAGCAGCTGACTGGCCGCCGGGCCGGAGTTCACGACACCGCCGCCGACATAGAAAATCGGCTGCTTGGCAGCCGCCATCAGCGCCACGGCTTCGCCGATGGCTCCGAGATCGCCTTTGACCTGCGGCCGATAGCTCTTGTGCTTGACCTTGGCCGGGCCGACATAGATGCCCTTGCTGACCAGAATATCCTTGGGCAGATCGACCACCACCGGTCCGGGACGGCCGGTCCGCGCCACGTAGAACGCCTCATGCACCACATGGGCGACCTGATTGACGTCCTTGACCAGATAATTGTGCTTGGTGCAAGGCCGGGTAATCCCCGTGGTATCGGCTTCCTGAAAGGCATCGTTACCGATCAGATGGGTCGGAACCTGCCCGGTCAGACAGACCACCGGAACCGAATCGCAGAGCGCATCGAGCAATCCGGTCACCGCATTGGTCGCCCCTGGTCCCGAAGTGACCAGAACAACCCCGACCTTGCCGGTCGAACGGGCATAGCCTTCCGCAGCATGAACGGCCGCCTGTTCGTGACGCACAAGGATATGGCGCAGGCGATTTTGCTTGAACAGCTCGTCATAGAGCGGGAGCACGGCACCGCCGGGATACCCGAAAATGACCTCGACGCCCTGGTCGACCAGAGCCCTGAGGACCAGTTCCGCTCCCGTCATCGTCTCCTGTCCCATGATCCGGTCCCCCTTCCCGCTTCTTGCACAAGACTCCTCCCTCCGCAGCGCGAAAGGCAGGCAAGGAGGGCAAGCTAGACTTTCATTCAGTCGTGGTCAACAGAAACTGACGAATATTCGAAATGATTGTCTCTTCAAAACTTTCTGAAAATTGCGTGTTCATGATTTGGTCCGGAATAATCTGATGCCGGAACCACGTCATCTGTCGTTTTGCGTAGCGCCGCGTCGCCTGTTGGCCGGCTGTCACTGCGCCCTCCAACGACACGCGGCCGGACAGGTGGGCGGCCAGTTCCGCGACACCCAGCGCCCGCATTGCCGGCAGCTCCGGAGCGAGATTTTGCGCCATCAGAGCCCGAACCTCGTCCAAGGCTCCATGGGAGATCATCGCGCTGAACCGGCCGTCGCACTGAGCATAGAGGCGCTCGCGCGGCGGCAACACCGCGATGGTGAAAAATCGCGCGGGCAGGCCATCGGCCGGCGGTTCGGCCTGCCAGTCGGCCAATGAACGGCCGGTCGCCGCCATCACCTCCCAGGCCCGGACCAGCCGCTGGCTGTTACCGGGGTGCAACCGGCCGGCCATCAGCGGATCGAGCTCAGCGAGCGCATGGTGAAAGGCGGCGTTGCCGAGCTGGGCGAAGCGGTCGCGCGCCTCCTGGCGCACGGCTTCGGGGACATCGGGAACGGGAGACAGGCCCTTGGTCAGCGCCCGGAGATAAAGGCCGGTGCCACCGACCACCACCGGCAGCCGGCCCCGCTCCCAGGCAGCCTCGCAGGCCGCCGCCGCCAGACCACGCCAGCGACCGGCCGAGCAGACCTCGGCCGGCGGCAGAATGCCGTACAAACGGTGGGGGACCAGACGCTCATCATCGACCGACGGACGCGCCGTCAGGACGCGCAGCGTGTCGTAGACCTGCATGGAATCGGCATTGATGACGTCACCGTCGAACAGCTGGGCGATCCGCATCGCCAGGGCCGACTTTCCCGAGGCGGTCGGCCCGGCGACGATGACGGCTTTCGCGATGGTACTGATGTCAGCTCCAGTCCAGCGGATAGGACACCATGCCATCGGCCAGCTTGGGTTCGAACCAGGTCGACTTCGGCGGCATCACCTGACCGGCGTCGGCGACGGCGACCAAGTCCTCCATGCGGGTAGCGAACAGCGCGAAGGCCGCCGCCATTTCACCCGAGTCGACCCGCTTTTCCAATTCGCCCAAACCGCGCTTGCCGCCGACGAAATCGATCCGCTTGTCCTTGCGCAGATCGACAATGCCGAGAACCGGAGCCAGCAACCGGTCGGTCAGCAGACTGACGTCGAGACGCGCCACCGGATCGCTGGGAACGGCGTTTTTAAGGGAAAGACGGTACCACTGGCCGGGCAGATAAAGTCCGACAGTCCGGGGTTCGGTCGGACGCGCCTGGCCGCTTACCGGCTGAACGACGAATTCCTTTTCAAGCCGGGCCAGGAACTGTTCGCGGCTAAGACCGTTCAGGTCGCGGACTACACGGTTGTAGTCGAAAATCTTCATTTCTTCGATCGGGAAGCTGACCGTCAGAAAGGACTGGCTTGGGGCATCGGCGGCCGCCCCGGCCTTGCGCCGCGCCGCGGCAACCCGCGAAGCCGCCGCCGAGCGATGATGCCCGTCGGCGATATAGACTGCCGGCATGGCGTCAAAAGCGGCAGTCACCGTGGCGATCGAGGCCGGATCGCCCATCACCCAAAGCGTATGAACATTGCCGTCCACCGCCTCGACGCGGTAGGCCGGAGCAGCCGCGGTCGTCTTGGCGACGACCGCGGTCAGCGCCTCGCTGGACCGGTGCGCCAACAGCACTGGTCCGGTTTGGGCGTTGCAGGCGTCGATCTGACGGACGCGGTCGTCCTCCTTGTCGGGACGGGTGAATTCGTGCTTACGGATACGGTTGGCGTCATAGGCCGCCACCGAGCCGCCGCCGACGATGCCGGTCTGCACATGGCCGCCCATTTCCAGACGGTAGATATAGAAGCAGGGCGAAGGGTCGCGGCACAGAACGCCTTCTGCGATCATCCTATTCAGATTTTCCGCCGCTTTGGCATAGACGGCTGGCGCATGCACGTCGGTCCCGGCAGGCAGATCGATCTCCGGCTTCGAGATATGCAGGAAACTCCAGGTCTTGCCGGCGGCAAGCTCTGCGGCCTCCTCGCTGGTCAGGACGTCATAGGGAGGCGCAGCCACTTCGGTGGCATGGGCGGCGGCGGGGCGAAGACCGGGAAAGGGACGAAACAGCGGCAAAGACATGGCGGCAGGCTTCCAATCGGCATGACAGGGGTCTTGTCTCTTAGTCCAACCGGGGGCGCGCGCCAAGGGCTTCTTTGGAAGCGCCTGCGCTTCGATTTGACCGGTGTGGATCGCAACAGGGCTATCACTTGCCTTCCCGTCGGAGGCCATTTATAGAACCTGAGGTATGGATCATGTTCTGACCCTGGTTGCCGCCGACGGCAGCATGGAAGGCACCGCGCCGGCCCGGCTGCGATCGGCTTTGGCCGACCTCGGCGCCGATACCCTGTCACCGCGGTGGCTCGCCCGCCACCGGGCGGTCGATCTCCCCTTCTCTCTGCTCGCCGCCGATCAGGCTGTGGCGGCGGCTCGCTATCTATTGAACGATCTGCCGATCGACATGGTGGCGCAACCGGCGGCAGAGCGGCGCAAGATGCTGCTGCTGGCCGACATGGACAGCACCATGGTGATCGGTGAAACGCTGGACGAATTGGCCGATTTCGCGGGACTGCGCGAGGAAATCGCCGCCATCACCACCCGCGCGATGAACGGCGAAATCGACTTTACCGAGGCCTTCCGTCACCGGATCGACCGGTTGGCCGGACTTCCCACCAGTTGTCTCGAGGAAACCCTGGCCCGCATTCGCCTGACGCCGGGCGGACCGACCCTGGTCGCCACGATGAAGGCTGCGGGCGCTCTCACCGTCCTGGTTTCCGGCGGTATTCGCTTTTTCACCCGCGCCATCGGCCAACAGTGCGGCTTTGACCGCGATATCGGCAATGACATCGCCATCGACGGTGGACACCTGACCGGACGGGTCATCGAACCGATTCTCGAGCGCCGGAGCAAAGGGGAAAGTCTGAAAACCATCGCCGCCGAACGACATCTGCCGCTGTCCCAGACCTTGGCCGTCGGTGACGGCGCCAACGATCTCGACATGATTGAGGCCGCCGGCCTGGGCGTCGCCTTTCACGGCAAGCCGATTGTCGCCGTTCGCGCCCCGGCGCGCGTCGACCACGGTGACCTCACCACCTTGCTGTTCTTTCAGGGATATCGGGAAGACGAATTCGTGAGCTAGAATCACGCCTGTCGCAAGTTGGTATTACGGCCTTGCGCCCCACTGCTGTGCGATGCGAGGCATGTTGGTCTCGATCCAATCGGCAAGGTCCCTGACCTTCGCCGCCGCCTCCAGCCCGAGCGGCGTCAGCGTGTATTCCACATGTGGTGGAACGATCTTGTAGGCCCGGCGTTCCACCATGCCATCGTTCTCCAGCCATTGCAGCGTCTGCGCCAGCATGCGCTCGCTGACGCCTCCGATCTTGCGACGAAGTTCGCCAAAACGCTGAGTCCCGGGCTCAAGCGCGATCAGCACGAGCACGCCCCAGCGACTGGTCAGGTGCTTGAGCACGTCGCGCGACGGACAGGCCGCCGCCATCAGGTCGCCGCGCTCAAGCTTCTCGGACAGTGACACGGCCGCGCCGTCCCCGTTGCGTGTCGTTTGCGCCGGGACATTCATTCATACTTACCTTTATATCCGTACTTCCGAAACATTAGCATGGTCCTATATGACATCGGGTAGCAACTGAAACAAGGAATTCACCCCATGATCATCGCTGTTACCGGAGCCACCGGCCAACTGGGCCGCCTCGTCATTGAAAAACTGAAACGGAAGGTGCCGGTGACCGATGTCGTCGCTTTGGTACGCAGCCCGGACAAGGCAAAAGATCTGGGTGTCGCCGCGCGCGCCGCGGACTATGCAAAGCCAGAAACCCTCGACAAGGCGCTGGCCGGCGTCGATACCCTGCTGCTGATTTCGTCCAGTGAAGTCGGTCAACGCGGAGTGCAGCACCACAATGTCCTCGCAGCCGCGAAAAAGGCGGGTGTGAAGCGCATCGTCTACACCAGCCTTCTGCACGCCGACACCTCGCCACTCAGCCTGGCCGAAGAACACCGCCAGACGGAAGCCGAACTGAAGGCGTCAGGCCTTACCTTCACCATCCTGCGCAACGGCTGGTATACCGAGAACTACACCGGCTCGATCGGCGGCGCGCTGGCTGGCGGCGCTTTCATCGGCAGCGCGGCCGGTGGGAAGATCTCATCGGCATCCCGTGCGGACTATGCAGAAGCGGCGGTGGCCGTCCTGACCAGTGCTGGCCATGACAACAAGGTTTACGAGTTGGCCGGTGACACGGCATGGATACTGTCCGATCTCGCCGCCGAAATATCGAAACAGACTGGCAAGAATATTCCTTACAAAAACCTCCCCGCGGCGGATTATGCGGCGGCGCTCAAGGGCTTCGGCTTGCCGGGGGCCCTGTCCGACGCCATCGCCTCCTGGGATGTCGGCGCTTCGAATGGAGCGCTGTTTGACGACAGTCACCAGCTTTCGAAGCTGATCGGCAGGCCGACAACGCCGTTTTCCGTACCGGTCACCGCCGCACTCAAGGCGTAAGCAGTACCGCAAGGCACGTGCTCATCGGCGCGCGCCTTTCCCACCAAAGATCAAGACCGTTCCGCGCCGAAGATCGTGCGGGACCCGGATTGCACATCCGGAGAACTGGCGCCTGGCTTATCGGAAACGGCTCTCGGAGAAACCATCATCATGGCTTATGCAACCATCAATCCCTATACCGGAGAAACGCTTAAGACCTTCCCCGACGCTACGGACGCCGAGGTAACCGCCGCGATCAGTAACGCTCACAAGGCCTTTCTGGCTTGGAAGAAAACCTCCTTCGCCGAACGCGGGCGCATTTTGCAAAACGCGGCCGACCTTCTGCGCCACGACGCGGACAGCTACGCCAAGCTGCTGACGCTTGAAATGGGTAAGCTGTTCGCCGAGGCGAAGGCTGAAGTCGAACTTTCGGCAAAGATCTTCGAATATTACGTCCGTAATGCCGAGGCACTGCTGAAACCGGAGAGGCTGCCGGTTCTCGACCCCGCCGAGGGAGAGGCTCTGCTCGTCCACGAGCCACTCGGCGTACTTCTGGCGATCGAGCCCTGGAACTTCCCCTATTACCAGATTGCCCGCATCCTGGCGCCGCAGCTTTCGGCCGGCAATACGCTCCTCCTGAAACACGCCTCCAACGTCCCCCAGGGGGCGGCCGCTTTCGAAAAACTGATGAAAGAAGCCGGCCTGCCGGATGGGGTATTCAAAAACCTCTATGCCACCCGCTCGCAGATCGAGCTCATCCTCAATGATGACCGCGTCCACGGCGTTGCCCTCACCGGATCGGAGGCAGCGGGCGCCGTTGTTGCCGCGCAGGCCGGTAAGGCGCTGAAGAAGTCGACGCTCGAACTTGGGGGCGCCGACGCCTTTGTCGTGCTCGCCGACGCCGATCTGGACAAGACGACGAAGTGGGCGGTGTTCGGACGCCATTGGAACGGCGGCCAGGTTTGCGTTTCGTCCAAACGCATGATCATCGTGGACTCTGTCTATGATGACTTCCTGACACGTTATCGCCAGGGCGTCGCGGGCTTGGTGGCCGGAGACCCCTTCGATCCGAATACGACTCTGGCCCCGCTTTCGTCGCAAAGCGCCGCCGACGAGGTTAAGGAGAAGATCCGCCAGGCGGTGGAGTTCGGTGCGACGGCCGAAGAGATCGGCCCACGGGTACCCAACCAGGGTGCATTCGTGCAGCCGACAATCTTGACCAACCTGGGGCAAGACAACCCCGCCCGCTATTGGGAGTTCTTCGGTCCGGTGTCGATGCTGTTCCGCGCGAAAGACGAGGATGATGCCGTGCGGATCGCCAACGACTCGCCCTTCGGCCTCGGCGGCTCGGTCTTCACCTCAGATCCGGCTCACGGAGCGGAAGTGGCGAAAAAGATCTCTACCGGCATGGTGTTTGTCAATCATCCGACCAAGGTCGAGGCCGACCTGCCGTTTGGCGGCATCCGTCGCTCCGGTTATGGCCGCGAACTGCTCGGCCTCGGGCTTAAGGAGTTCGTCAACCACAAGCTCATCGACGTCGTCGATATCGACGCTCACTTCTGAGCCTTATCGGAAGTCCTTTGGCGTACGCGGACCTTTACCCCACTTACAAATAATGCCCCTCTTCCCACCGGTCGGTGAGAAGAGGGGCATTTTTGCAACCAACCACTGCCATTTAGGCGTGACGCGTTAAATCCGCATCACGCTCCAGGCTACTGTCCGCCGTCCTTCTTGCCGGTCGGCGTTTCGATCTTGAGCGGCACGAAATGCACGCCCGCCTCGCTTTGCACCAGCAACAGGACGGACTTGCGTCCCGACTTGCGGGCGGCGTCGATCTTGCCGGCAAAATCGGCCGGCGATTTGATCGCTTCCTGCGACACCTCGACAATCACATCGCCCGGCCGCATGCCCTTCTCGGCAGCGGGTCCCGACTGCTTGACATCGGTCACCACGACACCTTTGACGTCGGCTCCGATGTCGAACTTTTCGCGCAGGGCCGGCGACAATTGCGACACAGACAACCCGAGAGAGGCGACATTGGTTTGCCCGCCGTCGGTCTTGGGCGACGGCTTCTCGTTGGCCTTGGCCGGTTCGGCGTCTTCGGCGTCATTCAATTCGCCGACCACGGCGTGCAGGGTCATCTGCTTGCCATCGCGCCAGAGCAAGACCTCGACATCCTTGTTGATCGGCGTCTCGGCGACGATCCGCGGCAGGCGATGCATCTCGGTGACGTCCTTGCCGTCGAACTTGGAAATCACGTCGCCCTTCTTCAGACCCGCCTTGGCCGCCGGTCCACCGGCACTGACATCGGCAATCAGAGCGCCACGCTGATCCTTGAGGCCCAGGCTTTCGGCGATCTCGTCGGTGACCGACTGGATCTTGACGCCGAGCCAACCGCGCCGCGGCTTGCCATATTTCTGCAGATCGGTGATCACCGGCTTGGCGAGATTGGCCGGAATGGAAAATCCGATGCCGACGGAACCGCCGGTCGGGCCGAGAATGGCGGTATTGATGCCGATCACCTCGCCCTTCAGATTGATCAGGGGCCCGCCCGAGTTGCCTTTGTTGATGGCGGCGTCGGTTTGCAGGAAGTCATCGTAAGGACCGGCGTTGATATCGCGGCCCCGCGCCGAAATGATGCCTGCCGTCACCGTACCGGCCATGCCGAAGGGATTGCCGATGGCGATCACCCAATCGCCGACCCGCATCTCATCGGAATTGCCGAAGCTGATAGCCGGAAGTTTGTTCGGCGTGGTGATCTTCAAAAGCGCGAGATCGGCCTTGGCGTCACGTCCAACGATGTCGGCCTTGTAAGCCTGGCCGTCCTGCAAGATGACGGTAATCTCGTCGGCATCGGCGATCACGTGGTTATTGGTGACCACCAAACCGTTGGGATCGATAATGAAACCCGATCCAAGGGCGGTCGCCCGGCGCGGCGCGGCGTCGGGATTGTTGCCGCCATGCTTATCCATGAAGTTCTTGAAGAAGTCCTCGAACGGAGAGCCCGGCGGGAACTGCGGCATGTCGAGGCCGCGATCGGCATTCTTCAGGGTTTGCGTGGTGGAAATATTGACCACCGACGGCAGCAGCCGCTCGGCCAAGTCGGCGAAACTGTCCGGCGCCGGTGCCGCACGGGCGGTCATCGCCATGGCCATCACCGTCAGGCCGACCAAACCGGCGAGCAGCCATTGCATGGGCTGCGACAGGGTACGGCTGACAGCGCGCGCCTGTGGGCGAACAGGACTTCTGGGAATCACCGAATTAACTCCTTCAGGGGTCGGATACCGTTGAGGTTCCAGAGATTTAATGTTTTCCGTCCATCATTCAAGCAATAGTCCTGCCAGACGCAACATTCCCCGTCAGACGATACTCGTCCGCCGGATCAACGCCACCAGCGCGACACCGGCGATGGCGGCGATCAATCCGGCCCATCGCAAGGATTGGTCGTGATGGGTCAGAAGCGAGGCCAGCATGCGCTTCATGCTCGCGGGAAACAGGGCGTAGAGGATGCCTTCGAAGGTCAGCGCCAAGGCTACGGCGGTGAGGAAGTCTCTCATGCGCGTGCGACCCGGCGACTATCGCCGCCGGGTCTTGCTCCTGTCAGCTCACCGATGCTCCGGTGCGTTGTGGAAGAACTTGAAGAAGTCGGAATCGGGCGTCAGCACGAAGGTCGTGTTGCTGTCCGAAAGCGCCTGACGATAGGCCGTCAAGGACCGGTAGAAAGCGAAGAAGTTGGGATCGGCGGAAAACGCCTCCGCATAGACCTTGTTGGCATCGCTGTCGCCTTGTCCGCGCAGGATCTGACTTTGTTTCTGCGCCTCGGCCAGGATGATCGTTCGTTCGCGATCGGCCGATGCGCGGATCTGCTGAGCCCGCTCGTAGCCTTGAGCGCGCGCCTCGGCCGCTTCCCGCTGACGTTCGGATTCCATGCGCCGAAAAATGGCCTGACTGGTTTCGGCAGGCAAATCGGCCCGCCTTATCCGCACGTCGACGACCGTCACACCCAGCGATTTAGCGGTTTCACTCACCTGTTGCTGGATCTCGTGCATGATCTGCTCGCGCTCGGCCGACAGCACGCTGGGAAGCATGACATTACCGAGAACACGGCGGAGCGAATTGTTGACGATTTCGCGCAGCCGCGACCGCGCCCCCTCTTCCGTGCGAACCGCCTGATAGAACAACAGCGGATCGGAAATGCGGAAACGCGTGTAGGTATCGACCTCGATACGCTTCTGGTCGGCCAGGATCACCTGCTCGGCCGGCGGGTCGACATCGAGCAGGCGGGCATCATAACGCACCACCTCTTCGATGAACGGCTTTTTGGCATGCAGGCCCGGTCCCTTGATCGGATCTTCCGGATCGGCCACCGCGCCGAAGCGCAGAACCAGTGCCTGCTCTCCCTGGCGGACGATGAAAAGGGACGATGAGGCGACGAACAGCAGCGCCAGCAGGACAATGCCGACGACGCCGAGAGAAGTACGGTTCATCGGCTGGCTCCCTGGGTTGCAGGCACTGCCGGAGCCGGCTTTGCCTTACCGAGTTCGGGCAACGGCAGATAGGGAATAACCCCCTTCGCCGCCGGATCGATCACCACCTTGGTTGCCCCCTTGAGAACGTCCTCAAGCGCGTCGATATAAAGCCGCCGCGCCGTCACGTCGGGAGCCATCTTGTAAGCGAGATAGACCGAGGTGAACCGCTTCGCCTCGCCCTGAGCCAGATCGACGACCTGTTCGCGATAGGCCTGGGCTTCCTGGCCGATGCGTTCGGAATCGCCGCGCGCCCGGGGGATGATGTCGTTGCGATAGGCTTCCGCCTCGTTACGCAGGCGTTCCTGATCGGCTTTGGCGCGCTGCACGTCGTTGAAGGCATCGATCACCTCGTGCGGCGGATCGGCTTTCAGAAGCTGCACCTGCGTCACTTTGATGCCGGCGCCGTAGGCGTCGAGCAATTCCTGCATCCGGCCCCGGGTACGATCACCGATCGACTGACGATTCTCGAACAATGGCGCACGGATCGGCAATTGGCCGATGATTTCGCGAATAGCCGATTCGGCGACGAGTTTGACCGTCCCCTCGGGGTCGCGAATGTTGAACAGATATTTTTCCGGATCGTTCGGCTGGTCACCAATCTTCCAGAACACCGAAAAGTTGATGTCGATGATGTTCTCGTCACCGGTCAACATCAGGCTTTCCTCGGTGGTCTCGCGTCCGGCGACCTGCCGACGGCCCTCCGCTGCTGAACGGTAGCCGAGCTCCACCTGGTTGATTCGGGTGACCGACGGGGTCATCACGGTCTCGATCGGACTGGGCAAATGGTAATTAAGGCCGGGCTGCGTGAGACCGACGAAACGGCCGAAACGAAGCACCACGCCCACCTCGTCGGGGTCGACCTTGTAAAAGCCGGTCAGCCCCCAAAGCACCAACGCCGCCATCACGACCAAAGCGACGCCACGACCGCCACCGAACCCGCCCGGCACCAATTGCCGAAACCGCTCCTGGCTTTTGCGCAGAAGCTCTTCGAGGTCCGGCGGTGTGCCGCCGCCCCCGGCACCACCGGAGCCGCGCCCCCATGGCCCCTGCCCGCCGCCCCAGGGTCCGCCACCGCCACCACCTTGCGTGTTCCATGGCATGGTCAAATTTCCCTTTTCCGATTTCCGCATGACCCGGATCGGTGCTGTGCTGACCCGGTCCCGCCGCTGGATTTAAGCTTTGCAACGAAGATACAGCGCCTTATATGACAGTCTGCCCGGACGCGCAATGCGAGCCGCCCGTCACAGTAGACATCAATCGATTTGCGGAGATTTCAAGAATGGCCGAGATAACCGAAAAAGACGTCCTTGAGGCGCTGGGAACCGTTTTCGACCCGGAGCGCCAACAGGACATCGTCAGTCTCGGCATGATTTCCGGTCTGACCATCAAAGGCGGACATGTGGTCTTCGCCATCGAGGTCGACCCGGAACGCGGACCGCATCTCGAACCGCTGCGCAAGGCGGCCGAGGACGCCGTCAACGCCTTGCCGGGCGTTCTGACCGTTTCGGCGGTGCTGACCGCCCAGCACGCCGCACATGGACACGATCACGACCATGGGCATGATCACGGGCATGGCGGGCATGGACATGCGCACGGGGGTCACGAGGGGCATGGGCATGCGGCGGAAGAACCGCTGATGCCGGGCGTCAAAGCCATCATCGCGGTGGCGTCGGGCAAGGGCGGCGTCGGCAAATCGACCACGGCCGTCAATCTTGCCCTGGCCCTGCAAAGCCTTGGCCTGTCGGTGGGCATGTTCGACGCCGACATCTTCGGCCCCTCGCAGCCGCGCATGTTGGGTGTCTCCGGCGCGCAGCCGACGTCGCCCGACGGGCAGAGCATCAATCCGATCGAAGCCTTTGGTCTCAAAGTGATGTCGATCGGCTTCCTGGTGCCCGAGGACTCGCCGGTGGTCTGGCGCGGCCCGATGGTCATGGGCGCGCTTGAGCAGATGATGCGCCAGGTGCAATGGGGCGAGCTCGACGTTCTGGTCGTCGACATGCCTCCGGGCACCGGCGACACGCAGCTGACGATGACCCAGCGCGTGCCGCTGACCGGCGCCGTGATCGTCTCGACGCCACAGGACATCGCCCTGCTCGACGCCCGCAAAGGCCTCAACATGTTCCGTCAGGTCAATGTTCCGGTTCTCGGCATCATCGAGAACATGAGCTATTACATCTGCCCGAACTGTGGTCACGAGGCGCACATCTTCGGCCATGGCGGCGCCAAGTTCGAGGCGGTCAAGCTGTCGACCGATTTCCTGGGCGAAATCCCTCTCGACATCGATATCCGGACCACCTCGGACGAAGGTCAGCCGATCGTCGTCAGCAAACCCGAAAGCCCGCATGCGCAGGCCTACAAGGACATCGCCGGCAAGATCTGGGACAAGGTGCAACTGCTGAAAACCAGCAAGAAAGGCCCGAAGATCGTCATGGAATAAAGGGCGATCAGCTCCGGATCGTCGCCAGGAAGGAAGATACCTCCTGGTTGATGCGGTCGGCCTGCAACGCCAAATGGTGTGCCGTCTGGAACATCTCGTCAGCCGTCACGCCATTGGCTTCGGCCGTCGTCCGAACGCCTTCGATATGGCCGGACACTTCCTCGACGCCGGTCGACACCTGTTGGATATTGCGTGAAATCTCGGCGGTCGCGGCTCCCTGCTCCTCGACCGCCGCCGCGATGGCCGCCGCCGTTTCGTTCAGTTTCTGAATGACCTGATTGACCCCTTGGATTTCGTCGACGGCTTCGCCGGTCACCGTCTGCACGGATCGCACCTGCTCGCCGATTTCGCTGGTCGCCTTTGCGGTCTGATTGGCCAATTGTTTGACCTCGCCCGCCACCACGGCAAATCCCTTGCCCGCCTCTCCGGCCCGTGCCGCCTCGATCGTCGCATTGAGCGCCAGAAGGTTGGTCTGGCTGGCGATATCGTTGATCAAATGGACGATGGAGCCGATCTTTTCGACGACGTCGGACAGGCTCAGGATCTTTTCATTGGTCCGCTGCGCGAGAACGACGGCCTCGGAGGTCGCTGCCGTCGATGCCGACACCTGCTGGCCGATCTCACGAATCGATGACGCCAACTCCTCGGACGCGGACGCCACCGTCTGAACGTTGGCTGCCGCCTGGTGCATGGCCGCGGCAACGGCGACAGCCCGGTCCTTGGTTTCCCGCGTCGCCTCGGACATGGCGCTGGCCTTGGTTTCCGATTCCTTGGCACCCCGTCCGACATCACCCAGCAAACCGCCGACCGATGTTTCGAAGGTGCCGGCGATCCTTTGCATCGTCTCTTGCTTTTCCCGTTCGGCCCGTTCCGCCTGGGCCGCCTGCTCGCCTTCCATCCGCCGCTTGGCCTCGGCGTTTTCCTTGAACACCGCCACCGCTTTGGCCATGGCGCCGATTTCATTGGGCAACCGGACTTCCGGGAAATCCGCCGTCAGATCTCCGTCGGCCAACCGCCCCATCCTTTGCCGCAGCGAATCGAGCGATCTGACGACGTCGCGCCGGATCATCAGAACCACCAGACAGGCCACCAAAATCAAACCCGCGGCGATCACCGCCAGGCGGATCATGAAGCTCTCGAAATCATTGTCGATGTCGTCGGTGTAGACGCCACTGCCGATCACCAGATTCCAAGCCGGGAACTTTGCCGCGTAGACGAGTTTCGGCGAGGCCACCTTGGCGTCGAGCTTCGGCCACCAATAGGTTACCACGCCGGTTCCGCGATCCCGGACCACGTCGATGATCTCTTTGACGAAGAGCTTGCCATTGGCATCCTTGAGCTGGGAACGGTCCTGTCCCACAGCTTTCGGATTGGAAGCGTTGGCGAAGGACATGGCGTTCATGTCATAGGCGAACAGATAATCGACGCCGTTGTTGTAGCGGATGGTGTGCAAGATGCCACGGAACCGCTCCTCGGCGTCCGCCTTGCTCAAGCGCTGCGCCTGGATATCCTTGTCCAAGCCGTCGCCGAGCGAAATCGCCGCTTCGACGATCGACCGCACCTGGGCCTGACGATCCTGCATCATGCGCTGATACGAAAAAACGCCGCTGACGGCGATCAACGCGACCATCGCGAGAAGCGAGATCAGCAGGACCAAGAGCAACTTCGCCTTGATCGTTGTTCTTTCAAACAGCCCCATTTCGCTCTCTCCGAGTGGTCGGCGTCATAGTGATACACTGGCACAGCAGCGGAAACGGGCCTGCTCGCCCTCCGTCCACTCTACCCAGATAGAATGAGGAAAATAAAACCCTAAGCTTCTATTTTATCAAGAATGACAAAACTATAGGGCGGATCTCCGGCATGATCCTCGCGGCTCGCCTCCCGCCAGACAGCCGGATCCGGTAGCGGGAAGACCGCGTCGCCCTGATAATCGCGGTGCACTTCCGTAAGGTAGAGGCGACGGGCCCGCGCCATGGTGGCGTTAAAAAGCATGGCGCCGCCGATCACCATCACCTCGCCGACCGGACAAAGGGCGTCGGCCTCCAGCAAAGCCTCGGTAAGATCATGGGCAACCACGACACCTGCGGGGGAACGCCAGGCGCGGTCCCTGGTCAACACGATATTGGTGCGGCCCGGCAAGGGCTTGCCGATCGACAGGAAGGTCTTGCGCCCCATCAATACGGGTTTTCCCATGGTCACCCGCTTGAAATAGCGAAGATCCTCGGGGATCCGCCAGGGAAGCTGGTTGTCCCGGCCGATCACGCCGTTGGCCGCCACGGCGACGATCAGGGACAGCATCAGACGGCCACCGGCGCGGGAATGTGGGGATCAGGCTCGTAGCCTTCCAGGGTAATGTCCTCGTAGCGGAAAGCGAACAGATCATCGATGGCCGGGTTGAGCCGCATGACGGGCAGAGCCTTGGGTGTCCGGCTCAACTGCAGATCGGCCTGCTCGATATGGTTGGCGTAAAGATGGGCGTCGCCCAGCGTATGGACGAAATCTCCCGGCTGCAATCCGGTGACCTGAGCGATCATCATGGTCAGCAGGGCATAGGACGCGATGTTGAAGGGCACACCCAGAAAGATGTCGGCCGAGCGCTGATAGAGCTGGCAGGAAAGACGTCCATCGGCCACGTAGAACTGGAACAGACAGTGGCAGGGCGGCAGCGCCATGCGATCGATGTCGGCGGGATTCCAGGCCGACACGATCAGCCGGCGGGAGTCCGGGTTCTTGCGGATCTGCTCGACCAGATTAGCGATCTGGTCGATGGCGCCGCCGTCCGGCGTCGGCCAGGATCGCCATTGGTGACCATAGACGGGGCCGAGATTGCCATCGGCATCGGCCCACTCGTCCCAGATGAAGACCTTGTTGGCATGCAGATAGCCGATATTGGTGTCGCCCTGCAGAAACCACAGCAGTTCGTGGATGATCGAGCGAAGATGCAGTTTCTTGGTGGTCACCACCGGAAAACCGGCCGTCAGATCGAAGCGCATCTGCCAACCGAACACGCTGTAGGTTCCGGTACCGGTCCGGTCTTGCTTGAACGTGCCATGTTCCCGCACATGGCGCATCAGATCGAGATATTGCCTCACCTTGTCCTGCCTTCGTTTCACGCGACCGGCGCATCCTAAAGCCATTCGCCCGTCGGAGGGAAGCCAATCGCCGCCGCCGGCCAGCGTCGGCCGGCAATGAGGAATGGCAGCCTAGAATCCAGGTGACGACCTGGTGGCGCGTTTCATCTTGGATGAAAGGATGCATGCCCCCTCATGCGCTTGAGCGTCGTCAAGGCTCTCCACCACCCGGGACGATAGACTCCCGTCAGTTCGCAGCAGAAAAGGGATCTCTTCGATCATGCCCGACACACCTACCAACATCCTGATGGCCGAACATCGGATCATTGAGAAGGTCATCGCAGCTATGCGCCGCTTTGCTGACGCCTTGTCCTCGGGCCAGGACGTCGACCGGCAGCCCCTGTCGGGGCTGGTTCCCTTCATGCGGCAATTCGCCGATGCCCATCACCACGGCAAGGAGGAGCACCGTCTGTTCCCGGTTCTGGTTGCCTGCGGACTGCCCGCGCAGAACGGCCCCGTCCAGATCATGTGCTCCGAACATGAGACAGGACGTCAGATGGTGGCCCGATTGGCGGCCGCCATCGACGCCTATGGCAACGGGGCGGCGGAAACGCGGGAAAACCTTGCGGACGCCTTGCGGGCTATCGCCGAATTCTACAGTCAACACATCTGGAAGGAAGACAATGTCCTGTTTCCCATGGCGGAACGGGTGCTGGACGCCGATTCCACGGCGAACGTCCTGGTCGCCTTCCGCGAAGTGACGATGCCCGAGGACCAGCGGCAGGGATTCATCGCCTACGCAGAAAGCCTTGGATGACACCGATCGACCTGACAGGAAACCAACAGGGTCGGCTTTAGCCGACCTTGTGCGACCAAATCCGCTACTCGCCTCCCGCCATGTCTCTTGCCGAACGGACGTCGAAGTACAATCTGAACGGGTAAATCATCGGCGAGGAAACCATGAAAAGTTTGGCCCAGCAAATGGCGTCCTACGGCAGCTACCACCGCGATCGCCGCAACCGGCTGACCCACTTCGTCGGCGTTCCGCTGATCATCTTCGCCATCCTCATTCCCATGTCGCTGTTGCGCGTTTCCGTCGGTGTCGGGGTAAGTCTGGCGGAACTGTTCGTTTTGGCCGTCCTCATCTACTACCTTGTTCTCGACTCCGCCTTGGCGATCGCGCTTGGCGTCATCATCGCGCCGTTGTTGTGGATCGCCGACAGTCTGGCGCAATGGAACACCACCACGGCCCTGGCGATCTTCCTGGCCTGCTTCGTCGTCGGCTGGGCGATCCAACTGCTCGGCCACCGGTTCGAGGGCAACCGTCCGGCCTTGCTCGACAACCTGTTCCAGATCTTCGCGGCCCCGATTTTCCTGGCCGGCGAAGCCGCTTTCGCTTTGGGATTGCGCGGCACTCTGCGTCGGGAGGTCGAACAGGGCATGGCGCAGCTCGACCGGAAATGACCAACAATCTATTGAAAGAACTGCATAATTTTGTTGTATCTAACGGCTTGGCGCTGGACGGGCACGGTGGCTTGGCACCAGATATCCACAAAAAAGTAATGGCTATTGAGCGACGAGACGATTCCTGGTCTGGCAGAATGCCCAACAACGCTCTATATTGATTGAGCCGGGCAACCGGCTATGGCGCTAAACGCCTTATGGAATAAGCGTTACGGACCCGGGGGCGGTACCCGGCGCCTCCACCATAATGATTTTCCACCGCCAGGACATGGCTCTGGGAAACAGCTGCTATGGGGGCGAAACAGGATCGACGTGCGTAGTAAAGATAGGGTTTGTGCTCGGCATTGTACCACCGTTACCGGGCTATCAATACAAGTGCCAACGATAATCTCGTGGCTCTCGCTGCCTAATTAGGCAAGCGCGGTTCGAGGGGCACCGGGCAACAGAAGCTCCTCACTCGTGCTTACGCCGGTCCGATGGCGCTGGACCAGCCGAACGGCCCGAGCAGGGCATGTCGAGGAAATGGCCGGCCAAAATGGCAAATACGGTACTCAGATACGACAAGATGGTAGAGGATGCGTTGCGCGGTGTCTTGCGCGACTCCTTGATCGCCAGCCAAGATGGCTTACCCGGCGACCATCATTTTTACATCACGTTCCGCACCCGTCATCCGGGCGTCGAAATCAGCGACCAGCTCATGGCCCGCTATCCCGACGAGATGACCATCGTGATCCAGCACCAGTTCTGGGGTTTGGAGGTCACGCCCGAATGGTTCGAAGTGACGCTGTCCTTCAACCGGATCAATGAACGGCTGCATATTCCCTTCTCGTCGGTCACGGCTTTTGCCGATCCGTCGGCGAAGTTCGGCCTGCAATTCCAGGTCGACCCCAGTATCGAAATCGACAGTGAAGGCAGCGAAACCGAGGATGCCGCACTGGCGGAGGAGGCTTCCAAGGAGCCTCGCGCCGAGACCGAGACCAATCCGGCAGGCGATGCCGGCGGCCAGGTCATCGCTTTGGATGCTTTTCGCAAAAAATAGAGTCTCGCCGGCCCTGTCGGTCCGTTATCAGGACCTCCTCTGTATGGGGCCAACCCGTTTGTTCAACCGAGGGGCCCTTACTCATGACTGCTGACCTCGCCCAATTCGCCGAAATGTTTCCGCTTTCCGGCGACGATACTCCCTACACCAAGCTTTCCTCCGAGCATGTCGGCTCCCAGGCTGTCAACGGCCGCGAACTGATTACCGTCGAACCGGCGGCGCTGACGTTGCTTGCCCGTGAAGCCTTCTGCCAGATCTCACATCTGCTGCGGCCGGCGCATCTCAAGCAATTGCGGACCATCCTCGATGACCCGGAGGCATCGGCCAACGACAAGTTCGTGGCGCTCGACCTGCTGATGAACGCCAATATCGCCGCCGGCATGGTCCTGCCCATGTGCCAGGACACCGGAACGGCGATCATCATGGGCAAGAAGGGCCAGCAGATCTGGACGGGCGGTGGCGACGCCGCCGCCCTGACCAAGGGCGTGGCTTCGGCCTACACCGAGATGAACCTGCGTTACAGCCAGGTGTCGCCGCTCGACATGTACGAGGAAGTCAATACCGGCAATAATCTGCCGGCTCAGATCGATCTCTATGCGACCGATGGCGACGCCTACAAGTTCCTGTTCATGGCCAAGGGCGGCGGGTCGGCCAACAAGACCTTCCTTTACCAGCAGACCAAGGCGCTGCTCAATCCTGAAGCCCTGGTGAAGTTCTTCGACGCCCAGATCCGCACGCTGGGAACCGCCGCCTGTCCGCCCTACCACCTGTCGATCGTCATCGGCGGCACCTCGGCTGAGACCACGCTGAAGACGGTAAAACTGGCCTCGGCCAAGTATCTCGATCAGCTTCCGACGGCGGGTGGCAAATTCGGTCACGCCTTCCGCGATCTCGAAATGGAAGCCAAGATCCTCGAGATGACCCGCCAGATGGGCATCGGCGCACAGTTCGGCGGCAAGTATTTCTGCCATGACGTGCGGGTCGTCCGCCTGCCGCGGCACGGCGCCTCCTGCCCGGTCGGCATCGGCGTCTCCTGCTCGGCCGATCGTCAGGCCAAAGGCAAGATCACCCGCGACGGCATCTATCTGGAAACGCTGGAGCATGATCCCGCCAAATATATGCCGGAGATCGACCACACGAAGTTGGCCGGCGACGTCGTCCATATCGACCTCAACCAGCCGATGGACCAGATCCGCAAGATCCTGAGCCAGTATCCGGTCAAGACCCGCGTCGCTCTGTCCGGTCCGATGATCGTCGCCCGCGACATCGCCCACGCCAAGCTGAAAGAGCGCCTCGACCGTGGCGAGGATCTGCCGCAGTATTTCAAAGACCACCCGGTCTATTACGCCGGTCCGGCCAAGACTCCGGAAGGCTATCCCTCGGGTTCGTTCGGTCCGACCACGGCCGGCCGGATGGACAGCTATGTCGATCTGTTCCAGGCCCGCGGCGGCAGCATGGTGATGGTCGCCAAAGGCAACCGCGCCAAGACCGTCACCGATGCCTGCAAGAAACATGGCGGGTTCTATCTGGGTTCGGTCGGCGGCGCCGCCGCCGGTCTGGCGCAGCACCACATCAAGAAGGTCGAGGTGGTGGAATACCCGGAACTCGGCATGGAGGCCATCTGGCGCATCGAAGTGAAGGACTTCCCGGCCTTCATCATTGTCGATGACAAGGGAAATGACTTCTTCGCCGATCTCAACCATTGAGGCAGGCAAAGACGTCCGCCCTCATGTCCGGCGATATTCGCAAACATTCCGTGGTTATCGCCGGACATTCCACCAGCATTTCGCTGGAAGTGGCGTTTTGGGATGCCTTGAAGGCCATCGCCGACCGCCGTGGCACATCGTTGAATGCCCTGGTCGCCGCCATCGACGGCGAGCGCCAGGGCAATCTTTCCAGCGCCTTACGGCTTTACGTCCTTAAGGATTTGCAGGATCGCACCGCAGGGTAACTCATCGCCCGAGTTTCCCCAGGGCGCCCTTGACGATATCCTTCGCTTTGGCTTTGCCACGGCTTACCAGCCACTGCTGAATCTCATTGATATCGACAAACCGGCGCGGTGCATCGAGAGGGCCGGACAGCCGCATCACCAGCGGCGGCCCCGATGGCGCGCTGGCCAGATGAAACTCGGCCCGACCGTCCATCATGGCGGCCGGCAGATTGATCTGCGCGAAAGCCTTTGCCCCGCCGCCATCGGCAGTCAGCTGCATGTCATCGATGGTCACCAGGCCGTTGTCGGCGCGCAGCGCGCCGGTCAGACTGCTGAAATGGGTTTTGCCCCCGGTCAAACCGGCCTGCAGCAGCGCCAGCAGGCTGGTCGGGCTGTCGACGCCGCGCAGGCGGTCGTCGACGGCTTTGAGATCGAACCCCCGAATGACCCCATCGCCGACGGCGATCTTGCCGGTTCCACGAAGGCGCGCCAGCCATTCGGCGGTCGACCGGCCGGAGGTGGACACGGACACTTCGCCGTCCATCGCACCGTCGACCATGCCGACATCGGCAACGCCGAGCAAGGCGTCGCGCATCTGGGCATGCGACAGACCGAGATGAAGATCTGCTTTGCCGTCATTTGACAATCGGCCGTCGCCGGTGAGCTTGCCTCCGTAAAGCTGCGCCACCAGTTGCTGCAACGCGATATTGCCGGCCGTCAGTTCGACGCCGGCGGTTACCGCCTCGAGCCGCAGACGCCCAAAGGTAATCGCTTTGGCGTCGAGTTTGAGCGTCGCATCGAAGCTGTCCGACCAGGAGAAGTCGAGCGGATCGTGCGACCACCGTTCTCCGATGGCGCCCGTGGCCACCACCGCCCGTGGTGCCGCGCTGACCTTGTCGGTGGCGACGTCAGGCAGTCCTTTGTGTTCGCTCTTGGGCGGCGGTGGCGGCGGCAAATCCTTGGCCGAGGATCGACCTGCGGCCTGCAGATAGGCGTCGGCCGGCACGTCTCCGGTCGTCAGAGTGGCCTCCAGACGCGGACGATCACCAAGCTGCAACCGCGCCTCGCCGGCCACGGATGCCGGGCCGGCCTTGACCCGCAGATCATTCAGCTGCAAAGACGGCGCTGCACCGACCAGCCGTGCTGCAGCAGCGAAGGCACCGAGATTACCGGCTGGCCGATAATCGGGAAAGGCCAGATGGGCCAATTGCACCGTGCTGGCATGGCTGACTTCAAGCCCCAGATCGTATTTCGGCGCTGACGGCAATCCGTCGATACGGCCGCTGACCGCAGCCCCGCCGCCAGCCGCCTCGACCCGGGCGTCGACAATCAGGCCATCTGTTCCGCCGTCGAGGGTCCCACTGGCCGCAACGGCCCCCAGACGATCGGCGT
The DNA here is from genome assembly GCA_031291415.1 of Telmatospirillum sp. Classification (GTDB taxonomy): domain Bacteria; phylum Pseudomonadota; class Alphaproteobacteria; order Rhodospirillales; family Magnetospirillaceae; genus Telmatospirillum. The sequence continues at coordinate 40,189 of JARLJB010000188.1, forward strand.
CGAAGGGAAACCAAAGACCGGTTTGCCGGAACAACCGGCCAAGCTGTTTGGCCCGGAGGACATAGTGCAGGCCCTTGACCGTCGGTATGGCGCCGGCCAGCCCGTCGATCGTGCCATCGACATGCATTTGCGCCCCGGCGAAATCGCCCACCGACAGATCCCGCAAAACCAGATGTCCGTCTTTCCATGAGCCGTCGACGGTGACGTTCTGGCCATTCACTCCACGGGCCATCACCTGCGTAATCCGGCCCTTCACATTGGCGTCCAGACGATCGAGCCAAGCCGACGCCATTCCGCCGGATAGCTCCGCCGGCGCTGGTTCGTCAGGTCCATTTTTGGGAACCGACACGGCCGGTTCCTTGGGCCCGGCCTTTGGCCAATAGGCGTCGGCGTTCAGACTGTCGATAACGAAAGACGCTCCGACGGCTGGACGATCGCCCAGGTGAACCGTCGCGGCGGCGTCCATGCGGGTTCCGTCCAGGCGCAATTGCGTACCGTCGAAATCGATGACATCGGGCCGGATCTTGACCTTTCCCGACAGGCGCGCTGCATGCAACCGATCGCCGGGAACCCGCGAGACATCGAGTTTCAGCCAGTCGAGAAGGCCGCGCAGATCGTCGCTGCCGGCTTCGAAGGACCCGTCGAAACTGGGCCCGTCGGGCGTTCCCACCAGAAAGCCGAACAGATTGACGTCGGTGTTGCCGGGCAAAGACAGGCTTGCCTGGTTGACCGTGACCTCGCCGTTGGCCAATACCGCGTTGAGATGGGCGCCGCGCAGCAGACCGCCATGAAAGACCGTGACCTCGGCGCCGAGATCAAGCGCCACCGACACCCCGGCAGGCAGAAGAGAGCTCTCCGGCGTTGCCGCCAACTCGCCGGCCGCCGCCCGGACGGACGGCTTTGGCGTCGCCGGAGGCTGGGCCGGCGCCGATCGCCTTCCGGATAACAGGGCATCGAGGTCGAGACGGCTAAATCCCAGTTTGACATCGAACTGCGGCGTGCCGCCAAAGGTCACGCTGGCATTGCCCAGTCCTTCGACACCCCCCAACGAGAGAACAACACTTTCCAGATCGACTTCCCGTTCTGAACCGGTGACCGCCGCGGCGAGACTGAGGTTGCCGACCGGCAACGGCAAAACCGCCGCGGCGCCGCCCAGATCCTTGGCAATCCGGGCCGGATCCGGGGCTTTCAGCGTCAGCTTGCCCTTAACCTTCCGCTCGGTGCCGGTCCCCGCAAGTTGACCTCCGAACCGCAGGACGCCACCGCCCTCCGTGGTGGTAATCGAAAGGCTGAAGGGCGCGTTTCCAGCCGACAGCGACCCTTGCAAGGCGTCGAAACTGAATTCCGCCTCACCCAGACGCGCCGACCCGACCAGACGGGCGCCACCGCCTTGCTGACCGGAAAAGCTGGCGCTGACCTTGTCGAGCAACCAAGCCATGTGGCCGGGGGGTTCGTAGACGAACGTGCCGTTTTCGACGATCAGACTACCGACGTTCCGCGGCACGAACGCCTGCAGAAAAACCGGCGGCACCTCGGCCTCGACCGGCGCCGCCGGACCCGGCGAGACACCGGCGGCCGGCGCCGGCGGCATGGCGCCCATCGCCTTCGGGTGATCGGCGGCGGCTCGACCTTGGGGCCAGCGCCGGAAGTGGATATCGGGAGATTGCAGAACCAGCGTGGCGATTTCCACGCGCCCTCGGATCAACGGCAGCAGTTGCGGACGCAGTTCGAGACGAGGAACGGTGACGGCGATATCCCCCTCCGCACCATCGGCCAAGCGAACCCGCTCGGCCACGAAGGTCGGCGACGGCAACAACGCCAGAGAAATCGCTCCATCGATGGAAACCCGGCGGCCGATGACCGCTTCCAACCGGGCAGCCAAGCCGTCCTTGTAGCTGGTCCAGTCGATCAGGGACGGCGCCACCAACAGGGCTCCGAACAGAACCACGATGGCTCCGCCGAGAATGCCCAAACCCTTTCGCGTCACGCGACCTCCACTGCTGGTATTGCATTTTTGACGAATGGCTGCCAAACGTCGAAGAAACCGGCCGACACGACCACGGGACGCAAGGCCGGAGAACGCTGGCTGGTCCGGGCCGTCGGCGGGGGCGTAGTTTAAGGCGGCAGCGATCAGCAAGCAAATGACACGGCGCGGATCATTTCGCCAAAGACCGCTTCCTCATTGCCTGGCCTGCCGCCACAGACTAAAACCACCACCATGTCCCTGCCCTTCGCTGCCCAGTCCTCGCCCCTCGAAATTCTCCGAACCGTCTTCGGCTATGATCGGTTCCGCGGTGCGCAGGCGGAAATCGTCGACCATCTGATCGCCGGCGGCGACGCCCTGGTGCTGATGCCGACCGGCGGCGGCAAATCGCTGTGCTACCAGTTGCCGACTTTGTGCCGGCCCGGTGTCGGCGTCGTGGTCTCGCCGCTGATCGCCTTGATGCAAGATCAGGTGTCGGCGCTCCGGCAGCTGGGGATCAAGGCGGCGGCCCTCAATTCCACGCTGTCCTATGGCGAGCAGGTCGATGTCGAGCGGCAAATGCGTGGCGGCGACATCGACATCGTCTATGTCGCGCCCGAACGGCTGATGACCGACGCTTTCCTGACGCAGCTCGAGCGCTGCGACATCGCCTTGTTCGCCATCGACGAGGCCCATTGCGTTTCCCAGTGGGGACATGACTTCCGCCCCGAATATCTGCAGTTGGCGACGCTGCATCAGCGTTTCCCCAATGTGCCGCGCATCGCCCTGACGGCCACCGCCGACGGCCCGACACGGCGTGAAATCGTCGAAAAGCTTCACCTGGAGCAGGGACGGCAGTTCGTCGCCGGTTTCGACCGGCCGAACATCCGCTACCGGGTGGCGGCCAAGGGCAGCAGCGCCCGCAGCCAATTGCTGCACTTCATCAAAAACGACCACGCCGGTGATGCCGGCATCATCTACCGCTTGTCCCGCGCCAAGGTCGACGAAACAGCCGCATGGCTGCGCGAGCAGGGGCTGGACGCCCTGCCCTATCATGCCGGCCTCGACAAGACGGTGCGGGCCGCCAATCAGGATCGCTTCCTCAAGGAGGAAGGTGTGATCATCGTGGCGACCATCGCCTTCGGCATGGGCATCGACAAACCCAATGTCCGTTTTGTCGCCCATCTCGATCTTCCCAAAAGCCTCGAGGCCTACTACCAGGAAACCGGCCGGGCCGGCCGCGACGGCCTTCCGGCCGACGCCTGGATGGTTTACGGCATGCAAGACGTCGCGCGCCTGCGGCAAATGGTCGAAGGCTCCGAGGCCGGCGAGGCGCAGAAGCGCCTCGAACATCGCAAGCTGGACGCCCTGCTGGGCTTTTGCGAAACGACCCGCTGCCGCCGACAGGTGTTGCTCGAATATTTCTCAGACGCCTGCGAACCCTGCGGAAACTGCGATACCTGCCTTGAGCCGGTGGAAAGCTTCGATGGCAGTGTCGCCGCCCAGAAGGCCCTGTCTTGCGTCTACCGGACCGGCCAGCGCTTCGGCGCCGGCCATCTGATCGACGTGCTGATGGGAGCCGAGACGGAACGCATCACGGCGCTCGGTCATGACAAACTGTCGACCTGGGGCATCGGCCGCGAATTCGGCAAGGAGGAATGGCGCTCGATCTTCCGGCAATTGGTGGCGGCCGGCCTGCTCCGGGTCGATATCGCCGGTCATGGCGGGCTGGCCCTGACGGAAGCTTGCCGCGCCGTGCTGAGGGGTGAACAGCCCATCCGCCTGCGGCGCGACGCGGTCAAGAAGAAATCGGCCGGGCGCGGCGCGCGGGGCGTCCGGGCTCTGGCGGCCGACGCCGACGAGGCCTTGTTCCAGGCGCTGCGCACCTTGCGTCTGGAACTCGCCCGCGAACAGGGCGTGCCTCCTTACGTCATCTTCCACGACAGCACGCTGCTCGACATGGCCCGCGACCGTCCGGGCAGCCTTGAGGAATTATCGCAGTTCTCGGGCGTCGGCCGGGCCAAGCTCGAAAAATACGGCGAGTCATTCCTCGAGGTGATCAGCCTGTTCGAGGGCTGACGATCCGCTTTCCGATACTCCGCCGTCAAAGGGACGTTCGAGAATGGCGGCGAAAAAACCGTCGGTATGGTGCTGGGCCGGCAACAGGCGCAGCCAGGGTCCTTCGACAGGGCAATCGCCGCCGACGGTCGCCGCCCACTGCTCGCCCACCGGCACCGGGCGAAATCCCTCATTGGCAGCCAGGAAGGCCTCGATCTGCCGCTCGTTCTCCTCGACCAGCAAGGAGCAGGTGGCGTAGACCAACCGGCCGCCCGGCCGGACCAAACGGGCGGCACTGGCCAGAATGCGCCCCTGCAACGCCACCAGATGTTCGATATTGTCGGGCGACAACCGCCATTTCGCATCGGGATTACGCCGCCAGGTCCCGGTCCCCGAACAGGGGGCATCGACCAGCACCCGGTCGAAGGTCCCGGCGTGACGCTTGACCCATTTGTCGGATTCGCTTTCGAGAATGCGGCGGGTGACATTGTGAACACCGGCGCGACGCAGGCGAAGCGTCGCCTGTTCGGCGCGCCGTTCATTGACGTCGCAGGCGATCAGACGCCCCTTGTTGCGCATCGCCGCCGCCAAGGCCAGGGTCTTGCCACCGGCCCCGGCGCAGAAATCGACGACCGACTGCCCGGGCTGAGCATCGGTCAACATGGCCAGCAACTGCGACCCTTCGTCCTGCACCTCGACCATTCCCTCGCGGAAGACGCTTTGCGCGGTCAACGCCACGCGGGCCGGCAAGCGCAGACCGAGGGGTGAAAAGGGTGTCGGCTCGGCCTCCAAACCTTCGGCGGCAAGCCGGGCGCGGACCGTCTCGCGGTCCGCCTTCAGACTGTTGACCCGCAGGTCGACCGACGCCTCGTCGCGCAAGGCGCCCATCTCGGCGGCCAGGCGGTCACCGAATACCGCGGCCAAACGCGGTTCGATCCATTCCGGATATTCGCCGCGCACCCAGGCCGGCATCTCGTGATGGAACAGATCGCGGCCCTTCAATTGCTGCAGCAGCGCCCAATCCTGCGGCGACAGCGTTTCCAGGCCACGCGCCCCACCGGTACACAGCGGCGCCACGGCTTCCGGCGTCAGACGGTCGACCAGCACCAGATCGGCCAGCAAGCGCCGACGCGGCGTCGCATCGTAATGGCATTGGGCAAGAATCCAGTCGATCCGGGCCCGCCGGCGGAGAATTCCCCAGAGACGGTCGGAAATGGCCCGGCGATCCTTGGCGCCGATGTAGCGCCGCGCCTTGAGAAAGGCGCCAGCGACCGCATCGGCCGGCCGGCCCTGGCGGGCGATCTCTTCCAGCATTTCGACGACAGTGGCGAGACGGCCTTCCGGTGTCATGGCGTCCCACCTTGGACGCGCGTCCGGAACATATCAAAGAATGATGCCATGGCTGTGATCCCATCGTCGGGCGGGGCGCCCGGAAACCTTGCGTTGGCGAAGAACCGCAAATGCGCGTTCTAAGGGGTTTCCCGGGCCCTGGCAACCGAATGCCACAAGCAAACCGACGAAGGAGGACAGATCAAGCGGAACGAGGCGTCTCATACCAACGGCAATAAGTCGTGACTTATTGCCGTTGGTCGGCTGCAAGCGCAGCCGCGCCGCCGATGCGGCGGAAGCCCAGGCGGACGGAGTCCGCCGCCCGGCGTCTGAGGGGCCGAAAATGTGTCAGCATTTCCGGCACTTGGTATTACCGTCCGTCGTCACAGCCCGGAGCCGAATCCCAGGATCTCCACGGTTGTGTCCTCGCTTCCAAGTTTTGCCTGGCAGGCCAGACGGGACTTCGAGCCGACCCCGACGATGCTGTCGAGGCGTTCGTTCTCCTCCCGCCCGATCTTCGACAACGACTTCCGTCCGTCATGGACGAAGACGTGGCAGCCGCCGCACTGCGCCTTGCCGTCGCATTTGCTGACAATGGCCTCGCCGGCCGCCAGGACCGCCTGCAAAACACTGGCGCCTTCGGACATCGTGACACTCTTTCCCGAGGGTATGAAGCTGACCAATGGCATGGTTTTTCTCCTCTCTTTCAAAGTCAAAGATAGATTGCGCTACCGGCGCCGACGTTGACCGACGCCTCCTTCATCGTGGCAACGATGAAGGCGATCTTGTCTCTGGTCAGGTGAGTATGGAAAGGCAGCGCGACGGCGCGGTCGGCCAGCTTCTCGGTGACGAAAAGCTGGCCACGGCGATAACCTCGGTCGAAATAGTGGCGCTGCAGATGCAGTGGCGAGCAATAGGCCGCCGCCTCGATGCCCTCGGTCTCCAGATCGTCGACGATGGCGTCGCGGCTCGACTGGCTGAACCGCGTCCCCAGATGAACCAGGTACAGGAACCAATGGACCTCGCCGACCTCAGGCGCGATGTAGGGGTCCTTGATCCCTTCGAACGAGCGGATTTGCTCGTGGTACAAGTGTTCGATCTGTTTGCGCCGCGCCAGAATGCTGTCGAGGCGGCCAAGCTGCGCCAAGCCGAGCGCCGCCGACAATGCGTCCATGCCGACCTGCAACGGCGGCGTCGCCCCCAGCACCACCGAAAACCGCTCGTCCGGCCGACGCCCGCGCAGGCTCCGCAGGGTGGCGGCGACGACGGCGTCATCGGTCACCACCATGCCGCCGCTGCCGCAAACCAGCGGTCCCGGCTGTGAGAAATCGAAAACCGCGCAGTCTCCGAAACTGCCGACCGGAGCCCCCTGATAGGTCGAGCCGATGGCTTCCGTCGAATCCTCGATCAGCTTCAGACCATGACGGTCGGCCAGGGCGCGCAGCTCGCTCCAGGCCGCCGGATGGCCGTTGCTGTTGGCCGCGATCAGCGCCCGGCAGGCCGGGGTGATCCGCGCTTCGGCCTTGTCGGGCGCCAGCGTGCCGGCCCAATAATCGATGTCGGCGAACACCGGCGTCGCGCCCACCTGGACGATGGCGTGCGCCGTCTCGCGGAAGGAATAGGACGGCGCCACGACCTCCTGGCCGGGACCGAGTCCCAAAGCCTTCAACGCCAGCATCATGCCGATGCCGCCGCTGGCCACCGCCACAGCATAAGAGCGGCCGATGGCACGGGCGAAGGCCTGCTCGAAGGCCTCGACCTGGGGGCCGCCTTGGAGCGTCGGCGACACCAGCGCCGCGCGCACGGCATCGAGCTCCGCTTCGGTGATATCGGGATCCGAAAGCGGTGTCACCGGGGGGCTCACGGCCCCCCCCGGTTCACCACCACGACGATACCGGTGGCGTCATCGGGATTACCTGTCAGTTGCCAACAATGATTGCGCCCATCGACCAGATGCAGGTCGAACCTGGGAAAAGACCGGAAGGCCGGCTCGACACCGATGTCCGAAGCGTCGCAGCGGGTGGCGGTGAGCGCCGGAAACCGCCGCCGCACACCGGCCAGCAGTGTCTGCGACGACGATGCCTCGGTGAACAGGGTTTCCAGAGTGGCGACATCATCCGTGTCCAAAGCCATGGCAAGCACTCCTTCCAACCTTAACGAAGTGGCACCGGCGTCCCTGCCGGTGTTCCGGCGGAGCCGGAAGAGAGCCGGCCCCCGACAATGTCACCCGAAGGAACGCCGCTGCTCGCGGCGTGACGGGCAGGGACGCCCGTCCCACTGAGGGACACAAAAGGCATCAGACAACCGGCTCGATCTCGTTTTCGAAACAGCCGACCACGCGGTCCTTGGCGAATTCGACCATGTAGACGAAGCTGTTGCTGTCCACATGCGTGCCGATCTGCACGACCTCGCCCGGATCGCCCTGGCGAACCAGGATTTCCTCGTCGCCGGCCGCCGGGAAGGATCCGTCGTTGCACAGATCGGCCGCCGCCCGGACCGGTTGGCCCCATTGGTATTTCGGCTCACCCGGATCAATCATCGGCATGCCCTCCGCCGGCATCGATCGAGTCGAGTTCCTTGCGCTTCATGCCGACGCGATGGCCGCTGCCCAGGAACTCAACCCCGTAGATGTAGAATTGCTGCAGAAAGGTTCCGATGCTGACGACGTAACCCTCGTCGCCCTTGACCACCAGAATCTCGCCGATCTCCTTGCCGCCGAAGGTGCCGTCATTGCGGACCGTCCGCCGCGCCCGGACTTTTTCACCATAGGCGAAGATCGGCGGATCGTTGAGCTCGACGATATCGCTGTCGCGACTGATATTGGTCATCGCGCCGTCTCCCTAAAACGTCATCGCGCTCTAAGCACTGGCCGTCGCGCGCTCGGTCGAGCAGCCGCCGCCTTTCGGATCGATGATGACGAAGCCGGTTTCCGTCGGCGTATCGGCGAAGTCGATAGTTGCGCCCTCCAGCAGGATGCGACTTTCAGCCGGCAGGAAGAGCTTTGCGGCGCCGACCTCGAGGACCGCGTCGCCGGGCTGGGGCGCGCCCTCGACCGCGAAGTCCGACGACAGTCCGGAACAGCCGCCGGGGCTGACCAGCAGACGGAGTCCGGCGCCGGGACCACCTCCCAGGCGCTGCATGCGGCAGATGAACTTTTCGGCGGCGGGCGTAACGCAGACGTTCATGGCTTGCTCCTCTCGAATGAAAGCGCCCTGGCGGATGTCGGCGTCGCCACGCGATCTGTGCTGGATTTCTCCGTCGCGCACCCGATCCAGGTAGTCTTTGAAATAACTGATGGCCGACTGCTCGATATATTCGAGCGCATATTGGTCGACCGGCTCGATTCCGGCGGCCGACAGGCTGTCCTTTGGACAATGGCCGATCTTGGCGACCATCACCGCCGTGCAGTCATTGAGGGCCCGGATGATGGTGTCGATGCTGTCGTCCTCGCCATATCCCCCCTGGCAATAGAGATCGACCCGGCGATGGCCAACGAATTTGGCACCGGCCGTGCTGAGCTCGTAGATCTGGAACTCCTTGGCATGGCCGAAATGCTCGTTGATGCGTCCGCCGCCCTTGGTGGCCACGGCCACCAGAATCTTGATATGGCTCCGCTCGCCGGCCAGCGTGGCCAGTTCAAGCGCCTTGGCCGCCGCCGTCGCCTGGCGTTCCTGCTCGACCGTCGCCTGATAGGCCCGGCGGGTTTCGGCGTCGTATTTGACGTCCATGCTCATGATCTTCTCGGTGGTGAATTCGGCGCTGCGGTCTTCCCCCAGGAGACCGACGGCGTCGGCCCGGCACTGGCGGCAATGGCGCATCATGTTCATCTCGCCTTCGCAGCTGTCCTGCAGCGCCTTCAGTTCCTGCGCGGTCGGGCCGCGCTGGCCGGAAAGCCCGAAGGCCGTGCCATGCTCAGGCGCCGAAATCAGCGGCATGATATTGTGAAGAAAGGCGCCGCGGGATTTGACGGCCTTGTTCACCTCGACCAGATGCTGGTCGTTGACGCCTGGGATCATCACCGAGTTGACCTTGCAGAGGATGCCGCGCTCGGTCAGCATCTCCAGCCCCTGCAACTGACGCTCGGTAAGGATTTTCGCGGCTTCCTTGCCGACGTAGCGCTTGTGATTGAAGAACACCCAAGGATAGATCCCCTCGCCCACCTCGGGATCGATCATATTGATGGTGATGGTCACATGGTCGACGTTGAACGCCTTGATGGTGTCGACGTGATCGGGCAAGGCCAGCCCGTTGGTCGATAGGCAGAGCTTGATGTCGGGGGCAACCTCGGAGATCAGCTCGAAGGTCTTGAAGGTCTTGCCGGGATTGGCCAGCGGGTCGCCCGGGCCGGCGATGCCCAGGACCGTCATTTGCGGGATGGTCGAGGCCACCGCCAGCACCTTCTTGGCCGCCTGCTCCGGGGTGAGTTTCTCGCTGACGACGCCCGGTCGGGACTCGTTGGCGCAGTCATATTTGCGATTGCAGTAATTGCATTGAATGTTACAGGCCGGCGCCACCGCCACATGCATCCTGGCGTAATGGTGATGCGCCTCTTCGCTGTAACAGGGGTGGTTCTTCACCTTCTCCCAGATTTCCGGAGGCAGGTCGCCCTGGCCGGCGGACGATCCGCAACTCGACTTGCCGCTGCCGCCCTCGGTACCGCAACCCTTGTGATCGGCAATCGTCCGCATCAATGCGTCGAGAGGGTTGGCTTGTGCTCCGACGCTGCTCGAATGCTCTGCTGACTGTTGCATGTCGAATCCTCGCTTGTCGCTCGGGGCCGGCGCGGCACCCACTGGAGGACCAACTGCACGTCACATGCCAGTTTTCTATCCTATTGTTTTAGCGGGAAAATTTGATTCACCCACCGAATTGAACGAACAAAACGGACAATCCTTCCGGAATGTCGTCCCTGTCGCTGCCCGATGATCGTCGGTTTTGGCCGGACAATTCCGACAAAGTCCCGCCCTCTACAGCTTGCGTAGCGGGATCTCGTGCTTCTGCAGGGCGTAGCCAACCTGCCGCGTCGTCAATCCAAGCATACGGGCGGCCTTGGCCTTCACCCAACCCGATGCCTCCATCACCTTGATCAGGTTCTCGCGTTCGGAAACCTGGGCGTCTTCGTCCGGCGATGACGGATCATCCTCGACCGGCCGGCCGGCCGGTGCAAAGCGCAATCGTTGCACGGGAATCTCGTATTTACGCAAAGCGTATCCGATCTGGCGCGGACTGATCCCCAGCAGACGGGCCGCCTTGGCCTTCACCCAGCCCGACGCCTCCAAGGCCTCGATCAGATTTTTCCGCTCATCCGTTTCGTCGGCATAGGGGCCGCGACGCCACACCGGGGCCGGCAGGTCGGCTCTGGGCGGCTTCTCGACATGCGGATGGGACCGACCCGCCGGCTCGGCACTCCGACCGACCGAAGGCTGTCCCAGCACCGGCAAAGGCGTAAAGCCGGGTCGCGCCGCTGTCTCCTCAGGCCGGCCTTTCCACAGGATCGCCGACAGACAGACGTCGTTGCGGCAGGCGAAGTCGAATTCACCGATCCGCTGGCCTTGCGCGAAGGTCGCGGTACGGCGGACGCAGTTTTCCAATTCCCGCACATTGCCGGGAAAATGACACGAGGTCAGCACCGCCAATCCGGCCTTTTCCAACGTCAGGGCAACGCCGTTCTCGGCATTGAAGCGGCTGAGGAATTCGTTGGCCAGCAAAGGCACGTCGCCGGGACGCTCGCGCAATGGCGGAAGCGTCAGATTGACGACGGCAATGCGATAATAGAGATCGGCCCGGAAGGTTCCCTTCGCCACCATCTCGACCAGATTGCGATTGGTGGCGCAGACCAGACGAACATCGACCTTGAGCGTCTTGCTGCCGCCGACCCGCTCGAACTCACCTTCCTGCAGCACGCGGAGCAGCTTGCTCTGAAAGGCTGGAGAGATCTCTCCGATCTCGTCGAGGAACAGCGTTCCGCCGTCGGCCAGTTCGAATCGTCCTTTGCGCTGGGCGGCCGCCCCGGTAAACGCCCCCTTTTCGTGGCCGAACAATTCCGATTCCAGCACGCCCTCCGGCAGCACGGCGCAATTGAGTTTGATGAAGGCTCCCCCCTTGCGGCGCGACAGATCGTGGATGGCCCGGGCGAACAGTTCCTTGCCGGTTCCCGACTCGCCATAAAGCAGAACCGTCGAATTGGTCTTGGCGACGATGCCCGCCTTGTCGAGAACGTTGCGAATGGCCGGACTGTCGCCGACGATTCCTTTGACCTGCGCGGTGTCGCCCGGGTTCTTCGTGTCCGACAGTGCCTTGGCCAACCGATGCTGTTCAAGGATCAGACGATCGCGATCGCGATCGACGACGGCATGCAATTGCGCCGACTGGCCGATCAGATTGGCGATCATCGTCAGGAACCGGACATCCTCATCGAGCCAGAATTGCGACTGGCTGTCGCCGACCCGATCGATGGTCAGAGTCCCCGTGACCTGGTCGTCGCTCTTGATCGGCACGCCGATGAACGAACAGATGCTGCCGTCGACCGTCTGTTCGGCCAACGGCCAATCGGAGAAAAGCGCATCGTCGGCCACATTGCGAATGACCAGCGCCATTCGGGTCGCGACGATGCGGCCGATGGCGCGCTCCGGCACATAGGCGGCGAAGAGATGTGCCGACGTCTCGCGCCATCCCGATCCGATCACGGTTTTCGGCGATCCGTCCGGATTGAGGAACGCCACCAGACCATGGCGCATGTCGAGAAAGCTCGACAACAGCGATAGAACACCGGCCAGCTTGGCCTCCAGACGGGCCGGCGACGAGAGCAATTTCGAAATCTCGTAGACGCCGCTCAGAGCCAGCTTATCGCGCTGCGTTGCGACTCCCGCCATCACCGCCCTCCACTCCTGGTTGGCTCGACGCCAATGATCATCGGTATCCGCTGGTGGCGCCGGTATCGACCCCGCCGGAATGTCGGAATGCCGACAGCGAACTCCCAACAAACGAAACAATGCAATTTCTACGCCGCACCGCAAAATCGAGGGAACCCGCCGCACTCGCAATCGTTGCTTTGTCATGGATCAAACAAGATGAAAGCAACCCGACAAAGCAAACAGTGGATTCACGAATTTCAATTAATTCAATTAGTTATTAAATGGCACGACCTTTGCTTTACGGTCATTACATCTCGCAACTGCAACAATGAGGCGAACAATGATCCAACTGACCGAGGGCGCCATCAACGCGGTCCGCTCCGCCATCTCGGGATCACCGGAACCGGTCGAGGGATTGCGCATCGCTGTCGAGACCGGTGGCTGCGCCGGATACAAATATGTCATGGGGCTGGTCGCCGAAGCGCTGCCCGATGACATCGCCCTCGACCACGACGGGGTCAAGATCTTCGTCGATCCGGTCAGCGAACCTTACCTCGCCGGAACCACCGTCGATTTCGTGGTGGCCGTCGCAGGGTCGGGTTTCACCTTCGACAATCCCAATGCCGCGTCGAGCTGTTCTTGCGGCAAGTCGTTCGGCTGAGCAGAGGCGGGAGGTTTCCATGTGGGAATACAGCGACAAGGTCAAAGAATACTTCTTCAACCCGAAGAACGCCGGTGTCCTGGCCGAGGCGACCGCCGTCGGCGAAGTGGGGGCCATGTCCTGCGGCGACGCCCTCAGGCTGCAGTTGAAGATCGATGCGGCGACCGAGGTGATCACCGATGCCCGTTTCCAGACCTTCGGCTGCGGCTCGGCCATCGCCTCATCCTCGGCGCTGACCGAACTGATCATCGGCAAGACTTTGGCCGATGCCATGCGGATCACCAACCAGGACATCGCCGATTTTCTGGGGGGATTGCCTCCCGAGAAGATGCATTGCTCGGTCATGGGCTATGAGGCGCTGCGCGCCGCCGTCGCCAACTACCGGGGCGAAGCCTGGGAGGACGACCACGAAGACGGCGCCTTGGTCTGCAAATGCTTCGGCATTGATGAAGGAATGATCGATCGGGCGATCCGCATGAACAGCCTGACCACCGTCGAACAGGTCGCCCACTACACGAAAGTCACCGGAAGCTGCGGCACCTGCGCCGAACGGGTCGAAGAGGTGCTGACCCGGGTCAATCGGGCGATGGTCGACGAGGGGTTGCTCAAGGCCGCCGAGGCGTTCGATCCGGCAGCCTCCGCCCGCATCGTCCCGCGGAGCAAGCCCGTCGCGGCGCCGGCAAAACTGACGACGCTGCAGCGTCTGCGGCAGATCGAGCAGGCGATCGAGGAGATCCGCCCCACCTTGCGCCGCGATGGCGGCGACTGCGAACTGATCGACATCGAGGGCGACACCGTTTCGGTCAAGCTGACCGGCGCCTGCATGGGTTGCCAGATGGCCAGCCTCACCGTCGAGGGAATTCAGCAACGCCTGATCGAAAAACTGGGCCGCCCCTTGCGGGTCATTCCGCTGTCGGCGGGTCACTAAAGCAACGAAGGAGACATGCCATGCGGCCGGTTTATCTCGACAACAACGCCACGACACGCGTCGATCCCGTGGTCGTGGAGAGCATGCTGCCGTTCTTCACCGAGCATTTCGGCAACGCCTCGTCGATGCATGCCTTCGGCTCGGCGGTCGGCGGCGCCGTGAAGGCTGCCCGCCAGCAGATCCAGTCGCTGCTGGGCGCCGAATTCGACCACGAGGTCATCTTCACCTCCGGCGGAACCGAATCCGACAACGCGGCGATCCTGTCGGCCCTGGAAACCCAAAGCGGCCGTGACGAAATCGTCACCAGCATGGTGGAGCATCCCGCCATCCTGTCACTCTGCGAACATCTGGAGCGGACCCGCGGCGTCCGCGTCCATCGGATCCCGGTGGATTCGCGGGGGTGTCTCGACATCGACGCCTATCGCCGCGCTCTGTCGGGACGAACCGCGATTGCCACCGTGATGTGGGCCAACAATGAGACCGGGACGCTGTTCCCGGTCGAGACCCTGGCGGAACTGGCCCATGAGGCCGGCGCTCTGTTCCATACCGACGCGGTTCAGGCGGTTGGCAAAATCCCGATGACGCTGGCCGAAACCGACATCGACATGCTGTCGCTGTCGGGACACAAGCTGCATGGTCCGAAAGGCGTCGGCGCCCTCTATGTCCGCCGCGGCATCCGCTTCCGGCCCTTCGTTCGCGGCGGTCATCAGGAACGCGGCCGCCGGGCTGGAACGGAGAACGTCCCGGCCATCGTCGGCCTGGGAAAGGCTGCCGAACTGGCCGCCCTGTCGATGAATGACGAGGTGACGCGGGTCAAGGCCCTGCGTGACCGTCTGGAAGCGGGAATTCTGCAAAGCGTCGGCAGCTGTTTCGTTACCGGCGACGCCGACAACCGGCTGCCCAACACCACCAACGTCGCCTTCGAATGCATCGAGGGGGAGGGCATTCTGCTGATGCTGAACAAGGAAGGGATCGCCGCCTCGTCCGGCTCGGCCTGCACCTCGGGATCGCTGGAACCGTCGCATGTGCTGCGCGCCATGAACATTCCCTACACCGCCGCGCATGGCGCCATCCGCTTTTCCTTCTCGCGTGAGAACGGCCCCGAGGACGTCGATCGCGTTCTCGACGTCCTGCCGGGCGTCATCGCCAACCTGCGCGCCATGTCGCCCTTCTGGCAAGGCGACGGACAGCCGCCGACCGCCTTCAACCCGACCTACGCGTGACCCGAAGGATGGAAATGCCGATGACCTCCTATTCCATACCGCCCGTCATTGCCAACGACCTGCTTCTCTGTCCGCAGGAACCGGGCCTGATCGCCCTGATCCGCGCCGACGTCGCCTGCGTCAAGGCGCGCGACCCGGCCGCCCGGTCGACACTGGAAATACTGCTGACCTATCCCGGCGTCCATGCGGTCATCTTTCACCGCCTGTCGCACCTGCTGTGGCGCCGTCATCTGCGGTTCGCGGCGCGCGTCCTGTCCTGGCTCGGCCGCTTGCTGACCAATGTCGACATTCATCCGGGTGCGACCATCGGCCGGCGTTTCTTCATCGACCACGGGGCTGGCGTGGTGATCGGTGAAACGGCGGAGATCGGCGACGACGTCACCCTTTACCACGGGGTCACGCTGGGCGGCACCACCTGGTCGGGCGGCAAGCGCCATCCTACCCTCGAGGATGGCGTCCTGGTCGGCGCCGGCGCCAAGATCCTCGGCCCCATCACTGTCGGCCGGGGCGCCAGGGTGGGTGCCAATTCCGTGGTCATCGCCGATGTCCCCCCCGACATGACCGTCATCGGCATTCCCGGCAAAGTCGTCAAGGATCCGCGTCATCGCCGGCGCATCGACGGACGCATCGACCTTGAGCACCACCTGATTCCCGATCCGGTCGGCGATGCCATCGCCGTCCTGCTCGACCGTATCGATTTTCTGGAAGCGCGCGTCAACCACATGCAGGGAAAGCTGCGTGGGCATCCCAATGCGCCCGAAAACGAACGGCCGGAAGGCATCGCGTCATGATGCCCCGGGCCGCTATTCCTCACGCCAAGGAGACAGACAGGATGCATATCGTCGTCTGCATCAAACAGGTTCCCGACAGCGCCCAGATCCGCGTGCATCCGGTGACCAACACCATCATGCGCCAGGGTGTTCCCTCGATCATCAACCCCTATGACCTGTTTGCCCTGGAAGAGGCATTGAAGCTCCGCGACCAGTTCGACGCCACCATCACCGTTCTCACCATGGGTCCGCCGATGGCCGAGGATACCATCCGCAAGGCGCTGACCTTGGGTGCCGACCGCGCCGTCCTGCTGACCGACCGTTGCTTTGCCGGGTCCGACACGCTGGCGACCAGCTTCGCTCTCGCCACCGCCATCGACAAGATCGGCGCCACCTGGGGAACGCCGCAGATCGTTTTCACCGGCAAGCAGACCATCGACGGCGATACGGCACAGGTTGGCCCGGGGATCGCCAAGCGCCTGAAATTCAACCAGCTGACCTATATCGCCAGCATCGACGCGCTCGACCCCTCGAGCGGCGTCATCCGGGTGCAACGGCGGGCCGAAGGCGGTCTGCAGGTCCTTGAGAGCCGTCTGCCGGTGTTGATCACTATGCTCGAAGGTACCAACGAGCTGCGCCGCGGAAGCGTTGAAAACGCCTTGCGGGCCGCTCGCGCCGAGGTGATCCGCTGGGGTGCCGCCGAGGCCGGTGTCGAGGATCCGGGGAAATGCGGCCTGCGGGGCTCGCCGACCGTGGTCAAGCATGTCTTCGCCCCGAAACCGCGGACCGAAAAGGCCCAGATGATCGAGGTCGGCGGACGGACCCGTGAGGCCCTGGCCGAGGCGATCGTCGCCGAGATCTTCAGTCGCCAGCCGGCGATCGAAACCGATCTGCTCCGTCTGACGAACATCTCCTAGTACTACTGAGTCACAAAATTCCATAGATAGTGCAGATTTGTCTTAAGCTATCATGATGTGGTATAAATGCGAGATTCGCAAGTCAGCGCATGAGGGCAGAGATGTATCTTGCTACGGGCGGGGACAGTGAATCACG
>JARLJB010000189.1 GCA_031291415.1 Telmatospirillum sp.
CACGATAAAGCCCGAAGCAAACACCAGCAGCGCCATGATATAGGCGGTTGTCGGATTGAGCCCGGTCAGAAACTGCGATGCGATGATCGCGGTCAGCAGGCCGTAAAGATAGAAATCATACCATTCGAACACCGTGCCCAGCGAACTGGCAGTAATCACCATCTTTTCGCTGTGCGTGGCGACGTGATGTTTGGGTATGTCGTCGAATGTCGATGCCATGACACACTCTCCCGGTGCCCCGGCGCAGCCGAGGCACGTTATTATTGGTTATTGCGCGCCCGCAGAAGACTGATCGGGCAAGACCGTCAATGCAGTATCAGAATTTCAATCGCACGCCCGTGGTAAGCGTGACCTGATCCTGGCTGCCCATCCGGCCATTCCCCGCGCCGCCCTGGTCGGAAGCAAAGCCCCAAGCGAGACCGTTGGTCACCACCGAATAGTTGGCACCGGCGTAGACATCGAGGTGCTTGACAACCGGCTTGTCGATCACCAGCGAGGCCTCGTTGAAATTGCCCGCGCAGAGCAGGCCGACGCCATCGTTACACGTCAGGTTATCATTGCCATTGGTGCCGAGACCAATCGTCCAATCTTTTTGGTGAATGTGGTAGAGCCCTGCGGAAATCGACAGCCCTTTGGCGCTGGTCCAGCGCGTGCCCAACCAGACCACGTCATACTTTGCCGTCTGGTTGATATTGATGCCGACGTTGATCGGATAATCACCCTGCGACGCCCCGCCATTATAATCGGCATGGGCCTTTTCGATGTGACTATACCCGGCATAGAGCGCGAGCGTAGCCTTGTTGGCAAGGCTTAGCGTATATTTGCCCATCGCGTTCCAGGACGTGTTTTTCGAAATGAACGCGGCAAGGCCTGCCGGCGGGCTGCCGGTGGTCGGAGACGGGCCGTTGTCAAACGACGATCGCAGGTTGACGGCGCCGTTTGCCCGAACGAACAGCGCGTCGAGTTGAAGCCCGCCGTGCGTAACGCCAAGGTCCGCCATATAGGTCCTGCCCAGAACGCCGGTGTCCAGACCGCCCGAAGAATAGAGCCCGGCAGCATGAAATTCGCCCACGGTCAGCGTATATTGCACCGAATTGTCAAGCCGGGTTGCCTGGGTGGAACCGGCGCCCGCCTCGAAGCCGGAATAGCCGAAGAACGAAAAAGCCGGGGCGACGATCTGCGGATCATAAGTCAACAGCGCCGTCTGAACCAGCGAGAGTTGGCGCCCGAAGGTCAGCGTCCCGTATGTCTTGCTGGCAAGACCGCCATAGAGAATACCATTGATTGCCTGGCCGCACCGGCTCGAGTCATAGTTGGCGTTCTGCCCCTGCGGATTGGCCGGAGTGCCGACACCGCTGTTTTCCGCCAGCGACTTGCACGCATTGCTCAATTCGCCTGACAGCGGGTTGAATGCGGTTTCCAATCGGCCGACCGCCGACAGGCCCGAATCCCCCAGCTTTTCCGACACGCCAAGGCCGATCTTTGACTGTTCCAGGGCGTTTTCGGCCAAAGTTGTCTGCGAGCCGTTGAAATTGCGGGTAGTGGTAAAGGCCTGATATTCCAGGCCGCCGACCGACGCGCCGTTGAGCGGTACGCCCGCCGATTGATAGGCAACGCCAACGTCAACCGTGGCGAAGATGGAAACACCATCGGCAATCGGTGTATCCGCATGCGCTGTATTGCCAAAGGCAAAGCTCGCAATCACCGACGTAGTTGCAAGAAAAATGGCCTGGGCGCAAAAATTGTTGCCGGCGCGTGGCCGCATGCGATAACGCATTATCCTCTCCTGATAGTTGTATTTTTTGAAAATTTTGGAAAATCTATTCAGATTTCGGCCAAACTGGATCCGAATTTCCGAACACTATGCAATGTTGCGTCCGCGTTTCGGTCCGGCCAGCCTGACCATGGTCGGAACATTACGACCTTTGTCGCTTTCGCCTGCCACAATGGTTTGCCGAGCCAGGTTGCAGTCATCCTGTCTGCGGAGTGACGCACCGCAGGACGTTTACAGACGTTGCGTTTTTGCACGCTCAATGGACTTTTCCATACAGCACCGCTGCCTGGACGCGCAGACAGGCGCGATCGACGCAGCGTTGCCATTGGTCGCAGCCATGCGCCGCGCAATCGAATTATTCATCGCTATCCTCTCGGTAATGCCTGCTTCTGCCGGGGCACTAACGCGAATGTCTCTGTACGCCGCCCAGGGAACCAGCGAGATATTGGTCTTAGATCTACGACCATCGTCTAGACGGGGCGGTTGTTACATAGAGTTTATCTTTTTAATTCTACGGCTTGATGAATATGAGAATTATTACTTAGTCGCCCCGCGAGGCGGATTTGCCGGTTTGCGAGAGCGCCTTGACTCATCGCAGGGCTCATCCGGGCAAGACATTTGCAGCATCCGCCAGTGTCTGTTTGCTGAGACACTTACCGCGACCAGGTCGCGCGATCCGCTTTGCATGCGACGGCCAATCAGTCCTATACTTACGACCATGGTCTAGACGTTGGCGACGACGCAGCTGGGTTAGATTGGATGCAAATAAGAGAGGAGAGCCTGTAACATGGGCGAGGCAATTTATCCGGTGCCGGCCGAGTGGGCCACATCAGCGCTGATCGATGAAGCGCGCTATTTCGAGATGTATCGTCGCTCGATCGACGAACCGGAGGCTTTCTGGCGCGACGAGGCGCAGCGGCTCGACTGGATCAAGCCCTTTTCCAAAGTCAAGAACACCTCGTTCCACGAAGCCGATTTCGGCATCAAATGGTTCGAGGACGGCACGCTCAACCTTTCGGCCAACTGTCTTGACCGGCACCTGGCGACGCGCGGCGACGACATCGCGATCATCTGGGAACCCGACAGCCCGACCGAGCCGGAACGTCGCATTACCTATCGCCAGCTTCATGCCGATGTCGGCCGCCTGGCCAACCTGTTGAAATCGCGCGGGGTCAAGCGCGGAGACCGGGTGACGATCTATCTGCCGATGGTGCCCGAGGCGGCCGTCGCGATGCTCGCCTGCGCGCGAATCGGCGCGATCCATTCGATCGTGTTTGCCGGATTTTCGCCCGATGCCCTCGCCGGGCGCATCGGCGATTGCGACAGCCGTATCGTCCTGACGTCCGACGAAGGCCTGCGCGGCGGTCGCAAGGTGCCGCTCAAAGCCAATGTCGACGATGCGCTGAAGCAGTGCCCCGATGTCGACACGGTGATCGTGCTCAAGCGCACCGGCGGCGCCGTGACCATGCACGAAGGGCGCGACATCGACTGGGAAAGCGCCGTCGCGCAACAGTCGGCGGACTGCCCTCCCGAAGAAATGAACGCCGAAGATCCGCTGTTCATCCTTTATACCTCGGGCTCGACCGGAAAGCCCAAAGGCGTGCTGCACACCACCGGCGGCTATGCCGTCTGGGCCTCGATGACCCATGAATACGTGTTCGATTATCGCCCCGGACAGATCTACTGGTGCGCAGCCGACATCGGCTGGGTCACCGGCCATTCCTATGTGGTCTATGGCCCGTTGATGAACGGCGCGACCACGGTCATGTTCGAAGGCGTCCCCAACTATCCCGACGCCAGCCGATTCTGGCAGATCGTCGACAAGTATGACGTCGAGATCTTCTACGGCGCGCCTACCGCGCTGCGCGCACTGATGCGCGAGGGCGATGAATGGGTCAAAAAGACCAGTCGCGCCTCGCTGCGTCTGCTCGGCTCGGTGGGCGAACCGATCAATCCGGAAGCCTGGGAGTGGTATCACAAAGTGGTCGGCGAGGGCCGCTGCCCGATCGTCGACACCTGGTGGCAGACAGAAACCGGCGGGGCGATGATCACCCCGCTTCCCGGTGCGACGGCGCTCAAGCCGGGCTCGGCAAGCCGGCCCTTTTTTGGCGTCAAGCCCGCACTTGTCGACAACGACGGCAATTTCATCGACGGCCCGGCCGACGGCTGCCTCGTCATCACCGACAGTTGGCCGGGTCAGATGCGCGGGGTCTGGGGCGACGAGGAACGCTTTTTCCAGACCTATTTCACCACGTTCAAGGGAATGTATTTCACCGGCGACGGCTGCCGCCGCGATGAAGACGGGTATCACTGGATCACCGGACGCATCGACGACGTGATCAATGTCTCGGGCCACCGCATGGGCACGGCGGAAATCGAAAGCGCGCTTGTCGCCCACCCGCAAGTCGCCGAAGCCGCCGTCGTCGGCATGCCGCACGAGATCAAGGGCCAGGGGATCTACGCCTTTGTCACTTGCAACGCCGAAGTCGAACCCGACGATGCGCTGCGCAAGGCCTTGATCCAGTGGGTCCGCCACGAGATCGGCCCGATCGCCACACCCGATGTCATCCAGTTTGCGCCGGGCCTGCCCAAGACCCGGTCGGGCAAGATCATGCGCCGCATCTTGCGCAAGATCGGCGAAAACGACCTGTCGAACCTGGGCGACACATCGACGCTGGCGGACCCTTCGGTGGTCGACAACCTCTTGGCCAACCGACCGGAGCTCAGCCCGGCCTGAACCGGGCGGCGCCCAAGGGCCAGATGACAAGCCCGTTCAGGGCGAAATCAAGGCATAACCCGCCGGTGCGGTCCACCGGCGGGCGATGGCTTGCGAAAATTTGATGCGATGAGGACGCATTTGCACGAGTCTCGCTCTTGCGGTGGCTCGCTTGGGGTATAAAGAGGCTGGACTTGCCCAAAAACGGGGGTCGGTGCGGACACTGCGCAAAGAGGCGTGGCGACGGGCCGGCACGAGATTTCCGGAACGGGGAGAAATCTTGAGTTGTACGGTCCTCATCGCGGATGATCATCCGCTGTTCCGCCAGGCACTGGCGCTCGCGCTGTCTACTGCAGTGCCCGAAGCGCGCGTGATTGAAGCTGGCACTCTGGCCTCTGCGGCCAAAGCCGCGGCGGAAACAGCCGACCTCGCGCTTATTACGCTCGATCTCAAAATGCCGGGCGCAGTAGGCTATTCGGGCATTGCCCTGCTTCACGCCGAACGTCCGACTGTGCCGATTCTGGTCGTATCGGGCGCCGACAATGCCAATGCCGCCGATGAGGCGCGCGCCTTTGGCGCCGTCGGCTTCCTGCGCAAGGATGCCGACCTGCCGCAAATCGAAGCGGCCATTCGCGCTGCGCTCAACGGCTCACGCCTACGCGCCGCCAATGACGAAGCGGAGGCCAATGCCGAAACGGCGGCACCCCCGGCGCCAAACCCGGTCGATCGCGTCCGCGGCACCGTTGCGGGGCTGACCCCGACCCAGCTCAAGGTTCTGCTCGCCGTGCTCGAAGGCAAGCTCAACAAACAGATCGCCTATGATCTCGGAATGAGCGAGGCCACTGTCAAAGCCCACATGACCGCCATCATGCGCAAGCTCGACGTGCAAAACCGCACGCAAGCCGCGCTGGCGGCGCGCTCACTGGGGCTCGACCTCGCGCTTTGACAGGCTTGCCAGAAACGTGGCGAGCACTTCGGGCTGAACCGGCTTGGCAAAGAACGGCACGCCGCGCCGACGCAAGGCGGCCTGCAAGACCGGATCTTGCGCCGCGCTGATCATCGCCAGCGCAACTTGCGGCGCCGTTTCCTGCAACCGATCGATCAATTCCAGTCCGGTTTCCCCGCGATCAAGGTCATAGTCGATCAAAGCCGCATCGACATCCGGCGCCAGCGTGAGTGCCTCGGCAATCGTGCGCGCGCCGAGTACCTGATGCCCCTGCC
>JARLJB010000190.1 GCA_031291415.1 Telmatospirillum sp.
CAGCTTCGGCGAGATTCCTTCCTCGGATCGAAGCGGGCTAGCCAGATTGCCCAATTCAGCGAAGAATGTGAGTAGCACTAGCATCTGGGCTCCACAACCAGACGCGCTTCAACAGGCAGGTGTCATCTGCAATATGTCTCAGCGAGATGATGTCCATACCTAGTTGCAACTGGACCGTTGACAGCAGGCCGATGTTTTTGCACATGGGTTCCTCAGAAATCGCAGGTCTGGTTGTTAACAAGCAACTTGATTGCACCAAATAAGGTGGGGGCTACGGCCCCCATTTTTTTGTTCGTCTCAAACTCGCAAAGCGGCGTCCGCTGCTTGGTGATCAGCGTGTTGATCCGGGTAAGACACAATCCCTCGCTCCTGTCCCAGCACGCATACAATGTCATGGAGCGCGGCGGAATTCCACCGACGAGGACGGGTCAAACTTCAAGTGATGAACAAAGCGCTCCAGCGATACCGGTTTAATTCGGGTCCACCCAGCCCGTCGTCGGTTCAATTTCGACCACGCCTTTATGAACCTATGACCGGTTCCGATGGCCCGAGCAGAGGTGCCGAATGTCTGGTCCTGGGGCGAAACCGATCTCTGTAGTCCCGCGATCTCGACACATCGACCCGTGGTTGGTCTTGCGGTCTTGGCTGTGGCGGCGGCTCGCTGTCGGAAAGAGCCTACAGCAGTGGTCCGGCGAGGCGGAGGAGGTTTTCGAGGAAGCGTTGGGTGCGGGGGCGGGTGGACCAGGCTGCTTTGTCGATCATCGTGCTGCGCGCGGCATAAGTGTCGATGATGGTATCGAGATCGGCGCTGATCTGACGGTCATAGAGGATCAGGCTGAGTTCGAGATTCAGGTAAAAGCTGCGCATGTCCATGTTGACTGTGCCGAACAGCGTGACGCCTTCGTCGATCAGGACCGCCTTGGCATGGAGCAGTCCGCCGGTGAACCGCCCGATGGCGACGCCCGCGCCGAGCAATTCCTCGTAAGACGCCTCGCTCGCATATTGGCCGATCCGCGTGTCGACTTTTTCTGGGACGATGATTTCGACGGCAACGCCGCGTTTGGCCGCCGATTTCAGCGCAAGCAGAACTGCCTGATCGGGGATGAAATAGGGCGTGACGATGCGCACGCGGCGGCGCGCGTTGAAAATGGCGGCGACGATGAATTCGAAGATCGTCGCATCGGCCATTTCCGGCCCCGACGGCAGCAACTGCATCAAGATCCTGCTGTCGGGAGATGCCGCCTTGCGCGCGTCGAAGGGCAATGCCGGCAAGTCCCTGTCCTGAGCCCTGTTGCCGATAACCGTGCGCCAGTCTTTGGACTCGGGCGTATCGAGCAGGGCGTCGGCATTGAACACACAGGCAATCGCATCGACCATCTGCCCCTCGACGCGCATCATCAGGTCGATCCATTCGCCGACGTGGCTGCCGGATTTGAACAGATGCGGATCGACGAGATTGAAGCTGCCGGTATAGGCAACCGACCTGTCGCAGATCAGCAGCTTGCGATGGTTGCGCAAATCGGATCGCTTCGAAAACGACTTGATCACCGCGACCGGCAGCGAGTGGATCACGTTTACCCCTGCGGCCCGCAGGCGCGCGGGCCATACCGAGCGAAAGAACGGCTTGCTGCCGTAATCATCGGCCAGGATCGTGCATGAAACGCCGCGCGACGCCGCCCGGAGCACCGCGTCCAAAATCGCTTCGACCCGCCCGCTCGGATCGATGATGTAGAATTCCAGGCAGCAATCGCTTTGCGCCCGATCGATGTCGCGGCCCATGCTTTCCAGAATTTCGCCTGCATCGGTCAGGATGGTATACGCATTGCGCGCCAGCACGGGAAAGCCGCTCTCGCGCGCGATCGATCCTGCCAGCGCACCGAACGGTTCGGCGATCCCCGCGAGATCTACGCCGTCCGCGCGTGCAACCGCATAAGCCTTCTGGTAATAGCGGCGAATGCGCTGGCCGATTTTCAGCCGGCGCTGGCCAAGGCTATGCGCGCCAAACAGGCCATAGAGCACCGGCCCGGCGATCGGCATGGCAATCAACACGACAATCCATGCCAGTGCCGTATTGACCTGCAGCTTGCGATAGAGAATGCGCAGCGACAGCGCGAACGCCAGACCGACGTGGATCAGGAGCGGGGCTGAAATCGATGAGATCAAGTCTGCTCCCCCACAATTCCGCAACGGCGCCCTACCATGTCTTTGCCCGGAACAGCGCCTTTCCGCAAAC
>JARLJB010000191.1 GCA_031291415.1 Telmatospirillum sp.
ATTACCTCGATCCGGCGCATCGTGTTGGGCATAATGGTAGGCGTATGACTATCGCCAAGCATCCGAGACCTCCGTCGTTGATGACCGGATTCTCAGCGACGCGCGAACAAATGAACAGGCGATGGCGGGGCGACGCTTACATCCTTGTCTGCATAAACGAAAAAGGCCCTTGGCATATCGACGCCAAGGGCCTTTTTCTTGTGGCATCCGGACAGACTACTTAAACAGCCCGCGTCCGGCGGCGATGGCAAATTCGAAGACGGGACTGGGCATTATGCCGAGAACCAGCACCACGGCGCTCAAGATTCCCGCTCCGACCAGGCTGAACGCGCTGGTGTCTGGGGCCGACCGGCCTTCCGGCACCGTTTCCTCGGTATAGGCATGGCGAATCAGCGACAGGTAATAATAGATGGCGAAAGCGCTGTTGACCGCCAGGGTGACGACAAGCCAGTTATAGCCATGATTCCAGGCGGCGGTGATCAGGAACAGCTTGCCGATGAACCCGACGGTCGGCGGCAGGCCGACCAGCGCGATTGCCCCGACGCCCAGCGACAAGGCGAGTGCCGGAGCGCGTTTATAGAGCCCGTTCAAGTCATCCAGTTCGAGATTGCGGCCGTCCGAGGCGACGCGGCTGACCACCCAGAAGGCCAGCAAATTCATCGCCACATAGGCAAGCGCGTAAAACGCCGCCGCCGCCATTCCCTCCGCCGTTCCGGCCACCAGACCGACCATGATATAGCCGGCGTGCGCCACCGACGAGAAACCGAGCATACGCTTCACGTCCTTCTGGGCCAGGGCGCAAAGATTGCCGAACGTCATCGAGATGGCGCCCAACCAGGCCAGGATGGTGGTGATCTCAAGACCCGGCGTCAGGAGCGTCGACAGGCGCACCAGGATAACCACGGCGCCCAGCTTGGGCAGGGTGGCCGCGAAGGTCGCGGTTTCGTTGCTGGCGCCCTGGTAGAGCTCGGGACACCAGAAGTGGAAGGGAAACAGCGCCAGCTTGTAGAACATGCCGACCAGAAACAGCGTCAACCCGACGACCGCCATCGGTGCGTCGGCAAACTTCCAGGACTTGGCCGCGAGTTCGGCGATATAGGTGGTGTGCTGGCCGGCCAGGACGTAGGACAGGCCATAAAGGGAAAGTGCGGTGGCGACCGCGCCAAACACGATGTATTTGATGCCGGCTTCCGCGGCCCGCTTGTCCTTGGCACGCAGAGAAATGAGCGTGTAGAGGCTGTAGGAGGACAACTCCAGCGCCAGATAGATGCTGAAAAGCTCGGTGGTCGAGGACAGAAGCATCAGGCCCCAGGTCGACAGGGCAAGGAACAGATAATAGTCGGCCCGCCGATCCTCGGCCAACGTCGGCTGACGCGACGCATTGAGCGTGGTCACGAAGAAGCAGACGGCGATGACCACTTTGAAGAACTGGGACAGTCCGTCGATCTTGTAGACATCGGCGAACATCATGCCGTGCGCGTTAAACGAGGCGACGGCGACGACAATCCCAACGGCCGCCAGCAGCGGCACCCATTTTTCGGCGCGCGGCCCCTTGCCGTTCAGCACACTAAGAAGGAACAACGCCAGAATCAGGAAAAACTGGAAGAGTTCCGGTACGATCAAAGCCGGGTTGAAGTTCACGACGATCTCTCCCTAGTTCTTCGCATTCCCAAGGCCAGTCGTCGGCACATGGGCAAGCGTTTGCGTCGTTTCTACCGTCCGAGTTGCCACCCGCCCCGAGTCGTATTGGGCAAGCAGCTTCTCGACGGAGGGCGTTATCATCTGGAAAAACACACCCGGAGCCAACCCGATGTAGAAGACCATCACGGCCGGACCCAGCAGGAAAACCCACTCGCGGGGGCAAAGGTCTTTCCAATCCTTGGCAGCCGACGGCTGGCCCCAGGCCATCTTGAGGCTGACCCGGAACATATAGGCGGTTCCCAGCAACGCGCCGGGCACCAGCAACAGACCGACCAGCAGGCTGTGCTTGAAAGCGCCAATGAAAACCAGAATTTCACCGACGAAACCGTTGGTTCCCGGGAAACCGAGGGATGCCAGCGAGAAAAGTCCCCAGAAGAACATGTAGGCCGGCATATATTTGCCCAACCCCATGTTCTTGCTGATGTCGCGGGTGTGGCTGCGCTCATAGACGGTGCCGATCATCATGAACAGGCCGCCGGTGACGACACCGTGGTTCAGCATCTGGAAAAGCGCGCCTTCGACGCCGCGCTGATTGAACAGAAAGATGCCCAAGGTGACAAAGCCCATGTGGCCGACCGAGGAATAGGCCACCAGCTTCTTGATGTCGCTTTGCCCAAGGGCCACCGCCCCGCCATAGAGGATCGAGGCGATCGAAATGGCGATCATCATCGGTGCGAAATACTCGCTGGCCGCTGGCGTCAGCGGCAGGCAGAACCGCAGGAAGCCATAGGTTCCCATCTTCAGCAGAATGGCTGCCAGAATGACCGACCCGGCGGCCGGCGCCTGCACATGGGCGGCCGGCAGCCAGGTATGGAATGGGAACATCGGCACCTTGATGGCGAAGGCCAGGGCCATGGCGAGGAAGCACAGGCACTGGAAGCGGAAGCTGAAGGTCTGCTGCATCAGATCGGGAATCGAGAAAGTGCCGCCGGCGATACGGAAAGCGACGATCGCCACCAGAAGCAGCGTCGAACCCGCCAAC
This sequence comes from Telmatospirillum sp., assembly GCA_031291415.1. Lineage (GTDB taxonomy): Bacteria > Pseudomonadota > Alphaproteobacteria > Rhodospirillales > Magnetospirillaceae > Telmatospirillum. The sequence continues at coordinate 2,684 of JARLJB010000191.1, forward strand.
GTGTAGAGGAAGAACTTGATCGACGCGTATTTGCGCTCGTCGCCGCCCCAGACCGCGATCAGCAGATACATCGGGATCAGCATGGCTTCCCAGAACACATAGAACAGCACCAGATCCATCGACGTGAAGACGCCGATGCAGGCCGCCGTCATGAACAGCAGGCAGATATGGAATTCCTTGATGCGCTTGCCGATGCCGGTCCACGAGCACAGCACGCAAAGCGGCAGCGTGAACAGCGTCAACCAGACCATCAGGATGCTGATGCCGTCCACCGCCAGATGATATTCGAGTCCCCACTGGGGAACCCAGGACAGCCGCTCGATGAACTGGAAATCCGCGTTGAACTGGTAGGCAGTCAGCGGCAATGCCAGCACGACCTCGATGAGGGATGCGATCAGCGTGTATTTCCGCACGATGGACTCGCCGCGGATGAAAAAGAGCCCCGCAGCCGCCAGAAGCGGAAAGAAGATCAGACTGCTGAGAACCGGATAGGCGAAATCCAACGCAGTTACTCCGTTACGTTTCCCGACCCAGTCTCCGATCGGCATTTGCCAAGAACGAACACTGGACTTGAATGTGACACCTGCGCCTCCCGCTTCGGCGGGCTCAGGCGCCGCTCGGGTTCTAACCCAGGTACCAGACCAATCCGAATACGGCCAGCCCAAGCACAGTGGCCATCGCCAGATAGTCCTGAATATTGCCGTTCTGCACTTTCGCCCCGATACGGCCCACACCCAGGACCGCGGCGGCAGAACCATCGACCACCCCGTCGATCCCCTGCCTGTCGAACCAGGAACAACCCGAGGCGACAAGCATCAGGCCGCGCAGGCCACCGACGCGGTACGCCTCGGTCCAGCGGTCATCGAGCCAGGCGAACGGGTGGCACAGCAAAGCCAGAACCGCCCGACCGATCAACCGGTAGAAATAGTCGAAATCGAGATTGATGCCCGACCGCACGGTGATGATGCCGCGCAGGAGGACCACCGCCAGTCCCGAAAAGCCCAACAACAAAAGAGCCTGCAGGACATGCCACTGAGTCCAGGGGACATAGGGCTCTTCGACAGGGAAGGGCAACGAGCGATAGAGCATGTCGGGGTAGAGCCCCTGCGCGATGCAGAGAACGGCGGCCAACGCCATGCCGGCATACATGTTCCACGGAATGGGTTTCATTGCGGCATCGTTCCAGCTTCCCTCCGGCTTGCGCCGCCAGAAGACGAAATAGGGCAACCGGATGCCGACAGCGATGAACGTTCCCGCCGTGGCAACTTCGAGCGCCAAGGCCTGCCAGGTATGATGGGCCTCGGCCGTGCCGGCGATGGTCATCGTCTTGGTGACGAAGCCGTTGAACAGCGGCATGCCCGAGATCGACATGGCGCCCACCGTGAAGAGGATGGTCACCCAGGGCAGACGTTCGGCCAGACCGCCCAGTTTCTCCAGCTTGTCGGTGCCGACCGCGTAGATCAGGCAGCCGACGCTCATGAACAGCAGGCTCTTGTAGAGGATGTGGGCATAGGCGTGCGCCGCCGTGCCATCGAGCGTGAGCGCGGTGCCGACACCGATGCCGACAACCATGTATCCCACCTGGGAAATGATGTCGTAGGCCAGAACACGCCGGGCGCTATTGGCAATGATGGCATAGAACACGCCGTAAACCGCCATCACCGCTCCAGCCACCGCCAGCACTTCCCAGCCGGCGAAGCCACGCGCCAGGACATAGACCGCCGTCTTGGTGGTAAAGGCGCACATGAACACCGCCCCGGATGGCGTGGCGCGCGGATAGGCATCCGGCAGCCAGGCATGCAACGGCACGACTGCGGCGTTGACACAGAAACCGATGAGAATCAGCCAGTCATAGAGGGCGGCATCGGCCGACGGAATGTGGTCGAACGCAAAACTTCCGGTGGCCTTGTAGCGCAGCAGCAAACCACCCAGCAGGAACAGTCCGCCGACGGTGTGAAACAGGAAGTAGCGGAACCCCGCCAGCGTCGATTCCCGTGTCCGGTTCAGGAAGACCAGGAAGGTCGAGCCGATGCTCATCAGTTCCCAGAAGACGAACAGGCTGATGTAATCGCCCGAGAACACGCAGCCGAAGCTGCCCGCCACATAGAGCGATGCCGCGATATGCTGGCCTTTGTCCTCGACGTTCAGGGCGTAGATCATGCCGATCAGCGACATGACGGCGAAGACCTGCGCGAAGATCAGCGACAGCGAGTCGACGCGTCCCAGGGTCACCTGTTCGCCAAGGTAGGGCAGCACGGCATAGACGCCCGGCGCCATGGAAAAGACGCTCCAAAGGGCGACGATCGGCGGGACGAGCAGCAGCCACTTCCACTGCCGGCCAGGCAGGAACGGCAGAATCAGAGCCAGCAGAAGAAAGCCCACAGAGGGGTGAATGAAATTAGAGATCACCATAGAAATCCTCTTTGCGGGCGATGAGAGGACGGACGATCTTTTCCACGATCAGCACGACGGCCGCGCCGACGATCAAGCCGAATCCGGCGAAGAACCCTGGATAGCGGTCTGCCCCGAAATGTGCCTCGTCCGGCCCGATGACCAGATTGAGGCCGAGGAGGACGACCAGGAGGACGAAAAAGAGATTTCGCCAGAGCCTGTGCTGGCCTCTGAGCCGTTCGAACACTGCGCCAAGACTGCTCATAGCCGTTTCCTAGTAATTCCCGAAGACACGAATGAAGTCCTGAAACAACTGCGGATAGAACCCGAGGACCACCGACATCAGCGCCGTGAAGCAAAGCGGCACCACCATGGTCAACGGGGCCTCCTTGTAATTTTCGATGGCGATCACCGGCTCCTTGAAAAAGGCGCGATAAAAGATCGGCACGAAATAACCGGCGTTAAGCGCCGTCGAGGCCAGCAAAGCCACCAGAAGGACGACCTGACCGGCCTGCAGAGTGCCGTTGACCAGATACCATTTGGAGACGAAACCGCAGACCGGCGGCATGCCGATCATCGACAGCGAGGCCAAACCGAAGGCGCCGAAGGTCCACGGCATCTTGCGGCCCAAGCCGTTCATCAGGCTGATCTTTTTCTGATGTGTCATCACATAGATGGCACCGGCGCCGAAGAACAGCGTGATCTTGGCGAAGGCGTGATTGGCGATATGAAGAAGGCCGCCTTGCACCGCCATCGGGGTCAGCAAGGAAACGCCGATGATGACGTAGGAAAGCTGGCTCACCGTCGAATAGGCCAAGCGGGCCTTGATGTCGTCCTTGGTCAGTGCGATGAGCGAGGCGACCACGATGGTGAAGGCAGCCAGATAAGCGGTGGGCAACCCGAGGCCCAGGCTGTTCATCGTCTCGACACCGAAGCCCGACAGAATGATGCGGCTCATCGAGAAGACGCCCGCCTTGACCACCGCCACCGCATGCAGCAAGGCCGACACCGGCGTCGGCGCAACCATCGCCGAGGGCAACCAGTTGTGGAACGGCATCAAAGCCGCCTTGGCCAGACCGCAGATGTAAAGGACATAGGTCAGCCGCACCAGATTGGGATGCTCCGCCACGACGTCGGCCGGGAAAATGCCTGACACGACAGTGCCGAGATTCATCTCGAGGGTGCCGCACAACACATAGGTCAGCACCATGGCCGGCAACAGGAAGAGCTTGGAAGTCCCCATGAGGTAAACCAGGTACTTGCGGGCGCCGGCGAACCCTTCCGCGTCCTGGTGATGGGCGACCAGGGGGTAGGTGAAGACGGTGATGACCTCGTAGAAGAGGTACAGCGTGAAGACATTGGCGGCCAGCGCCACGCCGACCGCGCCGAAGATGGCGATGGCGAAGCAGAAATAGTACCGCGTCTGGGCGTGTTCCTTGAGCCCGCGCATGTAGCCGACGTTGTAGCTGGTGGCCATGCCCCAGAGGAGCGGGGCGATCAGCCCGAAGATGATGCCGAGACCGTCCAGGCCGAAGGTCACGTTGATGCCCGGCAGGATGGTGAACAGCGTATAGGTATAGACGTGTCCTGAGAGGATGCCCGGCACATAGGAGAGCATCGCAAGGAAAGTCAGGGCCGCAGCGATGAACGACACCGCCTCGCGGCGGTTCTCGTTGTGCCGGTTGAGCCAGATGGCGAATGGCGCCACCAGGGTCACGGCAAGCGGAAGAAGAAGTCTGGCGCTTTCGATGGTCGCGGGCATGGCGCTGTTCTTTATTCTTTCAGGGTGGAAAGGGCGCTGAGTTCGGTGGTGCCGAAACGGCGCGAGACCACCACGATAATGGCCAGAACCAGGGTCGCCTCGGCGGCCGCCAGGCCCATCACCAGAAGCGTTCCCAATTGACCGAGCATGGCGTTCGCCTCTGTCAGTTGGGCGGCGGCGACGATCGATAGTCCGGCGCCGTTCAGCATGAGTTCCACCGAAATCAACATGCCGACCAGGGTCCGGCGCTGAACGATGCCGTAAAGGCCGATGGCCAAAAGCATGAGAGCCACCAGTTGGTAAAGTGTGAGGGCGCTCATTTCTTTTCCTTTCGCTCCCACGTCAGGAGAACCGCTCCCGACATGGCGACCAGCAGCACCAGCGAAATCAGCTCGAAGTTCAGCGAGTACTGTTCAAGAAGACCGCTGCCCAGGGCTGGCAACGGAACCTCCTCCGGCAGGATCTTCGAGATCCCGGGATGCTTCACGAGAACAAGGGCGAGGCCGCCGGCCGGCAGCAATCCGGCCGCCAGGGCGTAGAGGCGCCGCTTCGCCGTAATGGGAGCGGCCTCCTCGCCCTGGCCGTCGGCCCGGGTCAGCATGACGGCGAAGAAGACGAGGACGCAGACGGCACCGACATAGATGAGCATCTGCATGAAGGCCAGGAACGGCGTGTTCAACAGCAGATACATGCCCGACACGCCGAAGAAGGTCACGATGAGCCCGACCAGTGAGCGGACCAGACTTTTGGCCGATACCGCCACCAGTCCACCGCCCAGAATAATCACGGCATAGATCGTGAACGCGAGTTTCGCCAGAATTTCCATTTTCAGTTCTCTTCGGCCTTGGGAGCCTCGGGCGTCGCCGGCCTCAATGCCTCAGGAAAGGGCACCAGCAGGTCGTGCATGAAGTCGCTGCGGCTTGTTCCGACGGAATAGAGGTCGTGGGAAAATTCGATGCAATGGGTCGGACAGGCTTCGACACACACGCCGCACAGGCTGCACAGCGAAAAATCATTGATCCAGATGACCGGTTCACGCGGGGCCGATGGCCGTTCGACCTCTTCGCCCCGCGCCTCGGCCTCCTGGAAGGCCTTTTCCTGCTCCGGCGTGACCGTCGGCACCGGCGCCTTGACGACCGTGATGCAGCTCGACGGGCAGGCCGTGACACAAATCATACAGGCCGTGCATTTGGGCTTGGCCTGATTTCTGGGGTGCGCCACCAGCATGATGGGGCCGCGATAGCTGGCGTTGACCTCAGGGTCAACCTCCTGACGCGGATAGTGGACCGTCACCTGACTGCGGGTGAAATTCCGGCCGGTGATCTGGAGACCGACGACAAGGCTCCAGAGGTCGGCGACGGGCTGAAGGATTTTCTTGATCGCGCTCATGACGTTTCCGAAGCCTTTCCTAGAAAACCTTCATGAGGAAAACCGTAGCCAGAAGATTGAGCGTTGCCAGAGGCAAAAGCCACTTCCAGTTGAGGTTGAGGAGTTGATCGAACCGAACGCGCGGATAGGTCCAGCGAACCCAGATGATCAGCCCCAGAAGGGCGTAGACCTTGATCAGGAACCACCACACTCCGTCGATACCCGGACCTTTCCAACCACCGAGGAAAAGTGCCGCGCAAACACCGGAAACCACCACCATGTTGGCGTATTCGGCCATGAAAAACAGACCGAAACCCATGCCGGAATATTCCGTGTGAAAACCGGCCGTCAGTTCGGATTCCGCTTCCGGCAAATCGAAAGGCGCACGGTTCGTCTCGGCAAACGAGCTGACCAGGAAGATCAGGAAGGCCAGCGGCTGGCAGACGAAATTCCATTGCCACGGCCAGGACCCTTGCGCTTCAACGATCGTCGAGAGATTGAGGCTGCCATATTGGAAGGCGATGCAGAGCACACACAGCAGCAACGGAATCTCATAGGCGACCGACTGCGACACGGCGCGCGCCGCCCCCAGCAGGCCAAATTTGTTGTTGGACGACCAACCGGCCAACAGCGTCGCCAACACGTTGATTCCGGCGAAGGCCAGGATCAGCAGCAGGCCGAGATTGACCTCCTGGACGGTCAGCACCGGCCCGAATGGCATCGGCACGAACAACAGCAGTACCGGCAGGAAGGACAGAATGGGGGCCAGCCAGTAGAGAATCGGATCGGCGCCGATCGGCGTCAGGAGCTGCTTGCCCATGAGCTTGCCGGCGTCGGCCAGCGGCTGGAGGATGCCGTGCGGTCCCACCTCGTAAGGACCGGGACGCCGCTGAATATGGCCGGCGCCTTTGCGTTCGGCGTAGACCAGGACCAGGACATTGATGGCGACGAAGGCCATCACGGCAACCATGCCGACGACAATACGAATGAGTTCCGGAGGGATGATAGAAAGCATGCGATCTACCTGTCGATCTCGGGTATGACCAGATCCAGGCTGCCCAGGATGGCCAGAGCGTCAGCCAGCAGGGTCCCACGCGCCGCTTCGGCAAAAAGGCTTAAGTTACTGAAGCATGGGGACCGTAGCTTGATCTTGTAGGGGAACTTGCCGCCGTTGCTGACCAGATGGACGCCGGCCTTGCCGCGCGCCGCTTCGAACGCGAAGTAAGATTCACCTTTGGGAACAGCCCACGTCACCTTGGGCGCCTTGGCCATCATGACCTTGCCTTCGGGAAGCGAGGCCAAGGCCTGCTCGATGATGTTGAGGCTTTGTTCCATCTCATCCATGCGCACCAGATAACGGGCCATGCTGTCGCCGGCCTGCTGAACCGCCACCTTCCAGTCGAAACGGCTGTAGATGGACAAATTCTCGGTCTTGCGCACGTCGTAGTCGATCCCCGATCCCCGCGCCACCGGGCCGGAACCGCCATAGCGGCGGCAGAGATCGGCGTCGAAGACACCGACGCCCTCAAGACGGTTGCGCAGGATGGTGTTGCCGGTGACCAGATCGCGGTACATCGGCAACCGGGCGCGCATATGGGGAATAGCCTCTTTGCAGGCGGCGACGAATTTGTCGTTGATGTCGGTGCAAACACCGCCCACCCGGAACGAGCTGTGGGTCAGCCGCGACCCGGTCGCCATCTGCAGAATGTCGAGCAGACGCTCGCGATCGTCGAAGGCGTACATGATCGGGGTGATGGCGCCAAGATCCAGCGTGAAGGCGCCCCACCACAGCAGATGCGAGGTGATGCGGTTGAGCTCGGTCGTGATGACGCGGATGTACTCGGCCCGCTCCGGCACCTCGAAACCAGCCAGCCGCTCGACCGCACCGACCAGGGCCCAGTTCCAGCCCAGGGCGTGGCCGTAATCGACCCGGCCCATGTTCGGCAGATACTGATAGAGGGACCGTCCCTCGGCCATCTTCTCGTGCATGCGGTGGAGGTAGCCGATGACCGGCTCCGCCCGGATGACATATTCGCCATCCAGCTCCACGATGACCCGAAGGACGCCGTGTGTGGCCGGGTGTTGCGGCCCGAGGTTCAGAATAAGCGTATCCTCGCGGGCTCCCTTCTGGAAATTCCGCGAGTAAAAATCGCCCTCGGTCAGACCCATTTCTTCGTAACGCATGGTCGTTGCCGTTGATCCTTTTGGCCGATCAGGCTCCGGTTGCCCCACCGCCTTCGGCGGCTTTGGGAGTAAGAAGGTCAAACCCCGGTGCGGACCGCAGCACCTCGCCGACCGGCAGCATATCGATCAGAGAAACGCGGGCGCCATCCTCTTTCCGCAGGGGATGAAACTTCATTTCGGGAGCCAGCAGCAGGGGGATGGGATTGGGATTGCCGTTGAAAACGATGCCGTAAAAATCGGTGGTTTCACGCTCGTGCCATTCCGCCCCCTGGAAAACCGAGGCGATGGAGGCGATCTCCGGCGTCTCGTGGGGGATCAGAACGCGAAGCGCGAGCCGTCCCTGCCGATCCATGTGGTCGAAGTGGTAGACCAGCAGATAGCCTTCCCTGGCATCGATGGCCGTGATGTCCTCGAGAGCGTACTCGGCCTGGTAGAGAAGCCGAACTGCCGGCAAGAGGTCAGCGGACGACAGGAAAACCGACCAGGCAAGCCCGGTTCTGGCCGGATCGCATTTGGCCAGACATTGGACTGGAAGCGGGGAAAACAACGTATCGATCATTCCACGGCCCCTCCGGCTTTCGGCCACCAGCGGCGGCCGGTCAGCTTCTCCTGGATCTGGAACAATCCCTCGAGCAGCGCCTCGGGACGCGGCGGACAGCCCGGCACATAGACGTCGACCGGAATCAACTGATCGACACCCTCGACGATCCCATACTGGTTCTCGAACTTGAAGGGACCACCGGAAATGGCGCAGTTGCCGAGAGCCAAAACGAAACGCGGCGCCGGCATCTGCTCATAAAGGCGAACAACCGCCGGGGCGATCTTCTTGGTCACCGTCCCGGCAACGATCAAGAGGTCGGACTGACGCGGCGACGGCCGAAAAACCTCGGCACCGAAACGCGAGATATCGAAACGGGCCATACTGGTCGACATCATTTCGATGGCGCAGCAGGCCAGGCCGAAGGTCATCGGCCACAGCGACATGGCGCGGCAGACATCGAGAACGTCCTGGACGGCCTTCACCCCGATGACGGGGGGAACGATGCGAACACCGCCGTCGTCCGGAATCTCCGGCGTAACTATAGTCGGATTTTGCGCGGCCATGTGAACACACCTTTCGCCCAGAAATAGACGATGGACAACCCGAGGAACGACAGGAAGAAAAGCACCTCGAAGAACGCCGTCCAGCCGACGGTCAGACGGTATTGGACGGCGACCGGGAAGAGGTAGAGAACGTCGACGTCGAAAGCCAGAAAAATCAACGCATAGACGTAGTAGCTGATGCCGAACTTGGCTCTGGCGTTGCCCTGCGGCTCTATGCCGCACTCGTAGGACATACCAATGTCGCCACCGCGCGCCCGGGGGGACAGCAGGGCGCCAATCAGCAACGGGCCGGTGGCAAACAGAGCGCCCAGCACCAAAAACAATATGATGGCAAGATGCAGCCAGCTAAAGACCATGACGAGACATTCCTCTCAAGACCGGACCGATCCATCGTCAGAACCCTGCACACTCCGACCGCAGGCCACCGCTCCCGTTTCGCCACAGTCTGGAAAGAAAAAACCGCTGCGAGAAACCGGTCTCAGCCGCGGCAACCGCGCCGCGGCGAAAGAAGACGTGCTCTGATTAAGGACGGATAAGATCCGCGGCGACGTATTACCACAACTGAACCCTTAATGCCTATAAGGATATGCTCCTTTCGTATAGGTCCCAGAGAGGCCTTCCTCGACGGTCAAGGCACCACGCCGAGAGCGCGTGACCCGGCGGAAACACGGGCAAGAATGCGTCGGAATGCCCGGCAGCGGGCCGCTATCGGCAAATCGGCATGTCAGACCAGACCGAATCGCATGCCCAGGAAAGATGTCCGGGCATCGCGGTGGTCGCCCCACTCGCCTGTTGAATGACACAGAGAGATTAATAATCAATTTATAATTATATAAAAACCTCTGACCCGCACTCCGATGGCGGATCGCCAGCATGGAATAGTCCCGCTTTCAATGTTCAACCGGCACGCACGTCGGCCAGGAACTGGCGCACTTGGCTGCGCAACGATTCGCATTCCCGCCGCAATTGTCCGGCCGCCCCCAGAACATCGCCGGACACCTGCCGGCTCTCGGTCACCGCCGACGTCACCTCGGCAATCGCCCGGCTGACTTCGGCCGTACCCGACGAGGCTTCGTGGACGTTACGGGTGATTTCCCGCGTTGCGGCATTCTGTTGATCGACCGCGGCGGCAATTGCCGTCGTCGAATCCCGAATGGTGCCGATGGTTTGGGAAATGCCGTTGATGGCGCCGACAGCGACGTCCGTCGCCTGTTGGATCGCCGAAACCTGCTCGCTGATCTCACCGGTGGCACGAGCCGTTTCGTTGGCCAGGCTTTTGACTTCGTTGGCAACCACGGCAAATCCCCTGCCCGCCTCGCCGGCCCGCGCGGCTTCGATGGTGGCGTTCAGGGCAAGCAGATTGGTCTGAGAGGCGATGTCGTTGATCAATTTGACGACCGCGCCGATCCGCTGCGCCGCCTCAGCCAAGCCTTGCACGTGGCTACTGGTCCGTCCTGCCTCGCTGACCGCAGCGGCGGAGATCTCTTCGGAGGAAGCGACCTGTCGGCCGATTTCACCGATCGACGAGGTCAGACCCTCGGTGGCGGTCGCGACACTCTCGACATTGGCGGACGCCTGTTGCGCCGCAGACGCCACGGTAATTGAGCGATCCGACGTCAATTCGGCTGCCGACGACATGCCCGTCGCGTTCTTTTCGAGATTGCCGGCTGCTCCGGCCACGACGTCGAGCGCTGCCGAAACCGCGGCATCGAAGTCGTGCGCCAGCGAAGCCACGCGTTCGGCCTCTGCGGCTCGGCGCGTTTGTTCGGCTTCGCGCGCCTCGGTCAGATCCCGGTTTTCAAGCATGCGGTGCCGAAATCCCTCAAGGGCCTGCGCCATGTGCGAAATTTCGTCGTCGCCGCGATCATCGGCCCCCTGTGCGTCGAGATGGCCATCGGCCAAGGCCAGCATATGATCGGCCTGCACCCGGACCCTGCGGCCGATGCCGTTGGCGATCATTACGCCGACCAACCCCACGAGCACCAGCGCCCCACCGCCAACAGCGGCTATTTTCCACAATACCCGCGTCGTTTCGGTTTGGACGTCGTCAACGTAAACACCCGTTCCGATCACCCACTCCCAGGGGCCGAACATCGCCGCGTATCCCAACTTGGCCACCGGCGTCGTCTCACCTGGCTTGGGCCACAGGAACGGAACGTAGCCGCCACCGGCCCGGGCCGCCTTGATCAACGCGTCGATCGTCCGCAGACCGGCGGCATCGACGGTATCCTTCAGCTTGTAGGTTCCTTCGAGATCTGTCTGGACCGGATGGACGATCAGCTTTCCGTCATAGGCATAGACGTAGAAATACTCGTCGCCGGCGAAACGGATCGTCCGCAAGGCATCGCGCGCCAGGGTCTGTGCCTGCGCCTCGTCCAATCGTCCGGCCTGTACTTCGGCATGAAACGACTGGACGACATGGACGGCCGCATCGGTAACACTTTTGAGTTGGAGCCGATGGGCTTCGTCGATTTTTTCATGGACGACCGCGGCGGCAAAAACCGCAACCAGACAGACGACAAAAACGGAAAGCAGGGGAATCAGCAGAATCTGCTGCCGGACTTTTAGTGCCTTCATAGGTATAAAATCCTCAAGAGTCTTCGCGCCCCGTTCGGCTTCTCAGAATACCTATCAAAGGTGCGGTTATTTCTCTTAGCCTATCAGCCGGACTGCCCCAAAGCAATCTGCGGGCTATCATCGTTCGGTGGAATAAACGCGGACAGAACACCTATTGGATGCCGGCTTACGGAGAGACGATCTCGCGCTCCGAACCGGGCGCCTCGATCACCCGGTTCCGGCCGGCGCGCTTGGCTGCGTAAAGGGCGCGATCGGCGCGATCGAGCAGCGTGGCCAAGGTTTCGGATGGTCCCGAAAGCGTGGCGAGGCCGACGCTGATGGTAACCGTCAAGGCTCCGCCGGCCGACATCGGGTGCTCCTGGACCGCCACGGCCGAACGGAGCCGTTCAGCAACGACCATGGCCGCCGCCCCATCGGTCTCCGGCATCAGAACCACCAGTTCCTCGCCGCCCAGCCGGGCAAAGAGATCGCTGGTACGCAGCGCGGCTTTGATCGTCGCAACGATGGCACACAACACCTGGTCGCCAGAGGCATGTCCCTGGGTATCGTTGACGCGCTTGAAATGATCGACGTCTATCATCAGAAGACTCAACGACCGTTCGAGGCGCCGCGTCCGTTCGAGTTCCCGCTCGGCCAGTTCCAGAAAACAGCGGCGATTGTAGATTTCCGTCAGAGAATCGCGCGATGCAAGCTCCTCGAGACGGCGATTCGCCTCGATCAGATCCTGGGTTTGACGGGCGACCAGTTCTTCGAGCAACCGGCGCCGACGTTCCAGGAAAGCGGTACGGCCATACACCAGCCCGGCCATGCCGGCCAGGAACAACAAGACGAGCAAGAAGCGGAACCACAACGTCTGCCACCAAGCGGGCTGCACGATAATCGGCAGTTCCACGGCGTCGGTCGCCACGCCATCCCGATTGGTGCCGCGCACCAGCAGTCGATAATGGGCCGGCGAGAGGTTGGTGTAGGCGGCGACCCGGCGCGTTACGTCGGTCGTGATCCAATCCTCGTCGAACCCTTCGAGCTTGTAGGCATAGCGCAGCCTGTCCGGCGCCGAATAGTCGAGTACGGCAAATTCGACCTCGATATTGCGCTCCGACGGCGCAAGGACGAGCGCGGTCGCACCTCCGCCGGGAGCGACCGGGACAGCATGCCCGTTGACGCGGACACCCGTCACGACGGCCGGCGCTCGATAAGCCCAGGTGGTGAGGCGATCCGGATGCACGACGGTCAGGCCGCCACCCCCGCCGAACAACAGAGTGCCGTCCGGCAACGCCGCCCCCGAGTGAACCCAATAGGCCGGAATCGCCACGCCATCTCCGCGCCCGAGAGCCTGGATGGACAGGTTGTCAGGATCGATCACAGCGATCCCGTCGGCCGTACTGGCCCAGATCCGACCGGCATGATCTTCCAGCAGCGTACCGATATTGACGTTGGGGAGTCCTTCGGGCGAGGACAGTCTGTGGAACCGCGACCGGCCGTCAACCGTTTCCATTACGCCAATGCCGCCACCCAGCGTCCCGACCCAGAGCCGTCCCCGCCGGTCGATGAGGAGCGTACTCACCAAGTCTTCGGGCAAAGACTGCGGATCGCTCCGGTCATGGGTAAAATGGCGGAACTGCTCGGTCGAGAGGTCAAAATAATCAAGCCCATGCCGCGTCGCCACCCACATGGCGCCCTCACCCGCCGGAAGCATGACATTGATGCTGTCGTCAACCAGGGACGCCGGGTCGGAGCCATGCCGGTAAACGCGGGTTTCTCCCGTCGCCGGATCGTAGCGTACCAGGGGTCCGGCAGCGAACCACAACGCCCCGGCATACCAGACGCCAGAGAGGATTTGTCCTCCGTCGCCGTGCGGAAATGGCCGTTGGACGACCCTTTGCGTCTGCTGGTCATAGCGATAGAGAACCCGTCCGCTATTGGCCCCGATCCAAACGCCGCCATTCGGTTCGACGGCAAACCCGACGACAGCGCCGGTCGCCAGATCCGGCGCCTGCGGCAGCCTGTCGAAGGTGCCCCGTTTGGGGTCGAGTACCGCGACGCCGCTCCCCTTGAGGCCCAACCACGCCCGACCGTCCGGAGTCTGGTCGACGGCGAGAACATTGGCATCGGGAAGTCCGTCGACCGTTCCGCTCGACGGCATGATCGTGTCGATGGCGTCGTTCGCCAAATTGGTCACGCTGACCCCGACATTGGTCCCAGCCCAGATCAACCCCGACCGATCGCGCAACAGGCCCCGCACCGAATCGTCGGCCAGGCTGCCGGAAAGCGCCAGATCATGATGGATCGTGCGGATAACCGCACCGGTCTCGGCGCTGATGACCGTGATACCGCCGGTGAGTCCGCCGACCCAGATCTCCCCTTTTCGGCCTTCCATCAGCGTGAAGCTCAGCGGTCCGCTCAGGGTCGCCGGACCGATAGGCGGCAACAGCCGTGCAACAGACCACCCGCTTGCCGTTCCCGGCATCGGATCGACTTTTCCAAGACCCGAACGCGAGGTCGAGAACCAGACCCGGCCGGCGCTGTCCTCGGCAAAGGCGACAATCACGTCGTCGACGGCCTGTCCCTGACCGCCGATGACCTTGACCGGCTCGAACGCGCCGTTGCGGTAGCGAACCAGGCCTTGGTAGGACGCCACCCACAGCGTGCCATCGCGGGTCCGCAGCAGCGACCGTATCCTGTCGTTGGGCAGACTTCCGGCATCACCGTCGCGATGGACATAGCGCGTGACCGTGCCGCTTTTCGAATCGATATGTTCGAGACCGTTGTTGGTGCCCACCCAGACACCCTCGCCACCGTCGCCGACGAGCCGCCAGACGCTGCCGCGCGCGGAGCCCCCCGATGGAGCGGGAAAACTGCGAAATTGTTCAGTGGCAGGATCGAACCGGGCGACGCCGCCGGACAAGGTTCCGACCCACAGACGACCGGCGCTGTCGGTCGTCAAATCCGAAATGGTATTGCCCGGCAACGAAGACAAATCCTCGTCCCGGTGGAAAAATGTACGGAATCGATAGCCGTCATAGCGCGACAGGCCGCCTTGCGTTCCGACCCAAAGAAAGCCATCCCCATCCTGGGTCAGCGCCATCGTCACCGGATGGGGCAATCCCTCCGCCCGTCCCAGATTACTGAAAACAATCGTGCGCAGCCGATCCCAGCCATCCGCGGCGATCGAATCGGTCGCGATGACGGCGATCGTCAAAAGGGCCGCGAGGAATGTCAGGATCTGTCGTAGAGCAGCCACGAAGAAACCGGGGAAAACGCCGGTTTTCCCGGCTTCTCCCCAAAGGTTATCATCGGAGGAACTGATAAAGATAGGGCCTTCTCTATACCGGCGCGTCTTTTACCCAGGTCGAGAAACGCCGCAGGATTGTGCCAACATCACCGGGAAACCAGAATCGGCACCGGCATATGGGCCAGCAAAGCCCGGGTAACGCCGCCGAAAATCATCTCGGTCGAACGAGCATGGCTATAGGCGCCGATGACGATGAGATCGGCACCGATCTCCGCCACCCTGGCCGCGATGACCTCGGCGATTGACCGGCCCCCCGAGAGGACCTGCTCCAGATCGACCCGAACACCGTGGCGCGCCAGGTAGGTGGCGATATCGGCGCCAGGGTCCTCGCCATACTTCCCGGGCGTCCGGGCGGAATCGACGACGAGCACCGTGACCGATTGGGCCGTGCCAAGGACCGGCATCGCATCGGAAATCGCCCGGCGGGCTTCCCGACTGGCATTCCAGGCGACGAGCGCCTTGCCACCGACCGTATCGGCTGTCCAGGTCTCGGGAATAATGATGAGAGGCACGCCGCTGGCGATCAGCAACCGTTCCGCCGACCAGTTGTCCGGCAGCCCGTGCGGCTTGGGATGACCGAGGACGACCAGATCGCAGTGAAGCGAATTCAGCAAGGCCTCGTCATCGGAACGTCCACTCCAGAGCACGCGGAACTCGCTGCTGACGCCATGCTTCGCCGACAAGGCGGCGAAGCATCGGCCAACGGCAAGCGCCTGATCTTCTTCGGCTGCCCGCTGCCGGGCAATGACACCGTCGATGGCTTGCTTGCCGCGAGCGTAGGAATCCGCTGAACATTCGCCGGGTATCCCGTCGATACTGTGAATTCCGATGAGGTGCGCGGTGAAACGCTTGGCCAACACGGCGGCATAGTCGCCGACCCTCGCGCCTTCGGGGCTGTCGTCGAGAAAGACGGCGATGTTCTTCCAATTCGTCAGTGTATCGCTCATCTGGAATCACCTATTTGTTGGGGTCGCGATTGCAGACCGATGGTTCTTCAGACCGGGCGGACCCATTGAGAAACAAGGAAACGGCCGACAGGACGATTCGCTCGCGCTCCTTCTCGTCGGGAAAGGCGATCGTGCCAAGAATCAAGCGACGCACCAGCGGCCCCCATATCAGTTCAAGGAACTGACCGGCCGCCCGATCGGGATCGGACGGACGCAGATATTTCTGTTGCATGGCCACGGCAAGATACTTTGCCACCGCGTCGACGGCGCTTTGTTCGGCGTCGGCAAAAATTCGCGCGAGTTCGGGAAAGCGTGACGCCTCGCGATAAACGAGACGCAAAAGCATGATCGCTTCGGAATTGATGGAGGACGACGAAATGACCAATCGGCCATAAGCCGACAAAACCTCCTCCGGCGATTTCCCGTCAACGGGGACATCGCCAAGCTTCGGCCACACCGGCTCCAATGAACAGTTGAGGACGGTGCGAAAGAGATCCGCCTTGTCGCCGATATTGCGATAGATCGTGGTCTTGGAGGCACCGGCCACCTTGGCGATATTTTCCAGGCTTGTGGCTTCATAACCGTCGGAAAGGAAAAGTCTGGTCGCCACCTGGATCAGATGGTGACGGCGTTCCTCGATTTCATGGGCTGGCGGACGGCCGCCCGTGCCATGTCCCCGCTTCGCAGTCATAATCGCCCCTTTCCCAAAGAGCGCGAAAATCGAAACAGTTCAGTATCGTTCTTTTTATGCCCCGCCGACAAGACAAGTTTCGCGACAGATCAATTTCTCGGCTGCCCCGTTTTTCACAGGCGCAACACGTTGTGTCGTGCAAAATTACGTACAGAAATATGGTCCGGTATGCCATTCTGCATATAAGGAAAAATAAATATTACTTGCATTTTTCTATCATATCGAATTATATATATTCGATTAAAATGGCGATGTTATTTATGATTTTCTGAAAACATTTCGGAATAAACTAGCATATTTGTTGTGATAATTTTTGGTATTACCACACCGCGCTTTTCCGGGTGAAAAGTTCCGCGCCTGTACGTCTGTCTGCCGACGACGCATCGGATGCCCCTGCACCTCACTGAAGGTCGCGGGGTCTTTCATCTTTTTTGCCGCTCCGCCATGTGGCGGCAGGAGTGTGAACCCCCCTCCCGTGAACCCGACCGGCAGCCTCGTGTTGTGACGGCAGAAAGGTCCCAATGACATCTCTCATCCGCCGTGTCTTGCGACACATGTCATCGACGCCATCGTGGAACAGCCGAAATCCGATCAGGGAAGAGCTTTTCGGTATCGAGCGGCTGGAAGAACATGCGCGAAGCCTTGCCGCCGCACAGTTGGTCAAGCCAAAACCCGCCAGGGGCCACCCCCTGGCGGGGCGGCTGGCCGACAACGGTGCCGTTCTGCTCGACGCCTACCGCTCCATCGCCAAGGCGATCGACGAGGGTGGGGTCATAACGCCCGCCGCGGAATGGCTGGTCGACAATTACCACCTCGTCGAAAGACACATCCGGGAGATTCGCTCGGATCTTCCCGCCGGCTATTACCGGCAGCTTCCCAAACTGGCCGCCGGCCCATTCGCCGGATACCCGCGAGTCTTCGGCATTGCCTGGGCATTCATCGCCCATACGGATAGCCGCTTCGACAAGGAAATGCTGATTCGCTACATGCGGGCCTATCAGGAAGTCCAACCGCTGACGATCGGCGAATTGTGGGCAGTGTCGATAACCTTGCGGATCGTTCTCGTCGAGAACCTGCGACGGCTCGTCACACAGATCCTCGAAGATCGCACGGCGCGCTCGCAGGCCGATGGCCTTGCCGATCGCCTGCTGGGGGTGGGCGGACACGCGCCGGAACCGGTCTCGACCGTGCTCGTCCGGCATGAACATGGTCCGTTGGCCGATGCGTTCGCCGTCCAGCTCGTGCTGAGACTCCGCGACCAGGACCCAAGGATTACCCCGGCGCTCACCTGGCTCGACCGCCGCCTGTCGGCGCAGAACATGACCGCTGACGCCGTTGTACGCGATGTCCATCGCAGCCAGGGCGCATCGAACGTCACCGTCCGCAACATCATCACCAGCATGCGGCTGATTTCCGATGTCGATTGGACGAAATTGTTCGAACGCATCAGTCTCGTCGACGAAGTCCTCGCCGAGGGCAGCATTTTTCGCGACATGGATTTTCCGACGCGCAATCTTTATCGCAGTGCCATCGAGAATTTGGCGCGCGGTGCCAATCGAACCGAAATCGACGTCGCACGCAATGCCGTGCTCGCCGCACAACGTGCCCGCGCTACGGATCTTGCGGCGAAGAATACCGACAAAGCCGAACTCGAAGGTGATCCCGGTTACCACCTTCTCGCCGGCGGACGGCCCGCCTTCGAAACAACGATCGGTTTTCGCCTGCCGCTGCACAGCTGGGCGACCCGACTGACCCGTGCTTTCGGCATCCATGGCTATGGCTCGGCCATCACCATCGTCGCGGCAGCCCTGCTGGCTTTGCCGCTGGTGGCCCTCGCCTCGCTGGAACAAGGCACATTATGGTTGTGCGCGCTGGGCATTCTCGGTGCGATTCCCGCCATCGATGCGGCTGTGGCGCTGGTCAACCGCGCCGTGACCTACAGTTTCGGCGCGACGCCCCTTCCGGCACTCGACCTTCTTCATGGCGTTCCGGAGCATCTGCGGACGCTCGTCGCCGTCCCTACCCTGCTGACATCTCGTGCAGCCATCGCGGAACAAATCGAACGCCTGGAAATCCACCACCTGGCGAGCCCGGGCGGTGACCTCCATTTTGCTATGCTCTCTGATTGGACCGATGCCGAGACGGAAACCGTCGCCGGTGACCAGCCTCTTCTCGCACTGGCCGCCGCAGGGATCGCCAACCTCAATCAGCGCTACGGCCAGACCCGGCCGGACACCGACGGTGGCAGCGCCCGTTTCCTGCTGCTGCATCGACGGCGTGTCTGGAACGAGAGCGAGGGGCGGTGGATCGGTTGGGAACGCAAGCGCGGCAAGCTGCACGAGTTGAACCGTCTGCTGCGCGGCGCGACCGATACCACCTTCGTCGCTGTCGCGGGAACGCCGCCCCATCCGCCGGCCGACGTCCGATATGTCGTGACCCTCGACGCCGATACGCGATTGCCGCGCGACACGGTCCGCCGATTGATCGGCAAAATGGCCCATCCGCTGAACAGACCGCGCTTCGACGACATCGCGGGCCGTGTCGTCGAGGGCTATGCGATCTTGCAACCGCGCGTCACCCCCTCGCTGCCGGTCGGCCAGGAGGGATCGCTCTTCCAACGGACTTTTTCCAGTCTGAGCGGCATCGATCCCTACGCCTCGGCAGTATCCGACGTTTATCAGGACCTGTCCGGCGAGGGGTCCTATGCCGGCAAGGGCATTTATGACGTCGATGCCTTCGAGCGGTCGTTGGCCGGCCGGGTTCCCGACTCGACACTCTTGAGCCACGATCTCTTCGAAGGCGTCTTCGCCCGCGCCGGTCTCGCCTCCGATGTCGAAGTCGTTGAGGAATATCCGGCACGCTACGACGTCGGCGCGCTTCGTCACCATCGCTGGGCCCGCGGCGACTGGCAACTTCTGCCTTGGATCCTGGGCATCAGGCAGCGCTCCACCAAAGGCAAGCCAAACGCCACACGCGACACCAAATCCCGGGCATGGGCCACCATTCCGGCGATCGGCCTTTGGAAAATGCGCGACAATCTTCGCCGCACGCTCTCCGCGCCGATGGCGGTTCTCGCTCTGCTTGCCGGATGGACAAGGCCGTTCGACGCAGCCCTGGTGTGGACCCTTTTCGTCCTTTCGACGATCGTCGTGCCGACCCTGATTCCCGTTGTCGCCGCCATCCGTCCCGGCCGCCCCGGCATCACCATCGCCAGCCACCTGCGCGCCCTTGGCGGCGATTTCCGCTCGGCCCTCACGCAATCGGCCTTCCTTGTCATCTTCCTGGCCCATCAGGCCTGGCTGATGGGCGACGCGATCACCCGCACCTTGTGGCGTCTGGCCGTCAGCCGCCGCCACCTTCTCGAATGGGTGACGGCCGCCCAGACGACGATCGGCCGCAGCCCCGATCTCAAGGGATCCTATCGCCGGATGTCCGGCGCACTCGGCATCGGCGTCGCGACGCTCGTGCTGATCGGCATCTCGGAACTGCTGGGATCGCCGGGACATGGGACCTGGCCCCTGGGGTCGTGGCTCCTGGCCACCCCTTTCGTGGCGCTTTGGGCTGCCTCGCCGGCGGTCGCGCGTTGGGTCAGCCTTTCCCCGTCGGACTCGCAACAGCTCCAGATGTCGGATAGCGACACGCATCGCCTGCGGCTGGTCGCCCGCCGCACATGGCGGTTCTTCGAAAGTTTCGTCACTCCGACCGACCATCTGCTGCCGCCGGACAATTTCCAGGACAACCCGATACCGGTTCTTGCCCACCGGACCTCGCCCACCAATCTCGGCCTTTATCTCCTGTCGGTGGTCTCTGCCCGTGACTTTGGCTGGATCGGAACCGCCGAAGCTGTCGATCGGTTGGAAGGGACGCTGGCCACCATGAGCGGATTGGCCCGCTTTCGCGGTCACTTTTACAATTGGTACGACACCAAGGATTTGCGCCCACTCGATCCGAAATATGTTTCTTCCGTCGACAGCGGCAATCTGGCCGGACATCTCATCGCGCTCGCCAACGCCTGCCAGGACTGGAAACAGCGCCCGCCAAGCGCATCGACCCGCCTGGCGGGCATCGCCGATGCGATCGATCTGACCCGCGAGGAGGCGGCCGGCCTGCATGACGGGCGGCTGACGCAAACCGTAACCTGGCGGCAGTTCGACGACACGCTCACTACGTTTGCCGGTGGCGTGCGTCAGACCTCCGACACCGATCTACCGCTCCGGCTCACCGAGTTGGTCGATGACGCCGAGAATATTGCCGACATCGCGCAGGCGCTGGCCGTCGAACGCGGCGACGCAAGCGGCGTTGACATGCAGTTCTGGGCGCAGGCCAGCCTGAATGCGATCCGCTCGCACAACCGCGATCTCAAACAGAACACGGCTGAGGCGGCAACCGTCGCGGCGCGCTTGACCATCCTCGAAGACACCGCCCGCTCCATGGCGTTGGCCATGGAGTTTGGCTTCCTGTTCGACCAGGATCGCCATCTCCTTTCCATCGGCTATCTGGTGCCGGAAGGAACGCTCGACACCAATTGTTACGATCTCCTGGCGTCGGAAGCCCGGTTGGCCAGTTTCGTTGCCATCGCCAAGGGCGACATTCCGGCCCGTCATTGGTTCCGATTGGGCCGTACCGTCACGCCGGTGGCGCGGGACGCCGCGCTGATTTCCTGGTCGGGCTCGATGTTCGAATATCTGATGCCGTCGCTCATCATGCGCGAACCGGCCGGAAGCCTGCTCGAACGGACGAACCGGCTGATTGTGCACGCCCAGATCGACTATGCCGCGACACGCCACATTCCCTGGGGTATCTCGGAATCCGCCTACAATGCCCGCGATCTCGAATTCACCTATCAATATTCGAACTTCGGCGTTCCCGGCCTCGGGCTGAAACGCGGCCTCGGAGAAAACCTCGTCATCGCCCCCTACGCGACGGCTTTGGCGTCGATGATCGATCCGCGAGCCGCCGCTGCCAATCTGGCGCGACTCGAAAAAGTCGGCGCACGAGGCCGTTATGGCTTTTACGAAGCCTTGGATTACACACCGATCCGCCTGCCCATCGGCGACAGCATCGCCGTTGTCCACGCCTTCATGGCGCATCATCAGGGAATGAGCATCGTCGCCATCGCCGACGCCTTGCTCGATGGCGCGATGCGAACACGATTCCACGCAGAGCCCATCGTGCAGGCGACCGAACTGCTCTTGCAGGAACGCCCGCCGCGCGATGTCGCGGTGGCGCATCCTTGGGCGACCGAGGTGCCGTCGACGGCATTGGCGCGCGACATCGAACCGGCCGGCAGCCGAACTTTCACCTCCGCCGGTCAGATGACGCCGCCCACGCATCTGCTCTCGAACGGTCGATTCGCGACGATGCTGACCGCCGCCGGGTCCGGGTACAGCCGCTGGGGCGACATTGCCCTCACCCGTTGGCGCGAGGATGCCACCTGCGACGACTTCGGGTCCTACATCTTCCTCAGGGACGTCCGCAATGGCGAAATCTGGTCGGCGGGTTTCCAGCCGAGCGGCGCCGAACCGGACGAATACCAGGTCACATTCCGCGAGGATCGCGCCGAGTTCATAAGGCGAGACGGCGCTCTGACGACGACATTGGACGTACTGGTCTCGGCCGAGGGCGATGCCGAGGTTCGTCGCGTCTCGATTTCCAATACCGGCAATCGCATCCGGGAACTCGAAATCACCTCCTACGCCGAGCTGGTTTTGGCGCCACAGGCCACCGATGCCGCCCATCCGGCCTTTTCCAAACTGTTTGTCGAAACGGAATATCTCGCCGACGTCGGGGCCATTCTGGCGACAAGACGACGGCGGACACCTGTCGAACCGGAAATTTGGGCCGCGCATCTGGCGGTCGTCGACGGTGACGCGGTCGGACGGCCGGAAATCGAAACCGACCGGGCCCGCTTTCTCGGCCGCGGCCACGATATCCGGACACCGATGGCCGTAATCGACGGACGGTCTTTGTCGAACACCGTCGGCACGGTGCTCGATCCGATTTTCGCACTTCGTCGCCGCGTGCGCGTGGCACCGGGAGCAGTCGTTCGCGTTGCCTATTGGACCTTGGCGGCCTCGACACGTGAAGCGCTTCTCGACAGTGTCGACAAACACCGGGACTCGACAGCCTTCGGACGGGCGACAACCCTCGCCTGGACGCAGGCCCAGGTCCAGCTTCATCATCTTGGCATCACGGCGGGCGAAGCCGCTCTCTTCCAGAATCTCGCCGGGCATGTGGTCCATGCCGCATCGGTTCTCAGGCCCGCCTCGGATACTATTCGACGAGGCGGCGGCGCCCAGTCCGGATTGTGGGCGCAAGGGTTGTCGGGAGATCTGCCGATCGTCCTGTTGCGCATCGCCGATTCTGAATACATCGACATCGCCCATCAGTTGCTGCAGGCGCACGAATATTGGCGAATGAAACAGCTCGCCGTCGATCTCGTCATCCTCAACGAACGTCAGTCTTCCTATGTTCAAGATCTTCAAATAGCGATCGAAACACTTGTGCGGACCAGCCAATCGCGCCCCCATGCCGAGACGACCGGACCAACGGGACGCGTCTTCGTGCTTCGCGCCGACCTGATCCCGATCGAGACCAGAACCCTTCTCACGTCGGTCGCTCGAATCGTGCTGGTGGCGCAACGTGGCAGCCTGTTCGACCAGTTGGAGAGGATTCAGGACGATACCATCCCGGCAAGAAGCGCAGGCAAACGTCCGGTTACCCGTTCGGAGCAGCCGGCAGCGCCGCCGCCGCCGCCTGAGCTCGAATTCTACAACGGCTTGGGAGGGTTTGCCGATGGTGGGCAGGCCTATATGACAATCCTGGGCCCCGGCCAATCGACACCGGCGCCCTGGATCAACGTGATCGCCAATCCGTCGTTCGGCTTTCAGGTGGCGACCGAGGGCAGCGGCTACACCTGGGCGGTCAACAGCCGCGAAAACCAACTGACCCCATGGTCGAACGATCCGGTTACCGATCGTCCGGGTGAGGCATTCTATGTCCGCGACGATGACACCGGCGATCTCTGGACGCCGACCGCCCTTCCGATCCGTGACGAACAGGCGACTTACGTGGCCTGCCACGGACGGGGATACAGCCAGTTCACACACACGACGCATGGGATAGCCAGTGACCTCTTGCAATATGTTCCGCTTGACGCCCCTCTCAAGATATCGCGGCTCCAGCTCCACAATCAGTCGAGCCGGGTCCGCACGCTGAAGGTCACGGCCTACGTCGAATGGGTCCTGGGGCCGTCGCGAGCGACCTCCCTGCCGTTCGTGACGACGGAAATCGATGCCGCGACCGGTGCCATGTTCGCCAGAAACCCCTGGAGCACCGCCTTCGGATCGCGCGTCGCCTTCATCGACATGTGCGGCCGCCAGACGACTTGGACAGGTGACCGCCGCGAATTCATCGGCCGCAACGGAACCTTGGCCAGTCCAGCGGCGCTCGTCGGCCGGATGCCACTATCCAACACCGTCGGAGCCGGCCTCGACCCTTGTGGCGCCATGACGGCAAAGATTGAATTGCAGCCCAATAGCCGCACCGAAATCGTCTTTTTCCTGGGCGAGACGGCTAACGCCGACGAGGCCAGACGCTTGGTCACACAGTACCGGGAGATCGATCTCGACGCGGTTCGTCGGGACGTCGAACGGTCTTGGGACGACCTCTTGGGCGCTGTCGAGGTGAGAACGCCGGATCGGCCGATGGACATCATGCTGAATGGCTGGCTGCTTTATCAGACTCTGTCCTGCCGCATATGGGCCCGTTCCGCATTCTATCAGGCAAGCGGTGCCTATGGTTTCCGCGATCAGTTACAGGACGGTATGGCGCTGGCCACGACAAGACCCGCCATAACACGCGAGCATTTGTTGCGGGCAGCCGGGCGCCAGTTCATCGAGGGCGATGTCCAACACTGGTGGCTGCCGCATTCCGGGCAAGGAGTGCGGACGCGCATCTCCGACGACCGCGCCTGGCTCGCCTACACCGTCGCCAATTATGTCGGCGCGACGCGAGACGTCGCTGTTCTCGATGAGGTGCTCCCCTTCCTGGAAGGAGGAAGGCTCGGGCTTGAGCAAAAAGAGAATTACTTCCAGCCCACGACGTCCGACGAAACCGCGACGCTATTCGAACATTGCGCCCGCGGCCTCGACCAAAGCCTTGCCCTCGGAAGCCACGGTCTGCCGCTGTTCGGCACCGGCGATTGGAACGATGGCATGAACCGCGTCGGAGAACAGGGCCGAGGCGAAAGCGTCTGGCTGGGCTGGTTCTTGTACGCGGCCCTGACGGCTTTCCAGCCTCTCGCCGAGGCGCGCGGCGACGTGGCGCGCGCCTCGACATGGCGGGCGCACGCCGATGCGCTGCGGGCCTCCCTCGATCGCGAGGCCTGGAACGGCGAATGGTATCTGCGCGGTTGGTTCGACAACGGAACACCGCTCGGTTCGGCCAACAACCAGGATTGCCGGATCGACTCGATCGCGCAATCCTGGTCGGTACTCTCGGGCGCCGGAACGGCCGATCATGCCGACCGCTCGATGGCCGCAGTCGAACGCGAACTGATCCTTCCTCATGACCAATTGGCTTTGCTTTTCGCTCCACCTTTCGACAAGGCGACACTCAACGCCGGCTACATCGAAGGCTATCCGCCGGGAATCCGGGAAAACGGCGGCCAATACACCCACGCCGCCTTGTGGTCGGTGATGGCATTCGCCGAATTGGGCGACGGCGACAAAGCCGCCGGCCTATTCTCGTTGCTCAATCCGATCAACCATGCCCGCACTCGGGCGGGCGTGTTCCGCTACAAGGTCGAACCCTATGTCGTCGCCGCCGATGTTTACGCAACGCCGCCTCACGTCGGTCGTGGCGGCTGGACCTGGTACACCGGCTCGGCCGGCTGGATGCAGCGAGCCGGCATCGAAAGCATTCTTGGTCTCACCATGAGGGGGGATGTTCTCTGCCTCGATCCCTGCATACCGACGACTTGGCCACGCTTCGAAATGACTGTCCGCCACCGGTCGGCACGCTACGAAATCGTCGTCGAGAATCCCGACGGTATCGCCAAAGGCATCCTTTCGGCCACCGTCGACGGGACAGAGGTAGCCCGCCGTCCATTGTGCCTGCCGTTACTCGATGACGGCGGATCGCACCATGTTCAAGTAAAACTTGGAGTTCCGCCAACGAGAAATGCCAAATAACTCGGAAACCATGAGAACAACATTCCGTCAATTATTTGCATATTTATTTCGATATGAAAAATAAACGTGCTCATTTTCATGAAAATTAAGAATTTGTCACCATATTGAATCCATGATTCGTGAGTTTCGATTTTTCACCCCAAAAAATCGAAACTCACGTCCTCCAACAGCGGAGCTCCGTTATGCCTTCCCGCTTTTTCCCAGGCCCACCGGGACCTGACTTCCACAACAACCGGCGACAGGCGGCCATCGACCACCTCCGGAACATCGGCGTCAACCCCTTCGAAACCGTGCCGCTGGCACCGAACGTCCTCCGGCAGGGCTCTCTGGCCAATGTCGAGGACCGCTATCTGCGGGAAATGCGGACCATGCCCCGCCTCGACGTCGAAGTGCGCTGGGAGCTGGCTCACATCAAGGAACAGATCAAGAGTCTCACCGGCCGCATCCTCGAAGCGCAAAGAACCTGACAAGACCAAAGCCCTTCAGCCCGGCCCTGCTTGTCTTGCCGACATGGCCGGACTTGGATTACTCAATCGGCCTAAGGAGTCCTCGTAATGTCGAAAGACGCGCCGACCGGATTGTACGATAACGCTGTTCTCTTCAATTACAGCGGCTCGCCACGCAATAAACAAAGAGAGAAAGGGCGCAAAATACTCCAACATAAATTCGAAGTTGGACAGATGCTGTCTTTCTCACCCAGCATATTCGAAGCGGTTAAAGGAAAAGGTCCCTTCCGGGTGGTCAAGTTGTTGCCCGCTGACAGTGGCGACAACCAATACCGGGTGCAGAGCGAGTCCGATGGACACGAACGCGTCGTCCGCGAAAGTCAGCTCTCGCCGGAACAAGGGACAACGGCGACAGACTGTCCACCCGCGATTTAGTGGATAAAATCTCTGATAGGAGAGTCTCCTGCAGTAATTCCGCCGCGCTTGCCTGATGAACGAGTCTCGAGGCTTGCGAGAGGGGGGAGCCGGTGAAGAAAATCCGTCGACCGGAGCCGCCTGGAGATAGTGATGGCAAATCGCAACGCCCGCAGAGGCACGTCCGGCGATCGTTGATAGTGCGCTGACCGCCGATGGTCAGCCCTGCCCCGCAAGCTTCTTGGTGGACGACGTCATCGCCCAAGAGGCGGTGGTTTTTTTGCTCCGTCCTGAGCGTAGCAGAGAGGCCGACTCGCTCGCCTTTTATTACAAGGCCGACAAATAGCCAGATTGGATGGTTCACACGGTCTGCGGTTGCACAAAAAAATAGTCTGTGGATGATAGTAGTAGGCTGCTGATCTTTGGTGATGCCCGACCCAACGCGGGACTGAAAGGCGCCACTATGTCAAAAATGTTTCAGCACAACGTGTTTGTTCCACGCATTGACAATGATCAATATGAAAATCTCCGAAACGTACTTGGCAGCAACGCTCCGCCATCCTATAAAGATTGGCAAAATATATTTTTACAAAGAGAAATATCATCACTTGGAAAGCCAAGTATTTTTGGATATACATTGGTTAATTATGTCCATATAGATCCGGAAGAATTCTCACGATTCTGCAGTTCTACTGGGACAGAGAGAAATATAGATGGTATTGACGAGTTTATGTCGAATAAATTCAGCGGGAAAAACTTCTGACGCCTTAAGTGTTTTTATACCAACTTTTGGTGAATGCCGCTTCGCAGGAAGTTGGGGATTCAGATCGGAGAATGTGGAAAAGCGTTTTCAAAAAAACTAACGTATAAGATGGTAAAATTGTAGATGCTATGAAAGACACATGAGGTTTATCCCGATTGTTCTGGTGTAGCCGATATTTTGTTGAACCACCAAGACACCAAGCTTAAGAAGTGCCGAATGTAAAATACAACTCCTCTGTGATCTCCGTGTCTCCGTGGTGAATTTATTTTCTACCGCAATTCTTGATAGCGCAATTCCACTGGGGTGTGGAATCAGCAAAAGTTCACGTTGCGTTCCAATCTGGCGATGGAGCCAGCTTCTTTTCGGCGACGAACAGCGCACCGATTGCCGGATTGAGCGAATCGATGAAGGGAGCGTTCGGAAACGATTGCTCCTGAATTTTGCATGTGTCCCCCTCGTGACTCAGCGTGGATCCACATCAAAGTGGAATTGCGCCCTCTTGATTACCATCATTTGTCGCCTAACCCCGAAGACGATCGAAATTCATCAAACTAGACAAGCCTATCGCTGGTCGATATTTCACCACGGAGACACGGAGATCACAAAGATTGAGCAATGATCGAAGCTTGGCGACGGGTCGTCATCGATTTGCGCTGCGGGCATTAATCGCGTCGTCCGACGCAATACCGGAGTACGGACACAGGAATGCCTGTGGCGCATTCCGTCACCTTGGTGTCTTGGAGCCTTGGTGGTTCGAAATTTTTCCAAGCCATCGGGGCGCCGGAAGCAAAGGGATAAGCCTTAAACGCATCCGGGCCAGAGGGACTGAAATCTCTGATAGAGTGGCCCCGTCATTACGCACATTCCGCCTATTCCGATTAAAACGAATACATCAATAATATAGTGATGATTAATTATACGGCATTCCATATCCGTTTCTTTCAGATGCCAAGCTTCCCGTCCGCCACGGCGAGAACGGAAATAGCCGTCGGGCCAAGGGAGCCCGCTCATTTGCCCCTCCGATCAACGCCGCCACACAAGCACTGAGTGAGCCATGTTGTCAGAGCGTGGCGCGAAGGTCACGCCGTCTTCTGCTCCCTGAGCCCCAGTTCCTCGATCATCATCTTGCGCATCACGAACTTCTGAATCTTGCCGGTGACGGTCATCGGGAAGGACTCGACGAAGCGGATGACCCGGGGAACCTTGTAATGGGCGATCTGGCTTGCGCAAAAGTCGGTGACCTCGGCGTCGCTCATCCGCAGGCCGTCCTTGAGAATGATCCAGGCGCAAAGTTGTTCGCCGAACTGCGGATCGGGAACACCGAAGACCTGCACGTCGCGAATCTTCGGATGGCCATGCAGGAATTCTTCGATTTCGCGGGGATAGATGTTCTCGCCGCCACGGATGACCATGTCCTTGATGCGGCCGACGATATTGCAATAGCCGTCGGCGTCCAGCACCGCCAGGTCGCCGGTGTGCATCCAGCGGGCGGCATCGATGGCGGCACCTGTCTGGAGGTCGTCGTCCCAGTAACCGCGCATCACCGAATAGCCGCGCGTCAGCAACTCGCCGGCCATGCCACGCGGCACAATGCGCCCAGCGGCGTCGACGATCTTGACCTCGACATGCGGGTGGATACGGCCGACCGTCGAAACGCGGCGCTCCAGAGGATCATCGACGGCGCTTTGGAAACTGACAGGACTGGTCTCGGTCATGCCATAGGCGATGGTGATCTCGGACAGATGCATCCGCTCGATGACCTGGCGCATGACCTCTATCGGACAGGGCGAGCCGGCCATGATGCCGGTCCGCAAGGACCGCAGATCATAGCGCGCGAAATCGGGATGATTGAGCAGCGCGATGAACATCGTCGGCACGCCATAAAGGGACGTGCACCGTTCCGCTTCGACGGTCTGCAGGACATGCTGCGGATCGAACCCCTCGCCGGGGATGACCATGCAAGCGCCGTGGGTCACCGCCCCCAGATTCCCCATCACCATGCCGAAGCAGTGATAGAAGGGCACAGGAATGCACATCCGGTCGTTCTGGCTCAGACGGATGGCCTCGCCGACGAAAAAGCCGTTGTTGAGAATATTATGGTGGCTGAGCGCCGCGCCTTTCGGACGGCCCGTGGTGCCGCTGGTGAATTGAATATTGATGGTGTCGTCGAATTGCAGCGACGCCGCAACCTCCGCCAGGCGGGTCCGATGATCATCGGCGGCAAGACCGGATACCCCGGCGAAAGTCAGCATTCCGGGGGTCTGCCCATCGCCCATGCGGATGACCACGCGCAGATCGGGCAGCTTCGCCGCCCGCAAGGCACCGGCCGGACAATGGGCCAACTCGGGAGCCAGGCTTTCCAGCATCTGAAGGTAATCGCTGGCCTTGAACGAGGGGGCCAGGATCAGCGCGACACACCTCACCTTGTTGAGGACATACTCCAGTTCGTGCAGCCGGTAGGCGGGATTGATATTGACGAGAATCAGACCGGCCTTGGCGGCGGCGAACTGTGTCACCACCCATTCCATTCTGTTGGGCGACCAGATGCCGATGCGATCGCCGGGGTTCAACCCGAGTGCGAGCAAACCGGCGGCGAAGGTATCGGTCTCGCGGCGCAACCGGTCGTAACTCCAGCGGATATCCTGATGGGTGACCACCAGGGCATCACGGTCGGGGAAAGCGGCGGCCACTCGATCAAGATGGCCGCCGATGGTGTCGGACAGCAGGGGCGTCGCACTGGCCCCATGGGTGTAGCTGTGGGTCCTGTCTTCCATGGCACGTCTCCCGATGCTTGTTCGTTGATTTTTTCAGCTTGTTAGCGAACCACCGTGCTCCTTGCGCCGCTGGCTGCCAGCAACGCCGGACCGGCGCGCGATCCGTTGGGACGGCCCAGCAGACGGCTGATCCACGCTCCGGTTTCGGCGACCGCCAGCAAATCCACGCCGGTCTCGATCCCCAGGCCCTGCAGCAGGTAAAGAACGTCCTCCGTCGCCACATTGCCGGTCGCCCCGGTGGCAAATGGACATCCTCCCAACCCGCCGACGGAGCTGTCGAAAACCGCGATACCCGCCTCCAGGCTGGCCAGCACATTGGCCACGGCCTGCCCATAGGTGTCGTGGAAATGCATGGCGATGCAGGCCCGAGAAACACGCAGGGCAACCCGATCGATCAAGTGCCTGACGGCGTCGGCGGTGCCGACACCTATGGTGTCGCCCAAAGACACCTGGTAACAGCCCATCTCCATCAGCCGCACCGCCATCTCGGCCGGCTGATCGGGATCGACCGGACCGTCATAGGGACAACCGATGACACAGGACACATAGCCGCGCAGCCGCAGCCCGTGGGCCACCGCCCGTTCGGCGACCGGCGCCAGACGCGCCAGGCTCTCGGCCCGGGAACAGGCGATATTGCGTGAACTGAAGCCTTCCGACGCCGACACGAAAACCGCCACCTCGGCCACACCGGCCGCCAAAGCGGCATCCAATCCCTTGAGGTTGGGAACCAACACTGGATAGGCCGTCCGGGTCCGGCGCCGCAGGCCGCCGAGGACCTGGGGGGTGTCGGCCATTTGCGGCACCCGCTGCGGCGAAACGAAGGATCCGGCCTCGACAGCCGATAAACCGGCGGCCGCCAGCCGTTCGATCAGTTCGATCTTGACTGCGGTGGCCACCGGTTCCGGCTCGTTCTGCAAACCGTCGCGGGCCCCGACCTCGACCAGTTTGACCTGCGGCGGACGCGCCATGTCACACCTCTTGCGCCGTCAGGGGCGGAGAGTGCCGCCGGGCCTCGTCCACCACCGACGCCTCGGGATGGAAGTCCACCAGTTGGGCCCCCTCCTCGACCAGGGCGCCGACCGGATAATACAGTTGCGACACGATGCCATCGGCGGGGGCGGTCAAAGTGTGTTCCATCTTCATCGCCTCCATGATCACCAGTGGCTGCCCCCTGGTCACCTTGGCCCCGGCCGCCACCAGCAGGGCGACGACAATGCCGTGCATGGCGGCGGTAACGCCACCGGTCGCCGCATCCGGTTCGTCGGACGGCAATGGATCGACCAGCGTCAGATGGTGGCGGCGCCCGTCGACGAACAGCGACACGCCCCCATCGCGTAAGACGAAGCCGACGTTGCGATGGGCCGGCCCCAATTCGGCGGCCAGGCGGCCATCCGCCTGCAGGCATCCACGCGCTTCCACCTTGCCGCCGGACAGGAACAACTCGTAACCCCAAGGGCGATAGATCAGCGGCACCGCGATATCGGTTTCATCCTGCCGCAGCGAAAGGATGTCGTGGGCGTCGTCGTTGAGCCGCCAGCCATCGCATTGCGCCCAGGGACTGTAGGGATCGCCGGACGCCCCGGCTTCGCGCTGGGCGGCAGCACGGCGGTCGAGCAAGACGCCGAGGCAAGCCAGTCCCAGGACGGTATCCGACACCGGTTCCGGTGGCGGCAGCAGGACATCCAGATGCCGGGGAATGAAACCGGTATCGAGGTCGGCCGCAGCAAAAGCCGGATGACCGGCGATCGCCGCCAGAAAATCGACATTGGTCGCCAAGCCGACGATCTCGGTCGCTCCAAGCGCCAACCGCAAGCGGCGCACCGCCCCTTCCCGAGTCTCGTCCCAGACGATCAGTTTGGCGATCATCGGGTCGTAATGCACCGTGATGCGATCGCCCTGCCGCACCCCGCTGTCGACACGCAGATGCGGTCCCGGCTCGGGAAAGCGCAGATGCTCCAATCGGCCGACAGCCGGCAGGAAATCCCGCCCGGCGTCCTCGGCGTAGAGACGGACCTCGATGGCGTGGCCGTGAACCGCCAGTTCCTCTTGCGCAAGCGGCAGCGGCTGCCCGGCGGCAACGCGCAACTGCCACTCCACCAGATCAAGGCCGGTGATGAACTCGGTGACCGGATGTTCGACCTGCAGACGGGTGTTCATTTCCATGAAATAGAAGCAACCATCGGCGTCCAGCAGGAACTCGACGGTACCGGCTCCCCGATAGTCGATGGCTTTGGCGGCGGCAATGGCCGCCTGCCCCATGCGCTGACGCAGCTTGGGATCCATGCCGAAGGCCGGCGCCTCCTCGATGACTTTCTGATGCCGCCGCTGGATCGAACAATCGCGTTCGAACAACGAGACGCAGTTGCCAAACCCATCGGCGAACACCTGGATTTCCACGTGGCGCGGGCGGGTCAGATATTTTTCGATCAATACGCGGTCGTCGCCGAACGATGCCTTGGCCTCGCGCCGGGTCGCCGCCAGTTGGAGCGCGAAGGTCGCAGGATCCTCGACGACCCGCATCCCTTTGCCGCCGCCGCCGGCCGAAGCCTTGATCAAGATCGGATAGCCGATGTGGCGGGCCTGGATGGCCAGCAGGTCCGCATCCTGGTCTTCGCCGTGATACCCCGGTACCAACGGTACGCCGGCCTTCTCCATCAGGGTCTTGGCCTCGCTCTTGCCGCCCATGGCGCGGATGGCAGCCGGCGGCGGACCGATGAAGACCAGCCCGGCGGCCGAGCAGGCTTCGGCGAAGAGAGCGTTCTCCGACAGAAAACCGTAGCCGGGATGGATGGCCTCGGCGCCGCTTTTCCGGGCCACGTCGATCACCCGGTCGCCTCGCAGATAGGACTCGCGCGACGGCGCCGGGCCGATCGCCCAGGCTTCGTCGGCCATCGCCACATGCGCGGCCCCGATATCGGCGTCGGAATAGACCGCCACCGTGGCAATTCCCAGGCGACGGGCCGTGCGGATCACCCGGCAGGCGATTTCGCCACGATTGGCGATCAGAATTTTCGCGAACATGGCATCACACTCCCCAGGATGGCGCGCGTTTTTCCAGAAAAGCAGAGATGCCTTCACGCCCCTCGTCGGCCACTCGCAAAAGGGCGATGCGCCGCGCCGTATCGGCGATCAGCAACTCGCTCACCGGCTGGTTCGCCACCGCGCCGATCAAATCCTTGGCCGCCGCCTGGGCGCCGGGTGCCCCCTGGCGCAAGCCGGCCAGCAAGGCCTCGACCGCATCGTCCAGGCGTTCGGCGGCGACCACCTGATGGACCAATCCCTGGCGCCGGGCCTCGGCGGCATCGAAGCGTTCAGCGGTAAGAAACCAGCGCCGCGCCGCCCGCGCGCCCATGGCGGCAATCACATAGGGCGAGATCACCGCCGGAATCAGACCCAGCCGCACCTCCGACAGACTGAAGACAGCGGTTTCGGAAGCGACGGCGATGTCGCAGCAGGCGATCAGCCCGACGCCACCGCCATAGGCCGCGCCTTGGACGCGGGCGATCGTCGGTTTCGACAAACCGTTCAGGACCTTCATCAGGTCCGCCAGGGACTGCGCGTCGGCGAGATTCTCGGCCATACCGTAACCCGCCATGCGCTTCATCCACCCGAGATCGGCGCCAGCCGAAAAGCTCTTACCCTCAGCGGCCAACACCACCATCCGGACGGCGGCGGTGGCGTCGAGCCGCACCAGGACCGCCGTCAATTCGGCGATCATCACGTCGTCGATGGCGTTGTGGACCAGGGCGCGCGCCAAAGTGACGAAGGCGGCGCCGTCATCGCGGGTCTCGACGCGAAGCGTGGTTGGGGAAACATCGCTCATCGTCGCCTCACATCCTGAAGATGCCGAAGGGGGTCGGCTCGATCGGCGCGTTGAGAGCCGCCGACAGCCCCAACCCCAGCACCATGCGGGTGTCGGCGGGATCGATGATGCCGTCGTCCCACAGGCGCGCGCTGGCGTAATAGGGATGTCCCTGGGTCTCGTACTGGGCGCGGATCGGCGCCTTGAACGCCGCCTCCTCCTCTTCGCTCCATGGTTTGCCGTCCAGACCGTCGCGACGTACCTGGGCAAGAACGGCGGCAGCCTGCTCGCCGCCCATCACTGAAATGCGGGCGTTGGGCCACATCCAGAGAAAGCGCGGCGAAAAGGCCCGCCCGCACATGCCGTAATTGCCGGCCCCGAAGCTGCCGCCGATCACCACGGTGAACTTCGGGACGCGGGCGCAGGCGACGGCCGTCACCATCTTGGCGCCGTCTTTGGCGATGCCGCCGGCCTCGTATTTACGTCCGACCATGAAGCCGGTGATGTTCTGCAGGAAAATCAGGGGAATGCCCCTTTGGGCACAGAGTTCGACGAAATGCGTGCCTTTCAGCGCCGATTCCGAAAACAGGATGCCGTTGTTGGCAACAATTCCCACCGGATAGCCGAAGATATGGGCGAATCCGCAGACCAGCGTGGTTCCGTAAAGCTTTTTGAATTCATCGAAGACACTGCCGTCGACCAGTCGGGCGATCACCTCTCGCACGTCGAACGGCTTGCGCGAATCGGTGGGAATGATGCCGTGCAGGTCTTCGGCCGGATAAAGCGGATCCTGCGGACGGCGGATTTCGACGCCCGGAGTCTTCGGACGATTGAGATTGGCCACCACCCGCCGGGCAATCGCCAGGGCATGGGCATCGTCGCCGGCGTAATGATCGGTAACCCCCGAGACGCGCGAATGGACGTCGGCGCCGCCCAGATCCTCGGCGCTCACCACTTCGCCGGTCGCGGCCTTGACCAACGGCGGCCCGGCCAGGAAGATGGTACCCTGGTTGCGCACGATGATCGATTCGTCGCTCATCGCCGGCACATAGGCGCCGCCGGCCGTGCAGCTTCCCATCACCACGGCGATCTGCGGGATCTTTTCCGCCGACATGATGGCCTGGTTGTAGAAAATACGCCCGAAATGGTCGCGATCGGGAAAGACCTCATCCTGATTGGGAAGATTGGCGCCGCCTGAATCGACGAGATAGAGGCAGGGAAGCCGGTTCTCGCGAGCGATTTCCTGGGCGCGCAGATGCTTCTTCACGGTAAGCGGATAGTAGGTGCCGCCCTTGACCGTGGCGTCGTTGGCGATGACGACGCATTCCCGTCCGGCCACACGGCCGATGCCTGTCACCAGGCCGGCGGCGGCGATCGGCTCCTCGTAGACGCCGAACGCCGCCAATTGCGACAACTCGAGAAACGGTGTCCCGGGATCGAGGAGCCGACGCACGCGATCACGCGGCAGCAGTTTGCCGCGCGCCAGATGACGTTCGCAGGACCGTTCGCCGCCCCCCAGCTTGATCGCCGCGACTTTGTTCCGCAAATCGTCGACCAGCACCCGCATGGCGGCGGCACTGGCCTGGAACGCCTGATCCTGCCGAGACAGGGCCGAGTGAAGAATCATCGTTTTTCTCCGGTCTGCCCCGTCACGCGGTTTCCTGGAACAATTCGCGGCCAATCAGCATGCGGCGGATTTCGCTGGTGCCGGCGCCGATCTCGTAAAGCTTGGCGTCGCGCAACAGGCGCCCGGTGGCGAAATCGTTGATGTAGCCGTTGCCGCCCAACAATTGGATGGCGTCCAGGGCGACGCGGGTCGCCCGTTCCGCTGCGTAGAGAATGGCGCCGGCGGCATCCTGCCGGGTGGTCCGCCCTCGGTCGCAGGCCCGCGCCACGGCGTAGACATAGGCGCGCGACGCGTTCATCTCGGTGTAGATGTCGGCTATCTTCGCCTGCACCAGCTGGAATTCACCGATCGGCCGGCCGAACTGGCGGCGGTCGTGCACATAGGGCAGCACCACGTCGAGCGCCGCCTGCATGATGCCCAAGGGACCGCCGGCCAGGACGACGCGCTCGTAATCGAGGCCGCTCATCAAGACTTTGACGCCCTCGTTGACCGCGCCAAGGATATTGTCCGCCGGCACCTCGCAATCCTCGAACACCAACTCCGAAGTCGGCGAACCACGCATGCCGAGCTTGTCGAGCTTCTGGCCCGGACGAAACCCCTTGAAGCCTTTTTCGATCAGAAAGGCGGAAATCCCGCGCGGCCCGGCCGCCGGATCGGTCTTGGCGTAAACCACCAGGGTGTCGGCGACGTGACCGTTGGTGATCCACATCTTGGTACCGTTCAGCAGATAGCGGTCGCCTTTGCGATCCGCCCTGAGGCGCATCGACACCACGTCGGAGCCGGCTTCCGGCTCGCTCATGGCCAGCGCCCCGACATGCTCGCCCGATACCAGCTTGGGAAGGTAAGTCTCCTTCTGCCGGGGCGTTCCCCACCGGTGAATCTGATTGACGCACAAGTTGGAGTGGGCGCCGTAGGACAACCCCACCGAACCCGACGCACGGCTGATCTCCTCCATCGCCACGCAATGAGCCAGATAGCCCATGTGGGAGCCGCCATAATTCTCGTCGACGGTAATGCCGTGCAGGCCAAGCTTGCCCATTTCCGGCCACAGACCGGCCGGAAACTGGTCGGTCCGATCGATCTCGGCGGCACGCGGCGCGATGCGCTGGGCGGCAAAGCTGCGCACGCTGTCGCGCAGCATGTCGATCTCCTCGCCCAGGCCGAAATCGAAAACGGTCGATAAATCCAACGCCATCAAAGCCTCCCTGGTGGTCCAACCACTCGGATGTCCGGCGGCATCTTCAATTGATTGGCCGCTCATTATAGAAACGAGCATACGTTTTTATAATTGCCGCGCAATGGGGATTTGCGGCACTATGCGATAAGTCAGATACGGCCAGGCGGGGACAGGACAGACAGGCCGACGTAAGGACGGAAAATGGCAAGAACAACGGGATCCAATGGTCCGAAGACGATGGAGGCCATCAACAAGGCCGGACTGCGCCTGATCTACGAACATGGCTACGAGGCGATGAGCCTGCGCCATCTGGCGGCGGAAGTGGGGATTCAGGTCGGCTCGCTTTACAATCACATCAGCACCAAGCAGGACCTGCTGTTCGGCCTGCTGCGGATGCATATGGAAACACTGCTGCAGCAGTTGACCCTGGCGCTGGCGGCGGTCGACGGGGCAGAAGCGCAGCTCCGGGCCTTCGTCGCCTTCCACGTCCGCTATCACATCGCCCGCAAGCGCGAGGTGTTCATCTGCTATTCCGAGCTTCGCAGCCTCGACCCCGATCATTACGAAACCATCGTCGGCATGCGCCGGGACTATGAGAAACGGCTGATCGGCATCCTGGAGAGAGGCGCCGGCGAAGGCCTTTTCTCTCGTGATGACGCGCCGGTGACCGCCTATGGCATCCTGGCCATGCTGACGGGAGTCTGCACATGGTTTCGGCCCAAGGGACGGATGACGGCCGATGACCTGGTGGAGCTCTATACCCGCATGGTTCTGAACGCCGTCGGTGGGAAGAAATGAGGCGATCGTTACAACGGGCCGCCGTGGGAAGCCGACGACGTCTCACCCACGTTCTCAGTCTCGCCCTGACAGCGGTGTTTTCCGTGCTCGGGCCGACGCCCGCCGACGCCGACCCGCAATCGGCCCCGTCGGAACAGGGCATGGTCGAGACCGCCCACTATCTTGCGGCGGCCGTCGGCGTGGACATCCTGCGCAAGGGGGGCAACGCGGTCGATGCCGCCGTGGCGGTCGGTTACGCTCTCGCGGTGGTGTGGCCACAGGCCGGCAATCTCGGCGGGGGTGGGTTCATGACGATCCGTCTGGCCGATGGCCGCACGGTCTTCCTCGACTTTCGCGAACGCGCCCCGCTGGCGGCGACCGAGACCATGTTTCAGGATGCCGATGGCCAAGTGATCGCCGGCTTGAACGAGGACGGACATCTGGCGGTTGCCGTTCCCGGATCGGTGGCCGGCCTTGACACCGCGCTGGCCCGATATGGCACGATGACGCGCGATGTCGTGATGGCGCCAGCCATCGATCTGGCCGAGCAGGGCTTCGTCCTGACGGCAAACGACGCCCATTGGCTCGATATGCCCAAATTCGTCGCGGCATTCCGGCAAGACACCCCGGCGGCGGAGATATTTCTGAAAGATGGGAAGACGCCCTACCAGGCGGGGGACCGTCTGATCCAGCACGATCTCGCCCGGACTCTCCGGAAAATCGCCGCCGGTGGTGCCGACGCCTTCTACAATGGTCCGATCGCCGACGCCATCGTCGAAAGCAGCCGACGCGGACATGGGGTTCTGCAGAAGACGGATTTCCAGACCTATCGCGTCCTGGAGAGGGCGCCGCTCTCCTGTTCCTATCGCGGCTACCATATCGATTCGGCGCCGCCACCAAGTTCCGGGGCTGTCAGTCTTTGCGAGATGCTGGCGATCGTCGAAGGCTACCCGATGAAGACGCTGGGCGCCCAGACCGCGGCTTCCATCCATGTGATGGCCGAAGCGATGCGCTATGCGTTCGCTGATCGCAACCGACTGCTGGGTGATCCCGACTTCGTTGACAACCCGACCCGGCATTTGATCGACAAATCCTATGCCAAGACGATCCGCGATCGCATCGACCCGGACAAAGTGGTGCCGATAGCGGCCTCGGGACAAGACGACGAACCACGGGAAGGCAATCACACCACCCACTATTCGATTGCCGATGGGGCCGGGAACGCCGTCGCCGTCACCTACACGCTCAATGCATGGTATGGAGCGAAGGTTGTCGCGGCGGGAACCGGCATCCTCCTGAATGATGAAATGCTCGATTTCGCCGCCAAGCCGGGGGTCTCGGGCGTCAGCGGCCTGGTTACCGGCACGGCGAACGCCATCGCCCCCGGCAAGGCGCCGCTCAGTTCCATGGCGCCGACGATCATGTCGAAGGACGGCGTCCCTGTTCTGGTGGCCGGAGCCGCCGGAGGGCCGACCATCATCACCACCATGTTCGAGATGATCGTCGATTTGGTCGATTACGATATGACGATCGCCGACGCCATTGCGGCACCTCGCTTTCATCACCAGTGGCTTCCCGACGATCTTGCCGTCGAGCCCGGGTTGTTCGCCAACTCCCCCGAAACGGCGACGCGCCTCACGGCAATGGGCTATCACCTGGTCAGCAAACCGCAATGGGGCATGGCCGGCGGCATCCTGATCGGCGGCCCGCGACTTGCCACCCCCGGGGAACGCCGTTTCCATGGCGCCGCCGATCCGCGCGAACCGAGCGGACAGGCGCTTGGATACTGATACCTACGGCAATAAGTGGTGCCCTATTGCCGTTGGTCGGCTGCAAGTGCAGCCGCGCCGCCGATGCGGCGGACGCCAAGGCGGACGGATGTCCGCCGCCCGGCGTCTCGTGTCTTGAAAATTTGGTAAGAATTTCTGTCCGTAAGGATGAACGCGGGGGGATGGCCATCCCCCCGCGTTCGGCGGCACGGAGACCGAAGGCGTTTGGGGTTAAGAACCCGTCCCTCAGTACGGCTCCCGTGCCGCCCCATCTCGTAAGCCCGAACAGTTGTCCG
>JARLJB010000192.1 GCA_031291415.1 Telmatospirillum sp.
AGGTGACACTCAGCGACGGTTTCAATTCGATCCGCCGATGCAACTGCTCTTACTGCCGAATGCGAGGCGCCGTCGTTGTCATGGCGCGTGGGATCAAGTTCCTGCAGGGCGAGGATGCGCTAACAAGCTACCGCTTCCATACCAGGTCAGTGCAGCACTTCTTTTGTTCTCGGTGCGGAATATACACGCATCATCAAAGACGATCTGACCCGAGCCAGTATGGCGTGAACGTTGCTTGCCTGGATGGGGTGAGCCCGTTCGATTTCGTTGATGTACCGGTCGTGGATGGTGTCAATCATCCGAACGACACCGGCAGGCCGGCGCGTCGAGCAGGTACCCTTCGTTTCATCCCGGCTGACTAACTATCGCTGTCAGCCGACGACCGCTCGGCGATGTTCTTGCCTAGAGCACGATCAACCGAATCGGAATCGGCAGGGGGCGTGAATCGCCGGAGGTCTGAATCACGCGATCGAACAAAGATCTGGAGAGGGTTCGTGAGCACACGTGAACACATCCCTCTCCAGGAGCTGGCGATCTCCAACCATCTGTTGCAGACTTTGATGCTGCGGAGCGGCGGCGCGTGACCGCCGAGGCGCCGTTCCGCGCCACTACGCGACGGGCCGATCGCCTGAGGCCCTCTTTCCCCCCCCGTTTCAGATGCTTGCGATTGCTGCAAAATTTCCCCGGCGCGGCGGTCTCGTCCGGACATGGGGGCCGGCTCAAAATGTTACAACATCAAACAGTTAAGTTCAAACAGGCAAGATATCATTGCTTTATTATAATTACCGCAGAAAATTTTAAAATAACAAATTAAAGAATTTTTCTTAATAAGAATATAATGAGTAAAATTGGAAAAAGCTCTCTTTTGGACCCGCCGTCAGTTTGGCTTCATCGCATCTGGGGCGGAACTATTTTTAACGAATTTTTGATTTGAATGTAATTTTTAATGATCTCTGGCGGATATATATTAGAAATGAAACCAATAATGGTTTCAAAGTACGAGGGGAAATACGATGAATCAACAGCGTAAGGTTGCCATTATCACGGGGGCTGGACAGGGCATCGGCCGAGCCATCGCAAGCCGCCTCGCCAAAGATGGTTTCGCCATCGGGTGTCTGGATTTCAACCTTGGCACCGCCCAGGAAACCGCCGCGCAGATCACCTCCGGCGGCGGCGAGG
Organism: Telmatospirillum sp.; assembly: GCA_031291415.1. Taxonomy (GTDB): domain Bacteria; phylum Pseudomonadota; class Alphaproteobacteria; order Rhodospirillales; family Magnetospirillaceae; genus Telmatospirillum. The sequence goes on from JARLJB010000192.1 coordinate 1,180, forward strand.
CGGTTGGCGTCAAAGTGGATGTTTCCCAGCGTGATCAGGTGTTCCGGGCGGTGGACGAGGTGGTGGCCCGCTTCGGCCGGCTGGATGTGATGGTCAATAACGCCGGCCTCGGCCCGGTGACCCCCATCGAGGACATTACCCCGGAAATTTACCGCAAGGTGTTCGACGTCAACGTCGGCGGGACGTACTGGGGCATTCAGGCCGCGGTGAAGCATTTCAAGGCGCGCAAACCGGCCAAGAAAGGCGAGATCGTCGGCAAGATCATCAGCGCCTCCTCGCAGGCCGGGCAGGTCGGCAACCCGGACCTGGCGGTGTATGGCGCGACCAAATTCGCCATCCGCGGCATCACCCAGACCGCCGCGAAGGATCTGGCCGCGCTCGGGATCACCGTTAACGCCTACTGCCCGGGTATCGTGCGGACCCCGATGATGGAGGGCATCGCCCAGAAAGTGGCTGACGAAAACGGCAAGTCCCTGGAATGGGGGCTCGAGCAGTGGGCGAAAACCGTGCTCCTCGGCCGTATTTCCGAGCCGAGCGACGTGGCCGCCTGCGTCTCTTTCCTCGCGGGGCCGGATTCTAATTATATGACCGGGCAGGCCGTCATCATCGACGGCGGCATGGTCTTCAATTGATTCCCTCGGCCTCGGAGTCCGATCGCCTCGCCGGACAGGCGATCCTGATCGCGTGATGAGAGAGCGGGGGGATTTCGGCAATCCCCCCGATCTCGATCACGCTCTGGAGAGGGATGCGTTCGCGTGCGCTCACGCATCCCTCTCCAGACCTTTGTTTGATCGCGTGATTCAGACCTTCGGCGATTCCGCCTCCGGTCATCACGCTCTAGGTCGCGTCCGCCGGGCGGCGGCGGTTGGGCACGGGAAGCGGGACGGGCGCGTCCTCGGGGCTGCCGAGCGCGGCCAGCAGGGCGTCGCGGAGCTGGGCGAGCTTGCGTTCGTTCTCGATGCGCAGGCCGAACACGTCCTTGACGTAGAACACGTCCACCGCGCGCACGCCGTAGGTGGAGACGTGGGCCGAGGCGATTTGCAGGCCCTGTTCGCTGATCGCGGCGGTGACGTCGTAGAGCAGGCCGGGGCGGTCGCGCCCGTTGACCTCCAGCACGGTGAAGGTGTTGGAGGC
>JARLJB010000193.1 GCA_031291415.1 Telmatospirillum sp.
GATGCTGCCGCTCGACGTGACCGACGAACAATCGGTCGAAGCGGCCGTCAACGAGGTGCTGCGCTTGCACGGCCGCATCGACCTGCTGGTGAACAACGCGGGCTTTGGCGTTGCCCCGGCCGCGGCGGAGGAGAGTTCGATCGACCAGGCCCGTGCGATCTTCGATACGAACTTCTTCGGGATCATCCGCATGACGCGCGCCGTCGTGCCTCACATGCGGCGGCAAGGCAGCGGCCGCATCGTGAACATCGGCTCCGTGCTGGGATTCCTGCCCATGCCCTACATGGCGCTGTATTCCGCGAGCAAGCACGCGGTCGCGGGGTATTCCGAGTCGCTAGATCACGAGTTGCGCACGCAGGGCATCCGGGTGTCGGTCATTGAACCGGCCTACATCAAGACGCCTTTCGACGCGAACCTCATGGCGCCCGACGCGCCGCTCGACACCTACCGCGAGATTCGCGCCGCGGTGGACCAGCGCGTGAAGCAGGTGCTCGAAAGCGCCGACGGTCCCGACGTGGTGGCCGAAACCGTGCTGCGGGTGGCCATGGCGGCTCGTCCGAAGCTTCGCTATACGTCCGGTGGACTCGCGGCCCGTCTGCGATTGCTGCGCCGATTCGCACCGGCGGGTCTGGTGGACGCCGGCATTCGTAAAGATCTGCGGCTCAGCAGTTAGACCGTGGCCACTTCCCCATTCGCCATGCAGGCTGCCAGTCAGCGCTTGCTAGAAAACCTGACCCAACCGGAAACAGATAAGGAACCCAGATGAAGGCCTTTGTCGTCGACAAATATGGACGCAAGAACGGCATGCGGCCCGGCGATATGCCGATGCCGGAGCTGAGCGAGGACGACGTATTGATTCAGATCCACGCTGCCGGCGTGAACCCGCTCGATGCAAAGATCAGAGACGGCGCGTTCAAGCTCATTTTGCCCTACCGTTTGCCGCTGATTCTGGGCAACGATCTTGCCGGGGTTGTCGTCCGCGTCGGTTCGCGCGTGCGGCAATTCAAGGCTGGCGACGAGGTCTATGCGCGTCCGCACAAGGATCGCATCGGCACGTTCGCGGAATTCATCGCAGTCAAAGAAGATGGCGTGGCGCTCAAGCCCACGACGCTCACCATGGAGGAGGCCGCGTCGATCCCGCTGGTCGGCTTGACCGCCTGGCAGGCGCTGATCGAAAGAGCGCAACTGAAGCGAGGGCAGAAAGTGCTGATCCATGCCGGCTCAGGCGGCGTGGGCAGCTTTGCGATTCAACTGGCGAAGCAGGTGGGCGCAACCGTCGCGACGACAACGAGTGCGGGGAATGCCGAACTGGTGAAGCAACTCGGTGCGGATATCGTTATCGATTACAGGAAAGACGACTTTGCGACCATGCTGAAGGACTATGACGTCGTACTGGATACGCAAGGTGGCAATGCGCTTGAGAAATCGCTGCGCGTGCTTAAGCCAGGGGGCAAGCTGATCGGCATTGCCGGTCCGCCGGACCCCGATTTCGCAAAAGAGATGGGCGCCTCCTGGTTCCTGAAAACGGTAATGCGCTTGCTGAGTGCTCGCATCAGAAAAGCGGCGAAACGTCATGGCGTCAGCTATTCGTTTCTTTTTATGCGCGCCAGCGGGGAGCAGCTCAGCGAGATCGCTGCACTGGTCGACACGGGAGTCTTACGGCCCGTCATCGATCGGATTTTCCCGTTCGAGTCGGCCAGGGAGGCTTTGGCTTACGTCGAAACGGGACGGACGAAGGGAAAGGTCGTCATCAAGATCCAATCTTGACGGATGATACTGATCTGTCACATCTTGACCAGTTCCACGCGACGATTTTTAGCCCGTCCCTCGTCGCTGGCATTATCCGCAATCGGCTGGTCTGCGCCAAACCCGACAGCAGTTAGCCGCGTTTTATCGATTCCCTTCGACACCAGATTCAATACCACCGCTTCCGCACGCTGCTGCGAGAGCGTCTTATTGTGTGCGCCATTGCCGCTATTGTCGGTATGGCCTTCAACCGACAATTTGAGCCCGGTATCCTTGTTCAGCAATTTCGCGATCTCGTCGACTGCCGCCAATCCGTCGGTCTTGATCGAGGCCTGGTCCGTGTCGAAGTTGATGTACAGCGCGACATGTCCCTTGGCGTTCAATTCGCTCTGCATCGCGTCGGAGGTCACAAACCCGACTTGCTGTTGCATCGCCTTTTCTTCGATGGCCGTGACCTGAGTGGAGTTGCTGCTGGTGGTCACCGTGATCCAGACGGTCTTTGCCGGCGTGCGGATCAGGTAGGCGTCGTAGGCGCCGACATAGTCCTTCAACCTCAGCTTGTTGACGATCAGATCGCCGCTATCGCCGCCATTGGCCGCCACGAGCGCCGGATTGTCCGGCAGCACGGTATTCACCTTGACGCCGCCCAGCGCCTGGATGGCGGTCGCGTAGTTGCGTTGCGACGCGAACGGCGTCAATTGGGCGTCGGCATCCGCGAAACGGCGGCTTTCGATACGCCCCTCGACCGGCCGCAACTGATTGCCCGCAATGACATAGGTCCGGTCGAAATCGGACTTGTCGCTGAAACGTGCGCCTTCCGCGAGACCCTGTGGCCAGTCGAGGTAAGGAAAGGGAGGCAGTGCGGTACTGGAAAGCGGCACGCTGGCCGGGTCGAAAGCCGTGCTATGCACCGGCGCCGGCGGCGGTTCACTCGCTTTTACGGGCGCCGCTTGAGCCGCCGGGGAAACTTCGGTTTGCGGCGTCTGATTACTGCGTTTGCAGCCCAGAAGCGGAATGGCAACACATAGGGTAAGGGTAAATACAAATTTTAATTTTGATGACATGTTAAATGTGGATGTTTTGGCGGTGGAAGTTTTAACGGGTTTTCTAATTTTTGCCCCGGAGCAATAAAATACGCGAAAAACCCGAAGTCGTTCGAAAAATAAGTTTGCATAGCGTAAAACCGATGTGATCGGTCGTTGAGGTTAAATGAAACGGCCTGAGTTTTTGTTCTACCCCGCACTGGTCAATCCAATAATGAAATCAAGAAACACCCGCGTTTTAGCCGGTGTATGGTGCCGCGATGGATGGTACGCATAGAGCGGGAAGCGCTCGTCCGGCCAGTCCGCGAAAAGCTGGACCAGCCGTCCCTCCTGAATCAGATGCTCGGATCCCAGCAGCAGCATCTGCGCAATGCCGGAACCGGCCAGACAGGCGTTGATGAGCGCGCTCGGATCATTGACCGTCAACCGGCCATTCGTGTCGACAATCAGCTTCTTGCGCTTGCGATGAAATTCCCACGGAAACGGCTTCCCGGTTTCCGGGTTGCGGAATTCCAGGCATCGGTGCGCGCCGTTTTCCAGTTCTTGCGGCTCGGTAGGGCGTCCACGGCGCGCGAGGTACGAGGGCGCCGCGACCGTCACAACCGGCGTGTCGAGCAGCTTGCGCGCCACCAGCGTGGATGAACGCGGTTCGCCGAATCGCAAGGCCAGATCGAAACCGTCCACGATCAGATCGCCAAGCTGA
>JARLJB010000194.1 GCA_031291415.1 Telmatospirillum sp.
CTCGGCGACCGACGCGGCCAGTTCCTCGGCCGCCGACGCGACGGTCTGCACGTTGGTCGAGGCCTCCTCGGAGGCTGCAGCAACCGCGGTCGACTGATGAGTGGTCTCTTCGGCGGCGGCCGACATGCTCTTGGCGGATCCTTGGAGCTGCACGGCCGCGCTCGACACTGCCTGGACGACGCCGCCGACGGCGGATTCGAAATTGTCGGCCATCTGGTTCATCGCGTTCTTGCGAACCGCCTCGGCTCGAGCCTTCTCATCGGCGATTTGCTGCTCGAGCTCACGGTTGCGCTTCATGTTGTCCTTGAACACACTCACTGCCGCCGACATGCCGCCGATCTCGTCGCCGCGGTTCTGGCCGGGAATCTCGACCGTGGCGTCGTTTTCGGCCAGTCGAGCCATCGCCCGGGTCATGGCGACGATCGGGCGGACGATGTGTCCGCGGACCACCAGGATGCTGATGGCCGACATGCCGACCGCGGCGGCCAGCAGGAAGGCATAGCCGATGAAGGCGTAGTACGCGGTGGTCGCGGTCTTGTCGGCGCGGCTCAAGGCCTCGTCGAGGATGGCGGTGGCCACTTCCGACAGCGTGCTCACGGCTACGGTCACGCGCGGCTTGTATTCGCTGAAAGTCGTTCCGCTCGCCTTGCCGGCCGTCAACGCCTCGACGATCCGGGCGTTGTAGGCACCGAAATCACCGCCGAAATAGCCGGTATCCGCGCCTTTCAGCGCCGCGTCGACGGCGGGGCCGAGCTCCGCCGTCCTCACGATGTCCCTGACGAGCGGCCAGGCGAGAGCGATCTGGGTACGGGCCGAATTGCTCGTTTCGAGCTCTTTCGGGGTGAACGGACGATTGTCGTTCAGAGCCGCCTGAACGACGATCGCACCCTGCCCTGAAGCGGCGCGGGCGGTCCAGGCCAACTGTTTGGCCAACAACAGTTCGCCATTCCTGGCGTCGATCCGCTTGACCTCGGTGTCGAGAACCCGCGAGGCCGCCTCGAAGGCGGTCAGAAATTCGGCCATTTTGGGCAGGATGCTCTCGACCAGTGCCCGATCGCGTGCCTCGAGCGGTTTGGCGATATCCGCGTCGGCCGCCTGCCGCAACGGCTTGAGCGCCTCGAATGCGGCCGCGATTGCGGCTCCCGGCATCTTCCAGGCGGGGATTTCCGATAGGGACGCGGCCAGAATCACTTGCATGTTCGCGTCTATCGTCTGTCGGTAGGTCGCGAGATTCTTGGTCACGAGTGCGGCGCGATCGACAGGCATGCGAAGCGCCGAATCCGTGTCGCCTCGCTCGAAGCGCAAGGCCTGAAGTACGGCGAAGACGCGCTTGTTCTGGTCGACGAGTCGGGAAACGATCTCCGCCCCGGTCCACGAGCGTTGACTATCGATCATGAGTTTGGTGCTGAGGCCGACGCCGACCAAACAGAGCGTCAACACGAGGCTCGCCAGCACACTGCCTATGCCCATTCTGCGAAAGAATCCGAACACAGCAGCCCCTCCACATGCTTCAAATGTCAATTCACTATCAAATAGAATATTTAACGGAATAATAACTCCCAGATCGGCCCCAACCTCGAAGAAAATTAGGGGATTTACCCGCTCACGGAACTACTCATGTTCCAGCAGAGCGATGAAATAGGCCTCTGCGGAGCAGTTTTGTTTTGGTCGCCGACCATCTTCGACGGCGCTTGGCTGTCGGTGAGGGGCGTCCGACAGCCATTCACCCTCGTTCATGTCGCCAGGAGCTTGGGGAGCCTGACGAGGTTGTAAGTGGCAGTTGAGAAGGTGAAGCGCACCTTGGCGAGCCCTCGGACCATCGTCTGCCTCTGCCCGGCCGAGCCCCACGCTTTCCAAGCCGGTATCAAGCCCGGCCGTGTCGATAAACAGCCCAATCGGCTCCCATGAAGATTGTGTGGGTGCGCCTGGGGCTGATTAACAGCTGAGACAAGCATTCGCTTCGGGTGCCCCCCTTTTGACTGGCCGACCGCTTCGGGCCACATGCTGACGGTCAGCACCAGCGACGCGACTCTAGGAATGTTGCCGTATGCCTGGGTATTGATCGAGCGTGTTCGGCTCAACGTCGACGAGGACACCAAGGCTGAGGCCCCAATTCAACCTCGGCTCTCTCCTGAACCGGCAGAGGAAAGAGTCTCAGGGCCGTGGGTACCGATGGATCTGCACTCTTCCCTTCAGATAATACCCTGACTAGTCTCCGTGGTACTGACGCTTGACAATGGTGTGGCGGCAGCGGGACGGGGGCGGGCTATGAAGACATTAGTTGTCAATCTGGATCGATCGCTAGGTCGAATGGAGCACATGCGATCGATCCTCGACCGGCATCGTTTGCCGTTCGATCGCTTCACCGCCATAGATGGCCTCGCGGTGTCCGAGCCATATGTGTTGCCGACGCTAAGAGATTATGGACGCAAGATGACAAAGGGCGAGCTTGGCTGCTTACTCAGTCATCGGGCAATTTGGCAGCGGATAGCAGACGGCCCAGACCCCCACGTGATGGTCCTTGAGGACGATGTCACGATTTCTGATCGGTTACCTGCGTTTCTCTCGGGGTTTGAACAGTGGATAGGCCATACTAGATCTTTTGACATAGTAAAATTGGAAACAATGGAGGCTGATGTCTCACTCGACGCATGTAGTACTTCTGTCCTGTCCGGTATTGAGCTCCACAGGCTACGTTCGACTCATTTTGGCTCCGCCGGATACATTCTTTCACGACGGGCTGCCAAGCGGCTGGCGCGAGGAACTGCGAGCCTTGACATTGTTACAGACTGCATCTTTGACAAATATTTCGCAGCTCGGCTAGGCCTCGTCGTCTTGCAGGCCATTCCTGCACTCGTGGTGCAGGAGGCAGTTTTGCGCGGACCGAATGTAGGCGCGTTGGCCAGTATTATTGACGACATTGGCGATCGCCACGTGCAAATTAGGATTGGTCCGCATCGCAAGCTAGCGCGCGAATTAGGACGGCTTTGGACTCGCGTGACATGTCCAATTCTGTGGAATTTCGGGCCTATGCGGAATTCGGTGGTACGGGTGCGAGTTCCATTTGACGCCATTGCATGAGCCTGAGCTCGCGGCCGTCTGAACCGCGCCTGGTTTGCCGGAGGCTCCAACTCCTGAGAGGATGGGGCTATGACGAACAAGACGACCAACAAGTTCTCACCTGAAGTCCGTTCCCGTGCGGTTCGGATGGTTTTGGATCATGAGGCGGAACATCCGTC
>JARLJB010000195.1 GCA_031291415.1 Telmatospirillum sp.
CCAGGTGGTTGCGGGCATTAGCTCCTATAGCGGTCTCTTGGGCACCCCCCAGAACGCTTACCCGCCCATAGGCGGCAAGAGCGGCTGCATGACGTTTGCAGTCACAGGAAGCAAGCCGCCTTTTTTCTCGCAGATCTTGGCATTTCAGTTCAGTGCAGGCCTCGCCCAGCAGCACTTGATCGTCGAAGACAGTGCCAACAATCTGCTCTACATCTTCAAAGGCACCGGCGCGACTGGCTCCGGCGGCGTGCTGACGAATAGCTTCACGCTGGTGAACAAAATCCAAATCCCTTCCGCGGACGGCGCCGGCCCGATCTATCTCGGCGACTTCAATGGCGACGGGAACACCGATCTCATCGTCAACGGCCAGACGGGCAACTCCGCTTCGGTTTACTTGGGCAACGGCGACGGCACATTCCAGCTACCGGTTCGCTACCCATTCGACCATAACGTGCACTCCATACTCATGCATGACATGAACCACGACGGCATTCAGGACATGGTGGTCGAGGGCGACAGGGGCGTGATTGAGATATTTCCCGGCACAGGCACCACCGCGAACCCTTTCAGCACGACGAGCATCGGCGGCACACCCGCCGGCGTCGACGGCTTTTCCGGCAACGGCGGCCACCTCGCGATCATCGATCCCAACACCCTCGACATCTTCACCACCACGCCCATCGGTCTCAGCGTGCTACAACCGCAGAGCGGCACGCTCACCTACGCGCTGAAGGCCATCTACAACATCGGCCCGGGCCGCTCTTCGTTCGCGCTGGCCGATTTCTACAATAGTGGCCACCTGGATCTCGCGGTGGACTCGGCCGAAGGGGTCGTCATCTTCCGCGCCGACGCCAACAATGACGGCGGATTTCAGACCTCGAATGCCTACGCCGCGCTGCAGCCGGCGCTGGGCTCGGTGATTGGCAAGTTCAGGAATGTCGGCAACCCCAACGGCAATCTTGATGTAGTCGTGCCCACTGGCGCGGTGCAGGCGCAGTTGCTAACCGGCAATGGGGCCGGCGCCTTTACCGCATTCCCTGCCCCGGCTGACACCAGCGTTCCTTTCGGCCTTCCCGCCAATCTTTGGTCCAATCTGGTCTCCGGCGATTTCAACGG
>JARLJB010000029.1 GCA_031291415.1 Telmatospirillum sp.
GCAGACGCGCTGTGGTGGGTGAGCTGGGTCAGCACGAGCCAGTCCTGCGCCATGCGCTGCATCCATGTCCCGATGTTCGAGACGAAGGCGCCTGCGGCCCAGAGCCGATAGTTGGCGTTTCCCAGCGAGCGAAAGATGCCGACGGGCCGGATTTTCAAGGCAGATCCGGTGTGTTGCCGCCATTGAAACGACCGAAATGCCGAGCCGAAAAAATGGCCAGCGCGAATATGCCAAGGCCCGCTGCCGCGACATCCGCAGTATCCCGCAAATCGAATGCGCCGACCCGGCAAACGAGGCAATAGCCGACGACGAGGTTGAAGAAACCCCACAGCGCGTTGACAGTGGAGGATGAAAGGCCTTGCCCGCGTGGCGTTGCAAACGGGCTCTGAAACGGTCGTCCCATCATGCCGCTGACGAGGTGGGGAACCGCGTTGGCGAGAAATGCCCCGCCAAAGAAATAGGATACCAGATCATGCACGGCCATGTTACGCGCTCCTAGTGGATTGTTTTTGACATTTGCATCCCGCCATCCGGATAGCACGGTCGCAAATGTCAGAATCTTTGCGGACCACTAGCCTGCAGAAGATCGATGATCTCGCGCGTGGTGCCGGTCTCCCCAAGACGCGGGAAGACGGCCCTGATGCTGTAGTCGTGCGCCTCCGGACGTGTGTCGGTCATCGCGTCGACAGCGAGAGTCACGTTGAACCCCAGTTCGTAGGCTTGCCGCGCGGTCGCATCGACCCCTGTTCCGGTGGCGATACCGATCACGACCACTTGCGTCACGCCCGCTGCTTTCAGACGCGCTTCAAGGTCCGTATTGGCAAACGCCCCCCACGTCCGCTTGGTCACCACGATGTCGTCGGGCTGCTGCCCAAGCTCGGCGATGAAGTCGGTGAAACCCTCTGGAAATGAGCCGCTGTGTCGAGGGGGTTGCTCCGTTCGGCCGGGCGCGCCGCCGGCGACGTTGATCAGCACGACCGGCAGAGCGTGGCTGCGAAAGGCGTCGATCAGCGCGCGGGCATGATTCACCACGTCTTTCAACGGATGATTGAAGGGATAGCCGATGAGGCCTTTCTGCAAGTCGACGACGAGCAGGGCGGTATTCGGGTCGAGGATCGTCAGTGCCATGAGATGTCCTGTTGCTACGTGTGATGGCAAAGGTGCTCAGTCCTCGACGAGGCGGCCGAGCAATTCGGTGGCGGTGGCAAGAATGGCGAGTTCTTCGACGGACAGCCGCGCCTGAAGGTTTCGGGACAGCCAATCCTGTCTCGCTGCGCGCCCTTCCTGAACCCATTGGCGGCAGGCGTCTGTAAGCGACAGGAGAACCCGCCGCCCGTCGGTCGGGTCCGGCGAGCCGCTGACCAGGCCTGCGGATTCGAGCGCGGCGATGACTGCGGCCATCGATTGCGGGCGCATGCCTTCCGCGCGCGCGAGGCTCGATGTCGTGGCGTGACCGTCCTTTTCGAGGCGCAGGAGCACCGATACCTGCGATGGCGTCAGGTCTCCCGCGTCAGCCTGCTCGCGCAGGCGGCGCTTCAGCTTGCCGACCAGCGCGCGAAGTTCGGCTGCCAGGGCGGAGGTATGTGAACAAGGGGATAAGTCTGATAGCTCACTCATGGGGAGTACATGCCATATGTACAGGTAAACTGTAAAGATAATTTTGCAGTTTACCTGTGCATATGGTCGATCGCCCTGCATGACCGAGTCCGCTCCGGCCTCACTGGGGACTAGCCGACTGATCGGGTTGGGGAAGGCAAATTATTCAGGTGTCTTAAAGAGCGATTGCCCCGCCGACAAAATCTCCTCCCCGTTCATAATGGAGGGAAGAAACAAATATCTCGCCGAGGTTCAAGAATGACTCAATACACCGCTTGCTGGCGCGACAGCGAGGGCCATAAAAAGAACTATGTCCAATTTATCTATCGACCTGTATAGCGACTATGCGGCCCTGTGTAAAAGACGCCTGGCCGAGGCGGGCTATCCCTGTCCATCGACCGACAATGACGAAATCGTCCTTTCATACCTGAATGTGCGCCACAGGCGTGTACCTGTGCGACCGCGCAAGGTTCACCGACGTGGCTACATCGTGCCTCCCGCTCTTGCTCAGGGACACGCAGAATTTTTGGCAGCCGTCACCCAAGGTGATGACTTGCGTCCATATCAAAGCACCCGCCTGACCGACGCCAACTTCAATGACGGAATGCTTAATGATTTTGGCATTCAGCATTTCCATCTCGGGATCGGACCATACCCTAGGCTCCCCGGTTTCAAGGACCGGACGGGTGATGTCCTTCTGGCGATGGTTCGCCCTGACGATTTTTATGCAATCGGAATTTTCGGGCACGGCGTTTGGAGTGATTGGGATTTGCTTGATTTCGTTTACGCCGATTGGCCGAAATTGCTTGAGCCGGTCGAGGTGAAAGGAGTGCTTGGTATGGCCCGTAGCGTAAGCAAGGCCGACCATGCCGAGTTGCGCAAGAACGGCATCAACACCTTTACGCGAAGGCCGGATGGCAAATACCACATGGGGCCGGGCATGGGTTTAACTTCCGCGAAGGGAAGCGCTGCCGTTAGCTTGCAACTCAACGACATATTGCACCAATGCGATCATATCACAGACGAGATCGCCAAAGCCTTCGCGCTTGCGGCTGGCGCTGGGCAGACTGTCTACCCGGCATGGATGCGGTTGGCAGCCAATGGTGGGCGGCCAGTGGTTTACTCCGCCGATGGCGTCCAAGTGTTTCAAGTGGATTCGCGCCTCGCGCCCATGCCCCTAACCGGTTAATATCTTTGCTGCGCAAGCCCTTGCTAGGTCATCGACGGGCGTTTCATGCAAGAGCGAAGCTTGTCATGATTCTTTCGGTGTACAGCCGAGGGGGGCAGATTCAAATCGCGCGACTGCTTTGCGATGCTGATGCACAAGCGAAATGCTAGAGTCGAAATCGATCACATTGAATCGGTTGGGATTCCCAAGAGGCTGATTTTCTGATTCAAGCTACTTGCTGGGATTGGAGGCCAGTATGGATGAGGCCTTATTCGACTGACTTGCGGGATCGAGTTGTAGCCGCGA
>JARLJB010000196.1 GCA_031291415.1 Telmatospirillum sp.
CTTGAAGCCGCCGCCCGAACCCGTGCTCTCCACAACCGGCGTCTTGAAACCAGACGTCTTGCCGAAATTCTCCGCCACCGTCGTCGCAAAGGGATAGACCGTCGAGGAGCCAACGATCCGAATCTGATCGCGCGCCTGCGCGGCAGAAGCGAACGCGATGGCCGCCAGCGCGGCCAGAGAGAGAGTCTTCCTGATCATTGGTCCTCCAAATGTCATAACGACCACGACAACGAGGTCGGGCTAATTCGCGTGACAATAACGACGGGCCGCGACAGCCTTGTGACAGAACGATGAAACTTTTATGACAGACGAATTGGCACAGGAAAGGTCATAAAAGACGGCCAGCGCTCCACACTGTGACATGAATGGACGCTGAACACGAAGGCTCCTCCATGAGCGGAGAATTCGCTCCAGCGTCATAAATTGAATCCGCCTCTATCCCAATAAAATGGGGGCGATTCAGACTTTAGATCGAAGCGGTACCGCTTCGATCTAAAGTCATCGCGCTCTGGAGTCGTTCACGCAAGGCGGAACCGCTCTAACGCAGAGCGGCGATATTGGCCCGGTAATCGTCGGTCCGAAACACGGCGCTGCCGGCCACCAGGACGTCGGCGCCGGCGGCCGCGACGTCCCGCGCATTGGCGGCGGTAACGCCGCCGTCCACTTCGATTTCAATCGGGCGGTCGCCGATCATTCGCCGCAGACGGGCGATCTTGTCGAGCGCCGATGGGATGAAACTCTGCCCGCCGAAGCCTGGATTGACGGACATGACCAAAACCAGGTCGATCTTATCGATGACATATTCGATCACCGATTCCGGCGTTGCCGGATTGAGCGAAACGCCGGCCTTGACGCCCAGCGACCGGATCAACTGCACGCTGCGATCGAGATGACGGGTCGCCTCGACATGCACCGTGACAATATCGGCGCCGGCCTCGATGAAGGCCGGAACATAAAGATCGACAGGTTCGATCATCAGATGGACATCGAAAACCTTGCGGCTGTGCGGCCGCAACGCCTTCACGACCGCGGGGCCGATCGTCAGGTTGGGAACGAAGTGTCCATCCATGACATCAATGTGAACATAATCGGCACCAGCCGTATCAATGGCCCGCACTTCCTCCCCCAGACGAGCGAAATCGGCGGAAAGGATCGAAGGAGCGATTTTGACAGTCATATGAAAACTCGAACGCTTTTCCAAATTTATCCGCGTCGTCCCCGGATTGCCCCGTAAAGACTGAATCCGGCTTTAGGACAATGACATCGGCGACGCCGTTGACAGAAAAAAGGCCCCGTCCGTAAAGACGGGGCCCGTCACATCAGTTCGTCTTCGGATCGAGCGATCCGTCTTTATAGCGCTTTGCCATTTCGGTCAAAGGAATGACCTTGATCTTGGAGGCATTACCGGCCGTACCGAACTGTTCGTAACGGCTGGCGCAGAGTTTCTGCATAGCGGCCATCGCCGGCTTGAAATAGCTGCGAGGATCGAACTCCGACTTCTTTTCGGCAAACACTTTACGGATCTGCCCCGTGATCGCCATACGGCAATCTGTATCGATGTTGATCTTACGCACACCATGCTTGATGCCTTCCTGGATCTCCTCCACCGGCACCCCGAAGGTCTGCGGCATCTCGCCACCATACTGGTTGATGATGTCCTGCAGGTCTTGCGGCACCGACGACGAACCATGCATCACCAAATGGATGTTCGGCATGCGCTTGTTGATTTCCTTGACCACATTCATGGCAAGAATATCGCCTGTCGGCTTGCGGCTGAACTTGTAGGCGCCATGCGACGTTCCCATGGCGATAGCCAGGGCGTCCACCTTGGTCTTCGAGACGAAAGCGACCGCCTGCGCGGGATCGGTCAACAACTGGCTGTGATCGAGCTTCCCTTCGAAGCCGTGGCCGTCCTCCTTGTCGCCCATGCCGGTTTCGAGCGACCCGAGAACACCGAGTTCGCCTTCCACCGAAACGCCGACCATATGGGCCATCTCGGCCACCTTTCCGGTCACACCGACGTTATATTCCCAATCGCCGGGGGTCTTGGAGTCTTCCTTGAGAGATCCGTCCATCATCACCGACGAGAAGTTGGCAGCGATCGCCGACAAGCAGGTCGCCGGACTGTTGCCATGGTCCTGATGCATACAGACCGGAATGTCGGGATAGATCTCGATGGCAGCCATGATCAGATGCTTGAGAACGGTGTCATTGGCATAAGCCCGGGCGCCACGGCTGGCTTGCAGAATCACCGGGCTGTCCGTTTGCTTGGCGGCGGCCATGACAGCCAGCATTTGTTCCATATTGTTGATGTTGAATGCGGGCACCCCATAGCCGCGCTCGGCCGCATGGTCGAGCAACTGGCGGAGCGAAATCAGAGCCATTTTTCGTTTCCCCTTCACCTACGTTAAGATCAGGATTCCTGTCGGAGACTGGCCAGAGCCGCGTCTGCCACAGCATCGGCTGTAATGTTGAAGTGACTATAGACCTGCTCGGCCGGCGCCGAGACTCCAAAGCTCGTTAGACCGACCACAGCCCCTCGGGAACCGACATAGCGCTCCCATCCGAATGTCGAGGCTGCTTCCACCGCCACTTTGACGGACGTTTCGCCCAGCACGGCCCGGCGGTAGCCTTCGTCTTGCCGATCGAACAGCTCGCAGCAAGGCATCGACACGACGGCCGCGCCAACGCCCTTGGCGGCCAAAATGTCCCGCGTTTTCAGGGCCAATTCCACTTCGGACCCGGTGGCGATCAAGGTAACCTGACGTTGGCCATCTGCCTCGGCCAGAACATAAGCGCCTTTGGCTGACCTGTTCTCGCCGGCATCGCGACGCACCGTGGGCAGCGCCTGGCGGCACAAGGAAAACAGGCTGGGGCCACCGACATTGTCGAGCGCGGCCTCGTAACATTCCATGGTTTCCACCGGATCGCAGGGGCGAAACACCAGAAGATTCGGCATGGCTCGCAGCGACGCCAGATGCTCGACCGGTTGGTGCGTCGGGCCGTCTTCACCGAGACCGATGGAATCGTGGGTCATGACGTAAAGAACCGGCAAGCCCATCAGCGCCGCCATCCTGATCGCCGGCCGCATATAATCCGTAAAGACCAGGAAAGTCGCCCCATAAGGGATCAGGCCGCCATGCAGGATCAACCCGTTCATGATCGCGCCCATCGCATGCTCGCGCACGCCATAGTGCAAATAGCGCCCGGAAGCATCCTCGGGGGTAATCGGCTTGGTCGCCTTGGTCATCGTCAAATTGGAATGGGTGAGATCGGCCGAGCCGCCGATCATCTCGGGAATGGCCGCGGTCAGGACTTCCAGCGCTTCCTGCGATGCCTTGCGAGTCGCCCACTTGGGTTTCTCGGCGATGATCTTATTCTTGAAGACGCTCGCCGCATCATGCCATCCGGCCGGCCGGCGCCGGTTCGCCAGACGATCCCACAAGGCGCGCCGTTCCGCATCAAGATGCGTCAGCCGCTGTTCCCACGCCTGCCGCTCTGCTGTTCCCCGCACACCAGCGGCGCGCCAGGCCTCAAGGATATTGGCAGGCACCACGAAAGCATCGTGTGGCCAATGAAGCTTGACCCTGGCGCCGGCCAGTTCCTCGGCGCCGAGCGGCGCCCCGTGGACTTTCTCCGTTCCGGCTTTGGTCGGCGCCCCCAGGCCGATGATCGTCTTGCAGGCGATCAGTGATGGCTTGTCCGACCCTTGAGCCTGACGGATGGCCGCTGCAATGGCCAGCGGATCGTGACCGTCGACCCGTGTCACGTCCCAGTGGCTGGCGGCGAAGCGCGCCAACTGGTCGTCGCTTTGCGCCAGGCTGATACGCCCGTCGATGGAAATCCCGTTGTCGTCCCAGAGGACAATCAGCTTGGCCAGCTTGTGATGTCCAGCCAGCGAAATCGCCTCCTGGCTGATGCCCTCCATCAGGCAGCCGTCTCCAACGATCGCATAGGTGTAATGGTCGACCACCTCGCCGCCGAATCGGGCGGCCTCGATCTTCTCTGCCAGGGCAAACCCAACTGCATTGGCGATGCCCTGCCCGAGAGGACCGGTCGTCGTCTCGGCGATCGCCACATGACCGAATTCCGGATGGCCGGCCGTGCGGGCGCCGAACTGACGGAATCGTTTGATTTGCTCGATGTCGACATCGTCGAAACCGGTGAGATAGGCCAGCGCATAAAGCAGCATCGAACCATGACCGGCCGACAGAATAAAGCGGTCGCGGTCGGGCCAGCGAGGGGTCTTCGCATCGAATTTCAGGAACTGGGTAAACAACACCGTGGCGACGTCGGCCATTCCCATTGGCATGCCGGGATGTCCCGACTGGGCCTTTTCCACGGCATCGGCTGCCAAAAATCGGATGGCATTGGCCATATCCGACTGACTGGGGGACGGGGGCACAGTGGCGAGAGGCGCTGTCACCGAGAGAGTCCTTTTCTTGAAAAACTCTGTACTGCATTTCCCGCAGGTGGCGACCGTCGTTCGGACGTTCCCCACCTCAGGTTCCTAAGCGCTAGCGCTTGTCGTCCAATTCAGAGAAGATATCAAGCTCGTTCGCTCCGTTCCAAGCCATGCTTGCAAAAAAAACGTCAAGAACGCGCTCACGACTCCATTCCATGCCATACCGAGGCCAAAAGATGGTCGATTTCGGCGGCCGGAACCGGCGGGCTGAGAAGATAGCCTTGCATTTCGTCACAGCGAAGTTTGCGAAGCAAGACCCGCTGCTCTTCCGTCTCGACGCCCTCGGCGAC
This sequence comes from Telmatospirillum sp., assembly GCA_031291415.1. GTDB lineage: Bacteria > Pseudomonadota > Alphaproteobacteria > Rhodospirillales > Magnetospirillaceae > Telmatospirillum. The sequence continues at coordinate 4,756 of JARLJB010000196.1, forward strand.
GATCTTGCGGCGAAGGGAGTGTCCCATGCTGATGATCGTCCGGATGATTTCCTGATCGTCGGGATCGGTGGCGATGTCATTGATGAAGCTGCGATCGATTTTGATCGTATGCACAGGAAAGCGTTTCAGATAGCTAAGCGACGAATAGCCCGTTCCGAAATCGTCCATCGCCAGGCGAATTCCCATTTCGCTCAACGTCCGCAGCACGTCGACGGCATTCTCGGTATCACGCATGATCATGCTCTCGGTGATTTCCAGTTCGATGCCCGAGGGTTCGATGCCGGCGCGTTTGAGAGCACCTTCGACGATACGAGGCAGATCGGGTTGCCTTAGCTGGCGAACCGAAAGATTGACGGCGACCCGCATCTGCGGATGTCCGGTGTCGCGCCAAAAGCGGTATTGCTGGCATGCCGTCTCCAGCACCCATTCGCCGACGATTCCGATCAGCCCGGTCTCTTCCATCACCGGAATGAACTTTACCGGAGAGACCATGCCCATGTCGTCGTTGCGCCAGCGCAGCAGCGCCTCGACGCCCGTCAGCCGACCGGTCGCCAGATCGCACTTCGGCTGGTAGTAAACCGTGAACTCGTCCCGATCGAGCGCCTTCGACAATCCATTCTTGATAATCAGGCGTTCGCTGACTTCGGCATTGATATCGGCTGTAAAGAACTGATAGTTCGCCTTGCCCTGTTCCTTGGCCCGGTACATAGCGGCATCGGCGTTCTTCAACAGGGTATGCGAGTCGGTGGCGTCCTCTGGAAAAACAGTGATGCCGATGGACGCAGAAATAAACGCCTCCCGGCCATTGAGCAAAAAAGGCTGCTCCAGCGCCTCGATCATTCTCTGAGCGATGACCGGTGCGAAGCGGATCTCCCCGAGGTTCGGCATGATGATCGAGAATTCATCACCGCCCAGGCGTGCCACCGTATCGCCATGCCGAACACAAAAAAGCAGCCGTTTCGCAGCCTCCTTCAACAGTTCGTCGCCGACCTCATGGCCCAAGGTGTCGTTGACCAGCTTGAAGCCGTCGAGATCGATGTACATCAGGCCCACGCGTTGGCCTATCCGTTCGGCCAGCAGCAGGGACTGACACAGACGGTCCATGAGGAGCGAGCGATTGGGCAGGCCGGTCAGGCTATCGAAATTGGCCTGGTAGAGGATTCTCTCCTCGTCGTGCTTGCGCTGAGTGACGTCGGCGAAAACCGCAACATATTGTCCGATCGTCCCGTCGGGCCCCTCGATCCCGACAATCGACAACCGCTTGGCAAACTCTTCTCCGCTTTTGCGAAGGCTCCACTGCTCCTGGTCCCACCGTCCGTATTGCCGGATCGTCTCCAGGATCGACCGCAGCATGTCCGAGCCGGCGGCAACACCGAAGAACGCCGGGTGTTTGCCCACAACTTCCAACGGAGAGAACCCGGTAATGGTCGAAAAAGCGGGATTGACGGCCGTGATAAGGAACGCCTGATCGAGAACGACAATGGCCTCCGCCGTGGTCTCGAAGATTGCCGCGGCCAGACGGAGGCGGTCATTGACCATCTTGATCTCGGCAGCCTCGCGCATCTCAACGAGAAAACTCGCCTGATCTCTTTTGCGCAACGGAAAGACGGTTAAGGCGACATTCCTCTGACGCCCGTCGCGGCCGACCACGGTCGACGAGATCATCTTGGTCGACGCCCCATCGTTGACGGGCTGCATCTGCTCCAAGGCATCGGTTGGCAGGACGGCGCTCAACGAACAAGCGACAACGTCGGACGGACGGCCACTCCCCAGATGCGGGACATCGAACGGTCCGCCGGCTCCTCCCAAAGCATCCGGGCAATCGACGAGGCAAACAGCCATCAGTTCCGCCAAGCCGGGAACGGTGGGAATCACATCGAACGGCTTTTCAGGGCGAAGCAGCCGTGCGTGAAGCAACAGCGCTTGACCGGAATCGTCAGCGAAACGCTGCACAGCGATATTGGCCCGCAGCTTCCCACCATCGTTTGCTATGAAAGTCAGAGGATGGCTCAAGCCTGATGGCCCCTCGTCGCGAGGGCCGTCTTCGAACAGCGCCACAAAATCGGGATGAAGAAACCGGGAGAATGGTTGTCCGATGAGGTCACACGGCGCTTCATATCCGAGCAGCCGGGCCCCGGCCGGATTGATGTAGTCGATCTTGCCCCGCCGGCAAACGCAGATAATATCAGGCGTCTGCCCGACAGAGTATTGAACCCACTGCACCGTTGAAGCCGAAGCAGGCACCTGAGATCAAGTCCTTCTCTAGGGTTCGGCGTCGGCGAGAATCTGCCGCCGCCCATTGATGGAAACCGACACTACCGAAAAACCCGATGGGTGGAAAGGCGCCATGACAGATGTCACATTCTTTTGGTTGATCGGCGCGGATCAGCGCAACCAGTGCGATCTATTGTGAGAAATCCGTAGGCAATACGGCGAGATATCAGCTTGTAAATGGTATTTACAATTTGCTTCCAGGACAACCCTATTCAGCTCTCGTTGATGTTCAACCGAGAGTCTTTTCCACAAAAAACAAACTCTTGCGAATTTTTCCGGAACGATTCCGGCCGGAGAATAACTTTGCTTCTTGCAAAGACGGCTAATAGCGTCCTGCGCCGGCCATCTTGGCCGCAGCAAGATCCCCCTCCCATACCCCCCCGGCTGCGACGGCGCGGTCGGGCGCCATGGCGACCATTGTCTTGCTGTCTTCCACAGTCCGTTCGGTCTGCTGGGAGGCGGCCGGTACAAAATCGGCGAGACCACCGGCCGGAGGAGCCTTCTCGACAACAGGTTTCGTCTCGACGTTCTTTGCTTCGACGATTCTCGTTTCGTTGGACCGCAGGGGAGCGTTGGCTTCCTGGGTACGATTCTCGACAATCCCCTTCTCGACCGGTTTGGCGTCCATCGGACGGGATTCGGGCTGGGCTTGTTCGTTCGACCGACTATTTGTTTTCTCGGATACCACGCTGACGTCGACCCTCGACGCGTCTTCGAGTTCCTCGGCAAGAACGGCTGCGATCTGCTGGTCCGCAGTGGCCAACACGGCATCGTCGGTCGGTGAACCGCGCCGCATCCTTGTCATTATGGCATCCATCGAAGCATTCGCCGACGCCTGTTGGACGAAGCCTCTGGAATCGACGGGATAGATGAACCCATAGGTTGGATAGGTTCGTGTCCCAAAGTCCCGGGTCGCCACATTCCAAACCCGAACCTCGCTCCAGTCATTGCCGGCGGACACATCGGCAACGGCAACCATCTTCGAGACCTGACCGCGTCCACGGCCGCGGTGCGGCGCCCAATTGGCATGATCGACCAGAACCTGACGGGAATTCACGACGCGCGCGACGACGGCAACATGGCCATGACGCATAGCGGCAAATTTCTTAAAAACGACGACGGCGCCGATTCGTGGTGTTTGACCACGATCATATTGCCCTAGCGCGGCACTCCACCAAGTCCAAGCGTCCCCACGAATGCTGATGCCCGACACCTCTCGAGCAAAAGGGACGCATTGGAGAGCTTCTACTGGAGAAGACGCAACCAATACCATTCCGACGGTCAATGCCGCGATTTTTTGGTGCCACACTTGCACCACCCCCCCTCAAGCCTTTGGCTATCGTTATTCCAGATTGTGCTTATTTGAAATGACGAACGCAACCCTTAATCAAACATTTTCGCCAGTTTTTCCGAATTTTTGAATCTTAATTGCGATGAATGGCTAGCATCGACGATGAACAACTGCGAAGAGATAAGGAATAGGTGACGTGACTCAGTGCTAAGAGAAGATTATAAACGCCACATGACCCAAATGGCTCGTCTGCTGCTGTTGATTGCCCTGGTGATTCTCATATCGCCGGCTCCGTTGTTGGCGCAATTCGATGACGGTGTGGCCGCTTTGCAACAAGGCGACTATGAGAAGGCCCGCGCCGCCTGGCAAACGGATGCCGACGCAGGGGACGGCCGCGCGCAATATTCCATGGGATATCTGTACCAATTTGGTCTCGGCGTACCGGTCGATTACGCCACCGCAAAGGAATGGTACGAGAAAGCAGCGGCACAAAATAATGCCGATGCCATCTATGCACTGGGACTGCTTTATGAAGCGGGAAAAGCCGTTCCCCGCGATCTCGCCCGCGCTCTGGACTATTACCACAAGGCGGCCGAGATCGGACAGGCGGATGCCGAATACGCGGTAGGACGCATGATTCTACGTGGCCGCGGCGTTCCCCGCGATCCCAAGGAAGGCGTGGCATGGCTGAAAAAGGCGGCCAGCCATGGGCAGCCGGCGGCCCAATATATGCTGGGGGCAGCTTACGAGGCCGGATGGGGATTGCCCCCCGACCCGGTGGAGGCGCTCTATTGGTACAACCGCTCGTTGGAAGGCGATGCGGTCGAACTACAAGAACAAGACATGGCATTCCAGCCGAAAATCGCGATCGCGTCCCTGCGCCGCCGCCTCTATCCAGAGGAAATCGCGCGTGTCGAGGCTCGCCTCAAAAAGGATTTGGCGACCGGAAAAAATTCAGCAAAGTCAGCTAAATCCTCAGATAAGTCCAAGCCCAAGGCAGATGAACACTCGGACAAGACCGTATCGCAAAACCAGCAAGGGCGCCCAACCGAGGACGGCCTTCCCGGCGCGGCCCTGACCCGGCCGCAGCCTTGAGTCCACGTTGCGATGATCGGAACCGATCGCCGGATCAGACCTTCACATTCCAGATTTCCGCACCGTACTCGGTGACCGTGCGATCCGATGAGAACTTACCCATCCGCGCGACGTTCAGAATGGCTTTCCGCGTCCATTCCTCCGGATCGAGGTAGAGACGGTCAACCCGCTCCTGCGTGGCGATATAGGCCTCGTAATCGGCGGTCAGCAGATAATGGTCGCCGCCCACCGTCAGACTATCGATGATCGGAAGGAACCGATCATGCTGTTCCGGCGAAAAATAGCCCGAACGGATCATATCGAGAACCTGCGCCAGTTCGGTGTTGCCGGCAATTGCCGCACCGTTGTCCCAACCGTCACGACGGATTCGCGCCACTTCCTGAGCGGTCAGGCCGAACAGGAACATGTTCTCTTCGCCAACCTCTTCGCAAATCTCCACATTCGCACCGTCCCACGTCCCAATTGTCAGGGCACCATTGAGCGCGAGTTTCATATTTCCGGTACCCGACGCCTCGGTCCCGGCCGTGCTGATCTGTTCGGACAGATTGGCTCCCGGAATGATCAGTTCGGCAGTCGACACATTGTAATTGGGAACGAAAACCACTTTCAGCCGGTCACCAACCAAGGGATCGTTGTTGACCACATCGGCCACGTCGTTGATCAACTTGAGAATCAGCTTGGCCATGGCATAACCGGGCGCCGCCTTGCCGCCGATGATGACGGTCCTGGGCACGATGAACGCCGTCGGGTTGGCGCGGATACGATTATAGCGGGTCACCACATGCAGAACATTGAGTAGCTGTCGCTTGTATTCGTGCATCCGCTTGACCATCACATCGAACAACGACTCGGTGTCGATCGGAACGCCCAGACGCTGCTCGATCACCTGTGCCAGCCGCGCCTTGTTAGCCCGCTTGGCCAACGAGAACTGGTTGCGGAAGTCCTCGTCCTCGGCCAGCGGGACCAGACCATGGAGTTCTTCCAGGTGAGTAATCCAGCCGTCACCGATTTGTGCGGTGATCAATTTGGCCAGTGCCGGATTGGCCGCAAGGAGCCAGCGGCGCGGCGTCACACCATTGGTCTTGCAAGTGATCTTTCCTGGCTGGAAGCGCTCGAAATCGGCAAAAATCGTACTCTTCATCAGATCGGTATGGATCTCGGCCACGCCATTGACGCAGTGCGAGCCGACAATAGCCAGATGCGCCATGCGGACACGCCGGACACCAGCCTCGTCGATCAAAGACACACGACGCAGAAGGTCGCTGTCGCCGGGCCACCGATGGCGAATGCCGTTGAGGAAGCGCTGATTGATTTCATAAACGATTTCAAGATGACGCGGCAGCAACCGTTCGAAAAGATCGACCGGCCAAGTCTCCAAGGCCTCGGGCAACAAGGTGTGATTGGTGTAACCGCAGGTCTTGACGGTGATTGTCCACGCCCGGTCCCATTCGTAGTGATGCTCGTCGAGCAGAACCCGCATGAGTTCCGCAACGGTCATCGCCGGATGGGTATCGTTCAATTGGATCGCCACATGGTCGGGCAAAACGTCAAAGTTATTATGGCTCTTGCGGAAGCGGGCCAGGATGTCTTGCAGCGACGCGCAAAGGAAAAAATACTCCTGACGGAATCGCAATTCCTTGCCACGGTCGGTTGAATCACTGGGATAAAGGACCTTCGATAGATTTTCAGATTCGTTCTTATCCCGTACCGCCTCGATGTAGTTTCCCTGGTTGAAGTATTTGAGATTGAATTCTCGGGTCGACTTGGCTGCCCATAGTCGCAGATTGTTGACCGTGCGCCCGCCGAATCCCGGAACAGGGACATCGTAGGCCATGGCCATCACCTCTTCGGCGTCGACCCACTGCGAACTCCAACGGCCATCGGCATCACGGAAACGGACCACGCGACCGCCGAAGCGAACCGGATAGATGACCCCGGGGCGCTGGAACTCCCAAGGGTTGCCGTAACGCAGCCAGTTTTCCGGAGATTCGACCTGCCAGCCCTGCTCCACATGCTGGGTGAACATGCCGAATTCATAACGGATGCCATAGCCGAACCCCGGCATGCCAAGCGATGCCATGCTATCGATCAAACAGGCCGCCAACCGTCCCAGGCCGCCGTTGCCGAGAGCCGGCTCGACCTCCCAGCTCTGTAGTTCGTCGAGGTCATACCCCAAAGACTCGGTCGCTTCACGAAAGGCATCGTAAAGACCAAGGTTGATCAGGCCGTTGCTCAAGGCCCGCCCGATCAGGAATTCCATCGAGAGGTAGTAGACCCGCTTGACGTCGTTGTCGTAGTAGCTGCGCATGGTGCGCATCCAGGCCGAGATCAGGCGGTCTCTGAGCGCAAAAGCGGTGGCCAGATACCAGTCGCGCGAGGTGGCGAGCTGTACATCCTTGCCGACGGAATATAGCAAATGGTCAGCCAGGCTCTGTTTGATGGCAGCCACGTCGTTGATGGCGGTAGACGTTACCGGCGCGTCGTCAGTCTTCAGCATGCCTAGCGCTCCTCATCGATAGCGGACGGAAGGCCTTTCCCCAAAAAAGGAACGGCCATTGACTGCACCTTTTTGGGTGCCCGAAGTCAAGACGAAAGCACAAGACTTCGCCACATGAAATTAAACCTATGCGTTCATTCTTTAGATTCGCTCTCACCCCCCGCTGTCGACACTTGTGCCGGATTGTCAGCCCTGGCGTCCCGCTCCCGGGAAAGCATGGCAGCGATCTCCGTCAAGTCCGGTTCGGCCAACATCGCGGCGATATCCAGGGGATAACGCAGGCGCCAATTCGGATGTTGGTCGACGGTACCAGGCAGATTCATCTGCGACGTCATTCCCAACAGGTCCTCGAATTGCACCATCAGAAGTTTTGCCGGCGTCCGCGCCAGAAAAACGTGTACGGCTATCGCCAACTTCCGCAAGCGGTCCGGTTCGATCTCGGGATCGACGGGAAACGTCGGCTCAAGAAGGCCGGCGTCGGCCAGCACTTCGACCAGCAGCCGTCGATCCTCGGCCCGCGCCAGCATTTCCGCGTCCCCCATCGCCGGGTCAGGATAGAGCGTCAATTTCCGTCGGGCCTCGACATCGATGCCTTTCCACCAACCGGCCAGACTTGGCAAATCATGCGTTCCGAAACCAACCAACGCCTGACTGGGATAGACTTCGGCGGGCCTCGCTTTTCCCTGGTCCTTTTCGAAAACCAGCAGGCGGTATCCGAGAATGCTCTTTTCGACCATGCGCTCGCGGAAGCCCTCGGGCACAGTTCCCAGATCCTCGCCGATGATCAGGCAGCGTTGCCGACGGCTGGCGAGGACGGTCAGGCGAAACAGGTCATCCACCGGATAACGGACGTAAGCGCCCTGATCCGCCTTGGCACCCTGCGGCACCCAGTAAAGACGCTGCAGACTCATTGCATGATCAAGGCGCATGGCGCCGGCATGGCGCATATTGGCCTCAAGGACGTCGAGGAACGGCAGGTAGGCGGCGTCCCGCAGGGCAAGCGGATTGAAAGGAACCAATCCCCAGTCCTGCCCCGACAGATTGAGTGGATCGGGCGGCGCACCAACCGACACTCCCAGGCACAGCAGCGACTGGTTGGCCCAGGCTTCGGCGCCGTCATCGGCAATACCCACCGCCAAATCGCGATAAAGTCCTATTGGCATGCCGACGCGGTCACATTCCGCCTTTGCCGCACGCAACTGCGTGTCGGCGACCCATTGCAGATAAATGTGAAATTCGATCCTTTCGCCATGAGTCTCGGCGAAGGCGCGAACTCCGGGACCATCGGGATCATGATAGGTCGGGGGCCAGGCACGCCAATAGCCAAGCGTCGGATCTCTGGCCAGGAATTCGGCTTGCAACGCCTCGAAGGTGGCAAAAAGGCGAAGATTGCGACCGCCGGCCTGCTGGAACCGACGGAAATCGGCACCGCGATCGTCGGGATCGCCGGCCAGATGCCGCTTGCGAAAAGACTGCCAGCAGGCGGCAAGCATCGGCCTCTTGAGAGCGGCGACCGCAGGATAGTCGACAAGCTCCGCCGCTCGCGCCGCCGCCAGACGGGTTTGAAAACCTGTCGAGACGAGAAGACGTTTGGCCTCGGCACTTTCCCTGACATCGGGAACAGCCTCGACATCAATGAAAGCGATGTTGAGAAAAGTCCGACTGGACGGTGAATAAGGACTGAAGCGCTCGGGCCGGCTGGCAAATAGGGCATGTAGCGGATTGAAGCCGACGGCCGCGCCACCTTGTGAGGCCGTTCTTCCGGCAAGATCGGCGAGATCGGAAAAATCGCCGACGCCCCAATTCCGCTCGCTTCGCAAGGCGTAAAGCTGTGTGGCGTAGCCCCACAGGCGCTGCCCCCGTTCGATGGCTGACGGAAGATGGGCGCGAGAGGGCGCGACGATCAACGTCATCGCGGCCATTTCCTCATCGGAAACGCGCAGCCGATGGATACCGGGCAGCGGCACGCCGGGCAGAAGAAAACGATATTGCCCGACGGCTTCTCCGTCGACATCGCGCCGCCCGACCAGCGGCAGATCGCGCGGACGCCATTGTCCTGTATGCAAGGCACCGTTCTCTTCCAGCACGGCCCATTCGTGAAGCTGGTTCTCTTTGCGAACAGGAACCGCGACCGTCACAGTTGGCGGACCATCCTCCTCCGACACGACCAGCACCGGCGGCAATCTATGACGCCACGACCTCGTCTCGAATTCGGCAAAACTTGCGGCGATCGCCCGCTCGCTGGCGACGTCGAACCCCATGGCCGTCAGAAACGCCCGTTTTGTCTCATCCGAGACAACACGGCGTTCGCCAAAGAAATCGATCCAACCCGCCTCGATTCCAGCAAGAGCAGCGAGACGTTCCAGGGGATCATCTACCATGCTGCGATCCTCCTGGTTGTTTTGGCGACGACACGTTTGCTGACGGATTTGCCGGATTAGAACACCCTGTCTTCATTCAGACGGTTCCCCCTGGCGGCTTTGCCGACGCGATGCCACCTGCCTCTCGAGAACGACAAGAGAATGCGGCTGAACCAGATATTGTTTCTCCGGATAGAGTTCACCGGGCCGCCCGCCGGCGACCGCCGTATCGAGCAGGGAAACCCAAATACCATGCCCCGCCACCGGTAGAATGTAGGCAATTGGTTCCACATAGGCGTTCATCAAGATAAGCAGGCTGGATTCGACGCCGCTTCCCTCTGAAGGGTCGCCTCCCAACAGGTAACCCAGCGAGCGGGCAAAAGGCGCACTCCAATCCTGCTGCTCCATTTCCCGCCCCTCCGGAGTAATCCAGGTGACGTCCTTGATCGGCGTTCCCGGATAGCGCTGTCCGGTGAAGAAATGCGGTCGACGGAGGGTCGGATGACGGCGGCGAAGATCGATCAACAGGCGGACGAATGCATGCAGGTCTTCATCGACATGCGCCCAGTCGATCCAGCTGATGACATTGTCCTGGCAATAGGCGTTGTTGTTGCCCTGCTGCGTACGCCCCAGTTCATCACCGGCCAAAAGCATCGGCACGCCTTGGCTGAACAACAATGTCGCCATCAGGCTTCGTGCCTGGCGAGCCCGCACCGCATTGACCCGGGGATCACGTGTTTCGCCCTCAATGCCGCAATGCCACGCGTAATTGGCGTCCGTACCGTCCCGGTTTTCCTCGAAGTTGGCTTCGTTGTGCTTTTTTTCGTAGGTCACCAGATCGTGCAACGTAAAGCCGTCATGGGCAGTGATGAAGTTGACGCTGGCCCAAGGGCGGCGTCCCCTCGATCCGAAGAGATCCGACGAGCCGGAAAGGCTCGATGCAAGATCGCCGATCACCCCACCGTCGCCCCGCCAGAACCGCCGCACGGTGTCACGATAGCGGCCGTTCCATTCCGACCAGCCCGGCGGAAATCCGCCAAGACGATATCCGTCTCCACCGAGGTCCCACGGCTCGGCGATCATCTTGACCTTTGACAGCACCGGATCCTGACGAACGGCATCGAGAAAGCCGGAACCGCCGTCGAAGCCGGCCTTTTCGCGGGCCAGGCTGGCTGCCAGATCAAAGCGGAAACCATCGACATGCATATCTTCGACCCAATAGCGCAGGCTGTCGGTGACCAGCTGCAAGACGCGCGGGTGACTGAGATTGAGGGTGTTTCCACAGCCGGAATAGTTCTCGTAGAAGCGTTCGTTACCGGGAATCAGGCGATAATAGGATGCGTTGTCGATTCCCTTGAGCGACAGCGTGGGGCCGAGATGATTGCCCTCTGCCGTGTGGTTGTAGACGACATCGAGCAGCACCTCGATTCCCGCTTCATGCAGGCGTTCGACCATGGTCTTGAAGTCGCCATGCGCCGAGTCGGTGTAGTAGCGCGGATCCGGCGCAAAAAAGGCGATCGGGTTGTAGCCCCAATAATTGCGCTGCCCCCGCTCGATCAGGACACGTTCGTCGATGATGGCATGGACCGGCAGCAACTCGACGGTGGTGATGCCAAGGCGTACCAGATGGTCGATCACCGCCGCCTCGGCGAGCCCCAGGAATGTGCCGCGCCGCGCCTTCGGCACCAATGGATGGCGCATTGTCATACCGCGCAGATGAGTCTCGTAGATGATAGTCTGTGACCAGGGAACCGCTGGCGGACTGTCATTGCCCCAACTGAACGCCGTATCGACGATCCGACACTTCGGCACGAAACGGGCGTTGTCCCGGCGGTCATAAGAAAGATCGGCTTTCGCATGGTCGGTACGGAAGCCGAAATGATAATCGGACCATTGCAGCGCCCCCACCAATTCCCGCGCGTAGGGATCGATGAGCAGCTTGTGGGGATTGAACCGATGACCAGCCGATGGTTCGTAAGGGCCATGAACGCGATAGCCGTAAAGCTGACCAGGTCGACAATCGGGCAAATAGCCGTGCCAGATTTCGTCTGTATATTCAGGCAAGACGACCCGTTCGACTTCGCGCTGGGTCACGCTGTCTAACAGACAGAGCTCGACCTTTTCGGCATTTGCCGAAAACAGGGCGAAATTAACACCTTTCCCGTCCCAGTGGGCACCAATCGGATAGGGGCTTCCCGCGAGAATCCGGCGGCGTGTCGTCATTGTCCGACCTATTGCGGCTCAGGGCGAAGAATCAGCGCTGCCAGGGGGGGCAACCGCAGCGGCAAAGAATAGGGAAGACCATGCCAAGGAATCGGTTCGGCCTGGCAGCCGCCGCCCAATCCGACATCGCTTCCCCCATAGATCTTCGAATCGGTGTTCAGCACCTCCTGGTACCATCCGGCCGCAGGCACGCCGAGGCGGTAGAACTCGCGGACGACCGGCGTGAAATTGATCACCACCACCGCGAAATCCTTTGGGTCGACCGCTTTGCGCAGCCACGAAATCACCGAGTTGTCGCGATCGTTGCAGTCGATCCAGGCGAACCCGCGACCGTCGCAATCCAATTGATGAAGGGAGGGCAGCTCGCGATAGAGACGGTTGAGGTCGCCGACACACCGCCTTATGCCGTCGTGGAACGGATCCTCCAGCAGATGCCAGTCGAGGCTTTCATCGACATTCCATTCGCGTTCCTGGCCGAATTCACACCCCATGAACAACAGCTTCTTGCCGGGATGGGCAAACATGAAGGCGTAGTAGGCCCGAAGATTGGCGAACCGCTGCCAACGATCTCCCGGCATGCGGCCGAGAATGGAGCGCTTACCGTGCACGACCTCGTCGTGACTGAGCGGCAACACGAAGTTTTCCTGAAAGGCGTAAAGCAGGCCGAAGGTGAGATCGTCATGATGGTAACGGCGATGAATCGGCTCCTTGCTCATGTAACGCAAGGTGTCGTGCATCCACCCCATGTTCCATTTGTAGCCGAATCCCAAGCCGCCCAGATGCACCGGCCGTGAAACCATCGGCCAAGCTGTTGATTCCTCCGCCACGGTCATCACGCCCGGATGATCGCCGTAAACCACCTGATTCACCCGACGGATAAACTCGATGGCTTCCAGGTTTTCATTGCCACCGAAGCGATTGGGGACCCATTCGCCCGGCTGGCGGGAGTAATCGAGGTAAAGCATCGATGCCACCGCGTCGACGCGAAGGCCGTCGACGTGATATTCGTCGAGCCAGAAAAGGGCGTTGGCATAAAGATAGTTGGCCACCTCGTTGCGGCCATAGTTGAAGATCGCGGTATTCCAATCCTTGTGGAACCCCTGTCTGGGATCAGCATGTTCGTAAAGATGCGTGCCATCGAAACGGAAGAGGCCGTGGGCATCGGTGGGAAAATGACCGGCCACCCAATCGATGATCACGCCGATTCCAAGTTCGTGCATATATTCGATGAACCAACGGAAATCGTCTGGTGTCCCGAATCGGCTGGTCGGCGCGTAAAGGCCGATCGGCTGGTACCCCCATGACCCGGTGAACGGATGTTCGTGGATGGGCAGAAGTTCGATGTGAGTAAAGCCCATTTCCTGGACATAGCCACCCAGCTCCACGGCCAGTTCACGGTAGTTGAGCGGCCGAAACCCCTCCTCCGGCTTGCGGCGCCACGACCCCAGATGAACCTCGTAAATACTGATCGCCGCCTCGCGGGCCATCGCGGACGACCGCTTTTCCAACCAAGCGGCATCATTCCAGTCGTAGTCTTTGAGGTCGTAAACGACAGACGCGGTCTTGGGCGGCAACTCGGCGGCAAAGCCGAAGGGGTCGGTTTTCGCCGGCAACAGCTTGCCATCCGCCCCCTTGATTTCGAATTTATAGAGGCTTCCCTGGGTGATGCCGGGAATGAAGATTTCCCACACGCCACATCCCGGATGCAAGCGCATCGAATGAAGGCGGCCATCCCATTGATTGAAGTCGCCGATTACTGAGACGCGCTTGGCATTTGGCGCCCAGACGGCGAAGGCCACTCCGGCGATCCCCTCCAAGGTCGTCACATGCGCGCCGAGCCGGCCGTACAACAGCCGATGCGTGCCTTCCCCAAGCAGATAGCGGTCGAGTTCACCAACCACGGGCGGGAAGCGGTAGGGATCGTCGATCAGCCGGCTGCCCCCCAAGCCATCCTCGATCCGCAGACGATAAGGAAACCGCTCGCTCCGGCCGATCGGCCCGGCGAAAAAACCGTCCGGGTGAATGCGCGGCAGCTGCGCGACGAGTTCGCCGGTTTCGGCGTCGATGACGCTGACGGCCGCCGCCGACGGCAGCATGCAGCGCAATACCAAGCCACCACTGTCCTCATGCAGACCCAACACACCGAAAGGATCGTTACATTCGGCCCGGATGACGGCGGCGATCATCAGGTCCAAGGGCGACTTCACTCTCTTGTTCGGCTTGGCCAATGCAGGCCTCCACGGTGGCGTGCGATGTCGGAACGTCCTGCAGGTTTCAGAAAGGCCATGGCCGGCCGATCAATCCTGCCCAGTATTCGCCCAGTACGTCTGTCTCCGTAACCACTTCTGGTCCGATCAAAACGCGCTGTCCGAAAACATTACAACATACCACATGGATCCGTTGGGTTTAGAAGACAATTCGAAAAAACAACGCCAACTGGTACCCGCCGGCATCAACTCCAGCTCACCTCTTGCCGGCAGAGCAACTGACCATTTCCGTCATTCGCGAGGCGAATGCCGACATATGAAACAAGATGACTGATGAAACAAGATGGACGAATTGAGCCGGTCTTTTCCACCTTCGACTTCGGGACGATGGACAACCATCGACCAATGAGCTAAAGGCTTTCTGGAATAATTCGATTCAGCCAATAGCTGCGAAGGAGAAACGTCATGTCCGCGACCGCCAAGACCCTGGGCTCCCTCGGCATAGCCCTGCTGGGCCTCGTCGTCTATCTCAGCATCTTCGTTGGCTATTCGGTCTTCAAGATCAACTTTTTCGGCTTGGCGATCTATCTCGGCCTGGCTCTGACCGCAGTCTTGTTCGTCGTCGTGCTGCTGTTGACCTCGGCCAAGGACGTCGAGGACTTCCACGGCTAACGCGGAAGCGTCACCGTCACTTTGAGCCCACCCTCCGGCCGGTTGACCAGGACGATGTCGCCGCCGTGCGCGCGTATCGCCGAACGCGCCACGGCGAGACCGAGGCCGGTTCCGCCGGTCGCACGGTTGCGTGAGCTTTCCACCCGGTAGAACGGGGCAAAAACGCGTTCGAGTTCCGCCTCGGGAATCCCCGGCCCGCTGTCGCTCAACACCACCTCGACATGACTGTCGCCGACGTCGACGGCAACCTCGGCGCCGCCACCATATTTCAGGCCGTTTTCCAGAAGATTGGCAAAGGCCCGTTTCAATCCTGTCGGGCCGGCGGTGATGACCAGCGAGATTGGTCCATGGTACTGGGCGTCGAAGTCGGCACACAATTCGGCCAGCATTTCACCCAGGTCGACCTGCCGACGGACTTCGCGGGCGACGTCGTCGCGCGCGAAAGCCAGCGTCGAGGCGATCATTTCCTCCATCTCGTCGAGATCGGAAAGCATCTTGAGCCGCTGTTCGTCGTCGTCAACGAACTCCGCCCGAAGCTTGAGCCGGGTTATCGGCGTCCGGAGATCGTGGCTGATCGCGGCGATCATTTGCGTCCGATCCTCGACGAAGCGTCGCAGCCTCGTCTGCATTTCGTTGAATGCCACCGCCGCCGCCCGCACCTCGCGAGGCCCGACAACCGGCATCGGCGGCGCCGTCACGTCCCTGCCGAGACGTTGCGCGGCAGCCGCCAGCAACGCCAACGGCTTGGCCGCCCGACGCACGGCGAGGACCGAGAGCACCATCACCACCATCAGACCGAGGGTCAGAGGCCCAAGGAACCGCATCCGCCACAGCGGATCCTCATTTGGAAACTCTGCTATGAAATTCAGCCAGGATCCATCCGCCATGTGGACTGCCGCCCGCATGAATATCGGATGGGGATGCCTCATCATTCCCGGTCCGCGGTCCGGGCCGTGGCCAAAGGTAGGCTCTCCGCTGAGGAATGGTGGCGCCATTGGATCCAGCGGCGGCGGCGGACGCAATGACAGTCGAACCTCCACCCCGGTAAGGCGCCGGGTCAACTCGTCATAAACGGCTGCGGCATCGGGATCGTTTTCTTCCGGACCGACCAATGGCGCTTGCCCCCAGCCGATCCGCAATCCCGGCAATTCCATCGCCCGCAAAATCCGGCCACGGTCACTGTCCGGCGCATCCTGAGCCAGCTTGACGACACCGGCGATCCGCTCCGCCGTCTGACGGCCACGCAGATTGGCCGTCAGTTCCAGACGGTTCATCGAATAGAGTGCGACGCCGGCCAGTTGAAGCAGAATGAGGCCGAGAAGCAGAACCAGAACCGTCCGTCCGATCAGGGTGTCGGGAAGCAGTCTGGACAGAACAGGCTTCACGAAGCAACCTCGGCAGCGAAAACATAGCCGCCGCCACGAACGGTCTTGATCAATTTGGGTTCCTTGGGATCCGCCTCGACCTTGCGGCGCAGCCGCATGACCTGAATGTCGATGCTGCGATCAAAGGGGGCGGCAGAACGGCCACGAGCCAGATCAAGAAGCTGGTCCCGACTGAGGACCCGCCTGGGATGGGTGGCGAATGCCAGCAAAAGCTCGTATTCACCGGTCGACAGTTCGACCTCGGCGCCATCGGGCGCCAGAAGGCGCCGCGGCCCCATTTCCAGACACCAGCCATCGAACCGCAGAGTCTCACCGATCGGCGCAGCACTCGCCGGCAGCGTCTGGACGCGCCGAAGCACCGCCTTGATGCGAGCCAGAAGCTCGCGCGGACTGAACGGCTTCGGCAGATAGTCGTCGGCCCCCATTTCCAGACCGACGATACGATCGGTATCGTCGCCCATGGCGGTCAACATGATCACCGGCAACGTCGACGTCGTCCTGAGGCGCCGACACAGGGATAGCCCGTCTTCGCCCGGCAGCATGAGATCGAGGACGACGAGATCGATGGCCGCCGCATCGAGACTCTTCATCATCTCCGGACCGTCCTTGGCCGTGCTGACCCTCAGGCCATGCTTAACCAGGAAACGGGCGAGAAGATTGCGGATTTCCCGATCGTCATCGACGACCAGGATATGAGGAGCAATAGGTTCGGTCATGGTCGCCAGTATAACGTAGGGTTTTCCCGTCGATATCGAAATCCGGTAACGCGGCGTTTCGCCATCGCCAGGTGTTACAAAATGATACCAAAGCGCGCTTCACCTGCAATGAAGGCGTTACCGAACGATGGTGGAATAGCTCCTGTCAAAACGAGGTAGCAATACCCACCGCGCGGCGCCCATTGCCCCACCCTTTGAGCGCCGCGTTCGCCCCTTCCCCGTGACCCCCTGCGTTTCTGGGGAGGGGGCGCCCCATTCAGGTGATACCCGCCCCGCGGCGCCCATTGCCCCACCCTTTGGGCGTCGCACAAGCCCCCCTTCCTCGAAAGCCCCTGCGTTTTGAGGAAGGGGGCCCCCATTCCCGGACCCGTCCGGCTCTCTAGTGAGACAGCAGGACCGGAATCGTCATGTGATAGAGAATATGCCTTGTGGCGCCCCCGAGAACCAGCTCTCGCAGGCGGGATCGTCCATAGGCCCCCATGACGAGAAGATCGGCCCCGTCATCGGCGGCGCGTGACAGCAGCATACCGCCAACCCCGACATCGGGTGCCCTGAGGCTTTCGCAGACCGCTTTCACGCCATGGCGAGCCAGATGCAGACTGATATCGGCGCCGACGACATCGCCATGCCCGGACTGACCGTCCCGCGGATTGATGGCAAGGACCTTGACCGATTCGGATCGGACGAGAAACGGCATGGCATCGCCGATCGCCCGCGTCGCTTCCCGACTGGCGTTCCACGCCACCAGGACCCGCCTGCCGACCCGTGTGTAAGTTCCGACAAACGGCACGACCAGAACCGGCGTACCGGCATCAAGAACCAGATGATCGGCAAGATGACGATCGTTGCCCATATCGTCGGTATCGGCGTCACTCTGGCCGACCACGACGAGGTCGGCATAGCGCGCGTGCAAGGCAACGGTGTCGATCACGTCGCCCATCACATTGCGCCATTCCGACGCAATGTCGGCACTCCCGACGGCCCGGTCGAACAACGAACGAGCCGTTGCCGCCGCCTCGACGTTATACTCGTCCTGCAGACGGGTCAGTTCTCCGCCATAATCAGGCGCCAGACCTCCCGGCAAATGCAGCTGCGGGCGGACATGCAGGCCGACGAGGTGAGCGTCATAAGTCCGTGCCAATTCCACCGCCACCGCCAAACGAGCGGGGCAGGCTTTGGTATCATCGACGTGAACCAGAATATCCCTGAACGCCATCGCTGAAGCCCCCCTCCCCACCGGTGCCGGATTCATGATAATCGCAACGCCGCGACTTGGCCATGCGACGGAAGATCTGCAACGGTCAATGCATATGCTGATGGTCGTTCATGCCATGGTCGCCCGGATCGTGCGCCGGCGCCGGGGCGCCAGCCTTCTGGACTGTCGCCAGCACGTCGACGGCCCCCGCCTTATCGAAGTGCAAGGTCAACGGAAGCTGGTCGCCGACTTTCAGCGGTGCCGTCAGCCCCATCACCATGATGTGATAGCCGCCGGGTTGCAAATCGACGGAGCCATGCGCCGGAACATCGAGACCATCGACTTGGCGCATCTTCATCACATCGCCGTCCTTGACGGTAGCGTGCACCTGGACGTCGGGCGTCGCCCGACTGGACACACTGCGCAGCCGATCGGCGTCCCCGTCATTATGAATACTGAGGAACGCCCCGGTCGAGCCACCGATGGACGCGCGCGCCCAAATGTTGTCGATGCGAAGCGCTCCAACCGTGGCTTCGGCGGCCGCGGCGGCACCGCCCTCCCCCAACAGCCCGGCAATTCCCAGAAAAACGACGGCAACGGACGCTAGTCTGTTCATGAAGGTTTTCCTTGGCAAAAGGCGGCGGCAGGAGACCGACCGCAGCAGTGTCCAGAGCCCCGGATCAGTTGTCAATCGTCGGCTGGACACATCGGCTCCGCAACACGCCCATCGGTCGGACACCGCCAGGATCGGGAGAGGCGGGCCTCTCTTGATTTCGTGGTTCGTCGCAACCTTATTGGAGAGACGACCTGCCATCGCCCCAAAGGACCGTGCTAGCCGGTGTCCATGGTGTGGTTTCGACCGGCCACGCAGGTGTTCGGGGCGGCGGCAGATTTGTGGTTTACCCTTGGATCGGACCACTGACATGCTCGGCATTTCGCGGGCGCCCGAAATCAATCGGCCTGGCCTGACCTGGTTCAACACCGATGCACCGATCTCGCTGGCCGATCTGCACGGCCGCATAGGCATTCTTGATTTCTGGACCGCTTGCTGCATCAACTGC
Source organism: Telmatospirillum sp. (assembly GCA_031291415.1). Lineage (GTDB taxonomy): Bacteria > Pseudomonadota > Alphaproteobacteria > Rhodospirillales > Magnetospirillaceae > Telmatospirillum. Next base: position 23,732 of record JARLJB010000196.1, read on the forward strand.
ATCCAGGTCGTCCCCATCCTTCGCAAGATCGAAGAGGCGTTTCCGCGGGATGTCGCGGTGATCGGCATCCACTCCCCGAAGTTCGAAGCGGAGCGGTCGCCAGACAGCGTGCGTCACGCCATCTCCCGCTACGGGATCACCCACCCGGTCGCCCATGATCCGGACAAGACACTTTGGCAACAATACGCGGTCCGCGCCTGGCCAACTCTCGTCTTCCTGTCGCCGGATGGACATGTCATCGGACAACTGGCAGGAGAGCCTCACCCCGAGGCATTGATGCAGGGCCTCAAGGACATGCTGCGCCATTTCGGCGGCGGCAGCGAAACGACTCCCGGGTCCTTCGCCGTAGCAAAACCCCACGACGATATCGGCGGCCCGCTGCGCTACCCCGGCAAGATCAAAGCGTGTCCCGATGCGTCGGGAACGCCTGGTTGGGCGGTCGCCGACAGCGGGCATCACCAGATCGTCCTGTTCGATGACAACGGACGGGAAATATCCCGCTACGGCTCCGGTCAGTCCGGCTTTTTCGACGGTCGCAGCCGGCAGGCCAGTTTCTGCTCCCCGCAAGGACTGAGCTGCGATCGGGGGAGCATTTGGGTCGCCGACACCGGCAATCATGCCCTGCGGCGGATCGACCGCATCACCGGCCACGTCACCACCGTTGCCGGCCTCGGGTGGCGCGGCAGCGCCTTGCGGCAACGCCAGCCAAGCCTCAGCACCGCCCTGGCATCGCCGTGGGACATCGAGCGGGTCGGCGATATTCTGGTATTCGCCAACGCTGGCAGCCATCAAATCGGAGCATTTTCGCCTGCTGGCGGCGAGGTTTGGCTCCTTGCCGGTACCGGCGGCGAAAATATGGTCGACGGACCTGGAGAATATGCCCTTTTGGCGCAACCAAGCGGCGTTTCCGTCGCGGCGGGCGGTGACGGTGTTTTCTTTGTTGACGCGGAAACCTCGTCAGTCCGGCTCCTGCGGCTTGGGATTAATCCCTGGGTAACGACAGAGGTCGGCCGGGGGCTGTTCGAATTCGGATACCGCGACGGCCCATTCGATCAAGCGCTGTTACAGCATCCCCTGGCCATAGCAGGAGACAACGGCACCTTGCTGGTGGCCGACAGTTACAACGGCGCATTGCGGCGGTTGGATTTGTCCGGGCAACGGGCGGAAACCGTGGACATCGGACTGTGCGAGGACAGCGCTTGCCGACCATTGAACGAGCCGGCCGGGTTGGCGCTGGCCGGACATAACCGGATTTTGGTTTCCGACACCAACAACCACCGCATCGTCGAAATCGACTTGGCGGGCCGCAGGCACAAAACCTGGACGGAACGATTGAGATAATATCTCTCGATAGAACTAACCTTATGCCATACCCTGATACCCATGACTCTAGGTGGTGGGGACTCGATGGGTGGCAAGACGCGCGGACAAATCATTCAGGAAATAGAGACGCATATCGCCAGCGCGGGTGGCAATTTCAGCGAGTGGTTTCTTAGCGTCACCGACAAACCGAAACACACGCTGTTTCGCGTTCACAAGCTGCGCACCTCTGGCGATGCCTGGATTGCCCGCAAGGCCATAGACGACTTGCAAGCATGGGACGTCGAGGAGTATTTCCGGACGGTGCGGAAAACGCGTGGAGCCCGAGGCGAGAGCACTCTCGACCACATCTATGTCTACGCCTACAAGATGAAGCCTCATACGACCCCTTGAATGGTGTGGTTGGGTGGGGGCATTTTGCAGCGCAAAACACTGTTGCGCAGTGCTGGTCTTGGTTGCACTGGCGTTTCCCGCCCGCTAGGATTTGACAAATCTTAAAGTGCGCCCCTCGCAGGGCGCCAAGCGAGGCTTACAATGGATTACGAACAGTTCTTCGCCGAACGCATCGCCGACCTCCGGCGCGAGGGCCGTTACCGGGTCTTTGCCGATCTGGAACGTCAAGCCGGTGCGTTTCCGACCGCGAAGAACTACCGCGATGGCACCGTCCAGGACGTCACTGTCTGGTGCAGCAACGACTATCTCGGTATGGGGCAGCATAAGGTCGTACTGGACGCCATGTGCGAAGCGGTCAGGCGCTGCGGTGCCGGTGCCGGTGGTACGCGCAATATTTCCGGAACCAACCATTATCATGTGCTGCTCGAGGAAGAACTCGCCACATGGAACCGAAAAGAAGCCGCGCTTCTTTTCAATTCAGGCTATGTGGCCAATCAGACCACGCTGATGACGCTCGGGAATCAGATTCCCGGCCTGCATATCTTTTCCGACGCCCTCAATCACAACTCGATGATCGAAGGCATTCGGCAGGGCAAGGCCACGCGGCATATTTTCAAGCACAACGACGTCAGAGATCTTGACCGCCTGATGACTTCGGTCGATCCCGAGGCACCCAAACTGGTCGCCTTCGAGTCGGTCTATTCGATGGATGGCGACATTGCCCCACTGGCCCAGATCTGCGACGTTGCCGAAAAGCATGGCGCCATGACCTACTGCGACGAAGTCCACGCCTGCGGCATGTACGGCACGGCCGGTTCGGGCGTTTGTGAACGCGACGGAGTCCTGGACCGCATCACGATCGTTCAGGGAACCTTGGCCAAAGCCGTCGGCGTGGTTGGCGGCTATATCGCCGCCTCACGCGCCTTGACGGACTTCATCCGCAGCTTCGGCCCGGGCTTTATTTTCTCGTCCGCCCTGCCTCCGGCAATCGCCGCCGGTGCTCTGGCCAGCATTCGCTTTCTCAAGGAGCACAACGAAATCCGCGAACGCCATCAGGAACGGGCTGCCACCCTGAAGCGTCGCCTGACGGCAGCCGGCATTCCGTTGCTGCCGTCGGTTTGCCATATCGTGCCGGTCATGGTCGGCGACGCTGTCCTTTGCAAACAGGCATCCGACGATCTTCTGCGCAGCTACAATATCTATGTTCAGCCGATCAACTATCCGACCGTACCCAAGGGATCCGAACGGCTGCGCATCACCCCGACCCCACTGCATGACGACGCCATGATGGACCGGCTGTTAGTGGCTATCACGGAAGTCTGGAGCCAATTGGGACTCCAGAAAGCCGCCTGATTTAGCTCCCTCCCCGTGTTCCCCGTCCACTCAACGTGGACGGGGCCGTCGAACCGCACTATATTGCAAGGTGCGCAGTTCGTTTGAGGAGAGCCATGTTTGCCGATTTGACACTGACCCCGAAAGAGTCCCTGCGCCTTTGCGCATTGGGGACCATCGCGGCTGGGCCGATTCGGTACAGCGACTTGGCCGGATCGGTTCGCCATTTTTGCAGCCGCGTCATGGGTCCGTCGCTTGACCTGATGGGGCTTTCCATCGAATTGCTGCGTTACGAAGGGCTCGTCGACGCCATCGATGGCGAGGGCATGGAGGATAACGCCCTGCTGGCCATCAGCGATGCCGGACGGCGCGAACTTCACAATCTTCTGACCGCGAGGCTACGGCCGTCCACAGACCTGACCAAGCTGATCGTTACGCTGAAGTTCCGGTTTCTGCATCTTTTGGAGGCGAAGGAACAAGCCCGTCAGGTCGACATGCTGCTCGATGTCTGCGAATCGGAATTGGCCCGTTTCGAGGATCTCCGCGCCGCCAGCGCCGAGGAAGGCGCAGCTCTGTTAGCTTGGCTCGACCATGACATTGTCCAGTTGCGCGAACGCTTGGCTTGGCTTGAGAAAATGCGCGACGCGCTTTAGAGCGCGAACCGCTCTAAGCGCCGTTTGGCTGGTCGATCGGAACCAGCAGTTCTCCCGTCCGGAAATATTCGTCGGCCAGATGCCCCTGGATGAAGTGGATCCCGGCGGATTTGGCAAACTGCAAAGCGCTTGGCGTATCGCATCGTGTGAGAATCACGCGGGCCGATGACGATTTCAAATCACCGATCAACGCCTCCAGGTCCTCCGTCGATGATTTCAATATTTCCGGATTCCACTTCAGCTTGATAAAATCGCTTTTCATCCGCGACATTCGCAACATCTGCGCGTCGTGATGGGACACCCCATCGATGCAAAGCGGCACGCGCATCACCTTGCTGCGCTGAAAAATGTCGGTCAGAAAATCCGAATGCTGAATCAGGTCGGTCTTTTCCAGTTCGACGAAGATGCGCCCCCCCAGCTTAACCGGCAGAGAACCGACGAATTCCCGGAAACCATCGGACATGAAGCTGTCGACCAGCAGATTGAGGCTGAACGCCTTGTGCCGGTAACTGGGAATTTCGTCGATGATCGCCCGCATCACCGCGGCATCGAGTTCACGTTTGATAAGATTGAACAGCCACGGATTCGCTGCGATTGAGCGATCGGGAACGTAGAGCTGCTCCAGTTTCTTGATTGATGTATAAAATTCAAGAAATTCTATCGACGTTTTCTCGTGGGTAACGTTGTATATCGGTTGATTGAAGATAATAAACCGAATATCCGTTCCGCGAATCTGGCTGCTTACGTACTCCATCTGCTTAATGGAGATCGGCTGCTTTGCGTTAACGACTTTCGGTTCTGTCGACAGCATCGACCTGACACCGTCGATAACGCCGCCGATGTCGTGGGACAGATCGAAAATCTTATAGTTTCCGTAATCGCCATAAACGTTCTTATGTGGCTGAACACCCACGAACAGGCTGGTTTCCAGGGCCGTGCACAATGCGACGATCGTCGATGTCGGCACCTGGGAGTAGATGAAGACGATATCTCCATTGCTGAGATGGAATATCTTGTGATAGCCGCCGGACAGCAGAACCGACAGGATAACGCGATCCGCGGCGTCTGCCTCTTTCTCGAAACGACGCCGCGATGCCACCACCGAGGAGAGCACATGAACCGCGCGAAGCCCCTGTGGCGCCTTGCGCAGTCGCGTCAGTTCGTGCAGCAACGCGCGATCGATACCGCCAAGTGTCGCCGCATAACCTTCGTCGGAGGCAGAGTCAGAGCTGCCCATCTCGCTCATCAGCGCAGACGACATCTGATGCCACCACGCACGGCGCGGGACCGCGATTCAGTTTGGCATGGCCAAACAACCGTCAATAACGGCGCCAATAGTTCTTTTTCCCTCACAGGATAGTCGCCCCTTCTTCGCTTGCGGGTTGCAAACTCCTGATCCAGCAAAAATGTAAATGTATTTTTGCCTCATCGCAACATCTGTCATTCTTTATGACAATTGTTGCAATTTTATCTTTTTAAAATCAGGAGCGCAAATGGCGACCACGCAAGAGGCCTAGCACAATACCGTCGCGAGGCCCGACCGCTACAGAGAAGAGATAAACAACACCAGCCACCAGGACGATGGCCGGGCCCGAGGGCAGATTGAACTGATAGGAAATGACGAGTCCGACATAACCCGACGCAAAGGCCAGAGTTGTCGACAGGCATATAAGAGACCAAACCTGACGCACCCAGAAGCGCGCGGCGGTAGCCGGCAGCATCATCAGGCCGACAGCCATCAGCGTGCCGAGCGCCTGGAACCCGCTCACCATGTTGAGAACCACCAGGACAAGAAAAGTGGTGTGATAAAGACCACCATGATCTTTCAGCGCCCGCAGAAAGCTCGGATCGAAACACTCAGCGACCAAACCACGGAAAATGACTGCGAACAGCAGAAGCGTCACCGTCGCCACCGAGGCCATGAGCATCAGCGAAACATCGTCGACCGCCAGAATGCTGCCGAACAGCACATGCATAAGATCGACGGAACTGCCATGCGTAGACACCAGCAGGACGCCGATGGCCAAGGAGATCATGAAGAACGATGCGAAACTGGCATCCTCCTTCAACGGCGTGAAACGGGTGACCAGTCCGGATGCCAAGGCAACCAGCAGACCGGCCACGAAGCCGCCGAGGCTCATCGCCGGCAAAGACAAACCGGCGACCATGAAACCAACGGCCGCGCCGGGCAGCACCGAATGAGCCATCGTGTCGCCTATCAGGCTCATCCGCCGCAAGACCAGAAAGACACCGATCGCCCCGGACCCCAACGCGAGCGACAGACAGGCAACCAGGGCGCGCCGCATGAATCCGAAATCTGCGAACGGGCCGATGAGCCACTCATGAAGAAGCGTCATGCCGCCCCTCGGCAAACAAGGGCATCGGCATCCCACGCTTCACTCATGGCCCGGGCCTTCAGCAGATTTTCGGCGGTCAACACGTCCGGCGTCTCCCCCCATGCCACCATTTCACGGGCAAGCAGCAGGGCCTGGGGAAAATGCCGTCGCACTTGTTCGAAGTCATGCAGAACGGAAACGACGGTCCGCCCCTCCTGATGCCAGGTTCCGATCAGACGGATCAAGTCGGTGGTTGTCCTGGCATCGACGGCACTGAACGGCTCGTCGAGAAGTATTAATGCGCTGTCGGCCACCAAAACACGGGCGAACAAAGCGCGCTGCCGCTGACCGGCGCTCAGCGAACCGAAGGTCCGCCCCTCGAACCCGTCGAGCCCGACCGTCGACAAGGCTCGTTCGGCGTCATCGCGCATCGCAGGAGTCACGGCGCGGAACGCTCCGATACGCCGCCAGTGTCCAAGCAGCACGACGTCGAACACTGAGATGGGAAAACTGTCGTCGATCGCCGCCAACTGCGGCATATAGGCGACGTCACGCGGCGCCATGCCGTTGAGAGCGATGCGGCCTTCGACCGGCCGCACCAATCCGGCGATCGCTTTTATCAGGGTGGTCTTTCCTGCGCCGTTCGGCCCAATGACAGCCGTCAGACTGCCCGTGGCGAATTCGCCGGTCAGATGATGGAGCGCCGGATGTCGGTCATAGGCGACGGTAACGTCGCGCAACACGACCAAAGGCGGCGCCACCGTCACTGCCACCACTCCATGGCCCAACCGACCGCCGCCCATAGTCCGGCAACAGCCAGGGCAACGACCATCAAACGCCGGGGAAGCCCCCAGCCGATCGGGGAAAAAGGCAATGCAGCGTGTCTTTGGGGCAACGTGGTCTCCGGAATGCAGCATTTCGTTATGTTATAACAGATCATCATACTCATTGCCTGTCCATGACGAATTGCGCGATGTCAGCCATCTTTGGCTTGCATAATGAAACATTATAACATAACAATTTGACATCAACACAGCGGGACTCAAACTATGATCGGACGCTTGCTCAAATGCACTGCAACAGCGGTGCTTCTTACCTTGTTGGCCGGGACGACGGCATCGGCCGCTCCACTGAAAGTGGTCGCCACCTTCAGCATCATCGGCGATCTGGTCCGGCAGGTGGGTGGCGAGACCATCCAGGTGACGACGTTGGTTGCGCCGGGCAGCGACGCACACGTCTATCAGCCGACGCCGAGCGACGCCAAAGCGATTGCCGGCGCCGATCTGGTGGTGGTCAACGGCCTTGGAATGGAGGGATGGCTCGACCGTCTGATCAAGGTGTCGGGATACAAGGGAAAGGTGATTGTCGCCAGTCAGGGGGTAAAAGCTCAGACCATGATCGAGGAAGACGGCAAGGGACGCCCTGTCACCGACCCACACGCCTGGCAAGATCTCGCCAATGGCAGAATTTATGTGGCCAACATCGCCAAGGCCTTGTCCACAGCCGACACCGCCAATGCCGCGATCTACCAGCAGCGGGCAGACAGGATGGCCACCGAGATCGATAGCCTCGATGCCTGGGTCAGACAGCAGATCGCCGACGTTCCTCCCACCAAGCGCAAGATCATCACCTCGCACGACGCCTTCGGCTATTTCGGCTCCAGCTACGGCGTCACCTTCCTGGCTCCGGTCGGCATCAGCACCGAAAGCGAGCCGACGGCGGCCGGTCTTGGAAAACTCGTCACACAAATCAAGAAGGACAAGATCAAGGCGCTGTTCATCGAAACGATGACCGATCCCCGATTGATCGAACAGTTGGCCCGCGAAACCGGCGCAGTCGTCGGCCCGGCTCTTTACTCGGACACCCTTTCGCCATCCGATGGGCCGGCACCGACCTACCTCGACCTGTTCCGGCACAATGTCCCGGCGATGACCGAGGCAATGAAGAAGAACTGACGGCCCAGCCAAGGCGATTTCACCCCCTCCCGGCGCCACCAAGCCTTGAGGAGGCGTGATCGCCTTCAATTTTGCCATCATACTGCAACGTTATAACATTTCGTTTTGTGGGAAATGATCTGTCATGAAGTCGATCATGCTGTCTGCGCTCTTCCTCGTCTTTGCATCGCCTGTCTTCGCGGAAACCAGCGGAGCAGATCCTCTTCCAGCCCCGGCCTCGGACACCGTCAACATCATCGCCAAACGCCTCGACGAAGCTCGCAACGGCCTCGCGCCCAGCACGGGAACCAGCGCCTATCTGATCGATAGCCAGACGATTTTCAACCTGCCTCAAGGCACGGCCACATCTTTCGATCATATCCTTGAGCAAGCCCCGGGAGTCGCTCAGGATTCCTACGGTCAGGTCCATGTTCGCGGTGAACACGCCAATCTGCAATATCGCCTGAATGGCGTTCTCCTGCCGGAAGGAATCAGTGGCTTCGGCCAGGTTCTCGACGCCCGTGTCATCGACCGCGTCCAGCTCCTGACCGGAACGCTGCCAGCGCAATATGGATATCGCACAGCCGGTGTCGTCGACATTCAGACCAAAAGCGGCAATCTCGAAAATGGCGGCTCCGTCGACATTTTCGGCGGCAGCCGCGCCACCTTGCAAACATCGGTCGGCTATGCCGGCACCGAAGGGCCGGTGACCTATTTCGTCAGCAGCCGATACCAGGGTAGCGACGCCGGTATCGAATCGCCGACACCGACACTTAACCCGACGCACGATCACACTGACCAGGGCAAGGCGTTCGGGTACCTCTCCTACCTCCTCAATCCCGACAACCGCATCAACCTCGTTTTCGGGTCAGCCGTCAGCCTGTTTCAGATTCCCAATAATGCGGGACAAAGTACGTCCTATGCGTTGAACAGCGCCCCGGTCGTTCAATCCTCCAAGCTCAACGAGCGTCAACGCGAAGAAACGCAATATGCCACGGTCGCCTGGCAAGGCGTCAGCGGCGACGCGAATTATCAACTGGCGCCCTACCTGCGTTACACGCGGCTGCACTTCAGCCCGGATCCAATTGGCGATCTCGAATACAACGGCATCGCCTCCGACGTGAAACGCAGCAATTTCGCCAGCGGCCTGCAAGGCGACGGCAGCTATCCGGTTGGCGACAGCCACACCCTGCGGGCCGGATTCTCAACCCAGCACGAGCGCGCTGTGGCCGACAACAGCTCGGCAGTTTTCCCCCTCGATACATCGGGTTCCCCGCTCAGCGACACGGTGACCGTCGTCGATGATCAGACGAAAAACGCCATGCTCTACGGCGTCTACCTGCAAGACGAATGGCAGTTGGGCAACGCGCTGACATTGAATTACGGAACACGCTTCGACGCGGTCAACGCCTATGTCAACGAAACACAGATCAGCCCAAGAATAGGTATCGTCTACAAGGCGACCGAGAGCACGACGCTGCACGCCGGCTACGCACGCTATTTCACGCCGCCACCGCTCGAACTGGTCACCTCGGCGTCAATCGGGAAATTTCTGAACACCAGCGGGGCGCCGACGATCACCGAAAACGACCCGGTCAAATCGGAACGCTCGCACAATTTCGACGCCGGTTTTACGCAAAAGCTGAGCGACAGCCTACTGTTCGGCCTCGACGGCTATTACAAGCGGGTCCACAACATGCTCGACGAAGGTCAATTCGGTCAGGCGTTGGTCTATACCCCGTTCAACTATGCGCAAGGCCGCATCTACGGCGGCGAGGCAACGCTGTCCTATCGCGGCAATCACATCGACGCCTATGTGAACCTGGCTGCTTCACGGGCCGTCGGCCGGCAGATCCTGTCGAGCCAGATCAGCTTCGACGATCCAGCAGAGCTAGCCTATATCGCCCAACACTGGGTGCATCTGGACCACGATCAGCTCTACACCGCCTCGGGCGGCATTTCCTACAAGATCGACCAGGACACCGGCGTCAACGCCGATAGCCTGTTCGGCAGCGGTCTGCGCAAGGACTTTGCCAATACCGGCCACGTTTCGGCCTACGCCACTCTCAATCTCGGTGTGACGCGGCATCTCGGCATTGTCGACGATCGCGGTATCGATCTCCGGGTCAGTATCATCAATATTTTCGACACCAGCTACCAGTTGCGATCCGGTACCGGCATCGGCGTCGGCGCCCCCCAATACGGCGAACGCCGGGGCTATTTTGCGGGATTGAGCCGCACTTTTTAGAGCGGCAGCCGAGGCCGTGGCCAAGCGCATTTGGCGATCCGGCAGGCCGACAGTTCATTACCATTGATGGAATAACTATTATAGTAATCAATTGATAGGATCAATTGTGCTATACCTTGGCGTGACAGTCGTAGACAACGCGCTACCAGCGTCCCGCCCCCTTTGGTGAGCGAATGGCATGAGATTTTTCAGCATCACCCAGCGCCTATCCCTGATCGTAGGGCTTCTGGTACTGGCCATCATCGGAATCGTCGGTGCCGAGGCCCAGTCGTTCCGCCAATCTATGATCCAGGAACGTCGCGATAAGATCCACGACATGGTCGACAGCGTCGTTGCCATGGCCAAACACTACGACGAGGAGGCTGCAGCCGGCCATCTCAGCCTGGCCGACGCCAAGCAGGCGACGCGAGCGGCAGTCCGTGGAATGCGCTGGGGGGCTGGCGACTATTATGTCGTCTTTCAGTATGACGGCTTGTTTCTGGTCCATGTGAACCCGCAATACGAAAACGTCAATCGCATGGATTTCACCGACGCGAACGGCTTCTTGGTCATCAAGGCGGAAATCAATGCCGCGAAGGCCGGCGGCGGCTATGTCGATACTGTCGTTCCCCGCGCCGGCGAGACGACTGCCACGGCGAAGGTTCTCTACGCGGCCAGCTATGCGCCATGGCAATGGGTGATCTCGACCGGGGCCTATATGGACGACATCGATCAAGCCGTTTGGCGCCGGCTCGCCTGGATGGCCGGCATGGCGGCTTTGGCGGTGATCGCCGCGGCCGGCCTTGCCATCTATATCGGGCGCAGCATCAGCCACCCCATCACCACGCTCTGTGCCTCGATGAAAACGCTGGCCGGCGGCGACACGACGATTGCCGTTCCCTACACCACGTGGCGCTACGAAACCGGTGAAATCGCCGGGGCCGTCGAGGTCTTCCGGCAAAACATGATTCGCGGGAACCAACTCCACGCCGAGCAACGCCTCGAGCAGGAAGCGAAGGCGAAACGGCAACAGGCGATCGAGAGCTATGTCACGTCCTTCGAGGGCAGCGTCGCCGGCGCACTCGAAAGGCTGGCCACAGCGGCCACGGAGATGCGGGCGACCTCGCAGACCATGTCGGCGACCGCCAGGGAGACGAGTACGCAAGCGACCACGGTTGCAGCGGCCGCTGAACAGGCCTCGGTCAATGTGCAGACGGTCGCGACGGCGTCAGAGGAACTCTCCGCGTCGGTCGCTGAAATCGGCCGCCAGGTAAGCCATTCGACCCAGATCGCCGGCGAGGCGGTAAGTGCGGCAAACCGGACCAACGGCACCGTACAGGGACTGGCAGCGGCGGCGCAGAAAATCGGCGACGTGGTGAAACTGATCAGTGACATCGCCAGCCAGACCAATCTTCTGGCATTGAATGCGACGATCGAGGCGGCGCGGGCCGGCGATGCCGGCAAGGGCTTTGCCGTGGTGGCAAGCGAGGTCAAGTCGCTTGCCAACCAAACCGCCAAGGCCACCGAAGACATCTCAGATCAAGTGGCGACGATGCAGGCGGCGACCGGCGAGGCGGTCCAGGCGATCGAGAGCATCGGCGGCACCATCGGCTCGATCAACGAGATCACCACCACGATCGCTTCGGCGGTCGAGGAGCAGGGCGCGGCGACACGAGAGATAGCACGCAACGTCCATGAGGCTGCGCAAGGCACCGGCCAGGTGTCGAAGACCATCATCGGCGTCAACCAGGCGGCGGTCGAGACCGGCGCCACATCGAATCGGGTTCTCGCATCGGCAGAAAATGTCGGCCGTCAAGCGGAGGCCTTGCGTGCCGACGTTGATAATTTTCTCGCCAAAATCCGCGCCGCCTAAAGGTCAGCTTCTGACGCTTGTCTCCCAGACGCCAGGCAAACCGGCCCACCCGCTAATTGCATCACCGCCTTACAGATCATCAGTCTAACTTGTGGATTTCAGCCATGATGCCTCATCGCCCCCGCATTCTCGGCATCGCCGCCAGCCTGCGCAATGCACGGTGGGGCTGTGGCGGTCACGAATTGGTTCAGGATCTCGCCCGTTGTGCCGATAAGGACGCGCTGCTCGCCTATTTGAAACGGCAATCGGAATTGCATCTGGAGAACTTTCTCCAGGCAGGCCGTGCCCAGGGATTGGCGTTCAATGCGATCGCCGCCAATCTCCAGAAGAACAGTGGAACGGCAGGGCTGTCCAATTCGGAAGTCGCCTTGGCGTCCGCCCTTTGGTCAGCCCAACGTCTCGGGGCAGACGTAGATCACGTCTCTCTTGCCGAATATTTCTCGCCCATGGGAGGCGTTCGTGACGGCGACGCCCTCAGGCAAAATCTTCTGAGCGCCGACGGCATCGTAATCTCCGGCCCCGTCTATTTCGGCGACCGTGGCAGCTTGGCGGAAAGCCTGATCGATTTCATTGCGCGCGATGAGCATCTGCGTCATGCGTTGAGCGGCCGCCTGTATGGAGGTATCGCCGTTGGCGCCAAGCGCAATGGCGGACAGGAAACCACCCTGATCTACCAAATGCTCGATATGCTGAATTTGGGCTTTCTGGCAGTTGGCAACGACAGCGAAACCACGGCGCAATATGGCGGCACAGGGCACGCTGGCGACGTCGGCACCATGCACAGGGACACCTACGGCATCGACACGTCGATGGGACTCGGACGGCGTATGGCCCAAGTTCTGACCACTCTATGTAATGACAGCAAGATGATCGGTGGGCCACGGGTTCTGTTCGCGGTGCTGCAGGACGACATCGATGGATTGGCGCTGCGCGAAACCGAAGCTCTCGTCGCCCGATTGGGCAATCAGGTTGAGGCGAGTGTGGTTGATATCTCAGCGTCGACGATCCACCGCTGCATCGCCTGCGACATCTGCCCAACCCATGTCGGACTGGACAGTGAATATCGCTGCATCATCACCTCTGCCACCGATGCCATGTCCGATCTGCATGCGTTATTGCTCGATCACGATATGATCGTGCCGGTCCTGGCAACATCGCGCAAGCGCGAGCGGATCGTCAGCGCCTACCAGACCTTCATCGAGCGCACCCGATATTTGCGCCGCAGCGACTATGTCTGGTCGGACCTGTTGGTTGCGCCACTGATTTTGCAGGAAAGTGGCACGATGGACTCCGCCCCCATTCGCGTGATGACGTCCTTCATCAGACATCACACCGTCATGACCCGGCCTGTGCTGGGCGTCTACGCCAATGGCATCGTCCTCAACCGGCAAGACGTCGACGGCGATATCCGCAGCGCCATCGGGTCGGCGGCACGACTGACGGCGGGCCGCTTGCAGCAGAACCGTTTGCCCGCCTACCGTTATCACCCGGTCGGCTACATGCTTAGTTCGGAAAAAGATGCCGAAGATGAAAAACTGAAGCGGCGCGAAGCGCTGATCACTCAGCGGCGAGCCAATCTGGCCGCGCAGGCCGCCAAGCGCCTTGCACAATGACCGCCGTCCAGGAGTTCCATCGGCAGTCGCCCGATCTCTGAGAAGACGGAGATGCCGAGTGACACAAAGCCCTCTGGAATAGGGCCCTTTTTGAGCGGTCTCGCTCCTGTCGGGCAGGCGGGAACTAAATAGTTTTCTTCGCGAATCAAAAAAATATTTCTTTATCACAGTACGTTCTATGGATCGTCCATGCCCTATTGGCACGCGTCGTAACCATTTGGTTACCAACGAAAAATGGACTGCTTTTGCCGACTTCCGGTCGCGGCGAACTAGTCCGGAAAGCATTCTGATGGCAAAAAACCTGTCATACAGGTTATTCAATGACAGCTTGAAGGCAAGACAACGTCGAGCTAACGTAACCGCCCGGTGTTCGTCCCAGCCCATTTCCCGAGAGAGTCATGTATCAGATCCTTCGCCGCGAATTGTTCTCCGAGACGTCGTTCCTTTGGGAGATTCTGGCTCCCGATGTCGCCCAGTCCGCCCAACCCGGGCACTTCGTCATGATCCGGCTTTACGAGGGGGGGGAACGCATACCGCTCACCGTCGCCGATTACGACCGCGACAGGGGAACCGTTACCATCGTCGTCCAGGCTCTGGGTAAAACCACCCGGGAGATGCGCGACAATTATAAGGAAGGCGACAGCTTCGACGATTTCGTCGGACCGCTTGGACTGCCGCAGCACATTGAGAAAGTCGGCCATGTCGTGATGGTTGGCGGCGGGCTAGGCGTCGCGCCCATCTATCCGCAACTCCGGGCGTTCAAGGCGGCGGGCAACCGCACCACCAGCATCATGGGCTTCCGGACCAAGGATCTCGTGTTCTGGGAGGACAAATTCCAGAGCGAAAGCGACAATCTGATCCTCTGCACCGACGACGGAAGTTACGGCCGGCCCGGTTTCGTCACGCAGGCTCTGCAGGACGTCATCGACAAGGACAGGCCCGATCTGGTGGTCGCCATCGGGCCGCTGCCGATGATGAACGCCTGTGTCGAAGTGACCCGTCCGGCCGGCATCAAGACGCTGGTCTCGCTCAACACCATCATGGTCGACGGAACCGGCATGTGCGGTTCCTGTCGCGTCACCGTCGGCGGCAAGGTGAAATTCGCCTGTGTCGACGGCCCGGACTTCGACGGGCATCAGGTCGACTTCAAGGAGCTGCAAGCCCGTCAGAAACGCTTCAAAAGCGAAGAGACGCGCGCCAATGAAGACTTCGACCATGTCTGCAACCTCGAAAAGAAGCTCATTATCGATGGCAAGCGGACCTACAAGAAGATGTCGGAACTGGAGCCCGTCCAGCACAAGATGCCGGAACGCGACGCCAAGGAACGGGCCTGCAACTTCAAGGAAGTGAACCTCGGTTATTCCATGGAGCAGGCTCTTCAGGAAGCCGAGCGCTGCATCCAGTGCCATAAGCCCACGTGTATTTCCGGCTGTCCGGTCGGCATCGACATTCCCCGCTTCATCCGTCACCTTTTGGTCCGCGATTTCGATACCGCTCTTACGACGATCTACGAGACGAGCGTCTTTCCGTCGATCTGCGGACGTGTCTGCCCGCAGGAATCGCAATGCGAATCGCAGTGCATCATCGGCCGCAAGATGGAGCCGGTGGCCATCGGCCGGCTGGAACGCTTCATCGGCGACAATGCCCGTCCGCCCAAGGCGCTGCCACCCGCCTTTGCCGGCAAGCTGGGCAAGGTCGCCGTCGTCGGATCGGGCCCCGGTGGTCTGTCGGCCGCCGCCGATCTGGTGCGCTTCGGCGCCGATGTCACGGTCTTTGAGGCTCTGCATGTGGTCGGCGGCGTGCTGCGCTACGGCATTCCCGCTTTCCGCCTGCCGCGCGACATCATTGAACGCGAGGTCCAACGGCTCAAGGACTCCGGCGTCAAGTTCGAGACCAACAAGGTGGTCGGCAAGACCTTCACGATTCCTCAGCTGACCGAAGACAAGGGATTCGACGCTGTCTTCGTCGCCGCCGGCGCCGGCGCCCCGTCGTTCCTCGGCATTCCCGGCGAATTCGCCGGCCGCGTCTATTCCGCCAACGAGTTCCTGACGCGTGTCAATCTGATGGGCGGCGACAAGTTCCCCTATCTCGACACGCCGATCAGCCTCGGCAAAAGCGTCGTCGTCATCGGTGCCGGCAACACCGCGATGGACTGTCTCAGGGTCGCCAAACGCCTTGGCGCGCCGACCGTGCGCTGCGTTTACCGGCGTTCCGAGGCCGAGGCTCCGGCCCGCATCGAAGAACTTCGCCATGCCAAGGAAGAGGGCATTGAATTCTATTTCCTGCACGCGCCGGTCGAGATCAAGGTTGGCGAACAGGGCGATGTCCAGGGCATGAAAGTGCAGAAGATGGAGTTGGGCGAGCCCGATGAACGCGGTCGCCGCAAACCGATTCCCGTCGATGAATTCGTCGATCTCGACTGCGATACGGTGATCTACGCGCTCGGCACGACGGCCAACCCGATCATCGGCCAGTCGACGCCCGGCCTTTCTCTCAACAAATGGGGTTACATCGTCGCCGACGAGCAAACCCAGGCGACCAGTCTTCCCGGCGTTTTTGCCGGCGGCGACATCGTCACCGGCGGCGCCACGGTCATTCTCGCCATGGGGGCCGGCCGGCGGGCGGCCAAGGCGGTCGCCACCTATCTGCAGGGCGGCAAGAAGACCTGGCCGATCACCATGGACGATGTCGCGGCTTTCGTTCCGGGAAGTTTACCGACCCCGGGCGGACTCTCCGGCCAGGAAGGACGGGTCATGCTTTGTCCGAAATGTCATCAGCCGCTGGAAGGCGACGAAAGCTATATCTGCTGCGCCGACCAGGCGGTGGCCTGGCGTTGCACCGATTGCGCCAAGGTCAGCGAGGGTTTTGCTTTCCCCTATGGCGCCTGCCCGCATTGCGGCGGCAAGCTGGAACCCATCGATGAAAGGAAAGTCGACGACCCGGCGGCGCTGACCGCGATCCGCACGGCGTTCGAGATCGAACTTGGCGGACAGGCTTTCTATCAAAGAGCTGCGGCCGAATCGACCGACCCCGATCTGCGCTCGTTGTTCGACCGCTTTGCCAAGATGGAACAGGAGCATATGGCGACCCTGTCCCGGCGCTATCACACGGCAATTCCCCAACCATCGCAGGAACTTCGCCTTGATGTCGTCGCTGTTTACGCCGGCATCGAGGGCCGTCCGGGAGATCCGACCAACCTGTTCCGCATCGCCATCGGCCTTGAGAAGCGCGCCGTTGCGTTCTTCACGGACCGTAGCGAAAAGGCGTCCGGAGGATCGACCGAACGCCAGCTCTACCGTGAGCTGGCAGCCGAGGAGGCCGAGCATGTCGCGCTGCTGACCACGGAATATGATCGCTGGCGCGCCGGAAAACCGGGTATCCTATAACGAAAGGCCACCCAGCCCCGACATCCGGAACATGATGCGCTTTGCTCCAGCATGGTCTTCGGGTCCGGGCGGCGTTAAAGCGATGGAGAGTCTTGGAGCCGGGTGCGTCTGAACGCGCCCGGCTCAGGCAAATTTAGGAGGTCCGATGGCTGACGACGACGATACGGTCCTGGCTCAAGCGGCGGCATGGCTGGCGGAAGGACGCGGCGTCGCCCTGGCCACAGTCGTACATACCTGGGGATCGGGTCCCCGACCTGTTGGCAGCCATCTGGTTATCGATGATCGCGGCGGGTTCATGGGCTCGGTGTCGGGTGGCTGCATCGAAGCCGCCGTCATCACCGAGGCCGCCGAGGTGATCCGCGACCGGGCCCCCCGTTCCCTTGAGTTCGGCGTCAGCGATGCCGAAGCCTGGCACGTCGGGCTGGCCTGCGGCGGCGCCATCCGCATTTATCTGGAGCCGCTGGCATGACCCCCGCCCTTTTTGCCAAGTTGCAGGCACTGCGCGCCGAACGACGCCCCGTTGCCGTCGTCACCAATCTCGCCAACGGCCATCAATGTCTGGCGCTTTCCACGGGCGGAACCGACGGCAGCGAACTTGTGCTGACCGACGAAATCCGGGACCAGGTGGGCGCCATGTTGACGGCCGGAAGCAGCGGCCAGATCGAAAGCGAAACAGGAACGCTGTTCGTCCGCAGCTATACGCCACCGTGGTCGCTGGCCATCGTCGGCGCCGTGCATATCACCCAGTTCCTTGCCCCGATGGCGCGGTTGGCCGGCTTCGACGTCACGGTGATCGATCCCCGGCGCGCCTTCGCCACCGACCAGCGATTTCCAGATGTCGCAATGATCACCGGGTGGCCCGACGAGATCATGGCTCGAACGCCGCCGGGCCCGCAGACAGCGGTGGTTACCCTCACCCATGATCCGAAGATTGACGACCCGGCGCTGATCGCCGCCTTACGATCGGATGCGTTCTACATCGGCGCGCTCGGCAGCAGCCGGACCCATGCGCAGCGGGTGGCACGGCTCGTCGAACACGGTTTGAGCGAAACCCAGGTTGCCCGCGTCGCCGCCCCGGTCGGTCTCGATCTTGGCGGTCGCATGCCGGCCGAAATCGCCATCTCGGTTCTGGCCGAAGTGGTCGCCACCCGTCACGGTAAGCCACGAACCTCCCGATGACGGCGCCTGCCGTCGCCGCGCTGGTCCTGGCGGCCGGCCGGTCAAGCCGGATGGGCAGCAACAAGCTGACCCTGATGCTGGACGGCAAGCCGCTGGTCGCCCATGTCTGTGACGCGGCGCTGGCCGCCGGACTGACGCCGGTCGTCGTCGTCACCGGCCACCAGGCGGAAACCGTTCGCCGGCTGCTGGCCGGTCGGAACGTCAGCTGGACTCACAATGCCGACTTCGCCAGTGGCATGGCCACATCGCTGACGGCCGGTATAGCCGCCCTTCCCCCGGAGACCGATGCTGTTCTCGTTTGCCTGGGCGATATGCCACGCGTGTCGGCGCGTCATATGACCGAGATCGCCGAAGCCTTTGACCCGGAATCCGGCTACACTGCCTGTGTTCCGATCCACAACGGACAGCGAGGCAACCCGGTGCTTCTGGGAAAACAGCATTTCGCGGAAATTCTCGCTCTCGACGGCGACCGGGGCGCGCGATCCGTGCTGGCCGCCCATGACGCAGCGGTTCGCCGGGTCGTGATAGACGACGATGCCATCCTTACCGACGTCGATACACCGGAGGCCTACGCCAGCCTCGGTGGGAGGCAGCCATGAGTCTCGAACTTGCCGCCCTTCGCCGCCAATTTCCCATTTTTGCCAACCATCCCGGCGGAAAGCCGTTGCACTACCTGGACAATGCCGCCATGGCGCAGGTGCCGCGGGCCGTCATCGATGCGATGGCGGCCCATGACAGCACGTCGCGCGCCAATGTGCACCGAGGTCTGCATCCTCTGGCCGAACGCGCCGACGGCGCTTACGACGCGGCGCGCGCCAAAGTCGCCCGCTTTCTGAACGCCGCCGATCCATCGGAGATCGTCTTCACCGCAGGATGCACCGCTTCGATCAACCTCGTGGCTCAGGCCACCGGCGCCACGCTGTCGCCCGGCGACGAGGTGGTCGTCTCGCGGCTCGAACATCACAGTAATCTGATTCCCTGGCTGATGATGGCGAAAGCGCGTGGATGCCACCTTCGGTATCTTCCCGTCACCGACGATGGACGGCTTGACGAAAGCCGGTTCGGCGACGTCATCGGACCGCGCTGTCGCTTCGTCGCCGTTACCCATGCGTCCAACGTCACCGGAGCCGTCTCGCCAGTGCGCAAACTGGCCGAAGCCGCCCATGCGGTCGGCGCCGCCATCCTGGTCGACGGAGCGCAGGCGATCGCCCACGGGTCGGTCGATGTGCAGAAACTGGGCGTCGATTTCTACTGCTTCTCGGGTCACAAGATGTTCGGTCCGACCGGCATCGGCGTTCTGTGGGGGCGCCGGAACCTCCTCGCTCTCCTGACGCCGCCCGTCACTGGCGGCGGTATGGTGGGCCAGGTAACCGACGACGATGTGACGTTTCTCGACCTGCCCTATCGTTTCGAAGCCGGCACACCGCCGGTCACCCAGGCGGTCGGCCTGGCGGCGGCTCTCACCTGGCTCGGCGACATCGACCGGCCGGCCTTCTCGGCGGAAGAACGCCGGTTGACCGACCGCCTGCTCGATGGCCTGAGCGCCACCGCCGGCGTCGCCATTGTCGGACCAAAAGATCTTGAACGTCGTCTGCCGGTCGTGTCCTTCGCAGTCCGGAGGCTCCATCCGCACGACATTTGTCAGATCCTGGGGGAACGCGGCGTCGCTGTGCGCGGCGGCATGTTGTGCGCACAACCGCTGATGACCAGTCTTGGCTTGGCTGCCGGCGTGGTTCGGACGAGTCTGGCGCTTTACAACGATGACGGCGACGTCGACGCGTTCCTCATCGGACTGACCGAGGCGATCAAGGTGCTGACATGACGGAACAGTCTCTTTACCAGGAGCAGGTCAAGGCGCTTGCCCATGCGGCCCATGGGGCTGGTCGCCTCAGCGGTCCGGACGGCCATGCGGTTCAGGACAATCCGCTCTGCGGCGACCGCGTCGACATCGACATCAAAATGGCCAGTGACGGCACGATTGCGGCACTGGGTCACGATATCCGGGGCTGTCTTCTCTGTCAGGCTTCGGCCAGCGGCCTCGCCGCCGCCGCGCCGGGATTACGCCCGCAGCAGATCACCGAGGCACGACAGGCCATCGAACGCATGTTGCATGCCGTCGACGCCACCAGCGACAGCCTTGACGGCATGCCGGCCTTCGCCGCCTTCACGGCCTTTCTGCCGGTCCATCGCTCGAAATCGCGGCACGCCTGCATCCTGCTGCCCTTCCTCGCCACCGAGAAAGCGTTGGAAATGGCCACGGGAACCAACTCAACAAAAGAGGACGCGACATGCTGAAATTTTTCTATGCGGCCCGAACCTGCAGCCTCGCCTCACATATCGCTCTCGAAGAGGCTGGTGCGGTCTACCAGGCGGTTCCCGTTGATCTGGCGGGCGGAGAACAGCGCACGGCGGATTATTTGGCGATCAATCCGCTGGGGCGGGTGCCGGTCCTGGTTACCGACCGCGGCGTCCTGACGGAAAGCCCGGCGATCCTCGCCTTCATTGCCCAGAGCTATCCCGAAGCTGGTCTGGCGCCGCTCGACGATCCTTTCGCCTTTGCCTGTGTACAGGCCTTCAACAGCTATCTTTGCTCCACCGTTCATGTCGCCCAGTCGCATTTCAGACGCGGGGCTCGCTGGGCAGACGATCCTGCCGCCATCGCGGAAATGAAACGGAAGGCCCCGCAAGTGGTCGCCGACTGTTTCGAGATGATCGAACACGAGAAATTCGCAGGTCCCTGGGTGACCGGGGAACACTATTCGATCTGCGACCCTTATCTGTTCAGCATGGCCCAGTGGCTGGAATCCGACGCCATCGACGTCACCCGCTTTCCCCGAATTGCCGAGCATCGGCAGCGCATGTCGGAACGGCCCGCCGTGAAAAAAGTCCTGGCCGCGTTACACGCCTAGAGCCGGATTCAGACCTTAATCGAAGCGATACCACTTCGATTAAGGTCCACAGGATTCATGAGATGCCTTCGCCTCGGGCTTCGGCAGACTCAAGCGCCGCTCGATCTGAATCGATGCCATCCATCACGCCCGTCATTCATGGCGCCACATCCTCAAATATCTTCTCGGCCAGATGGAGAAACTCGGATATATCGGGCGACGTTCCGCGTCGGGCGACGTTCCGCGCCGGGAAGATAGTACCCGGCCCGCGTGGGGGTGGTTTTGCGGAATTGGCACAGGAGTAAGGAGCCGTTTTAGGACGGGGGAACCGTGGCCCAATCAAACCGTGACGGATTCACCAGCAGCTTCGGCGTTCTGGTGGCGACCCTTGGCTCGGCCGTGGGTCTTGGCAATATTTGGAAATTCCCTTTTCTGACCGGGACTAACGGTGGAGCGGGATTTTTGCTGGTTTACCTCGCCGCGACGATGCTGGTCGGGCTGCCGGTCATGATGGTCGAGACGATGCTGGGCCGCACGGCGCGCGCCAATGCCGTCACCACCTTCGAGGTGGTGGCGCCGCCCGGCCAAGGCTGTTGGAAAGGCATCGGCTGGATGGGATTTTCCGCAGCCCTGCTGATCATGGCCTTCTATTCCGAGGTCGCCGGATGGATCTACTCCTATGTTTTCAAATCGTTATCGGGAGAAATCGCAACGGTTGACCCGAAGGCGGCGGCAACGGCCTTCGCCGGATTGGTGTCCGATCCGGTGTCGTCGCTGGTCTGGCAGTGGGTGGTTCTGTGCGTCACGGGCGGCATCATCACGCTTGGAGTGTCCAAGGGGATCGAGGCTGTCGCACGCAAGTTGATGCCCCTGCTGTTTGTGCTGCTTCTTGTCCTGTGCGGACGCAGTTTGACTTTGCCGGGGGCGATGCGGGGGCTCTCGTTCCTGTTTGAGCCGGATTTCTCCAAGATTACCTCGGGCGTGGTGCTGACGGCCTTTGGTCTGGCCTTCTTCAAGCTGTCGCTGGGCATGGGCACGATGTTGACCTACGGCAGCTACTTCCAGGGCGATCAGAACATTCCCGCGACCACGACGCGGGTGATGCTGGCCGATCTGTCGGTGTCGCTGCTGGCCGGCGTCGCTATTTTTCCGGCGGTGTTTGCTTTCGGTTTCGAGCCGGCCGCCGGACCATCCCTGGTCTTCATGATCATTCCCGCCGTCTTCACGTCGATGCCGGGCGGAGCGCTGTTCATGGCCGTCTTTTTCGTCCTGACGGCGGTTGCCAGCATCGGCGCCATGCTGTCCCTGCTTGAGGTTCCGGTGGCAATCCTATCCGAACGCTATGGCATGGGTCGCAAGCGGGCATCGGCCCTGACCATTGTCTGTATCGCTGTTCTCGGCGTCCCGGCGTCCCTGTCGCAAAGCCTCGCGGCAAAATTCACGATTTTCGGATTAAATTCCTTCGATCTGTTCGACTTCCTGAGTTCGAACATTCTGCTGCCGTTGGGCGGCATCCTGATCTGCCTCTTCGTGGGTTGGGTCTACGGGCTTCCCGAACTGGAAAAGCGCCTTTCCAATGAGGGCACGCTCGAAAATCGTCGCCTGATCAGGGTGGTGTTCTTTCTCGTCCGCTATGTCGCGCCCTTGTCGATCGCTATCGTCTTGCTGAACGGGTTGAAGCTCATCTAGGAGCCCGAGCGGCATTTTATCTCAAAGAGAAAGCGGCAACGCGGCATCAGCCGCGCCCGACAAAGGGCATCTTGGTCGCCATCACGGTCAGGAACTGCACGTTCACGTCCCGCGGCAGGCTGGCCATATAGACCACCGCGCGGGCGGCTTCGGCGACATCCATAAGAGGTTCGGCGGCGATGGTGCCGTTGGCCTGCGCGACGCCGGCGGCCATCCGTCCGCCCATGGCCGTCGCAGCATTGCCGATATCGATCTGGCCGCAGGCGATGTCGTATTTCCGGCCATCGAGCGACAATGACTTGGTCAGGCCGGTGATGGCGTGTTTGGTCGCCGTGTAGGGCGCCGAGTCCGGGCGCGGGGCGTGGGCGGAAATCGACCCGTTGTTGATGATACGTCCGCCGCGCGGTGTCTGCGCCTTCATCACGCGAAAGGCCGCCTGGGCGCACAGGAAAGACCCGGTCAGATTGACCGCCACGACCTGGTTCCATTGCTCGAACGTCAGATCTTCAAAAGGAATCGGCGGAGCACCGACGCCCGCGTTGTTGAACAGCAGATCCAACCTGCCGAAGCGATCCAGGCAGTTCTGGAACAGCCTGTCGACGGAGTGCGGATCGCTGACGTCGGCCTCGACCGGGAAGGCATGCTCGCCCAGAGCCCCGGCCAATGACTGTGTTTCCGCAAGCGGCGCGGGACGGCGGCCGGCCAGAACGACGCGGTAACCCGCCGTCAGAAGAGCCAGGGCGGTGCTGCGTCCGATTCCCGATCCGGCTCCAGTCACCAAGGCGATATGTTTCGGCTCAGTCATGTCATGCCTCTGACGTTTTTGCGATTGTCTGATCGAGACCAATGGTTACCGCGCCACCATCAAAGATCCAAGCTGTTCGATGGTAGAGGTCAAGCGATCCCATCCGGCGTCATCGGAAAAATCCCCCCTTGAAGCGGAAAGATATGGAAATACGCCCAAACAGTTAATCAACCGATTCACGAAAGATCGCCTTTCGCTGAAAGCCCTTTGAAAGCCGTTATGGTTAGTATCTTTCTGTGAAATTCTCGAAAATGGACTTCAGGATTCACTAACACCCTTAAACGAATTGGCATAAAGATACATATCAACTTATGGTTGGTTAGCACAAAACCATCTCACACAGGAAGATGGACGCAGAGGAAACCCGAAGATGTTTCACACGTCGATCGAACGACTGTTGTTGAGTGCCCAATGGGTCCTGACCTTGGTCCTGGTGACGACCCTCTCCATCACCGCGTGGAATGCCTGGAACAGCTACCAAGCAGCGTCCCACACGCTTCGTCTCGCCCATCTTGACCAAGCGTTGTTCCAGACGACCGTGGCCATGCGCAGCCAGATCCCCAAGGTGCAAACCGAACTTCTGTCATCGGACCAACCGATGCCCGTCATCGCCAAGGCCGCTGAGGAGGCCGGCAACAACCTGCATATGGTTTTCGATGCACTGGCCCATAGCGGCCTGCCGCACGCCGACAGCATCGGCCTCGGCCTCGGTGTCGCCGAACGCGCCATGCACGATCGTCAAACAGAGATCGAACGTTTAGCCAATATTTCCCGGGCGCGGCGGGATATCCGCGAAACCGAGCCGTGGCGACAGGCCGTCTACCAAGTCATCGATCAGCTCAATCGGGCTTCCATCGCATCGGGCAACGCCGTTCGCCTGACCGATCCCGTCCTTGCCGAAATGGTCCAGGTTCGGCGGGAAGCATGGATTATCCGCGACGACTACGGAACGCAGTGCTCGAACCTGCGCCCGAATATTGCATCCGGCGACAGGCCTTCGGCAGCTCAGATCGCCTCGCTGGCCGCACACCGGGCCATTTACGAAAATGGCTTCGCCTCCTTGGGAGAACTCCTCGATCGTCCGGGCGTTTCCGCGACCGTCACGGAGATCGTCACGACAAGCCGGCAGGAGGTTGCCGTCGCGCAGAAAACTATCGACAAGTTGGTCGCTGGCCTGGATGGATCGGGCAATCCTGCCCTGCCGGCGCCCGAATGGACCAAACTCTGTAACGGTCCATTCGCCGATCTGCAAAATATCGGTTTTGTCGCGCTCGACGAGGCTGCCCGCCACGCGGACGATCTCGAAATGAAAGCGGAATGGGCGTTGGTGCTATGTCTCGGCGTTCTCGTCGTCACCCTTGCCGCCGCCGCCCTGCTTGCGGTGACGACCCATCGACGGCTTTCCCAACCGTTGCGCAGCCTTTCCGAAGCGGTTGACCGGCTTTCGTCCGGACGCCTGTCCGATCCGGTCGAGACGGCGCCCTGCCCCGACGAATTCGGCGCCATGAGCAATGCGCTTGAGTTGTTACGAAAAAAGGCTTTGGACGCCCAAAGACTCCGCGAGGACATGGATCACCGCCAGCAAGACGACCGCCATCGCGCCAAACTGATCGAATCGGCCTGCAACCATTTCGCCGAAGCCGGAGCCAAGACGTTGGGCGGGATCGAGGCGGAAACGATCCGCGTCCGGCAGAACGCCCAGACCCTGCTCGAACAGTCGAGCACCGCCAGCAACCAAGCGAAAACAGCGGCGCAATCGGCTGTCGAGATGTCCAGCAATGTCCAGACCGTCGCCGCGGCGACCGAACAATTGTCGGGCTCGATCCGCACTGTCAGTGCCAGCGCCGCTTCTGGCGCGACGCAGACGAGACAGGCCCAAGCCAAAGTGCGCAGCATCACGACGATCGTCGGCGCGTTGAGCGATACGACACAGCGGATCGGCGATATCGCCTCGTTTATTCAAAGCATTGCCCAACAGACCAATCTGCTGGCTCTGAATGCCACCATCGAAGCGGCGCGGGCCGGCGATGCAGGCAAGGGCTTTGCCGTCGTCGCCTCGGAAGTGAAAGCCCTGGCCACGCAAACGGCCAAGGCCACGGAAGACATCGGCCGGCAGATTTCCGACGTGCAGACCTCGACGGAGGCAGCCGTCGACGCCATCGGCGACATCGTGCGGTTCGTCGACGAAATCGACAGGACGACAGCCGCCATCGCCGCTTCCGTCGATGAACAGGGAACCGTCACCGTCGACATTTCGCGCAACGCTCATCAGGCCTCGGACGGCACGCAGGACGTCACCGCCAGCATGCGGGGGATCGCTCAAACGAACGCCGATATCCAGAGCATCGCCGATGACATGAACGAAGCCGTTGGCGATCTGTCGCGGGAACAAGAAACCCTGCGCGACGCTATCGAGAGCTTCATCGCCAATGTGCAGAGGTTGGAACGCAGTTCGGCCGAGCCGACGCCCGGATAATGGTGATGCCCAGTCGGTGGTCCCCGACAGCTAGCTGACAGGTTTCACCCATTAAGGTTATCGGGACCTCTTGATCTGCTCATCGGAAAGCATGGCCGGTGGTCGTAATCGACGCCCCGCCAACACAAAAAAAGATAACCATTGCGGAGAACGGAAATGTCCACATCCCCAAACGCCACCACGCATGACATATCTGCCGGCGATCTAGGTGCAGCATCACAGCAGAAAGCTTTCTGGCCATATGGTTGGTGGAAGATCTTTGATTTTAAAATCGGGATAGTCCCTCTTCCTATTTATTTCGTTCTCATCGGGCTCATTGCCGCCTTCATCTACACCGGCAAGGGCAAGCTCTCGTCTGATATCCTGGTTTCAATCGCCATTCTGGCGGTAGGCGGTTTCACATGCGCCGAGCTGGGCAAACGCCTGCCGATTATCAAAAATCTGGGCGCCGCGGCGATCTTCGCGACCTTCCTGCCGTCCTATCTGGTCTATGCGCATCTGCTCCCCGAGCCGGTGATCGCTTCGACCAAGGAATTCTTCAAAGCCAGTAATTTTCTTTATCTCTACATCGCCTGCATCATTGTCGGCAGCATCGTCGGAATGGATCGGCAAAGCCTGATCAAGGGTATCGTCAAGATCTTCATTCCGCTTGCCTGCGGCGTCATCACTGCGGCCGCGGCAGGAACGCTGGTTGGAACCGTGCTTGGCCTCGGCACGTTCCACACGTTCTTCTATATCATCGTTCCGATGATGGGTGGCGGCGTCGGCGAAGGTGTCATCCCGATTTCCATCGGCTATTCGCTGATCACCCACGGCGACCAAGGCGTGATCCTTGCCGAAATCCTGCCGATGGTGATGATGGGCAGTCTCACCTGCATCGTCTTCTCCGGCCTGCTCAACCATCTCGGCAAACGCCGCCCGGAGCTGACCGGTGACGGCCGCATCACGCCCGACGGCGACCAGATCGGCGACATCAGGGCGGCCGCCACCGGCGTGATCGATCCCGTCACCATCGGTGCTGCCGGCGTCACCGCTGTCGCCCTTTATCTGATCGGCGTTCTGGGCCAGAAGCTGTTCGATTTCCCGGCCCCCGTCTCCATGCTGTTCATCGCCTTCGTGATGAAGGCGATCAAAGCGGTATCCCCGCAGCTCCAGCAGGGCGGTCAGGTCATTTCGAAGTTCTTCGCGACCTCGGTGACCTATCCCTTGCTGTTCTCGGTCGGCGTGTCGATCACCCCGTGGGAAAAGCTGACGTCGGCCTTCACCTTCCTCAACATCGTGGTCATCGTCTGTACGGTCGTCGTGCTGATGACCACCGGCTTCTTCGTGGCCAAGCGCATCAACATGTACCCGATCGATGTGGCGGTGGTCTGTTCCTGCTCGGCCGCCCAAGGCGGAACCGGCGACGTCGCCATCCTGACAGCCGCCAATCGTCTGCAACTCCTGCCGTTTTGCTCGATCGCCACGCGACTTGGCGGCGCCACCATGGTCAGCGTCGCCCTGGTCATGATGAGGCTTCTCATCTAGCAGATCTCAGCTAATCGAACAAAGAAAGGGGCGCACGACGCGGCACGGCATCGATGCGCCCCAATCATCATTGAACGACCCGCCGATATCCACCACTCGGCATAGACGGAAAGACACGCCACGATGCTGACTTGGAACGTCCAGTATTTCCTAGGCATTCCAGAAATGGATGCGGAACATTGCCGGATCATCGAAATGATCCATCGTCTTGATCAGGCTGCGGACCGGGCCAACTCGCTGGCCTCGGCCTGGAAAATCGTCAATGAGCTGACCGACTATATCGGCACACACTTCACGCACGAGGAATCGCTGATGGAGAGATCGGGCTACCCCGACCTCGATCGTCACCGCGAGGCGCATCGCCAGTTCGAGGCCGAGGTCCGCGAGATATCCTCTCACGCCAGTGTCGACAGCGCCGAGATCCGACAGTTGCTTCAGCACTGGCTGGAAGTCCACATCATGAAGATCGACAGGGCTTATGTGTCACATGTCCAGGCTTGGCAGGACAGCCATGATGCCGACGGCGGCGGCGCCTGAGAAAAGAGGGACGCGTTAAAGATTACTCCTGGAGCGCGATGACGTAAGATCAGACCGGGACTGGTTCGATTCCACCTCCGAATGAGCCAGCATATCAGCAGCCGAGTGACGAGGTCTCATGCGGATCCTGCTCGTTGAAGACAATGTCGAGCTGGCGAACTGGATTGCCAAACTGCTACGCAGCGACAATTTCGCCGTCGATTGCGTCTACGACGGCGAGGACGCCGACCATGCATTGCGCGTCAACGAATTCTCTTTGGTGATCCTTGACCTCTCGCTGCCCAAGATGGACGGCCTCGAAGTTCTGCGACGGCTCCGCCAGCGCAACAATTCCGTGCCGGTTATCATTCTGACGGCCAACTCCAGTCTGAGAGGCCGCGTCAGCGGCCTTGACGAGGGAGCCGACGATTATCTCGCCAAACCGTTCGAGATCGCCGAACTGGAAGCCAGAATCAGGGTGCAGTTGCGCCGGTCCGCCAATCGTGCGGCACCGGTTATCGAATATGGCGACGTTGCGCTCGACACCAGGACCCGCGAATTTTCGCTTGCCGGAAAACCGCTGGTTCTGACGCCGCGGGAACACGCCGTTCTGGAATACCTGATTCATAAAGCGGGAAGGACCGTCAGCAAGGCGCAGATCAGCGAGAGCGTGTTCGATTTCGATGACGATGCCGACCAGAGCGCGATCGAAGTCTATGTCCACCGGTTGCGGAAAAAACTCGAAGGCAGCCGTGTCCAGATAAGAACTTTGCGCGGCCTCGGCTATGCTCTTCAATACAATGAAAATTGAAAGCCTGAGAGCCTATCTTCTGGTGTGGGTGCTGGCGCCGCTGGCCGGCGTCATTCTTGTCAATGTTTTCTATAGCTATCAGGCCGCCAGTCATACGGCGGACATGGTCGCCGACCGCACTTTGATGGCGTCGGCGACTGACATTGCCGAGGAGATCTCGGTGATCGACGGCGTCATCGATGTCCAGGTTCCGCCTGCCGCCATCGAGATGTTCAATACCGGACACGGCGACGTCGTCTACTACCGGATCCATACGCGCAACGGCCAATTGCTGGCCGGATACCCCGACGTTCCAACGCCCGCGACGTCCGGACGGGAAGCCGATCCCATTTTTTACAGCGCGTCCTTTCGTGGCCACCCTCTGCGCATGATCGCCCTGACCCATCCGATAGTCGGGGCCGACGAGGCAAGCCCGGTGACAGTGGTCGTCGGGCAGACCTTGAACAGCTACAACGATCTGGTTCTCGATCTCCTCCAGGCATCCATCGGTCAGCAGTTGATTCTTCTCATCGTCGCAGCCGTGGTCGTCCTCGTTGGACTTCGCCGCGGGATTGCACCGCTTCTGCAGCTGCGCGACGCGGTTCTCGATGAAAAGCGCGACGCGCTCGATCCATTGCCGGCGGCAAGCGTTCAGACGGAATTGCGGCCATTGGTCGACGCCTTGAATCTATACAAACGCCGCGTCCGGTCGCAGATGGCGGCGCAAAACCGGTTCATCGCCAATGCCGCGCATCAGATCAAGACGCCGCTCACCCTGCTTGCCACTCAGGCCGCGTTTGCTGAACGGGCAAAAAACCAGCATGACAGAAAAGAGGCGCTGGGCGCCCTGCAGGCGAGCGTCCGGCAGTTCGCCCATCTGGTCAATCAGCTCCTGACTTTGTCGCGAGCCGAACCCGGCGTCCGCCGGCCACGGCACGAACGTGTGGATTTGGCCGTCATGGCCCGACGGGTTCTTGAGGAATTCTCCAACGTCGCCCTTGATCGCCAAATCGATCTGGGGTTTGACACCGCCAAAGACCCGATGATCGTCACCGGCGACGAAACCATGTTACGGGAAATGATCGTCAATCTGGTCGATAACGCCCTTCGCTACACACCGGTCAACGGCACGGTCATGGTATGCGTCGAAGGCCGCGACGACATGTGCGTTCTAACCGTTGCCGACAACGGCCCCGGCGTGCCTCCAGACGAAGCCGCCCGCGTGTTCGAGCGATTCTACCGCGTGTTGGCCAACGGCGGAGAAGGCAGCGGTCTTGGACTGGCGATCGTTCAGGAAGTCGTCAACGCGGCTGGCGGCACAGTGACCTTGGCGACACCGCCCGCCGCCAACCATGGGCTCATCGTTACCGTGGCCATCCCCAGAACGATCGACGACGACGACCTGCCTACAGCAAACGCGGTCTCAGGAAGGAATTAGGAATATCGAGAACCTATGGGGGTGGGGCCGGCATCCTGCCCGCCTCCGACGCGAAAGCGGCGGAAATGCCTGGCTTCCGGCTCTGCCTGAACACGGGCGAGACGCCCGCGCCACTCCTGGCTTAAGGACTCATCCGTCGGATTTTTGTCACTAAATACGCCATCGATTCTTGGCTATTTCTTGTTCATTTCTGAATTCAACAAGCTCGTCTCAGCAATATCAATAAATTTCCCTGTATATGTCTTATTAAGGTCTATTTCTTTTTCTCTTAAACTTTTACTAAATGACGACAAGACCTTCAGAGTTGTCTCCGGACACCCAGCCGGCATCCGCCCGTCAACCGTGAACATGGTCTTGCTTTCCGCCAGTCTCTCTACATAAAGAGATTTGTTTCCCTCAAAGTAGTCGTCTGGAAGATTGTCGGCTATTTCCGCGGCACTATGGGCCGCCATATATCTCATAGTTCGCACGAAGGCGGTCGTCAGCTTCTGCGCTTCTTCCTTGTGAGCCGCCAGCCAAGACGTCTGGACATAAAACGCCGCCCCGGGATAGCAGCCGCCGATGACCGCCCTGGTCGATTCAGGCGTCCGCAGGTCAACAAGAATTTTCGCATTCCCACTTTTCAGCAAACGGCCAGCCGTCGGATCGGACGTCATTCCCGCCTCGATCTTTCCCTGCATCATCGCATCGATGAATTGATTGCCCGCCTCGATCGGCACCAAACGATAGTCTCCGAATTTAAGGCCATTCAAAAGAGCGATATATCGCGTCAAAAAATCAGTAGAAGACCCCAACCCGACGACACCGAGACGGCGTCCCTTGAGATCGCTGGGCGACGTGATGCGGTCGGCGGATTGCTCAGCCACCAGCTCCATTTCTCCCGGCGCCTGGCTGAACTGCACCAGAGAGATTACGTAGTTTCCACGCCCCTGGAGAACGATTGTATGGTCATAAAATCCGACGACCCCCTGGGCGGCGCCTGTCAGAAGTTCATTTTGCGCCTCCACACCGGCCGTGGCGCTGATCAGCCTCACATTCAAGCCCTCGTCCGCAAAATATCCTAAGCGCTCGGTAAGGATCGCCGGCAGATAGATCTGCTTTTCCAAGCCGCTCACGATAATTGTGATTGCCGCCGAGGCTGCGTTCATCGGAAAAACCGACAAACAGACAACGGCGATCGTCACCAGTACTTTTGCATGTCGAGGGAACAAAACGTGCCTCCGTTACCTGGAGGGGGCCCATTGTCTCCTTAGCGCAGCAGACTTGCTCGGGACATTGATTCTTGAACCACCATCCGCACAAAATTCAACCGACGCGGGCTTACGCGATCATTTAACCCCACGTATTTCGTGGCGATCAGCCCCATCCTAAATTGGACGGCAGAATACAGCGCTCGTCGCCCCGCGTGAAGCAGCGAACGGAATGGCCTGAAACAGGCATTGATTGAAAGAATCCACAGACCGCAGAAAACGCCCGTGGCGATGCCAATGTCACGCCACGGGCCAAGAGGGATTCCCCAAAGACTTTGGGGACACGTGTCCGGATTGACTGACTAGAACTTGAAGCGAACGCCCGTCGCGACTTCGACCTCGTCGCTATGTGCCTCGCCTCTGCCGAACGGGCCATTGTTGCCCTGGGCGTCGTTCACGTGCCACCCCCCACGAACCTTCATGTAGTCGGAGGCGATATAGAAGTCCGTCTGCTTATCGGCGTGGTACATCACCGACCCGAACAGGGTTCCCTTCGACCCATTGGCAACGGAAGTTACGTTCCGTGTGTCCTGAAGGAACGGAAGAAGCGTCACTCCACCGGCACTGAAGCCGGCATGACGGCCCATCATGTCGACATAGCCAAGCGCGACGTCGGTCGACTTGATGGGCGTCACGACGACGGACGCTGTCCACGAATTGTCCGTTCGCGTCCCCATGCTGTTGTGATCGCCCTGTTCGGCCGTGTAGTGAACATAGCCGGCATTCAACCGGAACATGCCGATCACATAGTCGCCGCCGATCAGTTCCGCTTGATGGATCAGGTTATCGTTGTTGGCGCGGTCGTAGTTGACGTTGACGCTGAGGGCACCACCGCCGACCTCAAGGTGATTGTAGGCCAGGGACACGGCCTGACTGCTGCCGTTGGAGAACTGGCCGGGAACGCCGCCGCCGATACCCGGATCGGCGCTGCCGCCGTTACCTTTGTAGCTGAACCCGTAGCCGATACCGGCGACGATATGCTCGCCGAATTTTTTCTTCCAGACCACCGAACTGTCGTTACGGGTCCCGCCCGGATCGGCTGAATAGAAGATGAACTGTTTGAAGTTGTTGACGTTGGAGAAACCACCCTCCTTCAGAGTAACCCCTTCGGTCCCATAGGCGTCACCCCATGTCTGGGTGAAATCGCGAGTAAGGGTATTTTGGCGGCCGAAGGTCAGCTTGCCCAAGTCGTCGCTGTAGAAACCGACCCAGGCATCACGGTTGAAAACCCCGCTATCCGTGTCAAAACTTCCCGAGGGGGATTCAAATTCACCTTCCAGCTTGGACATGACCTTAAGTCCTGGCAAGCCGATCCGATCGCCGAATCCCAAGGCGTGGTCGATATCGAAGCCATATCGGTTGCCACTGAACCAGGCTGTCTGAAAGCCGATGGCTTGGCTGCCCTTCTTGTTTTGATTCGTCGCGTCGCTGATCGTCGCTTCGATCAATCCATAGAAATGAACCGTTGTGTTGTTGTCGTCATACAACATCACCGGCTTGCTCAAGAACCCCAACATATTGCCTTCATGATCCGTCTTTAGTGCCGCCGGCGTATCGTCGGCAAGCGTCACCGGTCTTGCCGGCGTGGTCACCTGCGCCTTCGCCACAGCTTCGGTGGACGCCTGAGCCTTCTGAGCGGCATCCGCTGACGCCTGGGCTTTCGCTGCCGCCTCGGCATTGGCAGCGGCTTGCGCCTTCACCGAGGCCTCCGCTTTCGCCACGGCATCAGCTTTGACCGCCAAGTCGGCCTGCGCCTTGGCAAGTTCCTTCTGGGCCTTTTCTATCTGTTTCAAACGAGCATCCACATAGGCCTTCAGATCATCCATGTCATTGGCCGCCGCCGGCCCCGCCAACAACGCCATAGCCGCCACGGACCCTAAGAGGATTGGAAATAACGCTTTCTTTGACATCTCAGCACACCCCAAACTGTTTGAGTTTTCTGGGCTTCGAGCCTCAAGAATGGGCGGGCAATCGCTTTCCGAACTTACCGGGGGCAACACATTGTTCTCCGGAACATCCGATACGCCGACCCAACTTCACGAAGGCCCCGGCTCCGCTCGACAACGTCGGAGCGGCGCCCCGCCGAATGCGAACCGTCCCAAGACAGCGCTGAGTGTGTCAGAATTCGTTTTATGTAGATGTCCTCCTAAATTAGGACAATTTGTCCTAATTTAGGAGGACACGGAAAAACTATCTGGCAATTTTACGGAATATTTAACAGAATAAGCGCAGATCAAAACTGCGCAATTCCACAAATTGCCACACGATATCGACATATGTTGTATATTTTATTGTCTATAACAGTGGAAATGAGATTTCATATTTCCAATGAACAGACAGTCATGTGCGTATAATCCCGGACAGAAACCGTCCAAGACCACCGCGGTTTCCACCGGCAGTCACACCAGTAATCTGAAAAGCTGTGTTTGCGATGAAATTCCAAGACGGGCGTACGCTCTCTTTCGATAGGTCAGAACGCTCGTCTTCTTGATATTGAGATCAAGAGCGATCCCTTCCGCCGTCAGGCCGATCAAAGTTCTGGCGCAGACGTCGAGCTCTCGTTGGGTCATCCCGCGCTCCAACGCCACCAAACGACGCCGGAAAAGCTGGAGGGCCAAGTGTGGTGGCAGGACTTCCCCTTCCCACGCCTCACCTTTCCACTGATCGGCAGACGCCATGGCGACCTGCACGGCAAGCCGCCAGATCTCCTTCGCAACAGTTGGTTGTGACGAATCCTGCATTGGACGACCTTCCCAGGCATCGGCGTTCAAAACGCTCTTTTGGATGAGTAATCATGATCGCATAAAGCTTTCATGGGGCTTTCAAATTCGCGTTGCGGAAGATCTCCGCGCGGGCGAGGCCGGCGCGTCGGAACCGGCCCCGTCTTCGCTCCCCAAAGTAGCTGGGAATATCCGGGCAGATGAAAGGCAGATGAAAGCTAACTCTCAATAACATTGGGGGAAATGAACGAGTGGCGCTTCGGTCGCCACCGATCGTTCGCAGGACGGCGGAGCACCGTCTTTAAAAAAAGAAAGCCGGGGGACGTTTCTCCGCACTGCGTCGTACTTGGACAGGCCCCCGTCGGCAAAGGGATCGAAAACGAATAGGGGTTGCGCAACTGACCGACGCGACACGGGTACGGCTACGGCCTCCATCCTCCTAACCGAAATCGTGGCCGCGTCTACTGAAGGAAATTCCGTGACAATGGTCGCGGAGTGTCAGGCAACCACATCGGCGATCATTCAAAGAGGAACACGATGAAACTGGTGAGTTTTGCGACCGGGAAGGGAAAAAGCTACGGCCTGTCGACCGACCACGGCATTGTCGATCTCGGACGCCGCCTGAAACCGCGCTTTCCCGACATCAAGGCGCTTCTGGCCGGCGACGGTCTTGCCGAGGCTCAGGCCTTCGCCGACGCCCCTTCCGACTACCGCGAGCAGGATCTGATTTTTCTGCCGACCGTCGAACAGCCAAACAAGATCTTCTGCGTCGGGATGAACTATGCGGAAAAGCGTCAGGAGTTCGGCGAAACCAATGCCGCCCCGACACTGTTCATCCGTTTTCCCGATTCGCAGACCGGCCACGCCTGCCCGGTTCTCAAACCCCGGTTTACCAACGAATTCGATTACGAGGGCGAACTGGCCGTGGTGATCGGCAAGGGCGGCCTGGGGATCTCCGCAGATCAGGCTTTGTCCCACGTTGCCGGCTACAGTTGCTACATGGACGGCTCGGTCCGCGACTGGCAGCACAGTTGGTATACGGCGGGCAAGAACTGGCGACAAACCGGCGCATTCGGGCCCTGGCTGGTGACAGCCGACGAGATTCCCGACCCTCAGGCGCTTTATCTGCGCACGTATCTCAACGGTCAGTTGGTACAAGACGACAACACCGCTAACATGGTCCACCAGATTGCCGACCTGATCTCCTACATCAGCACGTTCAGCGAATTGTCCGCCGGCGATGTCATCATCACCGGTTCCCCAGGCGGTGTCGGCAAGAAGCGCAACCCGCCCTTGTTCCTCAAGGAGGGAGATCTGGTCGAGGTGGACATCGAACGGGTCGGTCGGCTAAAGAACGTTGTGATGCGGGATGCGGCCGTCGCCTGACATGCATATGGAAAGGCCGGAGCGTTTCGACGTTCTGCCGCCGGCGCCCCTGTGGAGCAACCCCATCGTGCTCGACGATTTCGAATTTCTCACCGTCGACCCGTCGGCAGATCCGGCGCTTCAGGCTGAAATTCGTGCGCTTTTGGCCAAATGCGGCCTCGATTACGAAGACGGCATTGACGTCTTCGTAATTTGCAGGCCGCAGGGCCGCTTGATCGCCTGCGTCGGCCTCGAGGGCAATATCGTCAAATGCGCCGCCATCGAACCCGATTGCCGGGGCGAGTCGTTAAGCCTGAAATTGTTGGGCGAAGTGGTGCATCTGGCCGTCGAACGTGGCCACAGCCATCTGTTCCTCTACACTGCGCCGGAAAATCAAACCTTCTTCCGCGGCTGCGGCTTCTACCCGCTGGTCGAAGTGCCGAATTATGTATCGCTGATGGAGAATACGCCGGTCGGCATCCGCTCCTATTGCAACAAACTCAAGACGGAACGGAAGGAGGGCGCGACCATCGGGGCGATCGTAATGAACGCCAATCCGTTCACCTGGGGCCACCAATATCTCGTCGCGGAGGCAGCCAAAGCCTGCGACTGGCTGCATGTCTTCGTCGTTGCCGAGGATGCTTCGCGGATTTCCTATCGCGACCGTTACCGGCTGGTTGAACTCGGCATCCGCGGCATCGACCGTGTCACCTTGCACCACGGCTCCCAGTACATGGTCTCGCGGGCCACCTTCCCCGCCTATTTCTTCAAGGAAAAGGGCATGGTCGGTCATTGCTGCACGGCCGTCGATCTCCTGTTGTTCCGCAATTTCATCGCGCCGGCACTGGGAGTAACCCATCGCTATGTCGGCACCGAGCCATTTTGCCCGACCACCCGCAAATACAACGAGGACATGAAATACTGGTTGCAGGCGGCCGAAACCGGCACGCCGCGGGTGACGGTCATCGAGATTCCGCGCACGGCCGTCATGGGCAGCCCGGTTTCCGCTTCGGAAGTCCGCCGTCTCCTGGACGCGCGGGATTTCGACCGGATCGAAGCTTTGGTTCCACCGGCGACGCTGGAACTTCTATACGAAAAATACCGAACGGTATGCTTCCCCCCGGCTTGAAGAAGATGGGGAAGGGACTGTCCGACAACCGCCGCGAAGCCGGACATTCGAGTGGAGTGATAAGAAAATGAAGATCGTGAAGGAGGCCTTGGCCGGAACGCTCGAATCGAGCGATCTGATGGTCAAGGTGGCACCGGCGTCCGATGGAACGCTCGATATCGTCATCAACAGCGAGGTGATCCGCCAGTTCGGCGCGCAGATCGAGAAGGTCGTGCGCGACACGCTGGGCAAGCTCGACGTCACCGAGGGGCTGGTGGTGATCGAAGACAAGGGAGCTCTTGACTGCGCCATCTGCGCCCGCCTGCAGACCGCCGTCCTGCGCGGCGCGGAATGCCAGGACCTGGATTGGAGTGTCCTGTCATGACGCTACGCCGCAGCATGCTTTTCCTGCCGGGCTCCAACGCCGCCATGTTGAGCACCGCCTTCGTCTACAAGCCGGACTCGATCATGTTCGATCTGGAGGATGCCGTCTCGCTGCGCGAGAAGGACGCGGCGCGTCTTCTGGTTTTCCACGCGCTGCAGCTGCCCGTCTACCGCGACATCGAAACGGTGGTCCGGATCAATCAGCTGTCGACGCCGTTCGGTCCCAAGGATCTGGAAGCGGCGGTACGCGGTGGCGCCGACGTGATCCGCCTGCCAAAGACCGACAGTGCCGAGGATGTGCATCAACTGGAAGCCGAAGTCGAACGGATCGAACGGGCGTCCGGCCGTGAGTTCGGCTCGACCAAATTGATGGCTGCCATCGAGTCGGCCAGCGGCGTGGTCAATGCGCTGTCCATCGCCAAATCCTCGCCCAGGCTCATCGGCATTGCCTTGGCCGGCTTCGACTATGTCATGGACATGCAGACCGAGCGGGGCGACGGCACTGAACTGTTCTACGCCCGCTGCGCCGTCCTGCATGCGGCCCGCGCTGCCGGCATCGACGCCTTTGACGTGGTTTATTCCGACGTCAACAACGAGGAAGGCTTCCTGAAGGAAGTCGATCTGATCAAACGAATGGGATTCAACGGAAAATCGCTGATCAACCCCCGCCAGATCGAACTGTTGCACAATGCCTATGCTCCCACCGAGGAAGAGGTTGACTACGCCCGACGGGTCATTGCCGCCGCCGAACAAGCCGAGCGCCAGGGTCTGGGTGTCATCGCGCTGAACGGAAAAATGATCGACGCGCCGATCGTCAACCACGCCAAACGCGTCCTGAGCCGGGCCCAGGCTTCGGGAACCCGCAAATAGGATTGGAGAGCATGTGATGAACCATTTTGCCAATTCACGGCTCGACCAGGAGCCGGCCATCGCCCATCTGGAAAAATTCCAAGGTTACGCAGAGCACACGCCCTATCTGAAGGACACTGAGCTCAAGCATTCGCGGAAGATCTGCCAATCCCTTGAGGATGCGATCCGCGCCAGCGGTCTCAAGGACGGCATGACCGTTTCGTTCCACCACGCTTTCCGCGAAGGCGACAAGACGATCAACCATGTGATGGATACTCTGGCCCATATGGGTTTCAAGGATCTGACACTGGCCTCGTCATCGCTGTTGTCCTGCAACGCCCCCCTCATCGATCATATCCGCAACGGCGTCATCCGCAGGATCTACACCTCGGGCATGCGCGGCAAACTGGCCGAGGCGATCTCGCACGGCCTCATGGCCGAACCGATCAACATCCATTCGCACGGCGGACGGGTCAAACTGATCGACAGCGGCGAACTGCATCTCGACGTCGCCTTCCTGGGCGTCTCGACCGCCGACGAGTTCGGCAACGCCAACGGCATCTCCGGACGGTCGCGATGCGGTGCCTTGGGCTATGCCAAGGTCGACGCGGCGCGAGCCGACAAAGTCGTCGTCCTGACCGAGGAGATCGTTCCCTATCCGAATGCGCCGGCCAGCATCGCCCAGGATGACGTCGATTTCGTCGTCAAGGTGGACCAGGTCGGCGATCCCTCGAAGATCAGCGTCGGTGCGGCCCGCGTCACCAGCAACCCGCGAGAACTGCTGATCGCCCGCCTGGCCGCCGACGTCATCGAGCATGCCGGTTATTTCGAACAGGGATTCTCGCTGCAAACCGGTACCGGTGCGTCGTCGACGGCGGCCACCCGCTTCCTTGAAACGCGGATGCGCAAAAAGGACATCACGGCCGCCTTCGCGCTCGGCGGCATCACCGGAAGCATCGTGGAACTGCACAAGAAAGGCCTGATCGAAAAGCTCTACGACACCCAGAGCTTCGATGCCGATTCCGCCGAATCGCTCCGCACGTCACCCAACCACTATGAAATCTCGACGAATGCCTACGCCAATCCGGGATCGAAGGGTGCTTACTGCGACCATATGGACATGGTGATTCTCAGTGCGTTGGAAATCGATCTCGATTTCAACGTCAATGTCATCACCGGGTCGGACGGCGTCATGCGCGGCGCTTCGGGCGGACATTCCGACGTGGCGGCGGCGGCCAATCTCTCCATTGTCGTAGGCCCGCTGATCCGCAGCCGCATCCCCACCGTCGTGCGCAATGTCACAACCGTAGTGACGCCGGGCGAATGCGTCGGGGTTCTGGTCACCGACCATGGCATCGCCGTCAACCCCAACCGCCCTGAGATTGCCGAACGGCTCACGGCGGCCGGTCTGCCGGTGACCACCATCGAAGACCTGTACCGCCGCGCCATCTCCCTGACCGGGGAGCCGCAAGCCATCGAGTTCCTCGACAAGGTGGTGGGCATCGTCCGCTACCGCGACGGCAGCGTCATCGACGTGGTCCACCAGGTCAAGGACTGAGCCATGGACGACGAGACGACCAGCGGGACCGGCCAGCCGGTTTCCCTCACGCAGATGCTCGCCGCGCGCGAGCAGCGGGCGGCCAGACAGCAGGCCGCCCTGGCCCGCCACGCCCTGCCGGTCGTCTCGCTTTCCGTGGTCATGCCCGGACCGGTCAAGTCGACGCCTCTGACCCGTTCGATCCGGGACATCGCCGTAACGGCCCTGGCGGCTCTGTTCGCCGCGAAGCAATGGCCGATCCGATCCTTCGCGCCGACCGGCGGCTCGACCGGACCGGAGGCGCTCTATGTCATCGACTGCGACGCCCTCGCCCTCAAACAGGCTCTTGCCGAACTTGAGGATACCCATCCCCTGGGGCGGCTATGGGATATCGACGTTCTTTGTCCCGAGCGTGGGCAGATCGGCCGGCGCGATCTCGGCCGCGCGCCGCGCCGGTGCCTGATCTGCAACGGCGACGCGCATGCCTGCGCCCGGTCCCAGCGGCATCCGTTGGCTGATTTGCAGGCGGTCATTGAGGAGAAGGTCGATGCATATCGCCGCCAGCAGCCCGAGTGACGTCTTTGTCACGACGCCGGCCGAAGACGAGGCGAAGCGCATCGCCCGGTTGGTCCACCGTTCGTTGCTCGTCGAGGTGGACCTGACGCCGAAACCGGGATTGGTCGACCG
Organism: Telmatospirillum sp.; assembly: GCA_031291415.1. GTDB lineage: Bacteria > Pseudomonadota > Alphaproteobacteria > Rhodospirillales > Magnetospirillaceae > Telmatospirillum. Next base: position 64,007 of record JARLJB010000196.1, read on the forward strand.
CAACAACAACGGCGCCCACGACGACATGACGCGGGCCACCTTCGTGGCCAGCGCCAGGGCCATCGCGCCGTGGTTTTCCCTGTTCTTTCTACGCGGCATCCAGCTCGCCGGTCTGCCGGCCCGAGGTCGTCTGGAGAGGGTTCGCGGCGATGGGCTGGCCTGCGAACGCGCCATGTTCGCCGCCACCGCCGGCGTCAACACGCACAAGGGCAGCGTTTTCGCCTTCGGCTTGCTCGCGACGGCGGCCGGCCGGTTGTTCGGACACAGCGGCAGGATCGAGCGCGACGCTCTTTGCGCTGACGTCGCCGCGATGTGCGAGGGTCTTGTCGAGGCAGATCTCAATGGCCGGCGGACGGCGCCAGCCACCGCCGGCGAGCGCTTGTTCCGCCACCACGGAATGACTGGCGCGCGAGGCGAAGCGGCGTCCGGATTCGCCACGGTGCGGCGCCACGCGCTGCCTGTTTTCGAACGAGTCCGCGACGAAACGGGAAGTCGTCGAAAGGCCCTGTTTGCCGCCTTTCTGGAACTGCTGGCCGTCAATCAGGACACCAATCTGGTGGCGCGCGGCGGACTGGCTGGACTGGCCCATGTCCAAGACCAGGCGCGGCGGCTCCGGGACGCCGGCGGCATCGCGAACCCGGACTTTCTTGCCCGCCTGGCGGCATTCGACGACGATCTGATCGCCCGCCGGCTCAGTCCGGGCGGCAGCGCCGACCTGCTGGCCGTCACCTGGTTCCTTGCCCACCTGCAGCCAGAAGGTCAGGTCCCGACAGTCGAAGCTCGTGGCGGGGGCATGGTATGAAGTCCGGATTGATGCCAACGGCGATAACCACCCTTGATGACCGGGAACCGCGACGGCTAATCTGATCCCATCGTCAATCTCTTCCCCAACAGCGATGGAGCCATGAACTCTCCACATCATCTAGCGGTGGATCAGGCCCTGATCGAGGCATCGCAACGCTATGACTTCGTCCTGGTGCCGGGCCTTTACGACAGTGGACCGGAACACTGGCAGAGTATCTGGCAGACCCGCTACGCCTTCTGGCAGCGCATGAGCCAGAGCCGCTGGAACAACCCGGACATCGGCCTTTGGATCGATGCCATCCGACGGTTATTGGCGGCCGATCGACGGCCGACAATTCTGGTCGGTCACAGCTTCGGCGCCTTGGCCTCCTGCTGCATCGCCGCCAGCCGCCAGCACCGGATCGCCGGCCTGCTGCTGGTGGCGCCGGCCGAACCCTCGAAGTTCGAAGTCGAGGACCGCGTTCCGGCGGCGCCGCTGCGTGTTCCAGCCATCGTTGTGGCCAGCCACAACGACCCCTACATGGGCTTCGGACGAGCCGCCTACTGGAGCAAGGTTTGGAACGCCGACATCGCCGACCTCGGCGAAGCCGGCCACATCAACGCCGAAGCCGGCTTCGGCTCGTGGCCTTACGGCCTCGAGCTTCTGCGGAGCTTGGTGACCATCATCGATTCCCGCCAAACCGCGTCCGACCTGGGCTGACGGGCAGGTCTCAGGAAAGGACCAGAGACCCGGAACCTGTCGAGATCGGCGACGCCACCGCACCGACCAACTCGTGGTAGGCTTGGCAGGACAGGCTGTTCAGCGCATCGATGACATCGGTGAGAGGCACGGCAAGGCCGGCTGTCTGCAATTCTGTGTGAACGATCTCGGCGATAACGGTGTCGCGCGCCACATCGACGCCAACCGCGACGAGTTTCCGGGCATAGGCGGCCGCGGCGGCATCGTTCAGCCCCAGATGCGACGCCGCCCACAGGCCAAGCAGCCGGTTCCGCCGATTGCGAATCCGGAAGGCCCATTCGGCATTCCACGCGAAGCTGCCGGTCTCGACGTTCGCGGCCTTCTCTAAACTCCGGGTCATTTGCCTCTCCATGTCAACATCGCCGCCGACAGCGACGGCGATTCGATGCTTCAGATCCTATCGCCCCCCGCCTGAACCAAAGCTGAAGCCGCCATTCATCTCTCGTTCAGGTTTCAATGCCCTATAATCGCCATATGACGCGCCATCTGATGCTTGTATTGGCAGGGCTCCTGTGGGGGGGGACAATGTTCTCCGCCTCCCTGGCGCTGGCTGATGCCGAAGAGCATGACCGGGCCCGCCAGGCGCTGGCGGTTGGCGATATCGTCCCCCTGCACCAGATGTTGGCGCGCGTCGCCAGCCGATATGATGGAACGGTTCTCGACGTCGACCTCGATGGCGACCGCAAGCATGGCTGGACCTACTGGATCCGCCTCCTGGCGCCCGGCGGCCATGTGGTCGACCTGGGATTCGACGCCCGAACCATGGCGCCTTTGCCGGCCGAACGCAGTCGGCATCGCGGCGAAACAGGAGATCACGACTGATGCGCGTTCTGCTGGTCGAGGACGAGGCGACGTTGGCCGAACAGATCGCTGCCGGCCTTGAGGCGGCGGGGTTCGTCATCGACCGCAGTCGGGACGGCGAAGAGGGACATTTCCTCGGCGACACGGAGTCCTACGACGCGGTCATCCTCGATCTCGGCCTGCCCTACCTGGACGGCATCACCGTTCTGCGGCGGTGGCGGGGCGCCGGCCGGACCATGCCGGTGCTGATCCTGACGGCGCGCGACAGTTGGCATGAAAAGGTCGAGGGGCTGAATGCCGGCGCTGACGACTATCTCGCCAAACCATTCGTCATGGAGGAACTGCTGGCCCGCATGCGTGCTCTGATCCGCAGGGCCGGCGGCCATGCGGCGGCCGAGATCGCCTGCGGCCCGGTTGTTCTCGACACGCGATCGGGCCGTGTGACCAAGGACGGCATCGTCGTTCCCCTGACCGCGCAGGAATACCGAGTGCTGTCCTATCTGATGCATCATCTGGGCAGCATGGTGTCACGGGCCGAATTGACCGAGCACATCTACGATCAGGACTTCGATCGCGATTCCAACACGATCGAAGTCTTCATCGGTCGGCTGCGCCGCAAATTCGGACATGATCTCATCACGACGGTGCGTGGCCGCGGCTATCGTCTGGAGGCGCCGTGAGCCGGCGTGCCGCGTCTCTGCACACGCGTTTGCTGCTTGGTTCGCTCGCCTGGATCGTCATGGCCCTGGTGGCGACCGGGATCATCCTGACCGGCCTGTTCCGGGAAACCGTCGAGCACCAGTTCGACTCGCGCCTTGCCGAACATCTGGACCAGCTTCTCGCCGTCGCCCGAACGGATGTCAAGGATGGCATCGCGGTGACGCAACCTCTCAGCGATCCGCGTTTCCGCAGGCCTTTCAGCGGGCTTTACTGGCAGATCGACGGACCGGATGGTCCCCGTTTACGGTCGCGGTCTCTTTGGGATTCGACCCTCGCGCTGCCCCCGGACGCCACCTCGGACGGCGAGTTGCACTGGCATCGGATCGTCGGCCCCGAAGGACAGGATCTGATCGCCGTCGAACGTACGGTGCAATATGACGGTCCGGCCGGCTCGGTACGGGCCATCGTAGCCGGCGACGCCCACGGCATTGACGAGGCCACAGGTCATTTCACGCGGATTCTCTCGATCGCCCTGTTCACCTTTGCCCTTGGTTTGGCCGCCGCCGCGGCAATGCAGGTTCGCGGCGGTTTGGCGCCACTCCGGAAGCTCCGCGCGGCGCTCGGAGCCATCCGGCGGGGACAGGCGAGTCGTCTGGAAGGTCGTTACCCAAAGGAAATTCAACCATTGATTGACGATCTCAACGCCTTGGTCGAACACAATTCCGCCGTCGTCGCCCGCGCCCGCAGCCAGGCCGGCGACCTTGCCCATTCGCTCAAGACCCCGCTGTCGATCCTCATCAACGCCAGCCAGAGCGGCGCCGCTAGCGACAATGCCGCTGCCATCATCCGTCAGCAGGCCGCGCTGATGCGGCGGCAAATCGATTACCATCTGACCCGGGCGCGGGCCGCCGGAGCCATGGATGTCCTCGGCGCCAACTGTCCCGTCGAGATGCGACTGGACGCCCTGCGCAAAGCGATGTCGCTGTTGCATGCCGACAAGAAGATCGACATGACCCTGGCCGTCGAAACTGATTTGATCGCCCCGGTGGAAGCGCAGGACTTCGACGAGATGCTGGGCAACCTGCTCGACAACGCCTGCAAATGGGCGGTGGGACGGATTTCCGTCACCGCCCGGAACGAACAGGGCGATGTCGTCATCTCGGTCGAGGATGATGGCCCCGGCCTGTCCGCATCGGAACGCGAGGCCGTCTTCGAGCGGGGCCGCCGTCTTGATGAAGCGACTCCCGGCTCGGGGCTGGGGCTCGCCATCGTCCGGGATTTGGCGATGGCCTACGGCGGGACAATCCGTCTCGACGAATCGCCGCTGGGCGGCGTGCGCTGCCGCCTGTCGCTGCCGATGACCACAAGGACCGGCACAGCGTCCTGACCCCCGGATGGTCGACCGCGTCAGGCCCGGTTCAGACATCTCTCGCCGTCGCCTCACTGCACCTGCTGCGTATTCCAATGGAACCATCCGGCGGCGAGAATTTGTGCCGTCTCCGTCAGTAACTTGACGTGTCCGGGAATCCTTTCATCGGACAGACGCGAGCGCGGACCGGCCACCGACAAAGTTCCCAAGGGCGGTCCGTCCTTCTGCCGAATGGCTACGGCGACCGCCTTTATTTCCGGCTCGGCTTCCTCATCGATCACGGCATAGCCCTGCTGGCGAATCAGGGCAAGATCGCGCCGCAGTTCATCCTCGCTGGCCACCGTACGCGGGCCCGGTCGTTGTTTGCCGAGCCCCTGACCACGCGCCATTTCCAGGGCCTGCGGCTCGGGCAAGGCGGCGAGAAATGCTTTGCCGCTGGCCGTCGCATGTAAAACGACGGCGCCGCTGATCGACGGCTGATAGCGAATACCGGGCGGCGCGCCCTGAGCGAAGGCAGCCCACGACAGCCCCCTTTCGTTGGCCACCGTCAAGCGCACCAGTTCGCGGGTTCCCTCGGCCAGGCGGTCCAGCAGGGGTTGGGCCGTCTGCGTCAGGCCGCTGGCCAGCAGCAAACTGTTCCCGAGCAAAGCAAGACGCAACGTCAGCCGGTAAGGACCGTCTTCTCCCACCTGTTCGACCCAACCGAGATCGCACAGCTTGCGAAGCAGACGATAGGCGGCGGTTTTGGGCAAATCGAGAGTGGCGGAAATCTCCGACACGCCTCGTGGCATTGGGCTGAGCGCCATCAACTCGACGACTTCGACGCAGCGGTCCAACAAATTCTTGACAACACGCATCTACCGGAACACCGTTTCATTAAGGTTATCGAAACACCGTTTCATTATTGGATGTTGCTGCGTATCACTCTGCCCTGTCAACGCTTTTCAGGCTCGGCGGGCAGGAGGGAACGCGTTCGAAGACCGAAGAAAGAAGGCTGCCAAAACCACAGGAACGACAATGTCGGAAGACGAGAAATTGAAGACCGCCGCCAGCAATCCGCTTGGCGTGGCGGTGGTGACCGGCGGATCGGGCGGGATCGGTCAGGCGGTTGTTGCCAGATTAAGCCGCGATGGTTTCACGACCGTGTCGTGGAGCCGACGTCCCGCCGTCCCCTGCACGACGGCTCACATGGCGCTCGACGTCACCGACGCGGCGGCGGTCGATCGGACGGCGGCACGGACCGTGACGGAGTGCGGGGCCATCCGCGCCTTGGTGGTCAACGCCGGAATCCAAGGTCCGATCAAGCCGCTCTGGGAGATCGGTCCCGACGAATTCCGCCACGTGATCGAGACCAACCTGGTGTCGGCCCACCTCACCTTGCGTGCCGTCGTTCCGCTCATGTTGGCCAACGACGGTCCCGATCGCGGCCGCATCGTCCTCGTCTCGTCGGTTCAGGGGAAGGAGGGAACAGCCCTGGCCGGTGCCTACGCCGCATCGAAGGCGGGCATGATCGCTCTCGGAAAGACCTTGGGAAAGGAACTGGCGGATAAGGGAATCCTGGTCAACGTGGTTACACCGACCGTTGTCAGATCAACCATGGAGACGGCTCTTTCCCCCGAACGCCGTCAGGATCTGCTGGCCCGCATTCCCATGGGGCGGTTTCTCGAACCCGAAGAGGTCGCGGCGATGGTGTCCTGGTTGTGCGGCTCCGACTGCACCGCCTCGACCGGCGCGGTGTTCGATCTGTCAGGAGGACGGACGACCTATTGAACGGGGAACATAAGCAGACCTCGGCACCAACAACGAAAAACAATGTGAAATATGGGGAGGATAAACCATGTCATCCGTCACCACTCCGATGCCCAAGGGAATGGTCACCCGAGTTGTTTTGTCGAGTTTCGTCGGCAACTCGATCGAATATTACGATTTTTTCGTCTATGGGCTGGCGGCCGCCCTCGTTTTCGGGAAGGTCTTTTTCCCAACGGTCAGCCCGCTCGCCGCCACCTTGGCTTCCTTCGCCACCTTTGGCGTGGGTTTCGTCGCCCGCCCCTTGGGCGGCGTCTTTTTCGGCCATCTTGGTGACACCATCGGACGCAAGCGGACGTTGGTCATCACCCTGCTCGTCATGGGGACCGCGACGGCTCTGATCGGATTTCTGCCCACTTATGGGCAGGTCGGAGTGTTGGCGCCAGTCCTGCTGGTCCTGCTCCGCTTCCTGCAGGGTTTCGCGGTCGGCGGCGAATGGGGCGGGGCCATGTTGATGGTCGTCGAGAGCGCGCCGGCCAAACATCGCGGTCTGCTGAGCGCCCTGCCCAACACCGGCGGTTTTTCCGGCCAATTGGGCGGTACGGCGATATTCGCTTTGCTGGGATTTCTGCCACAGGACCAGATGCTGAGCTGGGGCTGGCGAATTCCCTTTCTGATCAGCTTCGTTCTCGTTCTCTTCGGGCTTTATCTGCGCAACAAGCTCGACGAGACACCGGTGTTCAAGGAGATCCAGTCTCATGACAAGGGTAAACGCGTCGAGTTTCCTGCCATGGAGGTCCTGCGCAACTCGTGGCGCACCCTGCTGCTGATCACGGCGCTGGTCTTTGCCATCTTCGTACCGTTTTTTCTCACGACCGTCTTCGCCGTGTCCTACGCCACCACGCAATTGGGCATACCGCAGCAGACCCTGCTTGGGGTCATCCTGATGACCTGCGTGCTGGCCTTTCCGTCCCATTGCCTGTTCGGCTGGCTCTCGGACAAAGTCGGGCGCCGTCCGATCTACATCTTCGGCTCACTGCTGGCCGCCATTTCGGCGTTTCCGTTCTTCTACCTGCTGGAAAGCGGAAATTTTGTCCTGATGACATTGGGCTACGTTCTGCTGATCAATGTCGCGCACAATTCCATGAATGCCGTCGAGCCGGCGCTGTTCACCGAATTGTTCGGAGCAAGGACGCGCTACAGCGGCGCCTCGATGGGCCTGCAGTTGGGGGCGGTGGTCGCCGGCGGCTTTACGCCGTTCATTGCCAAGGGGTTGACCGCCCTTGACGGCAATCGTTGGACGCTGGTCGCCGCCTATGTCGTGGTGTCCTGCCTCATTTCAGCGGTGGCCGCCTATATCGCGCCGGAAACATCAAAACGAATTCTGACCGACAACTGATATCCGGTTGCGACGGGCGGAACCGACCGACGGCAGACCTAAACGCTGGAGCGGGGTGCGTCAAATCTGACGCGCCCCGCTCCAGCGGGCAACCGCTCCGGACATGCACCCCACCGCTCTGATTGAACAACCGCCTGTCAAAAAACGGCAAAACGACGATATTCGGAACAGATCGAACATGGTCTTTGAAAATTTGTCACGGTCCTGAAAATATCCGTGCAGACTCTTTGAATACTGGAATACTCGATCACTTGTCGTCAACAACGCCGCTGGCAGGCCACGAGAGTGCCCGATCGACAAAAAAAAATCCGCCGGACGACTGGCGGACTTAAGCAATATGGAAAAAAGGAGAGTGGTGCGCCCGGAGGAATTCGAATCCCCAACCCTCAGATTCGTAGTCTGATGCTCTATCCAGTTGAGCTACGGGCGCTTCGCCGACCCCGTCATAGGGCGGAGCGGAGGACGGGGAACATACTCAAACACCCATCGCTCCGCAAGCCAAATTATGTCCGATGACGATGACACAGCCAACACCCTGTCAAAGGGCCAAAAGCGGCTTGTCGCCCCTTGTGCATTTGAGTACACTCGCCCGAAGATTTGCTGGGGGAGCAAATTTCTTTCCGTTGCAGAAATTCTAAACAGATCCCGGCCGCATCGACCATAACTCGCGAGTCAAGGTGCCTAGCCCGATGGCTTTCAGTAAAACCCACACTGTCGCAGTTTTAGCGGCACTCCTTCTCGGTGGATGCGCTTTCACCGACCAGGCTTTATTTCCCGCTCTCGCGCCGGCATCGGATAGTTCCTCGACGACCGCCGCGACGGCGTCGTCCTCGGCGAGTGCCGCGACGAACAGTTACAGCCTGCCCAGAGTGTCTTCCGGAGATTCGACAGGAACCTTTGTTGGACAGAAAGTAACCAACCTGCGCGGCGATTTGCAGCAGTTGCAGAGCACTCTGACCGATCAAAGCAACCAGTTACAGCAGATCCGCAACCAGACAGTGCAAGATTCGCAGAACTACCATGGAACCGTTGCCGCCATCGCGGCGCGCCTGCAGGTCGGCACCACGCTTGGCAATCCGATCCTGGTTCAGCAGTGGAACGAGGCTGTATCGTCTCTCGATCGCATCAACGACGATGTTTTGAAAGCCAACCGGTTGTCGACGGAAGTTGCGTCGACCTCGGGCATGGCCGCCTACCTTCTGGAATCGGTCCGCGCCGCGCGCAGCCTTTCGGGCGCCGTCGACGAAGATCACCGCCAGTTGCGCGTGCTGGAGGACGAGACCAACGGCACCATCGTTTTGATTGAACGTCTGCTGACCGATTTGGCGACCGACGTTCAGCGCCAGCAGCAATATGTCGCCACTGAGCGCAGCAATCTCAACACGCTGGCCGTGGCCATCAAGAATGGCCAGCTCTACGGTGCCTCTCTGGCCAATGCCGCCTATGGCAACCCGGTGATCGGCGCAACGGCGACGCAGGCCGCTCCGACCGCTTTGACGACGACCGAGCGTCCTTTGGTCGTCATCCGCTTCGACCGGCCCAATATCGCCTATGAAGACGCGCTCTACACAGCCGTCAAGGGGGCCCTGGATCGCCGTCCGACGGCGGTTTTCGATGTCGTCGCCGTGTCTCCGCCCAACACCACACCGGGTGCTGCCGCGCTTGGCGAAACGACGGCGCGCCGCAATGCCGAGTCGGTCATCCGCTCTTTGTCGCAGATGGGGCTGCCGTCCGACCGCGTTCGTCTGTCGGCACTGAACAGTCCTGATGCCAGCAACGGCGAGGTCCGCGTTTTCGTCCGCTGATCATTTTGCATTTGCCACGATGATTTGAAGGCCTGACCGAAGCCATTCGGTCAGGCCTTCGTCTTTAAGACCTTCGCACGACGGCATCGCCTTCCGGCGCGGTGCGTGCTATGCGTTTCTCGGCTGTTGCCTCCGGCTTTCGCCTGCGGTTAAATGCGGCCCCTATCCCGGGGAGTAATCATCATATGGGTCAAGATTTTACCGGCCACGCGGCAATCAAGATCGGTTGGGACGCCTTGCACCGCGACTCTGTTATTCTGGCGCAGAAGCTGCGCGGCAAGGGGCCGTTCAAGGGAATCATCGCCGTGGCCCGCGGCGGGCTGGTCCCGGCTGCCATCGTGGCGCGCGAACTCGACATCCGGCTGGTCGATACCGTCTGCGTCTCGAGCTATGACGATACCGTCCAGCGTGACGAGGCCCTGATCTTGAAGCCGGTGGAGGGCGACGGGACCGGTTGGCTGGTCATCGACGACCTCGTCGATTCCGGAAAAACCTTCCGCAACCTCAGGAAAATGCTGCCGAACGCCCACTATGCCACGGTCTATGTCAAGCCAGTCGGGCAATCGACGGTTGATACGACGGTGATTCCCATCGATCAGGAAATCTGGTTGGTTTTCCCCTGGGATGAGGATCCCGCCAACTGGCGTCTGCATCGCGGATGACGCTAGATGTAACGTCTCAATAGGTTGTTCACGGGATTCCCTTGGGGTATGTGAGTTTTGCGAGAATCCACAACCCAGCAAGGATACTGCGGATTCCGATTTATCCGGCCAGGGATTCCGATCGCATTCCGGCCACCCATTCCGATCCGTTTCCGGCCATCTGTTCCGACGCGATGTCGGCCAGGGGGTGGCACCTTCCCAGCAGGTCAATGACGGTCATCTCA
>JARLJB010000030.1 GCA_031291415.1 Telmatospirillum sp.
AATATGCCTGATTTCCTGAAAACTTCCGTCCCATTACGGCGTCATGGCCAGGCTAGACCCGGCCATCCACGGCCAACGGGGCTGCAAGACGTGGATACCCCGCCCAAGCGCCGTGTATGACCATCTACTGAATGTCAACATGCCTTAGTTTATGTGAAAAAAATAAAAACGACACACTCTTGCTGTTGATTTTTCAATCCGCTAGATTGTTGTATATCGTTCGTCGGGAGGTTCCTATCGGGTCATGGTTGCAAGCATTCTGGAGCAGCGCCGCATCGAAGCGGCTTTCGCCAAGCAGATCTTCGATGCGATGGAAGCGGAGATCGGCCGCGAGGCGGCGGGCCGCATCCTCGGCAAGGCGGTGGTCGCGGCGGCAAGGACGGCCGGCGCCGATCTGGCGGCCAGTACCGGTGGCCCCTCGGACCTGCTGGCCTTCGCCCAGTTGCTGAAACTCTGGCAGCAGGAGGACGCCCTGGTCATCGATTGGTTGCGGGTCGAAGCCGATCACCTGGATTTCAACGTCACTCGCTGCCGTTATGCCGAAGCCTATCGCGCGCTGGGCGTGGCTGACATCGGTGGCTTGCTGTCCTGCAGCCGCGACGGCGAGTTCTGCGCCGGTTACGACCCGCGCATGAAACTGACGCGCACACAGACCATCATGGAGGGCGCCGACCATTGCGACTTCCGCTATGCGCTGCCCGAGGGACGGTCATAGATCATGCCGGTTCTCCCTGAAATCGAGCAGCTCGGCCCAGTGATGCGGCAATGGCGGCATCATCTGCACGCCAATCCGGAAACCGCCTTCGAGGAGGTGAAGACGGCCGCCTTCGTCGCCACCAAATTGCAGGAGTTCGGCGCCGAGGTTCATCAAGGCATTGCCGGCACTGGCGTGGTGGGAGTGATCGCCGGGCAGGGCGACGGGCCGTGGCTCGGGCTGCGTGCTGACATGGATGCGCTTCATATCGAAGAGGCCAACGACTTCGCCCATCGATCCCTGAGCGCCGGCAAGATGCACGCCTGCGGTCATGACGGGCACACCGCCATGCTGCTGGGAGCGGCCCGACACTTGGCCGAAACGCGTGATTTCAATGGAACTGTTGCCGTGATCTTTCAGCCCGCCGAGGAAAACGAGGGGGGCGGGCGGGTCATGGTGGAAGACGGTTTGTTCGAACGTTTTCCCATCGCCTCGGTCTACGGGATGCACAACTGGCCTGGGCTGGAGGTCGGGAGCTTCGCCATCCGTACTGGTCCGATGATGGCCGCTTACGACATTTTCGAGATCGCGCTGGATGGTCAGGGGGCGCACGCCGGCATGCCGCATTTGGGGCGCGACCCGATGGTCGCGGCCGCTCATCTGGTTATCGCCCTGCAGACCATCGCCGCCCGCAACGTCGATCCGCTTGAGGCGGCAGTCGTCAGCGTCACCCAGATCCACGGCGGCGACACCTGGAATGTGCTGCCGCAGCAGGTCGTGCTGCGCGGCACTGTCCGGACCTTCCTGCCGGAAATCCAGGACCTGGTGCAACGCCGGATCGGCGAAATCGCCGAAGGCGTGGCGGGGACCTTCGGCATCGAGGCGCGGTTGCGCTACGAACGGCGCTATCCATCGACGATCAATGCCCCGGATCCGGCTCTTATCGCGGCCGGCGCGGCGACAGCGGTCGTCGGACCCGACCGGGTTGATCCGGAGTCCCGCCCGTCGATGGGATCGGAAGACTTCGCCTTTCTGCTGCAAGCCTGTCCCGGAGCCTACATCAGGATTGGCGCCGGGCCGGGAAGAACCGGATGCATGCTGCACAACCCCGGTTACGACTTCAACGACGACATTTTGACGCTGGGTGCCAGCTACTGGGTGCAACTGGTGCACATGGTGCTGGCGCCGGGCAACTGATCCGAACTTTTATCGACGAGGGTTCTCAACCATGATTTTGTCCCGACGCGCCCTTCTTGCCTCCGTTTCCGCCGCCGCTGCGATGGCGGCGTTGTCCCGGTCGGTGTTCGCCGCCGACGAGCAGCCGCGCCACGGCGGTGTTCTGACGGTGCATTTGGCTGCCGAGCAGCGGATTCTCAATCCTGCGTTGCGCGCCTCGACCGGCGTTTACATCGTCACCAGCAAGATCGTCGAATCGCTGGTCGATATCGGACCGGACGGCAAACCGGCGCCCGTGCTGGCAACCTCGTGGGACGCCTCGCCGGACGGCAAAACCGTCACCTTCAAACTGCGCGAGGGCGTGACCTGGCATGATGGCAAGCCCTTCACCTCGGCCGATGTTCAGTACAACGCCTTGGAATTGTGGAAAAAGCACCTGAACTACGGGACCCAGTTGCAGCTTTATCTCGAAGCCGTCGATACGCCGGATCCGCATACCGCCATCTTCCACTATTCGCGTCCGATTCCCCTGCCGCTGCTGCTGCGCGCCCTGGCCGATCTCGGCTATGTCGTGCCCCGCCACGTCTTCGAGGGAACCGACGTCCTGGAAAATCCCGCCAACACCGCGCCGATCGGCACCGGTCCCTTCAAATTCGTCGAATATCAGCGGGGCCAGCACATCGTCGCCGAGCGCAATCCGAACTATTGGCGCAAGGGATTCCCCTATCTCGACCGCATCGTCTGGCGTTTCATCACCGACAAGTCGGCCGCCGCCGCGGCGCTGGAAACCGGACAGGTGCAACTGTCGGCCTACAACCAGCTTTCGTTGTCCGACCTCGACCGCCTGAAGTCCGATCCACGCTTCGAAGTGTCCTCGCGCGGCAACGAGGCCAATGCCTTCAACAATACCGTGGAGTTCAACCACCGGCGCAAGGAACTGGCCGACGTGCGCGTGCGCCGCGCTATTGCCCATGCCATCGATGTCGATTTCTTCAACGAGAATTTTCTTTATGGCCGGGGCAAGCGGGCCGCTGGACCGATTCCCTCCAACTCGCCAGCCTTCTATCCGGGCGGCAGCTTCCCCTATCCCTTCGACCGCAAGCGCGCCGAAGCGCTGCTCGATGAAGCCGGCTACAAACGCGGTCCCGATGGAACCCGCTTCTCCTTGCGTCTGGTCCCCGTGCAAAACGGCGAGGACGTGCCGCAGTTCGGCACCTTCATCCAGCAGTCCCTGGCCGAGATCGGGATCAAGGTCGAGATCGTGCAACTCGACATCGCCGGCGCCCTGTCGACCATCTACAAGGACTGGAATTTCGATCTTGCCACCGGCTGGCACCAATATCGCGGCGATCCGGCGGTTTCGACGACCGTCTGGTTCCGGTCCGGCAGCCCGAAGGGATCTCCCTGGACCAATCAATTCGGATGGCAATCGGACAAGGTCGATCGTCTGATCGACGACGCGGCGTCCGAGATCGATCCGGCCAAGCGCAAGACGCTCTATGGCGAATGGGTCAAAGAGGTCAATGACGAGCTGCCGCTGTGGTTCGCCACCGAGCGGGAATTCATCTCGGTTACCAGCAAGCAATTGAAGAACCACCATAATACGCCACGGTGGCCGTCCAGCGACTGGCACGACCTGTGGATATGAGGCGGATCGTGCAGGACAGGGTCTTGTCTTTTCTGGTTTTTGCTCTGCGCCGTCTGGCGACGAGTGTGCCCAGCCTGTTGATCATTCTGGTGGCGGTGTTCGTCCTGTTGCAATTCGCACCGGGCGACACCGTCGACGCCCTGCTCGCCCAGATGGGCGGTGGCGACGCCGCGGTCGGAGAGCAGCTACGGCATTTTTACGGTCTGGATGCGCCGGTGACGATACAACTCGGCCATTATCTCTGGCGTCTGGTGCATCTGGATCTCGGGTTTTCGGCGATTTACGGAAAACCGGTGGCCGAGGTCATTGGCGAACGGCTGCCGGTGACCCTTTTGCTGATGTCGGCCTCCCTTCTGGTCGCCTTGTTGGGCGGGACGGTTCTCGGGGTCCTTGCCGCCCGGCGGGTCAACAAGTGGCCGGACACGGTCATTTCGACGGTCGGTCTGTTGTTCTACGCCACTCCGTCCTTCTGGCTCGGCCTGATGGGCGTCGTGGTCTTCGCGGTCAAGCTGGGATGGCTGCCGTCCGGCGGCTTCGAGGATCTGGGCGCCGGTCTGTCCGGCCTGGAGCGGGCTTTCGATATCGCCCGCCACATGGTTCTGCCGACGGCGACCCTGGCTCTGATCTTTCTGTCGATTTATCTCCGAGTCATGCGGGCCTCCATGCTCGAGGTCTCGACGCAGGACTTCGTCAGGACCGCCCGCGCCAAGGGGGCCGGCGAATCGCGTGTCGTCGTCCGCCATGTGTTGCGCAACGCGCTGTTGCCGATGGTGACCTTGGTCGGCCTGCACGCCAGCACCATGTTGGGTGGGTCGGTGGTGATCGAAAGCGTGTTCACGCTGCCGGGGCTGGGACGTCTGGCCTACGAATCGGTCGTTCAACGCGACCTCAACACCTTATTGGGCATCGTCTTCGTGTCGGCGTTGCTGGTGATCGGGGTCAATTTTTTCGTCGATCTGCTCTATGCGCGTCTTGATCCGCGTATCCGTGCAAGGGGGCGCTGAGTGTTGCCGATCCTGAAACGATATTTCCGCAGTCCGGTGGCGATCCTGGGGTTGACGCTGCTGTTGGCCGTGGTGGCCCTGGCGCTCAGCGCCGATCTGCTGTTTCCGCGCAATCCGCTGGCGTTGGCCGGACGTCCGTTGCAGTGGCCGCTGGCCAGTCCCCGCTTCTGGCTGGGGACTGACAATCTTGGCCGCGACATCGCGGCTCAGATCTTCCACGGCGCCAGGTTATCGCTGCTGATCGGGGTGGTGGCGACGTCCATCGCCATCGTCGGCGGCGTCCTCATCGGGGCGATCGCCGGCTATTTCGGCGGTATGTGGGACGAGGCGCTGATGCGTCTGACCGACGCCTTCCAGACGTTGCCGAATTTTCTGCTGCTTTTGCTTTTGGTCGCCGTTTTCGGTTCGCGTATCGAAACAGTGGTGATCGCCATCGGCGTGGTTTCCTGGCCGGCGCCGGCGCGGTTGACCCGGGCGGAATTCCTTAGTCTGCGTCACCGTGAATTCGTCGAGGCGGGGCGGTTGTCGGGACTTGGCGATTTCCGTTTGATCTTCACCGAAATCTTGCCCAATGCCCTGCCGCCGGTGATCGTCTATGCCAGCGTCGTGATGGCGACCTCGATCCTGCTCGAAAGCGCGCTCGCCTTTCTCAATCTGTCCGACCCCAACGTTCCGTCCTGGGGCAATCTGGTTGGTCAGGGGCGTTCCGTCCTGCGTTCCGAATGGTATGTCTGCGCCATACCGGGCATCGCCATTTTGCTGACCGTGTTGGCCGTCTCGCTGGTCGGCCAGGGGTTGAACGATGTTCTCAATCCACGATTGGATGACCAATGAGCCCGCGTCTGTCGATTGAAAATCTCAGCATCGCCATGCCCAAAAGGCCGGATCGGCCGTTGCTGCTTGATGATGTCTCGCTGACCCTGGCCTCGGACGAGATCGTTTGCCTGGTGGGCGAGAGCGGTTCGGGAAAGTCGATGACGGCCAATGCGATCCTGCGGCTTCTGCCATCGGCGGTTCGTGTCGCCGGCGGGCGGATCCGGCTTGACGGCGAGACGGATCTGCTGGCGCTGCCGGCCGAGGAGATGCAGGTAATTCGCGGCGTTCGGGTCGGCATGATCTTCCAGGAACCGATGACCGCGTTGAATCCGCTGCTCACCATCGGCGAGCAGATCGCCGAGACCTTTCAAATTCATACGCGATTGTCGCGGGCCGAGATCGGTGTCCGGGTCCAGGCGCTGCTGACCGAGGTGCTGATCCCCGATCCGCCGGCGGCGGCCAAAGCCTATCCGCATGAGCTGTCGGGCGGGCAACGCCAACGGGCGATGATCGCCATGGCGTTGGCGTTGGAGCCCGCCGTGCTGGTCGCCGACGAACCGACAACGGCGCTTGATGTCACCACCCAGGCGCAAATCCTGAAACTGATCCGCGATCTGCAACGGCGCAAGGGGACCGCCGTTCTCTTTATCACGCACGATTTTGGTGTCGTCGCCGAAATCGCCGACCGCGTCGCCGTGATGCAGGGCGGCAAGATCGTCGAACAGGGCTTGGCCGAGGACATCCTCAATCGTCCGCAGCATCCCTATACCCGCCGCCTGATCGCCGCCGTCCCGCCGCTTCGCACGGCGCCGCCGCGTCACCGCGACGCGCCGATAGAGCTTCAGGTCGAGGGACTGTCGAAGACCTATGGCGGCAGGGGTCTGTTTCATCGGCAGGGCCGTATCACCCACGCGCTCAAGGATGTGTCGTTCGACTTGCGCCGGGGCGCGACTCTGGGGATCGTCGGGGAAAGCGGCTCGGGCAAATCGACGCTGGCGCGATGCCTGGTCCGTCTGATCGAGGCCGATGCCGGCCGTGTGCGTTTGGACGGGGTCGATTTGACGGCGCTGTCGACCAAGCAGTGGCGCCAGGAGAGCCGTCGCGTTCAGATGGTCTTCCAAGATCCGTTCGGGTCGCTCAATCCCCGCCGTCGGGTCGGCGATCTGGTGGCGCAAGGCCCGATTGTCCGCGGCGAAGCGCGGCAGCAGGTTGCGGCCCGCGTTCGCCGGTTGTTCGAGCTGGTCGGACTGGACCCCGACGCCGGCACGCGGTTTCCCCATGAGTTTTCCGGCGGTCAGCGCCAACGGATCGGACTTGCGCGGGCGCTGGCGCTCGAGCCGGAGATCCTGATCGCCGACGAGCCGGTGTCGGCCCTCGACGTCTCGGTGCAGGCCCAGGTTCTCGATCTGTTGGCCGATCTGCGCGAGCGCTTGCGATTGTCGCTGGTCTTCATCACCCATGACTTGCGGGTCGCCGCGCAGGTCTCCGACGATATCCTGGTGATGCAGAACGGGGTGGTCGTCGAGACCGGAACGGCGGCCCAGGTCTTGGAGCATCCAAGGCATCCCTATACGCAAGCGCTGGTCGCGGCGGTACCCGGACGCCACTGGATTCCGGAAAACATCGAACGGCGGACGGCGGAGTCGGCGGCCTGAAGGCGCCGATTCGGCCGTCATCCGAGACCCGCGGCCAGGAAAATCGTAGGTTAGAGAAGCATCGTGGCGGAAGCTATCGCCGCGATCCATTGTTTCCCCTATGATTGGCGTATGCAGTTAGAGCCTCTTTCCTTTGGCGGCGAGTTTATTGCTTCGGAACGCGAAGCGGAATATCGGGCGGAACGTTTGTCGGAGAGCATCCGGCACGTTCGCCTGGTCTTTCGCTGCGCCTTTGCCGTCAACGTTCTCTTTTATCTGAACGACTGGCATTTTTTCGGTCACCCGGAATTCTACGTCGCCCTGCCGGCCCGCACGGTGATCGTCGTGGTGTCGCTGCTTTGCGCCATGGTGGTCGGCAAGATCCGCGACTTTCATCGGCTGCAGCTGGTGTGCGCCGCCTGGATTTTTCCGGTCGCCGTCGCCTGCGCGGCCCTGGTCACCCCTCATACCGAATCCGCTCTGTTCATCACCTTTGTGCTGCCCAACATCTTCTTTCTGGCTCTGCCGATGTCCTTTCGCGGATCGTTATTGGCCGGGATCGGCAGCAGCGTCGTGGTGTTGGGCGCCTACATGCTGCCCTCGCCTTTATCGGAAACCAGCTTTGGGCTGGTTCTCGGGATGCTGACGATCAATGTGGTGTTGATCCTGGTACTGACGCGGTCCAATCGGTTGCGGCGTCTGGAATGGGCGGCGGCGCGGTCCGAACGTTTGGCCAACCAGGAGCTATCCGAACATCGCGAGATGTTGCGCAACATCTTGCTGGCTGTTCCGACACCTTTGATCATCACCGCGAAGTTCGACGGTCGCATCATTCAGGCCAACGATGCGGCGCGCCGCTATTTCGGCGATGCGGTATTGCGTGATTGGGCGGCCATCGAAAATTGCATCGACCGTCGCGATCTGGCCCGGCTGGCGATGATTCTGGAATCGGAAGGACGCGCCGCCGAGTTCGAGACGCAACTGCGCTTTCCCGATGGTCGGGTCACGGATGTTCTGCTGGCCGCAACGGTGGCCGAGGTCGGCGGCACCGACATCGTCCTGACGGTCCTGGTCGATATCAGCAGCCGCAAGGAGATGGAAGCCCATCTGGAGCGACTGGCAACCACCGACTCCCTGACCGGCCTGCCCAACCGCTCTTATTTCTTCGCCAGCGCGGCCGCCGAGATCAAGCGCGCCCAGCGTTACGAGCGGCCGCTGGCCGTGGTGATGGTCGACATCGACTTTTTCAAACGCATCAACGATGCCTATGGGCACAAGACCGGCGACTTGGCTTTGATGTCGTTTGCCGATCTCTGCCGGACGGTGGTGCGCGACCAGGACGTCGTTGCCCGCCTGGGCGGCGAAGAGTTCGGCATTCTGTTGCCGGAGTCCGACCAGCAAAGCGCGCTCAGCCTGGCCGAACGTCTTCGGGCGGCTGTCGAGGCGCTGCGGGTCGATTTTTTCCCGACGACGATGACCATCAGTGTCGGCGTCTCCGAGGTGCTGCCCGGCGAAAGCGTCGTGGACGGCGCTCTGTCGCGCGCCGACCAGGCGCTCTATGCCGCCAAAAGATCCGGGCGCAATCGGGTGGTTCACTGCGGCGGCCAGGAAGCGACGATGCGGATGGCCTCGGGCAACGACATGCTCGCCTAGTACTACTGAGTCACAAAATTCCATAGATAGTGCAGATTTGTCTTAAGCTATCATGATGTGGTATAAATGCGAGATTCGCAAGTCAGCGCATGAGGGCAGAGATGTATCTTGCTACGGGCGGGGACAGTGAATCACG
>JARLJB010000197.1 GCA_031291415.1 Telmatospirillum sp.
CCGGAGTCTAAAGGCCACGTCAATTCGCCGTCTTTCAGGGGGTTAAAACCCCCTGCTCCCTCCGGAGTCTTCGATTTACAACTGTAGAACCAGGCTCGATTTCGGCACAACTGAAGTCGTGCCCTGACACTTCGTGCGGCTTCCGAGGAGCTTTCAGCGGTTTGTGAGGCTGGGCTCGTTTTGGTGAAGGCGCCATGTTCCTGCGATCATGGAAAGCGCCAATTACCTGAGATCGACTCCGAAGTCATAGATGACGACCGTGTTGGTGGTAGCAGCCCCGCCCACTCCGGAGGAGGCGATGAAGGCATACTCGCCGGCCGCCAGATCGGTGTTGGGAGTGATTTTGTAAACACCATTGCGAATGCGGTCAGTGGAAAAGAGCTTGGTTCTCTTGTCGTCGGTGCCTGCGCTGGCGCTGGCAAGGCCCATCTTGGCAACGGCTGTTTCCCGGTGGTCCTTTTTCTCCTCCATGGAAAGCAGGGAAAACTGCGCGGGGCTGGTGATTACGTCGTTTCCGCCGAATCCGCCCAGGTTGGCGGCCGAGGGAAAGAACATATAAAAGACGGGCCTGGCGTCTTTGGCGCGCACAGGCGCATGGGGACCGGGGACCTCAGCCTTGATCTTGGCCTTGGAGATGCCGTAGGTGAAGGCGTAGCCCCAAACGTTGGCAGTCTTTTCGCGCCCCGCGCCCGCCCGGTCAATGAACACCATCTTCTGCTTCCCGTCGTGGCCGGCGGTGAGCAGGTAGACGCCGGGGTCATGGGGCGTCATTGGATCGTCCGGGTCAGCCACCGGCGGGGGTGGCGGGGGTGGTGGCGGCGCCGCCGGAGCGGGCGGGGCCACCGGGGCTGGCGGGGCCGGCGGGGGCGCCGCGGCCTTGGCCACCATCGCGGCGACGACCTTGTCGCTGACGCCGGCGGTTTTGAGGGCGATCAGGCCGTCGGTCGAGGTGTCGTAAGTCCCGGCCTGCGAGTTGATGGTGGAGACAATGAGGTCGTCAGACAGGCCGGCCTTCACCAGCTTGACGACGGCGTCGTTGTTGAGCGCCTGTTGGGCCAGGAGCAGGGGGCAAATTGCCAAAAACAGGAGGGCGAGAAAAACTTTGCGCATACAACTACTCCTTACCTTTGCAAGACAGCAAAGTTAGAAAAGGGGAAGCAATGGAATGATCTGTCAAATCCGTTCGGTTTGCAAGCGCTTTCGGCACGAAGTATGTCGTGGTCTGAAGCAGCGGAAGATCGGCTTGTTTCAGTTCTTGACGGTCATGGTCTCCGAGTCGACGGCCTTCTTGCCCGTGATGCCCTCGAGTCCCGCTAGGAGGCCACGGTAATCATTCTTGTCAGCCTGAAATGCGAGCCCACCCTTCTTACCGGCGTCATCCCAAGTGATCCCGACGAAGTGCTTCTTCGATTTGGTCAGCGCCATCAAGGCTCCGATGCCAAGCGTGAAGACGCCGATGCCAATGGCGGCGCCAACCCGCCTATGAACGTCCTGACCATAGCTGATCTCGGTCACTGCCGCGGCCGGGATGACCGCAACATCTGTCTTATCTCTGACAAGCCTGATGTTGGCGCCTTCAATGTAAAGCTTCATATTGGTTCCGGCTTTGGCGTCGGGCAGCGATCCGCCGTCATAGGCGATCTTGTATGCGTTTTCGCCCGCCAACGCGCTCATCGGAAACAGGATGCAGAGAAAGATTGCGAGTAACTTCTTCATTATTCCACCCTTCAGCCGGTGACTATAGCATTGGTTGGCAGAGGTTGAATGTGATGCAGCCTACAGTTTGCGGGCGCGACCGCGCCTTCCTGACAGGCCCTCCCGGCCCGCACTGTGCCCCCCAGGGCGGATTTTTGTGGGCATCTGCTATGGAAATGAGATAAACTCGCGGCGATCGGTAGAGAAGCTTTCCCATTCAAGGCGAAAAACATTCGGTCGTTTGGAGGCACTCCATGGCATTAGAAATTGGCGAGCGGGTTGGCGA
>JARLJB010000198.1 GCA_031291415.1 Telmatospirillum sp.
ATTGCTCTCACTGGCGGGCTTGCCTATAAGGCGCGGCGCCCACTGGCTCAAGGAGAGGTGCCGGAGTGGTCGATCGGGACGGTCTCGAAAACCGTTGTACGTTCTGCGTACCGTGGGTTCGAATCCCACCCTCTCCGCCAGTTTATCTAAGTAATTCAATAATTTAGATAAACGACGCCGGGATTTTGGAACGCCAAAGGGAGGTCCATCCCGGCGGTTCTCCCGGCCCGGAGGTGCAGCTTGACAAGCTTGCCATGGCGCCTCAACCTCAAAATAAGGGAGGGGTGGCCATGGAGTATAGGCAACTTCGATATTTTATTGCCGTGGCGGAAGAACTGAATTTCAGCCGTGCCGCCGTCCGCCTTAACGTCAGCCAGCCTCCGCTAAGCGTGCAAATAAAGTCTCTGGAAAAAGAACTCGGGGTTTCCCTGTTTGTTCGCAATCGCCGCTCCGTGGCCCTGACGGCGGCCGGGAAACTTCTGCTGGAACACGCCCGCAAGGCCGTGGGAGAGGTCAAACTCGGCGTTGACGTCGTTCGTCGCGCCGCGCGCGGAGAGGGCGGCGCCATTCGGATCGGATTTGTCGATTCGGTACCAATGTTAGAAGTATTCTCCGGCCTGCTCGGCGGCTTCAGCTCCTACTATCCCGACGTGCGTCTGGAAATGCGGCACATGTCCACCGGGACCCAGCTCGAAGCCCTGTCGCACGACAGGCTGGATGTCGGGTTCCTCCGGCCAATCTCGTCTTTCAAGCCTTGGTCATCCCTGCAGACAGATACGATTTGGCGGGATCAGCTCATGCTGTTCGTGCCGCGCACACACCCACTCGGCCGCAACGCCTCGGCGGTCGAAGTGGCCGAGCTTGCCGGCTGTGACTTCGTTGGCGTCGCGGAAGGCATGGGCTGTGGGGTGCGCAACCATGTCAACACCCTCTGCCAGAAGGCCGGCTTTATGCCGCATATGGTGCAGGAAGCGCGGGAATTGCGGACCGTGCTCAGCCTGGTGTCGGCCGGGGTCGGCATCTCAATTCTGCCCTGCTGCTACGCCAGTGCCGGCGCCACCAACGTGGTCTGCCGCCCGCTGGCCACCCAGGGGGCCGACAGCCGCGTGCTGCTGGCAACGCGCGCGCGCGACAGCTCGGTCCCGTTGCGAAATTTCGTCGATTACGCCCGGACCATCTCGGCCTGAGTGGCGCGCGCCCGCTGGGAAGCAGGCGATTTCCACCCGGCCCCTGGCGGCCGTGCAGGCCCGACGCCCCTGCCGCTTCCCGGGCGCTTATAGCGTTCGCGAATAAGTCGGGAGGCAATTTAATATTGGACCGGCGCGCCGATTTTTGAAAAATAATATCAGAATATTCCAGCGAGGCGATCTTGCTGATGGATGGACACCATGACCCGTAGTCGGAATTCTTTGAAACGGGGATTCCGGCACGTCATTTGCACTGGCGCTTAACGATACCTGTGAACGATTCAAGATCGTTCCCTCGTAATGTCGTGTTCGCACGGCATTACGATTGAAATTCCGATTCGCAACGAGGCGACTGACGAACTGCGGTGGAATGGTGCCCAGGTGATTGAAAATCAACCAGCGCACCACAATTCCCAAAAATAAAACCAAATAACAAACAAAAATGGAAGCGACAAATGGCCGAAACAACCGCAGATGAATCTGTAATACCCATACAAACATCGACAATCCGAAAAATATATTTTCGTTTAATTCCGTTGTTATTTTGCATGATGTTCGTGAATTATCTCGACAGAATCAACCTGGGCTTCGCCGGCCTCCAGATGATCCAGGACCTTAAATTCTCTTCCGCCGTGTTCGGCCTCGGCGGCAGCGTCTTCTTCCTCGGCTACATGGTGCTGCAAATCCCGAGCAACCTGATCCTGTTCCGCTTCGGGGCCCGGCACTGGCTTGGGGGCATCCTCACCGTCTGGGGGTTCGTCGCGGCGGCCATGGCCTTCGTCGGGGGCCAGACGGGTTTCCACGTGCTCCGCTTCCTGCTCGGCGTTGCCGAAGCCGGGCTGCTTCCCGGGCTCGCCCTCTACGTCACTTTCTGGTTCCCCTCGCGCTACCGGGCCAGGGCCGTCGGCGGATACATCATCGCCGGCTCGTTCGCGGCGATCCTGGGCGGGCCGATTTCCGGTGTGTTGCTGACCTACATGAACGACTTCGCCGGCCTGCGCGGCTGGCAATGGATGTTCATCGTCGAGGGGGCGCCCGCCGTCCTGCTGGGCCTGGTCACGCTGTGCTACCTGCCGAACGGGCCGACCGAGGCGAAATGGCTCAACGAGGATGAACGCAACTGGCTCGAGACCGAGCTCCGCGCCGAACGCGCCGCCATCGAAAGCGTCCGGCACTACGCGGTTCTCGACTCCATCCGCGACATCCGCGTCTGGGTGCTGTCGATCCTGTTCGGTTGCGCGCTCGTCGGCATCTACGGCATGTTCATCTGGCTGCCGCTGATCATCCAGGGCCTGGGCAAGCTGAGCTATCTGCAGGTCGGCCTGCTCTCGGCCGTGCCGCCCCTGCTCGGCGTGATCGGCACCATCGTGGTGAGCATCAGCTCCGACCGCACCGGGGACCGCAAGTTCCACCTGGCCGTCATTTATGCCATCGGCGGCATCGGCATGCTGGGCAGCGCCCTGGTGAAGGACCCCGTCATCGCCTACGTCTCGCTCTGCGTGGCCGGCCTCGGCATGAATTCCGGAAATTCCCTTTTCTGGAGCCTCAACGCCTCGTTCATGACCGGCGTGGCCGGGGCGGTTTCGATCGCCGTGGTCAACATGATCGCCCAGTTCGGCGGCCTCGTCGGCCCCTGGTCCATCGGCCTCGTCAAAACCGCCACCGGCAGCTTTTCCATCGCGCTGGTCGTGGTCGCGGCGTTCCTGTTCGCCGCCTCGGCGATCGCGGCCGCCATGCGGGTCACCCCGAAGGGCCGCTCTTCCTGACGGCTGCCGCCCACCCGTTCCTCACCGGGAGAAAAACCTGCCATGGCAACCGCATTGCCTCGCCTGAACGGCGCCATCCGCGCGCTTGAATCCGGACTGCCGGCTTTCGCCGCCTTCGCCCCGCCGGAAATCGGCGCCGCCCTGACCGCCGCTGGCGCCCCCTACGACGCGGTGGTGTTCGAGATGGAGCACAACCCCTACGACATCACCGCACTGCGTCACTGTCTGCATTCCATGCTGGACCGCCGGCAGATCGCCACTTCGGGTAGCCTCGCGCCGGCGGTCACGCCGCTCGTGCGCATCCCGGCCAACGGGGGCGAGCACAATCAGTGGCTCGCCAAGCAGGTGCTCGACAGTGGCGTCTATGGCGTGATCTGGCCGCATGTCAGCACGGTGGACGAAGCCCGCAGCGCCGTTGCCGCCTGCCGCTATCCGCGCCCGGCCGACGCGGTGCGCTACGACCCGCCGGGCCAGCGCGGCGACGCCCCCATGGCCGCCGCCCGCTACTGGGGCCTGACGGGGCCGGAATACTACGCCCGCGCCGACGTTTGGCCGCTCGACCCGGCCGGCGAGATCCTGGTTGTGATCATGTGTGAGGAAAAGCGCGCCATCACCAACCTGCCGGCCATCCTGGAGCAGGTGCCGGGCATCGGCGTGGTGCTGATCGGCGAGGGCGACCTGTCGCAGGATCTCGGCCATCCGCGCCAGTACGACCACCCGGCGGTGGCCTCGGCGATCGACGACATCCTGGCGATCTGCAAGGCGCACAACGTGCCCTGCGGCCATCCCCACGTGAACACACAGAACATACAAGGGCTGCTGGAGCGGGGCTTCCGGTGGCTGATGCCCTCGCCGGTTGCGAGCTTCACAGCCTTGGAGAACGGCCGGCGTCTTGCCGGGCGTGCCTGAGAAAAATCCGGAGAACCTCCATGATTATCGACGTCCATGCCCACTACACCCAGGCCTCGCCCAAGCTCGATGCCTATCGCGGCCGCCAGGTCTCGGCGCAGAACAAGCCCACCAGGGGCTCGCTCAGCATCGCCGACGACGAGATTATCGCCTCGCTGCAGGGCAACATCAGCCAGATGAAGGAACGGGGGATCGACCGGCTGATGTTCTCGCCGCGCGCCTCCGGCATGGGGCACGACTTCGGCGGTGAGCTGGTCAGCCGCTACTGGACCGAAGTGAACAACGACCTGATCGGGCGCGTCTGCAAGCTGTTCCCCGATCGGTTCGTTCCGGTCGGCCAACTTCCCCAGACCCCCGGCGTCTCGCCGAAGAACTGTCTGGAGGAAATGGACCGCTGCGTCGCCGAGTGGGGCTTCGTCGGCTTCAACATCAACCCGGACGTCTCCGGCGGCGCGCAGCCCTTCACCCCCTCACTCGGCGACGAATGGTGGTATCCGCTGTGGGAGAAGATGGTGGCGCTCGATGTGCCTGGCATGATCCACGCCAGCTCGACCCTCAATCCGGGCCAGCACATGAACGGGGCGCACTACGTGAACTGGGACACCGCGGCGGTGGTGGAGCTGTGCAACTCGCGGGTGTTCGAGGACTTCCCCGCGCTGAAGCTGATCGTTCCGCACGGCGGCGGGGCCATCCCGTTC
>JARLJB010000031.1 GCA_031291415.1 Telmatospirillum sp.
CCCCAGGGCTATCGCACTTGGGCGAGGACGGCGATGAGGAATTCGTCGTTCCATCCTGCGAGCTTGATTTTGCGGCGGATGGAGCGTGGGAGCGGATTGAGGCGCAAGAGGTTGAGCGCGAGACGGCGCAGGACGCCCAGGTTTTCGGGTCCGTTGTCCTTGCGGTTTCGGGCGGCGTCTTCATCGAGGACGACGTCGAGGACCCAGTGCAGTTGGTTCTCGACAGACCAATGCGCGCGAACGACCGCCAGGGTCCGGGCAGCCGACATCGGCTTCGACAGGCAATAGAGACGCCGCACGGTGGTGGCTCTGCCGTCGGTCTCGCGGGTGGCGTCGATGACGGCGATGGCGGACAGTCCAGGAAAGGCATGGGCTTGGCCGAGCCAGGGCGTGGCGTAGACCGCGGCGCGGCGCGTCTCGATGCGACCATGCTCGGCGTCGGTGGTCTCAGCCTGGTCGTCGGGACGGAGGACCGGATCGGCCAGCATCAACTCGACGTCGGCGACGATGCCGCTCTGGTTGCCCTTCAGCGCCAACACGTAATCGCCGCCCTTGCTCAGGATGGCGGCGGCGGTCTCCTTGTGGCAATGCATGGCATCCGCCGTCACGGTGGTTCCCGACAGATCCAGCAGGTCCAGAAGCGCCCGCAAGGCGACGATCTCGTTGGATTTATCCGCGACCGAGACCTGCCCCAGCACCAGTCGCGTCTCAGACGCGAAGGCGTTGACCATATGCAACGGCGAGGCCCCGGCCGCCCGATCGAATGAGCGGCGCAGCGTCTTGCCATCGATGGCGACAACCCCTTCCGCCTTGGCCGCCGCAGCCAATCCTTCGGCAAAACGGGTGAAGCAGGCCGAAAACGCCCGTGGATCCAAGAGCCGGAAGATCCGACTGAACGTATCGTGGCTGGGAAGCCCGTTGTCCAGACGCAGAAATTGCCGGAGAGGCCCCTCTTTCATCTCGGCAAAATCGGCAAAATCGACGCACGTCTCCCCGCCACACACCGACGCCGCCAGAGCGATCGTCAGCATCTCCAAAAGGTCATGACGCTGCGCGTTCCCCGTTCGCGGGTCGGGCAAATCCTCGAAGCAGTCGGCAAACCATCCCATCGGCCCCTCCTCAGAAGGAGGCCATCACAGGAATCCATCTCAGCAGCGCCTGTCACTCACTTTTTTCAAATGCGATTCCCCTGCATGTTCCCCTGATTTCACGGGATAGAGGGCAATTTGGGAAGCCAGCGGAACAGCACGGCGAGCAAGCCGCTAAACTCGTCCTCGGGCATCCGGCGAATGCTGTCCTTGTCCGGGGAGAGGCGGCTGACGGCAACGGTGGTTGGCTTATCACAAATGGCCCATGACGGCCCAACACCGTCTACGGTCGTTGCGAGCGCAACAGCCCAAGGGTTGCCGGTCTGGTCCTGCGACAAACAGGGAATGACGGTTACGGCCCCCGATAGCGTGTTTTTGAAGCTGACCACGACAACCGGGCGGCGCTTCCAGAACTCCGGCAACTGCGCATCGTGCGGGAAGTCGCACCAATAGAGTTGGCGAATCGACGGGGCGACTTTGACACGCGGCGGGATGCGCGGCGGCGCTTCTTCGGAAGTATTCATGTAACATACAGACCGCGCATAATCGCCATCATGTCAAATCGCGCGACCTCTCAAAATCCGGCGCCATCGGCAGGGTCATTTGCCCTCAGAAA
>JARLJB010000199.1 GCA_031291415.1 Telmatospirillum sp.
CATGAACACCGCCGTCAGCGGTCTCTCCGCGCAATCGGCCGCCTTCGGCAATATCAGCGACAACATCGCCAACTCCCAGACCGTTGGCTACAAAGGCGTGGACACCAGTTTCTCGGATTACCTGACAACCTCCAGCGCCTCAGTGAACGATCCCGGCTCGGTTGTCGCCACCCCCGACTATCTCAACACCGTCCAGGGCACCGTCTCGGAATCCACCGATACGCTCTCGCTGGCCATTAGCGGCCAGGGGTTCTTCTCCGTCAGCCAGCCCACCGGCACCGGAGCGTCCGGAAAAACCACCTTTGCAAGTGAGCAGTACTATACGCGGGCCGGCGACTTCCAGCTCAACAGCGACGGCTACCTGACAAATGGCGCGGGTCAGTACCTCAATGTCTGGGCCGCCAGTTCAAGTGGCGTGCTCGACAAAAGCACAGTCGTGCCGATTCAGGTCTCCACGTCCGTCTATAAGCCGGTCGCCACTGGAACAATGACGATGGCGGCCAACCTTCCCTCCGGCCTCATCTCGACGGTCTCGGAGGACGCGAACGGAAATGTCTCGGCGATGTATGACAGTTCCGGCACCCAGGTGTCCGCGCTCCAGGCGGATTCCGACATCTACGATGCCCAGGGCACGTCGCACGCGGTCAAATACACCTGGACGCCCTGCGCCTCTACCACGGCCAATTCGGACGGCACCTACGACACGGTCGCCAACAGTTGGAACGTGAGCGCCACGATGGACGGCAAGGATCTTGGTGAAGTACAGGTTAACTTCAACGCCGACGGCACGCTCGCCGGAGTCGGCACGCTGACCAACGGCAGTGTCTCCACCAGCGGCAC
The DNA here is from genome assembly GCA_031291415.1 of Telmatospirillum sp. Taxonomy (GTDB): domain Bacteria; phylum Pseudomonadota; class Alphaproteobacteria; order Rhodospirillales; family Magnetospirillaceae; genus Telmatospirillum. Next base: position 841 of record JARLJB010000199.1, read on the forward strand.
CGGAGGCGCCACGCCAGGCTCCACCCTCATCGGCGCTGCCCCCACCTACGACAACAGCACGAGCGGCGCGGTCACTTATGATACAGGCCTCACCTCCGCGGACGGCAGCACCCAGAAGGTTACCCTGAATCTCGGCACGATCGCCGGAACCGACGGCGTCACGCAGTTCGCCGCGACAACCTTCACTCTGCGCGATCTGAGCCAGGATGGCGTCCCGCCCGGAAGCTTCAGCAGCGTCTCGACGAAATCCGACGGCGACATCTATGCGAACTATAGCAACGGCCAGACCCGCCTGATCGCCCAGGTTCCAATCGCCACCTTCAGCAATGCCGATGCCCTGCAACGCCAGAACGGGGCCTCCTTCACCGCGACCATGGATTCGGGAAATGCGACATTGCAGGACTCCGGCAGCAACGGCGCCGGAAAACTGGTCACCAGTTCGGTCGAATCGTCAAACGTCGACCTTGCCACCCAGTTCACCAAGCTCATCGTCGCCCAGCAGGCCTACTCGGCAAACACCAAGGTCATCACGACCGCCGACCAACTGCTCCAGACCACCATCAACATGAAAACCTGACGCTGACCCATGAGCCTCGACGCGGCCTTCGCGATCGCAAGTGGTGGCCTGACCAACGTCAGTCGCCAGCTTGGCGTGGTATCGCAGAACGTCTCCAACGCCAACACGACCGGTTATACCAAGGAAGTCGGTCAGCAGACGGCGGTGGACTCCGGCGGCGAGCCGATGGGCGTTCGCACGGGCATCACCCAGCGCAGCGTCGATGCGGCGTTACAGGACGAGTCCCGTCAGCAGGACGCGACGGTTGCCGCCCTGGACGTTCGCTCCACCGCCCTGTCTGCGATCGACGCGGCCCACGGAACCCCCGGGAATAGCAACGATCTCGCCAGCCTCACGACCGCGCTGAGCGATGCCTTCTCGACCCTCACGTCCACGCCGTCGTTGGCCTCCGCCCAGTCCGCCGCGGTTACGGCGGCAAGTGCCCTCACCGACGGAATCAACCGCGTTGCCAATTCCATTACCACCCAACGGCAGTCCGCGCAGGACTCGCTGGTCGATGAAGTCGCCCAACTCAACACCTCGCTTTCCACGATCGGCACGCTGGCCACTCAGATTCAAAATGAAACAAATGCCGGCGAATCAACCGCGACCCTTGAAGACCAACGCGATGCGGCGGAGGAAACGGTTGCCAAATTGACAGGGGCGAACTTCCAGCAACAG
>JARLJB010000200.1 GCA_031291415.1 Telmatospirillum sp.
ACAGCCGCAACAGCGCCCGGGCCTGCTCGTTGGAGGCCGCCGCAAGAAAATCCTCCTCGGCGAAGCTCGGCCGATGAGGCAGGTCGAGCGGCAATTGACCGATCATGCGGCGTCCGGGCCGAGGCCATGAAACAGCGAACTGTCCTTGTAGCGCTTGACGGCGAAGCGGATCAGCACGCCCATTGCCGCAGCCATCGGCACCGCCAGGATCATGCCGGTGAAGCCCATGACGCTGCCGAAGGCGAACAAAGCGAAAATCAGCCAGACCGGGTGCAGCCCGACCGATTCTCCGACCAGTTTCGGCGACAGCACGTTGCCTTCCAGGAACTGGCCGGATTCCACGACCACGATGGCCAGGATGAGCAGGCCGACATGCGGCCAGCCCTGCACCAGAGCGACAATCACCGAGAACACCAGCGCGCTGGTCGAGCCGACATAGGGAATGAAGCTGAGAAAGCCTGCGGAAATGCCGATGAAGAAGCCGAAATTCAGGCCGATCAGCGTCAGGCCGACGCCGTACCAGACGCCCAGGAACAGGCAGACGAGCGATTGCCCGCGCAGGAAACCGGCCAGAGCGCGGTCGATATCGCCCGCGATTTCGAACACGGATTGCCGGTAGCGCGGCGGAATGAGGCTGCGGATCGTCGAGACCATCTGTGGCCAGGACAGCAGCAGGTAGAAGGTGACAACCGGCGTCACCACGACCAGCGCCACGATGCCGACCAGCGCCGTGCCGCCGGACCAGATCGACTTGATGAAATTGCCGAGATATTGCGCGCCCTGACCGATGAAATTGCCGAGCGATTTCTGCAGGCCTTCGACGGTGGACGGCGCGTCGAAACCGAGTTTCTTGAGCCAGTCGCCGCCATAAGTCTGGAGAAGGCTGGCCAATTCGTCGGTAATCAGCATTTGCGCCTTGTTGACGTAATCGGGCAGCGATTCAACGAAACCGGCCAATTGCCGCCCGAGGATCGGGCCGAGCCCGAAGATCAGGAAGGCGTTCAGGAGCAGGAAGATCACCAGGATGACGAGGGTCGCGGCCAGCCTGCTGAGCCCCAGCCGCTGAAGGCGCGTCACCACCGGGTCCAGCACATAGCCCAGCGCGAGGGAAGCGACGAAAGGCGCAAGGATATTGGCGAACATGTAGCAGGCGAAGCCGAACAGGATCAGCATCACAAGCCAGAAAGCGATCTGCCATTCCGTCCGCATCGGCCGCATTCCCCGGGGTCAGGCGCTCATGTGCGTCACCCAGCGTCTGAAATAGGCCGCGAGCGAGGCCAAGGTCAATGCCGTGACCGCCCATTGACCCGCCGTCGCCCAGCCGCCGAGCGGCAAGCCAAACGCCAGAGCCGCCAGCACCGCCGCGACGAAGCCGATCTGGCCGAGGGTGTTGG
>JARLJB010000201.1 GCA_031291415.1 Telmatospirillum sp.
CACGGTGTGCGACGACAGCGTGCTGATTTCAGCGGCGGCGGCCTGGCTGCGCTCGGCCAGTTTGCGGACCTCCGAGGCGACGACGGCGAAGCCTTTGCCATGTTCGCCGGCCCTGGCCGCTTCGACGGCGGCGTTCAGGGCGAGAAGATCGGTCTGGCGGGCGATTTCCTGGACGATAGTGATCTTCTCGGCGATGGTCTGCATGGCGCCGACCGCCTTGGCCACGGCTTCCCCGCTGGTCTGGGCGTCGGTTGCCGACTGACGGGCGATTTGCTCGGTTTGGGCGGCGTTTTCGGCGGTCTGTTTGATGTTGGCCGCCATCTCTTCCATCGAGGCCGAGGCTTCCTCGGTCGACGAGGCCTGTTCCGAGGCGCCTTGCGACAATTGTTCGGAGCCGGCTGACAGCTGCTGACTGCCCGAGGCGACATTGTCGGCGGCGACGGAGGCGTCGGCCACCACGGTGCGGAGCTTGCTCAGCATGGTTTCCAAGGCAATGCCGAGGACGTCCTTGTCGGAGATGCGCGCCGCTTCGACCGTCAGGTCGCCGTCGGCAATTGCCGAGGCGACTTCGGCTGTGCCTCGCAGCGTGCCGATCATCCGTTCCAGCGTGATGCCGAGAACGTCTTTCTCGGACAGGCGTTTGGCTTCGACGGACAGGTCGCCTTGGGCGATTGCCGCTGCCAAGTCGGCCGTGGCGCGCAAATTTGCCGTCATGCGGTTGAGCGCATCGACCAGATCCTTGACTTCGTCGTTGCCGGCCGAGCGCACCTGTTGGTCGAGGTCACCGATGGCCACGGCATTGGCCAGTCCGACGGCACGGCCCAGCCCGCGGCCGATATTGAGCGAAAGCCAGGTCGCGGCGCCGAACCCGATCAACAGCGAGGCGATGACGACAAAAATGAGCGTCAGCCGCGCGTCGTGATAGGCTTCGTCGGAGTTGCTCTTATCTTCTTCCATACGCCGGGCTGCAGTGGCGACGACGTCTTCCAACTGACCTTGCATCTGCGCCACGAGATCCCGGCTGCCGATCGACAGGGCGAAAGCCTTGCCGCGGCCATGTTCCCGGGCGAGGCGACGCATCTCGTCATCGATCTTCTGCCAATTCCCGAGGCGGTCCGAGAAGGTGTCGAGAATCGCCTTGTCGGTGTCACTGACGTTTCTGCGCAACAGGTCGCGCAGACGTTGGATCTCGACGATATTGGCATCGGTCATCTTGATGGCGCGATCAAGCTCCTGGTCGCTGTCGGCCAATGCCATGACCTTTTGGTTTTTCTCCATTTCGAACAATTTGCCGACGAGATGGACGGCCACGAACGCTGTCCGTCCCTTGTCGGCGGTTGCCTGAGGTTCGCTCTCGAGCCGGTCGGCCAAGGGCTGCGCCAACGCGAACATTTGGGCGAACGCCTCTCTGGCATCCTTTTCCGAGATCGTCTTGAGACGGCTTTCGGAATTGAGCTTGGCCAGTTCGACGACCTTGTCTTGCGATGCGGCAAACTTGTCGTAATTGGCGCCGAGCGCCATCAGCTTGGCTTTTCCCTCGGCGGTCGCGATGGCGGTCAAGGCATCCATGGTTTGCCGCATCTGCGTCCGGAACGTCCGCAGATCAGTTTCGTAACGCTCGAAAATCGACGGCTCGGTCGCCAGAATTAGATTCTTCTCGGATTTCTGGAGGCCGAACAATTTGGTTTGCATGGTTTCGGCCAGTCGGACCCGTTGGGCGGACAGGTTCACCAACTCGTTGATCCGCTCATTCATTCCGGCCAGACTGACAATGGCGACGATCGCCGTTGCCAGGGATAGCAGAATGACCAGACCAAAGGCGGCGGCAAGCTTGAATTTGATCGTCACGCGCATGTCCTGCTTCCCTTTGCTAGCGGCTGCCATCACGAACGACGTGACGCACTTGATTTCGCGATCGTCATGGCACGGGCTATAATGCGTCTGAGTTGTTTGACTTAGGTAACAATTCTACTTTTATTATGTCAGAAACGCTCGAATTCCGCATCCCTGGCGTCACCGCCGCCGCTGGCCAGATCCAGGGAGAAACCCTCGCCGCGCAGCGTTGCCTTGGCAGGGAGCGTCTTGCCGGTACTCCGGTTGCTGGTGTCTCGCGCGGTCGTCTTTGCCAATTGTCGATTGGAGGTTGGCGCATTCGAGGCTTTCGCTCCCGAATGCCGTCCGTCCGTAATGGCGCGCGATGCCGGATTGCCCGACCCTCTGTTGTCGATGCGGAAGTAGGAGATGGTTTCCTGCAATTGCTCGGCCTGGGCCGCCAGTTCCTCGGAGGTCGCCGACATTTCCTCGGAGGCGCCGGCATTCTGCTGGGTGACGGTGTCGAGCTGCTGGATTGCCGTATTGATCTGTTCGGCGCCGATGGTCTGTTCGCGGCAGGCGGCCGAGATCTCCTCGACGAGGTCCGAGGTCCTCTTGATGTCGGGAACCAGTTTGGTCAGCATGTCGCCGGCTTCCGCCGCGACCTTCACGGTGTGCGACGACAGCGTGCTGATTTCAGCGGCGGCGGCCTGGCTGCGCTCGGCCAGTTTGCGGACCTCCGAGGCGACGACGGCGAAGCCTTTGCC
>JARLJB010000202.1 GCA_031291415.1 Telmatospirillum sp.
ATCGCTGACGCCGGATGTCGCTCGGGCCATGCACGAACAGCGCGATCTTGGCCGGACACTGGCATTGGGCAGTGGCACCGGAGCGGGGCTCGATGGTCTTGTCCCCTTTGGCACGATCAGCCAGTACCGGTGGCAACCCGAGGTGACGGACTGTCCCGCCGGCGATGTGATTTTGCACGGCGCCTTGCGCCAGTTTCCGCAGCCCGATCGTTTTTCCGCCAGCCAGATCGACGGATTGCGTGCGCTGGGGCGAGAGCCGTCCGATCCGCAATGTTGGGCCGGTGTGGCCCAGACGCTGGCATTGGCCACGCATCGCGCCGCCATTCTACTGGTCTCGACGACCAGTCCGCAGCGCCTCGTGGCGGGCGTCAAGGCGATCGACTGGACGATTGTGGGATCGCCCGATGACAGCGCCGTGGCGACCATGCGCGCCGTGTTGAGCGATATGCCTGCCTGAGCATCACGCCGGGCATCCGGTTCATGGTCCATCCGGCGCATTTCGCGTTGGCAATCAAACGCGCTTACCCCATAAGCTTTCCTGGGGATCACGATGTCTTGTTTCGGGGATTTTGTCTTATGACTGGACCCAACTTTTTTGCGGACAATCGCGGTGTCAGCTTTCGTCATGCGGGCGCGGTCGGCGCGCTGCTGGCAGCGGCGGCGACGATGATCGTCCAGCCGGCCCTGGCCCAGCCCGTCACGGATCAGCCCATGGGACGACCGCTGAGCAGCGTCGCTGCCGCGCGCGCAGCGGCGATGATCGCGGCCAACCGGGCGCTGTCGGACGAAAACACCCCGCCCACGACGTTTCAGTCGGTGGTCAGCCTGAACGATCCCGATGTCGTCGCTGCTGCCCGCGCCGCATCCGACAGGGCCGGGCATGACGGGCTGTATTACGACTATTTCCGGTTCATTTCGGCGATCAACACGGTGCGCGAGAAGAAAGCCGACAAACTCGACATCCCGCACGGCACGTATCACATCTACCCGCCGGCTAGTTTCAACAACGGCCAAGGGCTGATCAACCTCGTCAATCTGTCGCACGTCACGATCGAAGGCAACGGTTCGACGCTGCTGTTCGCATATCTGGGCAAGCCGGATGCCCCGCTGACCGCGATCCATTCGCGCGCGGGAATCCACATCAACCGCAGCGATCATATCGCGCTGACGAATCTGACGATGGATTGGGATGAAGCGCTGGCGGTACCGGTTGCCATCAGCGGGACCGGTCAGCCGGGATCGCCGCAGTCCCTTACGGTCAATTCGGCGTTTCCGATCAACCCGGCCATGCCGATGCCGATCTCTTCGTTCATTCCGTTCAACGTCGCGCAGCGTCGTTTTCTGCTGGCGCGTGACATGGCCCCGGCCGATCTGGCCGCGTGGCAGGCAGAGCGCAGTCCGCACGGTTCGTTGCCCTATGGCTGCGGCTCGTCCAGCCTTACGGCGACATCGACGTGCTTTCGCCATGTTTCGGGGCAGATTTACGCGTTCGGTCCTAACGAGCATTTTCATCCGGTGCCGCCGCATGCCAACACGTTCCTTGGCACGGTGCGCGACAACCTGTTCGCGGCGATCCTGGGCGACGGCTATTCGTCGTTCGTCGCGATTTCGGGGGTCACGATCTACAATTCGCCGGGAACGGGGATTACCCTGATTGGCACCGGGCCGGCCATTCATATCAAGAAGTTGCGCATCGTGCGCAAACCCGATGCGCTGCTGGCGCCTGGCGAACAGCCGCGCTATCTGTCGACGGTTGCCGATGGGCTCAATTTCCTGACGACCGCTGGCGACATCGCGCTTGAGGACAGTGAAATCGCAAATCAGGGCGACGATGGCCTGAACGTCAATGCGGCGCTGCGGCGGGCGCAAGCGATCGATCCGCACACCGTGCGCACCGCCAATATCGGCCTGCTTAATTATTGGCGCGTCGGCGGATTGGTTGATGTCTATGATGACAAGGGCGGTAACCTTTTGGCAAAAGGTGTCCCGATCGCGGCGGTCGTTACGCCGCCTGCACCCGGACAGCAGGTCACCGTCACTTTGCCGTCGGGCTCGGCACCGCTTGTGGCAGGGGCCTCGTATCAGCTGCGGGTCCGGGATTTTGACAGCACACGCATTCTTGTGCGCAACAACTGGTTCCATGACAGCAGCGAACGCGGTGTCATCGCGCACGGCAGCGATATCGCCGTGATCCAGAACCGATTCGACCGAACCGCAGAAAGCGCGGTTCAGGCGCTATACGATAACCAGACCGGCAATGCCGAAGGTCCGCCCATCGAAAATCTGTTGATCGCCGGGAACACGATCCACGATGTCAACGACGAATGGTTTGATTCGACGTATCGTTCGGTCGCTGCCCCGGCGGCGATTGCGGTCTATCTGGCGTCACGTTCCGGATTCGCCAGCTATTCCGAAGCAGCCGACGGGAATGTGTTCGCGCGGCATGTGATGATCACCAACAATGCGATCGATTCGGTGCCCGGCGCGGGCATTCTCGTCTCTCAGGCACAAGATGTCGTCGTCGCCGACAATCAGGTGACCAATGTGGGGAAGCATGCGTTTGGAATGCCGGTGGTCGATGGCAACGCCGTCGTCGTTGAACGGTCGGCTGGCGTGAACATTTCCGGCAACAACGTCGATGCACCAATCATTCGTGGTGACAGGTAACGTACATGGCGAACTGGCGCGGCGGGATTTCCCGCCGTGCCACACGTTTCACCCTTCGCCACACGTTTCACCCTTCGCCACACGTTTCACCCTTCGCCACAGGTTTCACTCTTCGCCACAGGTTTCACTCTTCGCCACAGGTTTCACTCTTCGAACGTATATCCGAACAGTTTGATGTCTTCGGCATAGAGCCTGGCGATCAGATCCCGCGTTTTCGGGGTGTAGTAGCCGGCATATTCTGAACGCCGGCTGCTGTTTGTATGCTGCACCCCGGAAAAGCCCGGCAACGCGCCCTGCAGCCAGGTTACGGTCTGGTTGATGTCTTCAAACCGACCGATGTGATCGAACGGCATGGAGCCATCGGCGGCGCGGACATAAAAACTTTGCGGCTGGAATACCACGTCAAGTTTCACCAGATTCTTGTGTGCAAGCCAGTCGGTGACGAACCTTTCAAAGCTCTCGAATTCCGGCTTTCGGTATGTGGCGGGATGCCGGATCCGGACGATGCCTTCGATGCCGCCGCCGCCCAGCGCATAGTGATAGGCCGAAACCGCCCGGTCCCACGGATTGCGCACGATGGCAAAGCGCGGCAGCGCCAGCACATCGGGCGAGGCGCTTTTTAGAACGTTGTTGATGGTCAAATGCCCCAGGAACCCGCCATAGAGTGCCTGGCAAAAGCTGGTCCCGGCTGAGCGTGGAACATGCACGAACACCACGCCGGCCTGCCGAAACACGCCGTTTTTACGCGCGCCCCGAATCCGCCCGACAATGGGTTCGGGGACGCTCGACACGTAGACGTCCCTCAGTACCCGAACTATTTTTTCCGAAAAATTCAATCCGGTTACTCTTCGAAAATGCTTATGGTTCACCGCCTTGGCAAGAGCGGGACCATTAGCTTCTAGGTTTCCTATCATTGTTTGTAGAGGTGGTCCATATCGGACATTAACTTTTTGCAATTTCAAGAGGCGTTAACCGGATTTGCGCACCAGATTGATCAAAAATCGCCGCGCGGGCTGTTCAATCCATTGAAATGCAAGGATTGCGCCGACGATCGTCACGATCGGACTGATCACCTGATCAAACGGACTGCGGACCAGCAACGAACATAGTGAATGCAATGGCTGTTGCAGGATGTAGATGGCATAGCTGGCGCCGCCCAGTAACAGCAATGCACGGGTTGATAGTATGCATGTAACTGCTCCTACACCTTGTGCGCTGATCAGGATGAATATTCCGGCCAATACTGTAAAGATGGCCTTTGTCTGCATCGCTTCGGCCGAGGCGAGCGTGATCAGCATTGCAGCGACCAATCCCAGTTCCGCGATGCCGGCCGTGCGCGGTGACAGCGTTGGCGGCCAACGCACGAACATCTGGCACAGCGCCATGCCATAGGCAAATTCAGCCATTCGGAACAGTGGCATGGGTATTTGCGTGTCGGTCCCCAGAAACGGCACGACATGCACGCCCGGACTGATCGAGGGGGTGCCGAATGCGATGATCAGGGCGGCTGCGGCAATCGCCAGAGCGATGGTGCCGTTCCGGCCCAGTCGCCGGACAAGCGGCCAGAACAGTGGGAACAACAAATAGAATGCCGCCTCGATCGACAAGGTCCATGCCTGCATCACCCAGGCAAAGCCATGGCCGCTGGATGGGACGGTCCAGGCCTGCGTCATGGTCAGCACCGACAGCGCGTCACCGGGCGTCAGCGGCTTTTCAAGTACGGGCAGGGCAAGGATCAGTGCGAGCAGATAGACCGGATAAATTCGCGCGATGCGTGCCCACAAAAATCGACCGACGACCGGCGCGGACATTGATTCGGTGAAATGCGAATAGGCGATGATGAATCCCGACAGGACGAAAAACAGGCTGACCCCAAGGTAACCATTATGCAGCACATGGCGAATGGGCGATGGAGCGTGAATCCGGTCGGAAAAGCCCGCGCCATAATGGAACAGCAGAACCGCCGCCGCAGCAAAGAAGCGCACTCCGGTCAACGCCGGTAGCGGACGCCGTATGAATTGCTGCGCAGTGTTGGTCACCCCGGAAAGCCCCTCTTGTTCAAACGTGCCGTTTGCTGCGATTTACGCTCTTGCGAGAAGAGCCATGAGTTCGAAAACATGGATCGACGTGCCGGGTACGGCTATAACCGTGAAAATTGCCGCAATCCAAGCGATTCAATTGACCACGCCCGGCATCATGCCGTTTCAGGTCTATCTTGCGCCGCAGCATGGGAAGCGTGTATGCCCCGCCCGGCGACATCCATCGATCGGTGGCCGAAGATGGCATTGGCTGATAATCGGACGGCGGCAAAATGCCAGCAGGGGGCAATGTATGGGCGAGGTTCGTCACAACTATCGCGTTCTTCAGGCGGGCCGGGGCTTGGCGGCTTTGTCAGTTGTCGCGTTTCATGCCAACATGGTTTGCGCATTGCCAAAATATTTCGGACATGAGCCCGCGATATTCTTTCGTGCCGGTGGCAGCGGGGTCGAATTCTTTTTTGTGCTCAGCGGCCTGGTCATGGTGCTGGCCCATCGTGGCGACCTGGGACGAGATGGGGCGGTGCGTTCGTTCGCGTGGAAGCGGTTTCGCCGGATTTATCCGCCGCTGTGGGCCATGCTGTGTATCGTTCTGGTTATCTTGGCGGCTTTCCCGAACCTTGCGGCCGGGGTGCGCCCAAGCGCGGTCGAGACGATCAACGCCTTTGCCGCTGGCCCGGTCGATCCGACCATAAAGGAGCCCCTGCTTTCGGTTGAATGGACGCTGCGGCGTGAAATGCTGTTCTATGTGTTGTTTGCGGTGATGCTGTGGCGCTGGCGCTTTGGTATGGCGGTCATTGCGGGTTGGCTGGTGCTGTGTGTAGCAGCCGCATTGGTTGCCATGCCCTATCCTGCATCGTTCGTGTTCGATCCGGTCCACCTGTTGTTCGCCATGGGTATGGTTGTCGCCTGGCAAGTTCAGCGTACCTCCGAAATTCGCGGTGACCGGATCTTCGTGGCAACGGGCGCCGGACTGTTTGCACTCGCTTGGACCTGGTCCGACATTTACCCGGCCGACCATGCATTGCCTCTCACGCTGTGGTGCTATGGTCTTGGTGCATCAGCACTTTCGCTCGGGTTGATCTCGCTCGAGCGCCGTGGCGCACTGGTCGTGCCGCCTGCGTTGACGGCCTTGGGCGACGCATCCTATTCGATATACCTCGTCCATTTGGTGGTGGTTTCTGCACTGACCAAAGTCGCTGTGGTGATTGCCCGGCATGTGCCGTTGCCGGGCGTTGTCTGGTGGCTGGCGATCGTGGCGGCGGGGGTGATCGCGGGAATCGCGTTCCATGTGGCGGTGGAAAAGCCGCTGTTGCGTTTGATTTCCAAACGTCGCTGATGGGGCTGATGGGTTGTGAGACGCGGATTTTCCGGATTGGAGGAGTTTGGCGATGACCGACGGTAACGGTCCGCTCAATTCGGCGCGCTCCGGCGTCCGCCTGAGCGGGCCCAGTTTTTCGTTGCGTAACCGCGTCGAACGCACGCTCTGGATGGTCGTGTGGCAATGCCTGGGCGCATGGACCCCGCCGCCGCTGCACCGCTGGCGGGCCTTGCTGCTGCGTGGTTTCGGCGCAAAAATCGCGCCCGGTGCGAAAATTTACGGATCCGCGATCGTGTGGCATCCCGCAAACCTGACCCTTGGGTCCGGGTCGGTCATCGGCCCCCGCGTCAGGGTGTACAATCAGGGAGCGATCACGATCGGGGCCAATTCGGTGATCAGCCAGGGCGCCCATTTATGCGCCAGCAGCCATGATTATGATGACCCCGATTTCCGATTGATCCTGAAGCCGATCGTGATCGGTGATCATGTGTGGGTGGCGGCCGATGCCTTTGTCGGGCCGGGCGTCTCGATCAACGATGGCGCCGTTCTGGGCGCGCGGGCTGTCGCGGTGCGCGATGTCGATGCGTGGACGGTGCAGGGCGGAAATCCGGCGCGGTTGATCCGTATGCGCCAGACATCGCCCCATGTCCGTCCTTGATCTCTCTCAACACGCGCTGACGGCATTCCCAAAGGAAATGGACAACCATGACTGAGATTCGCAAACAGCGCCGGGTTGCGATTGTGATCAGCCATCCGATACAATATTTCGTTCCGCTTTACCGGCATCTGGCCACCGATCCGGATATCGATCTGCAAGTGTATTACTTCAGCGATCAATCCATCCGTGCGGCCTTTGATCCCGGATTCGGAACGAGCGTGCGGTGGAACATCGACTTGTTATCGGGTTATAAATCCGAATTCGTCGGGAAGAATTTCGGTACGATCGAACCTTCGCGCTATAAGGCGACGTTTGTACCGGAAATATTCTGGAAGATTTTGCGCGGACGCTTCGATGCCGTCATCGTCAACGGGTATGCCTTGGCGGGCAATGTGCTGGCGGTCGCAGCCGCAAAGCTGACCGGCGCGCGGGTTCTGACCCGTTCGGATTCGAATGTCGAACTGATGCACGCCAAACGGGACAGTCTGGCCAAGCGCATCTACGTCAAGACGTTCTTTGCGGCCTGCGATCGGATGTTGGTATCCGGGCAACGCAACGGCGCGTTCTACAAAAAGTGGGGCGTGCCCGATCGCAAGCTGGTCGATACCCCGTTTACCGTCGACAACGAGCGCTTTCGCGATGATAGCCACCTGACGCCGGAGGCGCGCCGGGCGCTGCGCAGCACATGGGGATGCACCGATGATGCGTGCCCGGTATTCGTCTATGCGTCGAAATTCATGGAGCGCAAACAACCGCACCTGACGATCATGGCTGCTGCGCGGCTGGCCGGCGAAGGGCGCAAATTGCATCTCGTCATGGCGGGTTCGGGCGAGATGGATGCCGAATTGCGGCAGCTCGCCGCGGCTCATCCCGAACTGGCCGTGCATTTCACCGGTTTCGTCAACCAGGCGGAAATGCC